>NZ_JASTLB010000001.1:645392-1290785 GCF_030499535.1 Streptomyces sp. TG1A-8
ACCAGTCTGGCCGCTTTCAGCGCCTGCCAGATGACGCGTTCCTGCGAGGGGCCGTTGGGGGCGGTCAGGCCGTTGGAGGCGCCGTCCTGGTTGACGGCGCTGCCGCGGACCACCGCCAGCACCGGGTGGCCGTTGCGGCGGGCGTCGGACAGCCGCTCGACGACCAGGACGCCGGCGCCCTCGCCCCAGGCGGTGCCGTCGGCGGCGTCGGCGAAGGCGCGGCAGCGGCCGTCGGGGGACAGCCCGCGCTGCCGGCTGAACTCCAGGAAGATCGTCGGGGTGGACATCACGGTGACGCCGCCGGCCAGGGCGAGGTCGCACTCCCCCGCGCGCAGCGCCTGGGCGGCCAGGTGCAGGGTCACCAGGGAGGAGGAGCAGGCGGTGTCGACGGACACGGCCGGCCCCTCCAGGCCCAGGGTGTAGGAGATGCGGCCGGACAGGACGCTGGGCGCGTTGCCGACGCCGTCGTCACCGGCGTTGTCGGACAGGCCGAGCAGCGTCGTGTAGTCCTGCAGGTTGGTGCCCGCGAACACGCCGGTGCGGCTGCCGCGCAGGGACAGCGGGTCGATGCCGGCGCGTTCCAGGGCCTCCCAGCAGATCTCCAGCAGCAGCCGCTGCTGCGGGTCGGTGCCGACCGCCTCGCGCGGGGAGATGCCGAAGAACCCGGCGTCGAAGTCGCCGACGCGGTCGATGAACCCGCCGGTGCGGGTGTAGCTGCGGCCGGGGGTGCCGGGCTCGGGGTCGTAGAGCGACTCGACGTCCCAGCCCCGGTCGCGGGGCCACTCGGTCATGGCGTCGACGCCGTCGTCCAGGAGCCGCCACAGGTCCTCGGGGCCCTGGACGCCGCCGGGGAAGCGGCAGCCCAGGGCGACGATCGCTATGGGCTCGTGGTGGCGTGCCTCGGCCGCGGCGAGCCGCTGCCGCGTCTGGTGCAGGTCGGCCGTGACCTTCCTCAGGTAGCCGAGGAGCTTGTCCTCATCACTCATGCGTTGTTCACCCGTTCCCAGGTCCGGTGGCCGTGCACTCGTCAGGAGATGCCGAGGTCGTTGTCGATGAAGTCGAAGATCTCGTCCGCCGCGGCGGAGTGGATCCGGTCGCCGATGTCCGCGGCGGCGGTGCCGGACCCGTCGGCGGGGGTGTGCTCGGACCCGTTCCAGTGGGCGAGCAGTGCCTGCAGGCGGGCGCCGATGCGGTCGCGCCGGGCGTCGTCGCCGGGCACGGCGGCCAGGGCGGCCTCCAGTCGGTCCAGGCCGGCCAGGACGCTGTCGGCGCCGTCGGTGCCCTCGGTGAGCCGGCCGCGCAGGTAGCCGGCCAGCGCCGTGGCGTTGGGCTGGTCGAACAGCAGGGTGGCCGGCAGGGCGAGCCCGGTGGCCGAGCCGAGCCGGTTGCGCAGCTGGACGGCCATCAGGGAGTCGAAGCCGAGCGCGTTGAAGGCCTGCGCGGCACCCACCCGGTCGGCGGTGGCGTGGCCGAGGACCGTGGCGGCCTCGGCGCGCACCAGGGCGACGAGGGTGCGCTCCTGTTCGACGGCCGACCGGCCGGCCAGCCGGTCGCGCAGGTCCCGCGCGCCGCCGGCCGCTTCGTCCGCCCGGGGCCGGGCGGGTCCGAGGCCGGCGACCTCGGGCAGGTCCGACAGCAGCGGGCTGGGCCGGTCGGCGGTGAAGCCGGGCGCGAACCGGGCCCAGTCGACGTCGGCGACGGTGAGCACGGCCTCGCCGCGGGCGACGACCCGGCCGATGACGTCGGCGGCCCGGTCGGGCGGCAGCGGGGTCAGCCCGCCGCGCCGCATGCGGGAGGCGGTCTCGGCGTTGTCGCTCGCCATG
The DNA here is from genome assembly GCF_030499535.1 of Streptomyces sp. TG1A-8. NCBI lineage: Bacteria > Bacillati > Actinomycetota > Actinomycetes > Kitasatosporales > Streptomycetaceae > Streptomyces > Streptomyces sp. TG1A-8. The sequence goes on from NZ_JASTLB010000001.1 coordinate 647,216, forward strand.
CCGCCGCCGTCCCACGGTCCCCAGGCCAAGGAGGTGGCGGGCAGCCCGGCGGCCCGGCGGCGCTGGGCCAGGGCGTCCAGGAAGGCGTTGGCGGCGGCGTAGTTGGCCTGGCCGATGGTGCCGAGGGTGCCGGAGACGGAGGAGTACAGGACGAACGCGGACAGCTCGCGCCCGCGGGTCAGTTCGTCGAGGTTGCGGGCGGCGGCCAGTTTGGGCCGCAGCACGCGGTCCAGGCTCGCCGCGTCCATGCCGTCGATGAGGCGGTCGTCCAGGACGCCCGCGGTGTGCACGACGACGTCGACGGGATGCTCGGCCAGCAGTGCGGCCAGGGCCGCCCGGTCGGCGACGTCGCAGGCGGCGACGACCAGTTCGGTGCCGGTGCCGGCGAGGGCCTCCTTGAGCCGGGCGGCGCCCTGCGCGCCGGTGCCGGACCGGCTGACCGCGACGATGCGGGTGGCGCCCTGTGCGGCCAGCCAGGCGGCGGTGCGCAGGCCGAGGGCGCCGGTCGCGCCGGTGAGCAGGACGGTGCCCGTCCAGTCGGCGCCGGTGCCGGCGGGCGGCCCGGCCGGCACGTGTTCCAGGCGGCGCAGGAAGGTGCCGGAGGGCCGTACGGCGGCCTGGTCCTCGCCGTCGCGGGCGGCGAGGAGGGCGCACAGCCGCGCCGCCACACCGGGGTCGACGGCCGCTTCGGTGCCGGCCGGGACGTCCACCAGGCCGCCCCACAGCTGCGGGTGTTCGAGCGCGGCGCAGCGGCCGAAGCCCCAGACGGCGGCCTGTTCGGGCGCGGCGGGTGCCTCGTGGCCGAGGGGGGCGACGGCGCCCGTGGTCAGGCACCACAGCGGCACCGGTGCGGCTCCGGCCGCGCCGTCGGCCAGGCCCTGCACGAGGGCGGCGGTGGCCGCGAGGCCGGCCGGGGTGGCGCTGTGCGCGGCCAGCGGGCGGGTGTCGGCGGCCAGCAGGGACAGCACGCCCGCCAGGTCCCCGTCCCCGGTGTCGCGCAGGGCGGCGAGGTCGGCGGCCAGGGTGGTGCGGTCGGCGGTGGCGCAGTCCACCGGCAGGGTCAGGACGCGGGCGCCGCGCGTGGTGAGGGCGTCGGCGAGGGAGGCGGCCCAGGCGCTGCGGTGCAGGGACGCGGGCACCGGCAGCAGCCAGGTGCCGGTGAGGGTGCCGGCCGCGCCGTCGGGGGCCGGCCGCCACACCACGCGGTGCTCCCAGCGCTCCGACTCCGCGCGGCTCCGGCTGTCGCCGCGCCAGGCGGCGAGGGCGGGCAGGACGGCGGTGAGCGGGGCGTCGGGATCGACGTCGAGGTGTTCGGCCAGCGCGGCCGGGTCGGCCGACTCCACCAGGTCCCAGAACGCCCCGTCCTCGGCCGGGGCGGTCGTCGGGGCGGAGGACTGCAGCCAGTACCGCTCGCGCTGGAAGGCGTAGGTGGGCAGGTCGACGGGCCGGGCGTCGGGGTCGGCCAGGACGTCCGGGCCGCTGCCGCGGCCACGGGTGTGCAGGTGCGCCAGCGCCAGCAGCGCGGCCCGCGCCTCGGGCACCTCGCGGCGCAGCAGGGACACCGCGGTCGCCGCCGCCGGGTCGGCCAGGCCGTCGGGGACCAGGGTGGCGAGGGTGGCGTCGGGACCGAGTTCGAGGTACGCGGTGACGCCCTGCTCCTCCAGGGTGCGCACGCCGTCGGCGAAGCGGACCGCCTCGCGGACGTGCCGTACCCAGTAGTCGGGGGTGATCAGGTCGTCGCCGCCGGCGACGGCGCCGGTCAGGTTGGAGACCACCGGCACGGCCGGCGGCGCGTACGCCACCTGCTGCGCGACCCGCCGGAAGTCCTCCAGCATGGCGTCCATCAGGGGCGAGTGGAAGGCGTGGCTGACCCGCAGCCGGCGGGTCCTGCGTCCGCGTCCGGCGAACTCGGCGGCGATGCGCTCGACGTCGGCGCCGTCGCCGGAGAGGACCACGGACGCCGGGCCGTTGACCGCGGCCAGGCAGACGCGGTCGCCGAGGTGGGGCCGCACCTCCTCCTCCGTGGCCTCCACGGCCGTCATCGCGCCGCCCTCGGGCAGGGCCTGCATGAGCCGGCCGCGGGCGGCGACCAGGGCGCAGGCGTCCTCGAGGGTCAGCACGCCGGCGCAGTGGGCGGCGGTCAGCTCGCCGATGGAGTGGCCGAGCAGCAGGTCGGGCCGCACGCCCCAGGAGACGGCGAGGGCGTGGGCTGCGGTGCCGAAGGCGAACAGGGCGGCCTGCGTCCAGGCGGTCCGGTCGAGCAGGGCCGCCTCCTCGCTGCCCTCGGCGGCGAACACGACCTCGCGCAGGGGCGGGCCGTCGAGGTGACGGTCCAGTTCCGCGCAGGCCGCGTCGAAGGCCGCGGCGAACACCGGATGGGTGGCGTGCAGTTGGGCGCCCATGCCCGGGCGCTGCGCGCCCTGTCCGCTGAACAGGAAGGCGGTGCGCCCGCCGTCGGCCGTGCCGGTGGCGACGTGCGCGGCCCGCTCCCCCGTGGCGACGGCGTCGAGTCCGGCCAGCAGTTCGGCGGGGTCCTCGGCGACGACGACGGCCCGGTGGGCGAGCGGGTGCCGGGCGGCGGCCAGGGTGAGGGCGACGTCCCGCGGGTCGGCGCCGGCGCCGGCCAGGTGGGTGCGCAGGCGGGCGGCCTGGGCGCGCAGCGCCTCGGGGGTGTGTCCGGTGACGGGGAAGGCGCGGGGTTCGGTCCGCGCCGCGGGACGGTCGGCTGCCCGCCGCGGGGCGGGGGGTTCCTCCAGGATGACGTGGGCGTTGCTGCCGCTGATGCCGAACGAGGACACACCGGCCCGGCGGGGCCGCCCGGTGACCGCCGGCCAGGGGTGCGGCTCGGTGAGCAGTTCGACGGTTCCGCCGGACCAGTCGACGTGCGGGGACGGCTCGTCGACGTGGAGGGTGCGCGGCAGTTCCCCGTTGTGCATCGCCATGACCATCTTGATGACTCCGGCGGCGCCGGCGGCGGCCTGGGTGTGGCCGAAGTTGGACTTGGCGGAGCCGAGCAGCAGGGGGCGGCCGGCGGGCCGTTCCCGGCCGTAGGTGGCGAGCAGCGCCTGGGCCTCGATGGGGTCGCCGAGGGTGGTGCCGGTGCCGTGCGCCTCGACGGCGTCCACGTCGGCCGGGGAGAGCCCGGCGGAGGCCAGCGCCTGCCGGATGACACGCTGCTGGGCCGGGCCGCTGGGGGCGGTCAGGCCGTTGGACGCGCCGTCCTGGTTGGTGGCGGAGCCGCGGACGACGGCGAGGACCCGGTGGCCGTTGCGTTCGGCGTCCGACAGGCGCTCCAGGAGCAGGACGCCGACGCCCTCGGAGAAGCTGGTGCCGTCCGCGGCGGCGGCGAACGCCTTGCACCGGCCGTCGGCGGCCAGGCCGTTCTGGGCGGTGAACTCGGTGTAGGTGCCGGGCGTGGCCATCACGGTGACACCGCCGGCCAGGGCCAGGGAGCACTCGCCGCGGCGCAGGGCGTGCGCGGCCAGGTGCAGGGCGACGAGGGCGGAGGAGCAGGCGGTGTCGACCGTCATGGTCGGCCCTTCGAGGCCGAAGGTGTAGGCGACGCGGCCGGCGATGACGCTGCCGGAGACGCCCAGGCCGATGTAGCCCTCCATGCCCTCGGGGATGTCGGCGAGGCCGGAGGCGTAGCCGGAGCCCATGGCGCCGACGTAGACGCCGGTGGCGCTGCCGCGCAGGGACAGCGGGTCGATGCCGGCGCGTTCGAACGCCTCCCAAGAGGTCTCCAGCATGAGCCGCTGCTGCGGGTCCATCGCGAGGGCCTCGCGGGGCGAGATGCCGAACAGGGCGGCGTCGAAGTGGGTGGCGCCGTAGAGGAACCCGGCCTGCAGGCCCCCGAGGCGCTCCAGGTCCCAGCCGCGGTCGGTGGGGAAGGCGGAGATGGCGTCGCCGCCTTCGGCGACGAACCGCCACAGGTCCTCGGGGGAGTTCACGCCGCCGGGGTACTGGCAGGCCATGCCGACGACGACCACCGGGTCGTCGTCGGTGGCGGTGACGGCCGCCGCCGTGGTGCGGTCGACGGTGCCGGCCAGTTCCCGGCGCAGGTGACGGGCGAGGGCGGCGGGGCGGGGGTGGTCGAAGACGAGCGTGGCGGGCAGCCGCAGGCCGGTCTCGGCGTTGAGGCGGTTGCGCAGGTCGACGGAGGTGAGGGAGTCGAAGCCGAGGTCCTTGAAGGACTGCTCGCCGTCCACCGCGCCGGCCGAGGCGTGGCCCAGCGCGGCGGCGGAGTGGCGGCGCACCACGTCGAGCAGCAGCCGCTCCTGCTCGGGTTCGGACAACCCGGCCAGCCGGCGGGCGAGGTCCGGGGAGTCGGACCGCGCCGCCCGGGCGGCCGGACGGGCCGGTGCGGGGACAAGGCCGCGCAGCAGGGCGGGCAGGCGGCCCGCGGCGGCGGCCGCGCGCAGGGCGGTCGGGGCGGTGCGCAGCGGGGCCAGCAGGGGTTCGCCGGTGCTCAGCGCGGCGTCCAGCAGCTCCAGGCCCTGTGCGGGCTCCAGCGCGGGCAGTCCGGAGGCGGCGATGCGGCGCACGTCCTCCTCGCCGAGGCCGCCGCTCATGCCGTCCGTGCCCTGCCACAGGGTCCAGGCGAGCGAGGTGGCGGGCAGGCCGTGGGCGCGGCGGTGGTGGGCGAGCGCGTCGAGGACGGTGTTGGCGGCCGCGTAGTTGGCCTGCCCGGCCCCGCCGAGGAGGCCGGCGGCGGAGGAGAACAGCACGAACGCGGTGAGGCCGGTGTCCTTGGTGGCCTCGTGCAGGGCGAGCGCGGAGCCGGCCTTGGCCCGCAGGACGGAGGCGAGCCGTTCGGGGGTGAGGGAGCCGAGGACACCGTCGTCGAGCAGGCCGGCGGTGTGCACGACACCGCGCAGGGGGCGCTCGGCGGGGATGTCCGCCAGGAGGGCGGCCAGGGCCTCGGGGTCGGCGGTGTCGCAGGCCGCGATCCGGACGTCGGCGCCGTGCGCGCTCAGGTCGGCGGCGAGGTCGCCGGCGCCGGGTGCGTCGGGACCGCGGCGGGAGGCGAGGACGAGGGAGCGGATCCCGTGCCGGGCGACGAGGTGCCGGGCGACGAGGGCGCCGAGCGCTCCGGTGCCGCCGGTGATCAGGACGGTGCCGTCGGCGTCCCAGGGTGCGCCGCCGTCGCCGGCGGGCACCTCGGCCAGGCCCGGGGTCAGCACCCGGCCGTCGCGCAGCGCGAGCTGGGTGGCTCCGGAGGCGACGGCCGCGGGGAGGGCGGCCAGCGAGGCGCCGGTGCCGTCGAGGTCGACGAGGACGAGCCGGCCGGGGTTCTCGGTCTGCGCGGAGCGGACGAGGCCCCAGACGGCGGCGGCGGCGAGGTCCGCCACGTCCTCGCCGTCGCCTGCGGCGACGGCGCCGCGGGTGACGACGACGAGCGGGGCGGCCCCGACGCGCTCGTCGGCGAGCAGGGCGCGCACGGCGTCCAGGGCGCGGGTGGCGACGGCGGTGGCGTCCTCGCCGGGGGCGCAGGCGCAGGGCAGCAGGACGGCGGTGGGGGCGGCCGCGCCGTCGGCGGCGCCGAGGCGCGGCCAGGCCGGGAGCAGGCCGGTGGGGTCGCCGCCGCCGAGGAACCAGCCCTCGGCACCGGGGCCGGCGGGGTCGCCGCCGGGCGAGCGGTCGTCCGGGCCCGCGGCGGCCGGTGACCAGCGCACGGCGTACAGGGCACCGTCGGCGGCCGGGGCCGTGGTGAGGGCGCCCGCGGGCACGGCGCGGCTGACCAGGGCGTCGACGGTGGCGACGGGGCGGCCGGTGCCGTCCGCGACGCGCAGCGCGACGCCGCCGCCGGTGGAGGCGCTCGGCTCCATCCGCACGCGCAGTTCGCTCGCGCCGACCGCGTGCAGGGTGACGCCGCCGAAGGAGAACGGCAGTCCCGCGCCGCCCTCGCCCCCGTCCCCGGTGACCCCGGCGAGCTGGGCGTGCAGCGCGGCGTCGAGCAGCGCCGGGTGCAGGCCGAAGCGGGCCGCGTCGCGGTGCTGGTCCTCGGGGAGGACGACCTCGGCGTACCAGGCGTCGCCCTGGCGCCACACGGCGCGCAGGCCCTGGAAGGCGGGCCCGTACTGGTAGCCCCGGGCGGCCAGCGCGGCGTAGAAGCCCTCCAGCGGCACGGCGTCGGCGTGGGGCGGCGGCCAGGCGGTGAGGTCGGCCGGACTGCCGGCGGCGGCGCGGGTCAGGACGGCGGTGGCGTGCCGGGTCCACGGCGCGTCGTCGTCGCCGTCGGGGCGGGCGTGTGCGGTCAGGGTGCGGCGGCCGGTGGCGTCGGGGGCGCCGATGCCGAGCTGGAGCTGCACCCCGCCGCTGCCGGGCAGCACGAGGGGCGCCTCCAGGGTCAGTTCCTCCAGCAGGTCGCAGCCTGCCTCCTGCCCGGCGCGCAGGGCCAGTTCCACGAAGGCGGTGCCGGGCAGCAGGACGGTGCCGTGCACGGCGTGGTCGGCGAGCCAGGCCTGGGTGCGGGTGGACAGGCGGCCGGTGAGCAGGATCCGGTCGTCGTCGGCGACGCGCACGACGGCGCTCAGCAGGGGGTGGTCCGCGCCGGTGAGGCCGGCGCCCCTGGGGTCCCCGGCCGTCGTGGCGGGGCGCAGCCAGTACCGCTCGTGCTGGAAGGCGTACGTGGGCAGCTCGACGTGCGCGGTGGCGCCCCGGCCCAGGAGGGCCTCGACGTCCGTGGCGGCGCCGTGGGCGTAGGCGCCGGCCACGCCGGTGAGGACGGCGACCGGTTCGGGGCGGTCCTTGCGCAGCAGCGGCAGGCACACCCGCTGGGTGGTGTCCTCGGGCAGGCAGGTGCGGGCCAGGGCGGTGAGGGTGGCGTCCGGGCCCAGTTCCAGGAAGCGGCTGACGCCGTGTTCGGCGAGCCAGGTGACGCCGTCCGCGAACCGTACGGCCTCGCGCAGGTGGCGCGCCCAGTAGTCGGGCGAGGCGAGGTCGTCGGCGGTGGCGGGCCGGCCGGTGAGGTCGGAGACGACGGTCAGGCGCGGCCGGTGGGCCGTGGCGGACCGGACGACGGCGCGGAAGTCGTCCAGTACGGCGTCCATGCGGGCGGAGTGGAAGGCGTGGGCGACGCGCAGCCGGCGGGTGGCGTGGCCGCGCCGGCCCAGTTCGGCGGCCACGGCCTCGACGGCGGCGGCGTCGCCGGAGACGACCGTGGCACGGGGTCCGTTGACCGCCGCGACCGTGACGGCGCCGGCGTCGGGGCCGGCGAGCCGTGCGACGGCCGCGGCGACCTCGTCCTCGCCGGCCTCCACCGACACCATGGCGCCGCCGGCGGGCAGGTTCTGCATGAGCCGGCCGCGGGCGGCCACGATCCGGCAGGCGTCCGCGAGGGACCACACGCCGGCGACGTGGGCGGCGGTGAGTTCGCCGAGCGAGTGGCCGAAGACGTACTTGGGCGTCACGCCCCAGGACTCCAGGAGCCGGAACAGGGCGACCTCGACCGCGAACAGGGCCGGCTGCATCAGGTCGGTGCGGTGCAGCGCCTCCTCACCGAGCGCGCCGTGGAAGACGGCGTCCTTCAGGGAGGTGCCCAGTTCGGTGTCGAAGTGGGCGCACGTCTCGTCGAAGGCCCGGGCGAACACCGGGAAGGCGGCGTGCAGTTCGCGGCCCATGCCGGCCCGCTGGGCGCCCTGGCCGGAGAACAGGAAGGCGGTGGCGCCGCGCAGGACACGTCCGGTGACCACGTCGGGCCGCTCCTCGCCGGCGGCGAGGGCTTCGAGGGCCGTGCGGGCCTGTGCGGCGTCCCCGGCGAGCACGACCGCCCGGTGTTCGAGGGCCTGCCGGGTGGTCGCGAGGGCGTGGGCGGTGCCGTGGGGGTCGTCGTGCGGGTGGGCGCGGACGTGGTCGGCGAGCCGGGCGGCCTGGTCGCGCAGGGCGGCGGCGGCGCGGGCGGACAGCACCCACGGCACGACGGGCGGCACGGCCGCGGTCGCGGGGGCGTCGCTGCCGGGGGCGTCGCCGGGAGTGTCGTCGGCGGGGGCGGACTCGATGATGGCGTGGGCGTTGGTGCCGCTGATGCCGAAGGAGGACACGGCGGCGCGGCGGGGCCGTTCGGCGCTCACGGGCCAGTCGGCGGGTTCGGTCAGCAGCCGGACGTGTCCGGCGCTCCAGTCGACGTGGGTCGAGGGCGTGCCGACGTGCAGGGTGCGCGGGAGGCGGCCGTGGCGCATGGCCATGACCGTCTTGATGACGCCGGCCACGCCCGCGGCGGCCTGGGTGTGCCCCAGGTTGGACTTCAGCGAGCCGATCAGCAGCGGCCGGTCAGCGTCGTGGGCGCGGCCGTAGGTGGCGATGAGGGCCTGGGCCTCGATGGGGTCGCCGAGGGTGGTGCCGGTGCCGTGCGCCTCGACGGCGTCGACGTCGGCGGCGGTCAGACCGGCGTTGGTGAGGGCCTGCTCGATGACGCGCTGCTGGGAGGGGCCGTTGGGGGCGGTCAGGCCGTTGGAGGCGCCGTCGGAGTTGACGGCGGAGCCGCGGACCACGGCGAGGACCCGGTGGCCGTTGCGGCGGGCGTCGGACAGCCGTTCCACCAGGAGCAGGCCGACGCCCTCCGACCAGCCGGTGCCGTCGGCGTCGTCGGAGAAGGCCTTGCAGCGGCCGTCGGGCGCCAGGCCGCGCTGCCGGCTGAACTCGAACAGCAGGCCGGGGGTGGCCATGACGGCGACGCCGCCGGCCAGCGCGAGGTCGCACTCCCCCGCGCGCAGCGCCTGCACGGCCCAGTGCAGCGCCACGAGGGAGGAGGAGCAGGCGGTGTCGACGGTGACCGCGGGGCCCTCCAGGCCGAGCACGTAGGCGATGCGGCCGGAGGCGACGGAGGTGGCGTTGCCGGCGAGCATCAGGCCGTGGACGTCCTCGGGGACCTCCACGGGGCCCTGCCCGTAGCCGGAGGTGGCGGCGCCGACGAAGACGCCGGTGGCGCTGCCGCGCAGGGTGGCGGGCCGGATGCCGGCCCGCTCCAGCAGTTCCCAGGAGGCCTCCAGCAGCAGGCGCTGCTGGGGGTCGGTGGCGAGGGCCTCGCGCGGGCTCATGCCGAAGAAGCCGGCGTCGAAGGAGGCGGCGTCGCGCAGGAAGCCGCCCTCGCGGGTGGTGAAGGTGCCGGCCTTGTCCGGATCGGGGTCGTAGCGGTCCTCGATGTCCCAGCCGCGGTCGCCGGGCAGCGGGCCGATGGCGTCGCCGCCCCGGTCGACCAGCTGCCACAGGTCCTCGGGCGAGGTGATGTCGCCGGGGAAGCGGCAGCTCATGGCGACGATGGCGATGGGCTCGCGGCCCCGGTCCTCCACTTCGCGCAGCCGCTTGCGCGTCTGGCGGAGTTCACCCGTGACCCGCTTGAGGTAATCCACGTACTTGTCGTCGTCAGCCACGTGCGTCACTTCCTTGAGCCGTGCGGGCCGTGCGGGCCGGGCGGGGCCGAGGCCGGAGTCGGGGTCGGGGCGTGCGGGGGCCGGTGGCGGCGCGATGAGGCCGGCTCGGGGAACTCATGCGTCGCCCAGCTCCCGGTCGATCAGGTCGAAGAGGTCGTCGGCGCTGTCCACGCCGTCGAGTTCGGCGTCGCCGGAGACGGCGGACACGGGGGCCGGCACGGGCTCGCCCTGCCAGTGGGACAGCAGTTCCCGCAGGCGGGCGGCGACCCGGTCGCGGTCCTCGCCCGCCACCTCCGCGTCGTGCAGGGCGGTCTCCAGCCGGTCCAGCTCGCCGAGCAGCGCCTGCGCGGTGCCGGGGGGCTCCGGCAGGTCCAGTTCGGCCAGCAGGTGGCCGACCTGCGCGAGGGGGGTCGGGTAGTCGAAGACGAGCGTGGCCGGCAGCCGCAGGCCGGTGACCGCGCCGAGCCGGTTGCGCAGCTCGACGGCGGTGAGGGAGTCGAAGCCGAGCTCCTTGAAGGTCTGCTCGGGTTCGATCTCGGCGGCCGAGCCGTGGCCGAGGACCGTCGCCGCCTGCTCCGCGACCACGTCGAGGAGCAGCTGTTCGCGGTCGGCCGCGGGCAGCGGTGCCAGGCGCTCGGCCAGGCTCTGCGGTGCGGCCTCCTCGCGGACGGGTGCGGCGCCGACGGCGCGGCGCCGCACGGGGCGGACGAGTCCGCGCAGCAGCACCGGCAGCGCGTCGTGGTGGGCGCGCAGGGCCTCCGGGTCGAGGTCCATCGGCAGGACGGCGGCCCGGTCGGTGGTGCGCGCCGCGTCCAGCAGGCGCATGCCCTGCTCGGGGCCGAGCGGGACCATGCCGGTGCGGGCGTGGCGGTCGCGGTCGGCGTCGGTGAGGCTGCCGGTCATGCCGGCGTCCGGCAGCCAGGTGCCCCAGGCCAGGGACACGGCCGGCAGGCCGAGGGCGCGGCGGTGGTGGGCGAAGGCGTCCAGGAAGGCGTTGGCCGCCGAGTAGTTGGCCTGTCCCGCTCCGCCGAAGGTGCCGGCCACCGAGGAGAAGATCACGAACTGGGCGAGGTCCAGGTCGCGGGTCAGCTCGTGCAGGGCCGTCACCGCGTCCGCCTTGGGCCGCAGTGCCTCGGCCAGCCGCTCGGGCGTCATCGAGGTGACGACGCCGTCGGCGAGGACCCCGGCGGTGTGGACGACGGCGGTCAGCGGGTGCGTGCCGGGCACGCGGTCGAGCAGGGCGGCCAGGGCGGTGCGGTCGGCGACGTCGCAGGCCGCGATGGTCACCTCCGCCCCGAGCGCGGTGAGTTCCCGGTGCAGCTCGGCGGCGCCGGGGGCGTCGGGGCCGCGCCGGCCGGCGATCAGCAGGTGGCGCACCCCGTGGTGGGCGACCAGGTGGCGGGCGGTGAGGCGGCCGAGGCCGCCGAGGCCGCCGGTGAGGAGCACGGTGCCCTCGGGGTCGGGGGCGACCGGCACGGTCAGCACCACCTTGCCGACGTGGCGGGCCTGGCTGAGGTGGCGGAAGGCGTCGGGTGCCCGGCGGACGTCCCACACCGTCATCGGCAGGGGCCTGAGCACGCCCCGGTCGAACAGGTCGACCAGGTCGGCGAGGATCTCGCCGATGCGGTCGGGGCCGGCCTCCACCAGGTCGAACGCCCGGTAGGCGACGCCGGGGTGGTCGGCGGCGACCCGTCCGGGGTCGCGGACGTCGGTCTTGCCCATCTCCAGGAAGCGCCCGCCGCGCGGCAGCAGCCGCAGGGAGGCGTCCACGAACTCGCGGGCCAGGCTGTCCAGGACGACGTCGACGCCCCGGCCGCCGGTGGCCTGCCGGACGCGCTCCTCGAAGGACAGGTCGCGGGAGGAGGCGATGTGCGCGTCGTCCAGCCCCGCGGCCCGCAGCGCGTCCCACTTGGCCGGTGCGGCCGTGCCGTACACCTCGGCACCCAGGTGGCGGGCGAGCTGGACGGCGGCCGAGCCGACGCCGCCGGCCGCCGCGTGCACGAGGACCGACTCGCCGGGGCGCAGCCCGCCGAGGTCGACCAGTCCGTAGTAGGCGGTCAGGTAGACGATCGGCGCGGTGGCGGCCTCGGCGAAGGTCCAGCCCTTGGGGATGCGGGCGACCATCCGCTCGTCGGCGACGGCGACGGGGCCGAACGCCCCGCCGAACATGCCCATGACCCGGTCGCCGGGGGCCAGCCCGGTCACCCGGTCACCGACCTCGGTGACGATGCCGGCGCCTTCCAGGCCGATGGCGGTGGCGTCGCCCGGGTACATGCCGAGCGCGGTGAGCACGTCACGGAAGTTGACGCCCGCCGCGCGCACCGAGACGCGCACCTCGCGCGGGGCGAGCGGCGCGGTGACCTCCGGGCAGGGGGCCAGGCGCAGGCTCTCCAGGGTGCCCGGGCGCTCGACGCCGAGCCGCCAGGCACCGGTGCCCGCGGGCGGGACCAGGGCGCGGTCGGCGGCCAGGGGCACGAGCCGCGGCGCGGTCACCACGCCGTGCCGGACGGCCAGTTCGAAGGCGTCGTCGGTCAGGGCGGCGGGCAGCGCGGCGGCGGAGGCCGGGGTGCCGTCGACGTCGGCGAGGACGAAGCGGCCGGGGTTCTCCGAGCGGGCAGCGCGGACCAGTCCCCACACGACGGCCTGCGCCGGGTCGGCCAGACGGGTCCCGGTGCCGGTCGCGTCGCGGGTGACGACGGCCAGCCGCGCGTGGGCGAAGGCCGGCTCCTCCAGCCACCGCCGCACCAGGGCGAGGGTGTGCTCCGCCGTCTCCCGGGCGGCGCGGGCCGGGTCCGCCGCGGCCGGGGCGGGCACGGCGTACAGCACGGTCGCCGGTATCCCGTCGAGCCCGGCGAGGGCGTCGGGACCGGGCACGGTCCGGACCTCGGTCCCCGCCTCCCGCAGCGCGGCGGCCAGTTCGCGGGTGGCCTCGCTGTCGCCGACCACGGTGCACCGCCGCGGCGCGGCGGCGGTGCCGGCGGCGAGCGGTGCCCAGTCCAGTTCGTACAGGTCCTGGACGCCGGGGGCGCCGACGGTGGCTCCCTCCACGTCGCCGGTCAGCTCCCGCAGGGTGAGGGAGCCCACCGAGGCGACCGGGCGGCCGGCCGGGTCGGCGAGCGCGAGGCCGACGGCCTCCGGTCCCCGCTGCACCATGCGGACGCGGACCGCGCGGGCGCCGACGGCGTCCAGCCGCACGTCGCTCCAGGAGAAGGGCAGCCGTCCGGCGTCCTTCATGGGGACGAACATGACCGCGTGCAGCGCCGCGTCCAGCAGGGCCGGGTGCAGGTCGAACGCGTCGGGCGCCGGGTCGGCGTCGTCGGGCAGCGCGACCTCGGCGAAGACCTCCTCGCCGCGCGTCCACACCCGGGTGAGCCCCTGGAAGAGCGGGCCGTACAGGTGGCCGCGGTCGGCGAAGTTCTCGTAGAAGCCGTCCAGGGGCACCTCCTCGGCGTCCCGCGGCGGCCAGGCGGTGAAGTCGTACGGTGTCTCGGCGGGTTCTGCCGCCGGGGTGAGCAGGCCGGTGGCGTGCAGGGTCCACGGCGCGCCGGGGCCGGCGTCCTCGCGCCGACCGTGCACCGTCACCGGCCGGGCGCCGCTGGCGTCGGGCGCGGCCACCCGGACCTGTACCTGGACGCCGCCGCGCTCGGGCAGGGTGAGCGGGGCCAGGATGGTCAGTTCGCCGATGTGCTCGCAGCCGACCTGGGCGCCGGCGTGCAGGGCCAGGTCGAGGAAGCCGGTCGCCGGGAACAGGGCGGTGCTGGTGAGCGCGTGCTCCCGCAGCCAGGGGTGGCTGCCCAGGCCGAGCCGGCCGGTGAGCAGGCAGCTGTCTCCGTCCGCGAGGTCCACGGCGGCGCCCAGCAGGGGGTGGCCGCTCGCACCGAGGCCCGCGGTCGTGACGTCGCCCAGCAGGACGGGCGGCTTCGGCCAGAACCGGCGGCGCTGGAAGGGGTAGGTGGGCAGTTCGGCGACGCGGGCGCCGGTGCCGTCGAAGACGCGGGCCCAGTCGACGCCGACGCCCTTGGTGAAGGCGCGGGCGAGGGCGTCGAGCAGGGCGTCGCGCTCGGCGCGGTCCTTGCGCAGGGCGGGCACCAGCAGGGTGCCGTCGGTGTCGGTCAGGCAGCCCTCGGCCAGTGCGGTGAGGGTGCCGTCGGGGCCGATCTCCAGGAAGCGGGTGACGCCGAGCCCGGCGAGTTCCCGCACGCCGTCGGCGAAGCGGACGGCCTCGCGGACGTGACGGACCCAGTAGTCGGCGCACTGCAGTTCGCCGGGTGCGGCGGGCCGCCCCGACACCAGGGAGACGACGGCCATGCGCGGCGGCGCGTAGGCGAGTTGTTCGGTGACGGTGCGGAACTCGGCCAGCATCGGTTCCATCAGGGGCGAGTGGAAGGCGTGGCTGACCCGCAGGCGCGTGGTGCGCCGCCCGTCGGCCGCGAGCGCGGCGGCGACCTCGTCCACCGCGTCCCGCGCGCCGGAGACCACCACGGCCCGGGGCCCGTTCACGGCGGCGATCCCGGCCCCGTCGCGGTCCTCCAGCAGGGCGAGGACCTCCTCCTCGGTCGCCTCCACCGCGACCATCGCCCCACCGGGCGGCAACTGCTGCATCAGCCGGCCGCGGGCGCCCACCAGGGCGCACGCGTCCGCCAGCGACAGCACGCCCGCCACGTGCGCGGCGGCGATCTCACCCACCGAATGCCCGGCGACGAAGTCGGGGCGCACGCCCCAGGATTCGACCAGCCGGTAGAGCGCGACCTCGACGGCGAAGAGGGCGGGCTGGGTCCACCGGGTCTCGTCCAGCGGTCCGGCGTCCGTGCCGAAGACGACCTCGCGCAGCTCGTCGCCCAGGTGGGCGCACACGGCGTCGAAGGCGTCGGCGAAGACGGGGAACGCCCCGTACAGCTCCCGGCCCATGCCCGGACGCTGCGCGCCCTGACCGGAGAAGAGGAAGGCCAGTTTGCCCTCGCCGCGGTGGACGCCGGTGACGGCGTGCGGTCCGCTCTCGCCGGTGGCCAGCAGGCGCAGTCCGTCCACGAGTGCGGCGCGCTCGGCCCCGAGGACGACGGCGCGGTGCTCGAACACGGCCCGGGTCGAGGCCAGGGACAGTCCGAGGTCGGCGGCGCCGAGGCCGGGGTGCTCCTGGAGGTGGTGGAGCAGCTGCTCCGCCTGGGCGCGCAGGGCGTCGCGGCTGCGGGCGGTCACCACCCAGGGCAGGGTGCCCGGGGTGCCGGCCGTCCGGTCGTCGCCGGCCGGGGTGCCGGTGTCCGCTCCGGCCGGGCCGGGCTGCGCGGGCGGGGCCTCCAGGATGACGTGCGCGTTGGTACCGCTGATGCCGAACGAGGACACACCCGCCCGCCGCGGACGGTCCCCCGTCCCCGGCCACGCACGCGCCTCGGTCAGCAGCTCCACCGCACCCGCCTCCCAGTCCACGTGCGAGGAGGGACGGTCCACGTGCAACGTCGCCGGCAGCACACCGTGCCCCAACGCCAGCACCATCTTCATCACACCCGCCACACCGGCACCCGCCTGCGTGTGACCCACGTTCGACTTCACCGACCCCAGCCACAACGGCCGCCCCGCAGGACGCCCCTGGCCATAAGTCGCCAGCAACGCCTGCGCCTCGATCGGATCACCCAGCGTCGTACCCGTACCGTGCGCCTCCACCGCATCCACCTCGGTGGCGTCCACGCCCGCGTCCGCCAGAGCGGCGCGGATCACCCGCTGCTGGGAGGGACCATTGGGGGCGCTCAGCCCGTTGGAGGCGCCGTCCTGGTTGACCGCGCTGCCACGCACCACCGCCAGCACCCGGTGGCCGTGGCGGCGGGCGTCGGAGAGGCGCTCCACGAGCAGCAGGCCGCCGCCCTCGGAGAAGCCGGTGCCGTCGGCGGCGTCCGCGAACGCCTTGCACCGCCCGTCCGCCGCCAGACCGCGCTGCCGGCTGAAGTCCACGAACAGTCCCGGCGACGCCATCACCGTCACACCGCCGGCCAGCGCGAGATCACACTCACCCGACCGCAGCGAACGCACCGCCAGGTGCAGCGCCACCAGCGACGCACTGCACGCGGTGTCCACCGTCACCGCGGGCCCTTCCAGACCGAAGGTGTACGACAGCCGGCCCGAGACGACGCTGGCCGCGTTGCCGGTGAGCAGGTAGCCCTCGTAGTCCTCGCCGGAGGCGGCGAGCATGCCGGTGTAGTCCTGGCCGTTGGTGCCGGCGAACACGCCGGTGCGGCTGCCGCGCAGCGTGCGCGGGTCGAGGCCGGCCCGCTCGAACGCCTCCCAGGCCATCTCCAGCAGCAGCCGCTGCTGCGGGTCCATCGCCACCGCCTCGCGCGGGGAGATGTTGAAGAAGGCCGGGTCGAAGCCGCCCACGTCCTCCAGGAAGCCGCCGGTGCGGGTGTAGACGGTGCCGGGCTTGCCGGGCTCGGGGTCGTAGAGGGCGTCGAGGTCCCAGCCGCGGTCCTCGGGGAACGGGACGAGGCCCTCCTCGCCGTCCGTCAGCATCCGCCACAGCTGGTCCGGGGTGCTGATGCCGCCGGGGAAGCGGCAGGCCATGGCCACGATGGCGATCGGGTCGTCGTCGTGGGCGGCGGGACGCGGCGCCGCCGGCACGGCGGCGGGCGCGGCGGCGTCGCCGGCGACTTCGGCCAGCAGGAAGTCGGCCAGCGCCCGGCAGGTGGGGTGGTCGAAGACGAGGGTGCTGGGCAGGCGCAGACCGGTGACGCGGTTCATGCCGTTGCGCAGTTCGACCGCGGTGAGCGAGTCGATGCCGAGGTCCGTGAAGGGCCGCTCGGGCTCGACCGCCTCGGCGGACGCGTGTCCGAGGACCGCGGCGACGTGGCCGCGGACGATGTCCAGCACGGCGCCGGCCCGCTCGTAGTCGGGCAGGGCCGCGAGGTGGGCGCGCAGCGAGGAGGGGGCGGCGGCCGGTGCGGTCGCGGCGGTCCCGCCGAGCGCCTCCAGCGCCCGCCGGGCGTCGGGGAGTTCGTCCAGGAGGTGGCTGGTGCGCGGCGCGGTGAAGGAGGGCGCGTAGGTGTCCCAGCGGATGTCGGTGACCACGACGTGGGTGTCGTCGAGGTCCAGGGCGCGGCCGAGGGCTCCGCAGGCGGTGGCGGTGTCCATGGGGTGGACGCCGTAGCGGCGCATGCGCTCGCCGGCCGCGTCGCCGACCATGCCGCCGTCGGCCCACAGGCCCCAGGAGACCGCGGTGGCGGGCAGGCCCTCGGCGCGGCGCTCCTCGGCGAGGGCGTCGAGGTAGGTGTTGCCGGGCGCATAGTTGGCCAGTCCGGCGCCGCCCAGGACGCCCGCGGTGGAGGAGAACAGGACGAACGCGGACAGCTCCAGGTCGCGGGTCAGCTCGTGCAGGGTACGGGCGGCACCGGCCTTGCCGCGCAGCACGGGGTCCATCCGGCCGGGGGTGAGGGCGTCGATGACGCCGTCGTCGAGCGAGCCCGCCGCGTGGAAGACCGCGTCCAGCGGCCGGTTGGCGGGTACGGAGTCGAGGAGGCGGCGCAGCGCGTCGCGGTCGGCCACGTCGCAGGCTTCGAGGCGGACCTCGACGCCGCGGGCCTCCAGTTCGGCGCGCAGCTCGTCGGCGCCGGGCGCGCCGGGGCCGCGCCGGGAGGCGAGCAGCAGCCGGGTGGCGCCCCGGTCGGCGAGCCAGCGGGCGACGTGCCGGCCGAGGGCACCGGTGCCGCCGGTGACCAGGACGGTGCCGCGCGGCCGCCACTGCTCGTCCGGGTCCTGGGCGCCGGGGGCGTGCGCCAGGCGGCGTCCGTAGGCACCGGAGGCGCGCAGGGCGATCTGGTCCTCCTGGCCGGGGTCGGCGAGGACGGCGGCCAGGCGGGTGCCGACGCGGGCGTCGAGCGTGGCGGGCAGGTCGATCAGGCCGCCCCACCGTTCGGAGTGTTCCAGGGCGGCGACCCGGCCGAAGCCCCACACCAGGGCCTGGGCGGTGTCGGGGGCCGGGTCGGCGGAGGCGGTGCGGACCGCTCCGGTGGTGGCGCACCACAGGGGGGCGTCGGTGCCGAGGTCGCCGAGCGCCTGGACGAGGGCGAGGGTGGCGGCCAGTCCGGCCGGGACGGCCGGGTGGCCGGGGTGCGGGCGGGTGTCCAGGGCGAGCAGGGACAGCACGCCCCGCGGGGTCTCGTCGGCGGCGCCGGTCGCGGTGAGCAGCGCGGCCAGCGCGGCCCGGTCGGCGGCCGCGTCGTCGGCGGCCACCGTCACCCGGCGCACCTCGCGGGCACCGCCGGCGGTGAGGGCGTCGGCGACCGCGCCCGTCAGGCCGGCGTGGGCCCCGGGGTCGGCGGGTTCCACCAGCAGCCAGGTGCCGGAGAGGGTTGCGGCGGTGCTGCGGGTGAGCGGGCTCCAGGCGATGGTGTACCGCAGGGCGTCGGCGGCGGCGCGTTCCCGGCCGGTGCGCCGCCAGGACGACAGGGCGGGCAGGACGGTGCCGAGGGGGGCGTCGGCGGGCAGGTCGAGCGCCTCGGCGAGGGCTTCGAGGTCCTCCTCCTCGACGGTCCGCCAGAAGCGGGCCTCGACGGAGCCGGCGGTCGGGGCGCCGCTCGCGGCGAGGTCGGCCGCGGCGGCCTCGCGGACGTTCGGCCAGTACCGGCGGTGCTCGAACGGGTAGGTCGGCAGGTCGGTGCGGCGGGCGCCGGTCCCGGCGAACACCGCCTCCCAGTCGACGGCCACGCCGTGCACGTGGGCGTCGGCGGCGGCGGCCAGGAACTGGCGCAGGCCGCCCTGGTCGCGGCGCAGGGAGCCGAGGACGGCGCCGGTGACGCCCAGGTCGTCCAGGACGTCGCGCAGGCCGACGGCGAGCACGGGGTGCGGGCCGACCTCGATGAAGGCGCGGTGTCCGGCCGCGACGAGTCCGCGCACGGCCTCCTCGAAGCGGACGGTCTCGCGCAGGTTGGCGTACCAGTAGCCGGCGTCGAGGCCCTCGGTGTCCTGCCAGTCGCCGGTGAGCGAGGACCGGAAGGGGATCTCGGCCTCGCGGGGCCGGATGCCGTCGAGGGCGTCCAGGACCGTGTCGTGGATCGCCTCGACCTGCGGGGAGTGGGAGCCGTAGTCGACGGCGACCTTGCGGGCGCGGACACCGTCCCCGGTGAGCGCGGTGAACAGCTCGTCCAGGGCGTCGGCCGCGCCGGAGACCACCACGGAGACGGGTCCGTTGACCGCCGCGACGGCGAGCCGGCCGGCCCAGGGGGCCATCCGGGCGCGGGTCTCCTCGGCGGACAGCGGCACGGACATCATGCCGCCGGTTCCGGCGATCCGGGTGATGGCGCGGCTGCGCAGGGCGACGACGCGGGCGCCGTCCTCCAGGGTGAGCCCGCCGGCCACGCAGGCGGCGGCGATCTCGCCCTGGGAGTGGCCGACGACGGCGGCGGGGCGGACCCCCACCGAGCGCCACAGCCCGGCGGTGGCCACCATCACGGCCCACAGGGCGGGCTGGACGACGTCGACGCGGGCGAGGTCGGCGGCGTCCTCGTCGCCGCGGAGCACGGCGGTGAGCGACCAGTCGACGTACGGGGCGAGGGCCCGCTCGCACTGCTCGATCAGCTCGGCGAACACCGGTGACTCGGCGAGGAGTTCGCGGGCCATGCCGGCCCACTGGGCGCCTTGTCCGGGGAAGACGAGCACCGGTTCGGCGGCCGCCGGCACGGCGCCCGCGACGAGCGCGGGCGCGGTGAGCGGTCCGTCGGCGGCGAGGGCGGCCAGTGCCTCGTCCAGCTCCCCGGCGGTGCCGGCGAGGACGGCGGCCCGGTGCTCGAAGGCGGAGCGGGCGCAGGCCAGGGTGTAGGCGACGTCGGTGAGGGCCGTGCCGGGCGCCGTCCTGAGGTGCGTGCGCAGCCGGGCGGCCTGGGCGCGCAGGGCGGCCGGGGTCCGGGCGGACAGCAGCACGGGCAGGGCCGGGAGGTCCCGGGCGGGCGCGGGGTGTTCGTCGGCGTCGTCGGGCGCCTGCTCGACGATGACGTGGGCGTTGGTGCCGCTCATGCCGAAGGAGGACACGCCCGCCCGGCGGGGCCGGCCGGTGTCGGGCCAGGCCTGCTCCTCGGTGAGCAGGCGGACCCGCCCGGCGCTCCAGTCGACGTGCGGGGTGGGGTTCTCGGCGTACAGGGTGCGCGGCAGGACGCCGGCCCGCAGTGCCATGACCGTCTTGATGACGCCGCCCACGCCGGCCGCGGCCTGGCTGTGCCCGATGTTGGACTTCAGCGAGCCGAGCCACAGCGGGCGGTCCTCGGGCCGGTCCTGGCCGTAGGTGGCGAGCAGCGCCTGGGCCTCGATGGGGTCGCCGAGGGTGGTGCCGGTGCCGTGCGCCTCGACGGCGTCCACGTCGGCCGGGGAGAGCCCGGCGGAGGCCAGCGCCTGGCGGATGACGCGCTGCTGGGCCGGGCCGTTGGGGGCGGTCAGGCCGTTGGAGGCGCCGTCCTGGTTGAGGGCGGAGCCGCGGATGACGGCGAGGACCCGGTGGCCGTTGCGCCGGGCGTCGGAGAGGCGTTCCAGGACGACCATGCCGACGCCCTCGGCCCAGCTGGCGCCGTCGGCGTCCGCGGAGAACGGCTTGCAGCGGCCGTCCGGGGCGAGGGCCCGCTGCCGGCTGAACTCGATGAGGGAGCCGGGCGTCGACATCACGGTGACGCCGCCGGCCAGCGCCAGGGAGCACTCGCCCTGCCGCAGGGCCTGGGCGGCCAGGTGCAGGGCCACCAGGGAGGAGGAGCAGGCGGTGTCGACGGAGACGGCCGGGCCCTCCAGGCCGAGCGCGTAGGCGACGCGGCCGGACAGCACGCTGGGCGAGTTGCCGGTGCCGACGTAGCCCTCGAAGTTGTCCTCGGCGGCGGCGAGGATCGTGACGTAGTCCTGGTAGGTGACGCCCGCGTACACGCCCGTGCGGGTGCCGCGGGCGGCGGCCGGGTCGATCCCGGCGCGTTCCAGCGCCTCCCAGGAGACCTCCAGCAGCAGGCGCTGCTGCGGGTCCATCGCCAGGGCCTCGCGCGGGCTGATCGCGAAGAACGCCGGGTCGAAGCGGCTGGCGTCGTGCAGGAAGCCGCCCTCGCGGGTGTAGACGGTCCCGGGGTGGTCGGGGTCGGGGTGGTAGAGGCGCTCGGGGTTCCAGTTGCGGTCGGTGGGCAGCGGCGAGATGCCGTCCTGTCCGGCGCGGACCAGCTCCCACAGGTCCTCGGGGCCGGCGATGCCGCCCGGGTAGCGGCAGGCCATGCCGACGACGGCGATCGGGTCGTCGTCCACGGGCCGCGCCGCGGCGGCGGTGGCGGCACCGTCGGCCGCGGTGCCGAATAGGTCGCCGGCCAGGTGGCGGGCGAGCACCGCCGGGGTGGGGTGGTCGAAGACGAGGGTGGCGGGCAGGGTGACGCCGAGGGCGGTGCTGAGGGAGTTGCGCAGCTCCACGGCGGTCAGCGAGGTGAGGCCGAGGTCGGTGAACGGCCGCTGGGGTTCGACCTCGTCGGGGCCGTCGTGGCCGAGGACGGCCGCGACCCGGTCGCGGACGACGGCGAGCAGCGCGCGTTCGCGTTCCGCGGCGGACCGGCCGGCCAGCCGCTCCAGCGGGCCGCCCGCCGGCTGGGTGCGGGCGGCGGCCCGCCGCCGTACGGGCCCGGTGTCACCGGCGGTGGCGTCCTGCACGGCCTGCGCGGCCTGGGACCGCCGGCCGGTTCCGGCCTCCGCGGCCCGGGTCCGCGGGGCGGGTACGGCCGTGGTGTCGGACACCGGGCGCAGCAGCAGGGAGCCGACGGCGAGGACCGGGTCGCCCACGGCGTCCGCGGCGGTCAGCGCCAGGGTGTCGGGGCCGGTGCGTTCCAGCCGGACCCGCAGCGTGGTGGCGCCGGTGGCGTACAGCCGGGCCCGGCCGGCGGAGAACAGCACGCGTCCGTCGCCGAACCCTTCGAACACGCCGAGGCCGAGCGGGTGCAGGGCGGCGTCGAGGAGGGCGGGGTGCAGGTCGTAGCGTGCGGCGGCGTCCTCCTCGGATCCGGGCAGCGCGACCTCGGCGTACACGGCGGCGCCGTCGGACCAGGCGGCCAGCAGCCCCCGGAAGACGGGTCCGTAGTCGAGTCCGGCCGCCGCGAGCCGGGTGTACAGGTCCTCGGTGGGGATCTCCCGCGCCCCGGCGGGCGGCCACGCGGTGAGGTCGTGGTCCGGGGCGGGCCCGGCGGCCGGGGTGAGGAGTCCGCCGGCGTGCCGGGTCCACGGCGTGCCGGATTCGGCGGTGGCGGGGCGGGCGTACACGCCGAAGGCCCGGGTACCGCGCGCGTCCGGTGCCTCGACGCGCACCTGCAGGGTGACGGCGTCCCGCCCGGGCAGCGTGAGCGGGTTCTCCAGGGTCAGTTCGCCGACCTCGGCGCAGCCGGTGTGGGCGCCCGCGCGCAGGGCGAGTTCGAGGAAGGCGGTGCTCGGTACGACGGCCTCGCCGCCGATCCGGTGCCCGGCCAGCCAGGCGGGCGCGTCGGCCGACAGCCGGCCGGTGAGCACGAGGGTGCCGTCGACGGCGGACGGGACGAGGGCGCCGAGCATCGGGTGGCCGGCGGTGAGCAGTCCGAGCGCGGCCGGGTCGCCCTGGCCGGCCGGGACCTCGATCCAGTAGGAGCGGTGCTGGAAGGCGTAGGTGGGCAGCTCCACCGGCCGCGAGCCGGGCGCCGTGGCGTCCAGGACGGCGTGCCAGTCGACCGGGACCCCGCGGGTGTGCAGGGCGCCGACGGACGCCAGCAGGGTGGCCGCCTCGGGGCGGTCCTCGCGCAGGGCGGGCACGGCGAGCAGGCCGGCGGTGCCCCGGGCGCCCTCGGCGAGCGCCGTCAGGGTGGCGTCGGGGCCGAGTTCGAGGAGCCGGTCGACGTGGTGGGCCTCCAGCCAGGCCAGGCCGTCGGCGAAGCGCACGGTCCGGCGGATGTGCGCGACCCAGTGCTCGACGCTGGTCAGTTCGCCGGCGGCGGCCACCCGGCCGGTCAGGTTGGTGACGACGGGGATGCGGGGCTCGGCGTAGGCGACGCCGGCGGCGACGGCGCGGAACTCCTCCAGCATCGGTTCCATCAGCGGGGAGTGGAAGGCGTGGCTGACCCGCAGCCGCGCGGTCCGGCGCCCCCGGGCTGCGAGCCGGGCGGCGACCTCCAGAACGCCGTCCTGGGCGCCTGCGACGACCACCGAACGGGGGCCGTTGACGACCGCGACGGACACGTCGTCCGCGCGTCCCTCCAGCAGCGGCAGCACCTCGGCCTCGGACGCCTCGACGGCGACCATCGCGCCGCCCGCGGGCAGCGCCTGCATCAGCCGGCCCCGGGCGGCGACCAGACGGCAGGCGTCGGCCAGTGACATCACGCCGGCGACGTGGGCGGCGGCGAGTTCCCCGACGGAGTGCCCGAGCAGGTGGCCGGGGCGCACGCCCCAGGATTCCAGGAGCCGGAACTGGGCGACCTCGACGGCGAACAGGGCGGGCTGCGCGTACTCGGTGCGGGCCAGCACCTCGGCGTCGTCGCCGAGGACCACGTCGGCGAGCGGTCGCGGCAGCAGGCCGTCGAAGTGCGCGCAGACGGCGTCGAAGGCGTCGGCGTACGCGGGGAAGGCCGCGTACAGCTCGCGTCCCATGCCCGGCCGCTGCGTGCCCTGGCCGGCGAACAGGAACGCCGTGCCGCCCTCGGCGAGGGTGTCGCCGGTGACGGCGCCGGAGCCGGGGCGCCCGGCGGCCAGGGCGCCCAGGTTCCGCAGCAGTTCGGCGCGGTCGCCGCCGACGACGACGGCCCGGTGCTCCAGTGGTGCGCGGGTGAAGGCCAGGGCGTGGGCGACGTCGGCCGGGCGCAGGTCGGGTCGCCGTTCGACGTGGTCCAGCAGCCGGGCGGCCTGGTCCCGCAGGGCGGCCTCGCCGCGGGCGGACAGCAGCCAGGGCAGGGGCGTGCCGGGGGCGCTGTCCGCACCGGCCGGGACCGGGCCGGACACCGGTTCGGCGGGAGCGGCGGGGGCTTGGGCGGACGGGCCGGCGGACATCCCGGCGAAAGACCCGGCGGCGTCTTCCGCGGGCGGTTCCGTCAGGACGACGTGGGCGTTGGTGCCGGAGACGCCGAAGGCGGAGACGCCCGCGCGGCGGGGCCGTTCGCCGCGCGGCCACTGGACGGCCTCGTCCAGCAGGCGGACGTGACCGGCGCTCCAGTCGACGCGCGAGGAGGGCTCGGTGGCGTGCAGGGTGCGGGGCAGCGTGTCCTCCCGCAGGGCCAGCACCATCTTGATGATGCCCACAGCACCCGCCGCGGCCTGGGTGTGGCCGAGGTTGGACTTGACCGAGCCGAGCCACAGGGGGCGGTCCTCGGGCCGGTCCTGGCCGTAGGTGGCGAGCAGGGCCTGGGCCTCGATGGGGTCGCCGAGGACGGTGCCGGTGCCGTGCGCCTCCACGGCGTCCACGTCGGCCGGGGCCAGGCCGGCCGCGGCCAGCGCCTGGCGGATGACGCGCTGCTGCGAGGGGCCGTTGGGGGCGGTCAGGCCGTTGGAGGCGCCGTCCTGGTTGACGGCCGTGCCGCTGACGACGGCGAGGACCCGGTGGCCGTTGCGCCGGGCGTCGGACAGCCGCTCCACGACCAGGACGCCCACGCCCTCGGACCAGCCGGTGCCGTCGGCGCCGTCGGAGAACGCCTTGCAGCGGCCGTCCGGGGCGAGACCGCCCTGGAGGCTGAACTCGACGAAGGCACCCGGGTCGGCCATCACGGTGACACCGCCGGCCAGGGCCAGGTCGCACTCCCCCGACCTGAGGGACTGCGCTGCCAGGTGCAGCGCGACCAGGGAGGAGGAGCAGGCGGTGTCGACGGTGACCGCGGGCCCTTCCAGGCCGAGCGTGTAGGCGATGCGCCCGGACACCACGCTGCCGGCCTGGCCGGTGAGCAGATGGCCCCCGAGCCCTTCGGGGACCTCCCGCAGCCCGGCCGCGTAGCCGGAGCTGCCCGCACCCACGAACACGCCGGTGCGGGAGCCCTTCAGCGCGGTCGGCGCGATGCCGGCCCGCTCCAGGGCCTCCCAGGAGGTCTCCAGGACGAGCCGCTGCTGCGGATCGAGCGCCTGCGCCTCGCGCGGGCTGATGCCGAAGAACGCGGCGTCGAAGGCGGAGGCGTCGGCGAGGAAGCCGCCGGAGAGGGTGTCGCTGGCCCCGGCGAGCGCGCGCAGGTCCCAGCCGCGGTCCTCGGGGAAGCCGCCGACGGCGTCCCCGCCGCCGGCGAGCAGCCGCCACAGGTCGTCGGGCCCGTGCACGCCGCCGGGAAGCCGGCAGCCCATGCCCACGATGACGACGGGGTCGGTGTCGGTCACGGCTCGGGAGGCGGCCGGGACCGCCTCCTTTGTGCCGGCGCCGTACAGCTCGGCGTCGAGGTGGGCGGCGACGGCGAGCGGCGTCGGGTGGTCGAAGACGAGCGTCGAGGGCAGCACCACCCCGGTGGCGGCGGTCAGGTCGTTGCGCAGCTCGACCGCGGTGAGCGAGTCGAAGCCCATCTCGCGGAAGGCCCGGCCGGCGGCCACGGCGGCGGCGTCACTGTGCCCGAGGGCCACGGCGGCACGGCGGCGCACCAGGTCGAGCAGGGCGGCGGCGCGTTCGTCGGCGGTGAGCCCGTCGAGCTCCTCGCGCAGCGCGGCGCCGGGCCGGGTCCCGGCGGACGCGGCCTCCTCCCCCGCGGAAGCCGCCGCGGCCTCGGGCAGCGCGGCCAGCAGCGGGCTGGGGCGTCCGGTGGTGAACGCGGGCGCGAACCGCGCCCAGTCGACGTCGGCCACCACGACGGTGGTGTCCGACGCGCGCAGCGCGGCGTCCAGCGCGCGCAGTGCCGCGTCGGGGTCCAGCGGCGGCAGGCCACGGCGGCGCAGCAGTTCCTGGGCTTCGGCACCGGCGGCCATGCCGGTGCCGTCCCACGGTCCCCAGGCGACGGCGAGGCCGGCGAGGCCGCGGGCGCGGCGGCGCTCCACCAGGGCGTCCAGGTGGGCGTTGGCCGCCGCGTAGGCGGCCTGCCCGCCGCTGCCCCAGACGCCCGCGATGGAGGAGAAGACCACGAACTCCGTCAGGGCGGCGTCCCGGGTCAGCTCGTCGAGGTGGTCGGCGGTAGCCGCCTTGGCCCGCAGGACGCGCGCCAGCCGTTCGGGCGTGGTCGCCGCGATCACGTCGTCGTCGAGCACGCCCGCGGCGTGCACGACGGCGTCGACCGGGTGTTCGGCCAACAGCCGCTCCACGGCCCGCCGTTCGCTCAGGTCGCAGGCGGTCACGACGACACGCGCGCCGAGGGCGGCGAGGTCCCGCCGCAGTTCGGCCGCGCCCGGGGCGCCCGGCCCGCGGCGGCTGGCGAGGACCAGTTCCTCCGCTCCCCGCTCCACGGCCCAGCGGGCGACCCGGGCGCCGAGCGCACCGGTGCCGCCGGTGACCAGCACCCGGCGCGGGGCGCGCCAGGCGGTCCGGGCGTCGGCGGACGCGGGCGCGTGCACCAGGCGACGGGCGTGGACGTCGCCGCCGCGAACGGCGACCTGGTCCTCGGTCCCGTGGGCGAGCACGGCCGCGAGGCGTCCCAGGGCCCGCCGGTCGGGCCGGGCCGGTACGTCCACGAGACCGCCCCAGCGGTCCGGGTGCTCCAGGGCGGCCACCCGCCCGAGGCCCCACACCGCGGCCCGGGCGGGCTCGGCCGGAGCCTCCACGGCACCGCCGACGGCGACGGCCCCGCTGGTCACCACCCACACCGGAGCGGTGAGTCCCGCGTCCCCGTGCGCCTGCACGAGCGCGAGCACCGCCTCCAGGTCCGCGAGGCAGCAGAGCACGCCGGCCACGGGGCCGTTCCCGGCGGCGGCGGTCAGCAGCCCGGCCAGCTCGGAGCGGCCGGCACCGGCCGGGCACGCCACGCGTTCCACCGCGGGCAGGAACTCCTCGAAACCGGTCAGCGCGGTGGTGTCCGCCTCCTGCAACAGCAGCCACCGGCCCTCGACGGCCGGTACCTCCGGCACCGGGACCCGTTCCCACCGGACGCGGTAGCGCCAGCCGTCCGTGGTGCGGCGCTCCACTTGGGCCCGCCGCCACGCGGACAGCGCGGGCACCACCGAGTCCAGCTCCGACGCGGGAACGTCGAGCACGTCGGCGAGTTCCCCGGCGTCCCCGCGCTCCACGGCGCGCCAGAAACCGGACTCCTCCGGGCGCTCCCCGCCGGACACCGGGTCCGGGGAGCGGCGCGGCTCCGGCCAGTACCTGGCCCGCTGGAAGGCGTACGGAGGCAGGTCGACGGGCCGGGCCGGCCCCGTCAGCGACTCCCAGGCCACGTGCGCCCCACTCACGTGCAGGGCCGCGATGGCTGCGAGGAGGGTGTCGGTCTCGGGGCGGTCCTTGCGCAGGGCGGGGGTGCACAGGGGGGCGGGAGCGGACTGGTCGGCCAGCGTGGTGCGGGCCAGGGCGGTGAGGGTGGCGTCGGGGCCCAGTTCCAGGAACCGGCTCACCCCTTCCGCCGCCAGGGCGCGCACGCCGTCGGCGAAACGCACGGCTTCGCGCACATGGCGCACCCAGTACTCCGCCGTGACCAACTCACCACCCACCGCCAGCCGCCCGGTGACGTTGGAGACCACCGGCAAGGACGGAGCCCGGTAGGAAACCTGCTCCGCCACCGCACGGAACTCCTCCAGCATCGGCTCCATCAACGGCGAATGGAAAGCATGACTGACCCGCAACCGCGTGGTGCGATGACCAGCGCCGGCCAGAGCCCGGGCCACCTCGGCCACGGCCTCCTCGACACCGGCGATCACCACCGCACGCGGACCATTGACCGCCGCGAGCGACACCACACCCGCACGACCCTCCAGCAGCGCCAGCACCTCCCCCTCGGAGGCCTCCACCGCCACCATCACACCACCGGCCGGCAACGCCTCCATCAACCGACCACGCGCCACCACCAAACGACAGGCATCCTCCAACGAGAACACCCCCGCCACATACGCCGCCACGATCTCACCGACCGAATGACCCGCCAGGAAATCCGCCCGCACCCCCCACGACTCCACCAACCGAAACAGAGCCACCTCAACAGCGAAAAGAGCCGGCTGCGCCCACCGCGTCCGATCCAACCGCCCCCCGTCATCCCCGACATCCCCGAAAACAACCCCCCGCAACTCCTCCCCCACACACGAACACACCGCATCGAACGCCTCCGCGAACACCGGAAACGCCTCATACAACTCCCGGCCCATCCCCACACGCTGAGAACCCTGACCGGAGAACAACAACGCCGTTTTGCCCTCCCCGGCCCTGCCCACCACCGCCCGGGCAGCCCCCTCACCCCGCGCCACGGCCCCAAGAGCGGCCAGCAACTCGGCACGCCCACGCCCCCACACCACCGCACGGTCCTCGAACACCGCACGCGAGGACACCAAAGCCCCCGCCACCTCACGAACACCCACACCGGGCTCGGAACGGACGAAATCCAGCAAACGCCCCGCCTGCGCACGCAACGCATCCACCCCCCGACCCGACACCACCCACGGGACCAAAGGAAGATCGGGAAGGACCTCGGAGACGGGTGCCGCGGTTTCGTCCTCCACGGCCTGTTCCAAGATGACGTGGGCGTTGGTGCCGCTCAGGCCGAAGGAGGACACACCCGCCCGCCACGGCCGGTCCACCTCCGGCCAGGCCCGCTGCCCGGTCAGCAGCCGCACCCCGCCCGAGGACCAGTCCACATGCGAGGACGGCTCATCCACATGCAACGTCGCCGGCAGCACACCATGCCGCAACGCCAGCACCATCTTGATCACACCGGCCACACCCGCAGCAGCCTGCGTGTGCCCGATGTTCGACTTCACCGACCCCAGCCACAACGGCCGCCCCGCAGGACGCCCCCGGCCATAAGTGGCCAGCAACGCCTGCGCCTCGATCGGATCACCAAGGACGGTACCCGTGCCATGCGCCTCCACCACGTCCACACCGTCCGGCTCCAGCCCCGCACTCGCCAACGCCTCCCGGATCACCCGCTGCTGAGAGGGACCGTTGGGCGCCGTCAGCCCATTGGACGCACCGTCCTGATTGACCGCACTACCCCGCACCACCGCCAGGACACGGTGCCCGTTGCGGCGGGCGTCCGAAAGCCGCTCCACCACCAAGACACCGACACCCTCACCCCAACCCGTGCCATCAGCACCCTCCGCGAACGCCTTGCACCGCCCGTCCGACGCCAGACCACCCTGACGCGAGAACTCCACGAACGCACCCGGCGTGGACATCACCGTCACACCACCGGCCAGCGCCAGATCACACTCCCCCGCACGCAGCGCCCGCACCGCCAGATGCAACGCCACCAGCGACGACGAACACGCCGTGTCCACCGTCACCGCCGGACCCTCCAGACCCAGCACGTACGACACCCGGCCCGACACCACACTCGCCGCGTTCCCGGTCCCGACGTACCCCCCGAAGTCACCCTCGGAGACGTTCAGCAACGCCGGGTAGTCCTGACCGTTCGTCCCCGCGAACACACCCGTACGCGTGCCACGCAGCGACCGCGGATCCACCCCCGCCCGCTCCACCGCCTCCCACGACGCCTCCAGCAACAACCGCTGCTGCGGATCCATCGCCAACGCCTCACGCGGCGACACACCGAAGAACTCCGCATCGAAGCCGGCCACGTCACGGAGGAAGGCACCGTGCCGGGTGTGGCTGGCGAAGGGGCGGTCGGGGTCCGGGCCGAAGAGGAGGTCGAGGTCCCAGCCGCGGTCGGTGGGGAAGTCGGTGACCCCGTCACGCCCCTCGGCCAGCATCGACCACAACGCCTCCGGGGAATCCACACCCCCCGGGAACCGGCACGCCATCCCCACGACCGCCACCGGCTCATCCACCACCGAAGCAGCCGCCACCACCGCACCGGCCACCTCCGCCGGCCCACCCCCGCACAACTCACCGAACAGGAAATCCGCCAACGCCCGCGGCGTCGGATGATCGAACACCACCGTCGCCGGCAACGACACCCCACACACCGCCGCCAGCACGTTCCGCAACTCCACCGCGATCAGGGAATCCACCCCCAGATCACGAAACGCCCGCTCAACCCCCACCAACTCCGCACCGGCATACCCCAGCACCGCAGCAGCCCGCGCCCGCACCTCCTCCACCAACACCCGACGCTGCACATCAGCAGACAACCCGTCCAGACGGGAACGCAGGGCCGTGGTCGTTCCGGCGGTGTCCCGTGCACCGGCCGGTGCGCGGTACACCTCGGTGAGCAGCGGGCTGGGGCGTACGGCGGTGAAGGCGGAACCGAAGCGGTCCCAGTCGACGGCGGCGACGAAGGGGGTGGCGCTCGTTCCGTTGGCGTGGACCGCGAGGGCCCGCAGGGCGTCGGCGGGGTCGAGGAGGCCGACGCCGCCGCGCACCTGCCGGTTCTCGGCCGAGGCGTCGGCGGCCATGCCGCCGCCCGCCCAGGGGCCCCACGCGATGGACGTGGCCGGCAACCCCTCGGCCCGCCGCCGCTCGGCCAGCGCGTCGAGCATGGCGTTGGCGGCGGCGTAGTTGGCCTGGCCGGCGGAACCGACGGTACCGGCGAAGGAGGAGAACAGGACGAAGGCGGAGAGGTCGCGGTCGCGGGTCAGTTCGTCCAGGTGGTGTGCCGCGTCGACCTTGGCCCGCAGGACCGTGTGGAAACGGTGGGGTTCGAGCCCGTCGAGGACGCCGTCGTCGAGGACGCCGGCGGTGTGGACGACGGCGTCCACCGGGTGGTCGGCGAGGAGTGCGCGGACGGCGGAGCGGTTGGCCAGGTCGGCCGACACGAAGGTGACGTCGGCGCCCAGGGAGACGAGTTCCTCGCGCAGTCCGGCGGCTCCGGGGGCGTCCGCACCGCGTCTGCTGACCAGCACCAGGTGGGCGGCGCCGTGCTGTGCGGCCCAGCGGGCGACGTGGGTGCCGAGCGCGCCGGTGCCCCCGGTGATCAGGACGGTGCCCGTGGGCTCCCAGCCCGTGCCGCCGCCGGGTGCGGCCGGGACGAGCCTGCGCCCGAGCACGGTTCCGGAACGGACGGCTGCCTGGTCCTCCCGTGCCTCCGCGGTGTTCCGGACGCCGCCGAGCAGGGCGAGCAGACCGTCGGCCGAGCGCCGGTCCAGCGTCACGGGAAGGTCGACGAGTCCGCCCCAGCGGTCGGGGTGTTCCAGGGCGGCCACGCGTCCCAGGCCCCAGAGGGCGGCCTGGGTGGGGTGCGGCGCCGGGTCGTCCGCCGACGTGGCGACGGCGCCCCGGGTCAGCACCCACAGGGGCGCGGCGATGCCGGCGTCGCCGAGGGCCTGGACGAGCAGGGTGGTGGTGAGGAGCCCGCCGGGCACCTCCTCGATCTCCTCCCCGGCGTTCGGGGCGGGCAGGCTGAGCACGCCCGTGAGGGGGCCGTCCTCGGTGGCGTGGGTGAGGCGGCGGG
This sequence comes from Streptomyces sp. TG1A-8, assembly GCF_030499535.1. Lineage (NCBI taxonomy): Bacteria > Bacillati > Actinomycetota > Actinomycetes > Kitasatosporales > Streptomycetaceae > Streptomyces > Streptomyces sp. TG1A-8. The sequence goes on from NZ_JASTLB010000001.1 coordinate 677,970, forward strand.
CGAACTCGGGCCGGGTGTCGAAGGGGTGGTGGTCGACGGTGACCAGGTCGGCGCCGGCTTCCCGTAGGGCGGCGGTGAGGGCGCCCTGCCAGCCGTCGTCGCCCTGGAGGGAGACGGGGCGCACGAGCAGCCAGCGGCCCGTCAGGTGGCCGGTGTCGGGCAGGCCGGCCACCGGGTGCCAGGCGATCCGGTGGTGGGCCGGTTCCGCGTCGGCGGCCTCGGCGGGCGCGGCCGAGCCGTCCTCGGCGTAGGAACGCTCCAGCCAGTAGCGGTCGCGGCGGAAGGCGTAGGTGGGCAGGTCGACGGTGCGGGCGTCCGGCAGGATCCGGGACCAGTCAAGCGCCGCGCCGTCGAGGTGGAGCCGGGCGAGTGCGCGGACGAGGTCACGGGCGTCCTGCCCGTCCTTGCGCAGGAGGGGCACGAACGTCGTCGCCGCGGTGTCGTCCACGCAGTTCTGGGCGAGTGCGGTGAGGGTGCCGTCCGGGCCGATCTCCAGGAAGCGGGTCACGCCTTCGGCGGCCAGGGCGCGGACGCCGTCGGCGAAGCGCACGGCTTCGCGCGCGTGGCGCACCCAGTGGTCGGGGGTGGCCGGCTCGTCCTCGGCGGCGACGGCACCGGTCAGGTTCGACACGAGCGGAATCCTCGCGGGGGCGTACTCGATCTGCTCCGCGACCGTGCGGAACTCCTCCAGCATCGGCTCCATCAACGGCGAATGGAAAGCATGACTGACCCGCAACCGCGTGGTGCGATGACCAGCGCCGGCCAGAGCCCGGGCCACCTCGGCCACGGCCTCCTCGACACCGGCGATCACCACCGCACGCGGACCATTGACCGCCGCGAGCGACACCACACCCGCACGACCCTCCAGCAGCGCCAGCACCTCCCCCTCGGAGGCCTCCACCGCCACCATCACACCACCGGCCGGCAACGCCTCCATCAACCGACCACGCGCCACCACCAAACGACAGGCATCCTCCAACGAGAACACCCCCGCCACATACGCCGCCACGATCTCACCGACCGAATGACCCGCCAGGAAATCCGCCCGCACCCCCCACGACTCCACCAACCGAAACAGAGCCACCTCAACAGCGAAAAGAGCCGGCTGCGCCCACCGCGTCCGATCCAACCGCCCCCCGTCATCCCCGTCATCCCCGAAAACAACCCCCCGCAACTCCTGCCCCACACACGAACACACCGCATCGAACGCCTCCGCGAACACCGGAAACGCCTCATACAACTCCCGGCCCATCCCCACACGCTGAGAACCCTGACCGGAGAACAACAACGCCGTTTTGCCCTCCCCGCGGGCGATGCCGGTGAGCAGGCTCTCGTGGGGTCGGGCCGCGGCGAGCGCGGTCAGGCCGGTGCGCAGGTCGGCGGAGTCGGCGCCGACGACGGCCGCGCGGTACGGGTGGGCGGTGCGGGTGGTGGCCAGGGAGGCGGCGAGGTCGTAGGGGTCGGTGTCCGGGTGGGCGGCCACGTGGGCGGCGAGCCGGGTCGCCTGGGCGCGCAGGGTGTCCTCGTCGCGCGCGGACAGCACCCAGGGCAGCACCGGCGGGCGGGTACCGGCCGTGGCGGTGGCGGCGGCCCGGTCGGTGCCGGTGTCGGTGTCCTCGGTGGGGGCCGCGGGGGCCTCTTCGACGATGACGTGGGCGTTGGTGCCGCTGACGCCGAACGCGGAGACGCCCACCCGGCGCGGGTGGTCGGTGTGCGGCCAGTCGGTGGCCCGGTCCAGGAGCTTGACGTGTCCGGCGGACCAGTCGACGTGGGTGGAGGGCCGTCCGGCGTGCAGGGTGCGCGGCAGGACGCCGTGGCGGAGGGCGAGGACGGTCTTGATGACGCCGACGACGCCCGCCGCGGCCTGGGTGTGGCCGATGTTGGACTTGGCGGAGCCGAGCAGCAGCGGACGGTCCGCGGGGCGGCCCTGGCCGTAGGTGGCGAGCAGGGCCTGGGCCTCGATGGGGTCGCCGAGGGCGGTGCCGGTGCCGTGCGCCTCGACGGCGTCGACCTCGGCGGCGGGCAGGCCGGCGTTCGCGAGCGCGGCGAGGATGACCCGCTGCTGGGACAGGCCGTTGGGGGCGGTGAGCCCGTTGGAGGCGCCGTCCTGGTTGACGGCGGAGCCGCGGACGACGGCGAGGACCCGGTGCCCGTTGCGGCGGGCGTCGGAGAGCCGTTCGACGACGATCATGCCGGCGCCCTCGGCCCAGCCGGTGCCGTCGGCGTCGTCGGAGAAGGCCTTGCAGCGGCCGTCGCCGGCCAGGCCGCCCTGCCGGCCGAACTCCAGGAACGCGCCGGGGCTGGACATGACGGTGACGCCGCCGACGACGGCGAGGGAGCATTCGCCGGAGCGCAGGGAGCGGGCGGCCAGGTGGAGGGCGACCAGGGAGGAGGAGCAGGCGGTGTCGACGGTGACCGCGGGTCCCTCCAGGCCGAGCGTGTAGGCGACGCGGCCGGAGAGGACGGACATCGAGTTGCCGGTGAGCAGGTGGCCGCGCACGTCCTCGGGGACCTCGCGCAGGCCGGAGGTGTAACCCTGGTCGCTGCAGCCGACGAAGACCCCGGAGCGGCTGCCGCGCAGGGCGGCGGGGTCGATCCCGGCGCGTTCGAGGGCCTCCCAGGTCACTTCGAGCAGCAGGCGCTGCTGCGGGTCCATGGCGAGGGCCTCGCGGGGCGAGATGCCGAAGAAGGCCGGGTCGAAGCGGTCGGCGTCGTGCACGAAGCCGCCGCGGCGTCCGGCGGCGTCGATGTCCGCGGCCGGGGCCGTGTGCCAGCCACGGCCGGCGGGCCAGTCCGTGATGGCGTCGGTGCCGGACACGAGCAGGTCCCAGAAGTCCTCGGGGCCGCGCACCGAGCCGGGGAGCCGGCAGGCCATGCCGACGATCGCGATGGGTTCCTGCTCGCGGGACTCCAGTTCCCGCAGCTTGCGGCGGGTGTCGTGCAGATCGACGGTGACCCGCTTGAGGTAGTCCCGAAGCTGCGCTTCCTTCGACATGGACTGCCCCCATGGTGTTCGGTTTCGGTGACGGCGTGCACAGCATGACCTGCGGGGGGAGGCTTTTTCGGCCCTCGGCGGGGTTGTCTGGGGAAACCCCTGGAAATCGCCGCCGGGTGAGCATCCGCGCAGGCGAGCGCCTCGACCGCGGTGTGTCCGGAAGCGCGAAATCCCCCTGCTTCAGGGGGATTTCGACGGGCGGATCACATGTAGGGGGGCGGTGCGGCGCGATCGAGCACGGTGCGCAGGACGGCGAAGGTGTCGCGCAGCGCGGCGAGGGCTTCGGGTATCCGCCAGGCGGCCCGGTCGCGGGCGCCGACCGTGTTGGAGACGGTCCGGATCTCCAGCAGGGGGACGCCGTGCGCGGCGGCGGCCTCGGCGACGCCGAACCCCTCCATGGCCTCGGCGGCCGCGTCCTGGTGGCGGTGGCGCAGCGCGGCGGCGGACTCGGTGGTGCCGGTGGCGGTGGAGACGGTCAGGACGGGGGCGTGCACGGCGCCGAGGGCACGGGCGACGGCGGCGCCCAGGCGTGGCGCGCAGGTGTGGACGGTGGTGCCGAAGCCGAGCGCGTCCACGGGCAGGAAGCCGTCGGCCGTTTCGGCCCCGAGGTCCGCGGCGACGACGCGGTCGGCGACGACGACGCCGCCGAGGTCGGCCACGGGGGCGAAGCCGCCGGCGATGCCCGCGGCGATGACGAGGTCGTACGGTTCCCGCCACAGGGCGGCGGCGGTCAGGGCGGCGCCCGTGGCGGCGGCGGCCGCGGCCGGTCCCACGCCGGCGGCGACCAGGTCGGCCCGCACCGGCCGGGGCACGCCGTGGCCGGTGGTGCGGACCATCCGGTGGCCGGGCAGGGGGTGGGGGCGCGGTGGCGCGGTGGCGTCGAGTCCCCGGGCGGCGGCGTCGCGTTCGGCGGTGACCGCGGTGACGACGAGCAGGCGTACGGCGTTCACGACGACAGCTGTACCTGACCGTGGTCGCCGATCACCAGACGGTGGGTGGCGGGCAGCCGGGGTGCCAGGGTGACCTTGACGTTGCGGCCGACGAGGGAGGCCTCCACGCGGCGGATGCGGTCGAAGGAGGAGTCGCGCAGCACGATGGAGTACTCGATCTCGGTGCTGGTGATGCGGCAGTTCTCCGCGACGGACGTGGACGGGCCGATGTAGGAGTCGGTGACGACGCTGCCCGCGCCGATGACGGCGGGGCCGACGATGCGGGAGCGGCGGACCTCGGCGCCGGCCTCGATGCGGACGCGTCCGATGATCTCGCTCTCGTCGTCCACGAAGCCGTCGACGCGGGGTTCGACGCGTTCCAGGAGGGTGCGGTTGACCTCCAGCATGTCGGTGACGTTGCCGGTGTCCTTCCAGTAGCCGGTGATGACCGTGGAGTGGACGGCCAGCCGGTGGTCGATCATCCACTGCAGGGCGTCGGTGATCTCCAGCTCGCCGCGGGCGGAGGGCCGGATGGCGCGGACGGCGTCGTGGACGACGGGGGTGAAGAGGTACACGCCGGCGACGGCGAGGTCGCTGCGCGGGTGCCGCGGCTTTTCGGCGAGTTCGGTGACCCTGCCGTCGGCGTCGGTCACGGCGACGCCGAAGGCCGACGGGTCGGCGACGCGGGTGAGCAGGATGTGGGCGTCGCGGCGGTCCTTGCGGAACTCCTCGACGACGTCGGTGATGCCGTCCATGACGAAGTTGTCGCCGAGGTACATCACGAAGTCGTCGTCGCCGAGGAAGGGCTGGGCGATGAGGACGGCGTGGGCCAGCCCGAGGGGTTCGCTCTGCGGGATGTAGGTGACCCGCAGACCGAAGGCGGAGCCGTCGCCGACGGCGGCCTGGATCTCCGCGGCGGTGCTGCCGACGACGACGCCGACCTCGGTGATGCCGGCCTCGGCGATGGCCTCCAGGCCGTAGAAGAGGATCGGCTTGTTGGCGACCGGGACCAGTTGCTTGCTGGACGTGTGGGTGATCGGCCGCAGGCGCGTACCGGATCCCCCCGCGAGCACGAGAGCCTTCACTTTTCCATCCAGGTGACAGGGGGCGGACGGCGGCCGGGCGGGGGCCCGGCCGCGACGGTCGGGTGGTCAGGAACCGCCGAGTTCGCCCTCCAGGAAGGCGCGCAGTTCGTCGTCGGAGACCTCGTCGGCGTCGGCGGTGGTCACCGGGCCGCCGGCGGGCTCGGCCGGGAGCGGTGCCCCGTCGAGCCGGTCGAGCAGGCCGCGCAGCCGGGTGCGCAGTTCGTCGTGCACGAGGGCGTCGTCCGGCGTCTGGTGGAACTGCTGCTCCAGCCGCTGCAGTTGGGCGAGCAGCGGGTCGGTGGCCGGGGTCGGCGCGGGCGGGTCGGCGGGGGCGGTGCGGGACAGCAGGTGCACTGCCAGCCGCTCGGGAGTGGGGTAGTCGAACATGAGGGTGGCCGGCAGCCGTACGCCGGCGAGGGCGCCGAGCCGGTTGCGCAGTTCCACGGCGGTCAGTGAGTCGAACCCGATGTCGAGGAAACCCCGTTCGGGGTCGATGGCCGCCGGGGTGTCGTGACCGAGGACGAGTGCCGCCTGGGCCAGGACGGCGTCCAGGACGGCCGCCTGCCGTGCGCTTCCCGTGAGCCCGGCCAGGCGTGCGCGCAGGCCGCCGTCCGCCGTGGCGGTGTCCGGGCCGTCGGTGCCGGCGGCGGTGGAGGCGGGTGCCGGACGCCGGGGTGCGGCGGGCACGAGGTCGCGCAGCAGGTCGGGCACGGTGCCGTCGCCGCGCAGCGCCGCCGTGTCCAGGGCGGCGGGCGCCAGGACGGGTTCCGGGCTGCGCAGGGCGGCGTCCAGCAGGGCGAGCGCGTCGCCGGTCGCCAGCGGACGCAGCCCGCCGCGGGCCACGCGGCGCAGGTCGGCGCCGTCGAGCTTGCCGGTCATGCCGCTGCGTTCGGCCCACAGGCCCCAGGCGAGGGACCAGGCCCGGCGCTCCGCGCCGCGGCAGCGGGTGGCGAAGGCGTCCAGGAAGGCGTTGGCGGCGGCGTAGTTGGCCTGTCCCGCGCCGCCGAAGGTGCCGGCCAGCGAGGAGAACAGCACGAGGGCGGCGCCGGTGTCGCGGGTGAGTTCCTCCAGCAGCACCGCGGCGTCGGCCTTGGCGTGCAGCACCCGGTCCACGCGGTCGGGGGTGAGGGACTGCACGATGCCGTCGTCGAGGACGCCCGCGGTGTGCACGACGGCGGTCAGCGGGCGTGCGGCGGGGATGCCGTCCAGGAGCGCCGCCAGTGCCCGGCGGTCGGCCACGTCGCAGGCGGCGACGGTGATCTCGGCGCCGTGTCCGCGCAGTTCCTCGCACAGCTCGGCCAGTCCCTCCGCGGCGAGGCCGCGGCGTCCGGCCAGCAGCAGGGAGCGGCTGCCGTGGACGGTGACGAGGTGGCGGGCGACCTGCCGGGCCAGGACGCCGCCGGCTCCGGTGATCAGTACGGTGCCGTCGCCGGACAGCCGCGGCGCGGCGTCGTCGGCCGGGAGCCCGGTGCGGGTGAGCCTGGGCACCAGGGCGGTGCCGTCGCGCAGCGCGGTCTCCTCGGCGCCGCCGGCCAGGGCGGCGGGCAGCAGGGCCAGTGACGCGGCACGGCCGTCGTGGTCGATCAGGGCGAAGCGGCCGGGGTTCTCCGTCCGGGCCGACCGCAGGAGCCCCCACACGGCGGCCTGGGCCGGGTCGGTGCGCGGTGCGTCCTCGGGCCGGGCGGCGACCGCGTCGCGGGTCAGCAGCACCAGCCGGGAGTCGGCGAGTGCGTCGTGGGCGAGCCAGCCGGTGACCAGGCGCAGGGCGTGGTGCGTGGTGAGCCGGGCGGCCTCGGCCGGGTCGGGCAGGGTGTCGGTGCCGGGCACGGTGGCCACCACGGTGCGCGGCACCGCCCCGCCCACGGCGGCCAGGAGCGCGTCCAGGTCGTCGTACCGGGCGACGGTCGCGGGCGCGTTCGCCCAGGCGGGCTCCGCGCCGATCACGTGGACCGTCGCCGGGACGCCGCCGGCCGGGTCGGCCGGTGTCCAGCGCACCCGGTGCAGGGCGCCCGCGCCGGGCGCGGGGCCGAGGCGGGTGGTGTCCACCGGGCGCAGGGCGAGGGAGCCGATGTCGGCCACCGGGGCGCCGGTGCCGTCGAAGAGCCGTACCCCGTAGGTGTCCGCCGCGCCCGGTGTCAGCCGCACCCGCAGGGCCGCCGGGCCGGTGGCGTGCACGGTGACGTCGGTGAAGGCGAACGGGACCACGGTGCGGCCGCCGCCGGCGGCCAGTGCCACGGTGTGCAGCGCCGCGTCCAGCAGGGCGGGGTGGACGCCGAACCGGTCGGTGCCCTGCAGGTGGTGGCCCTCCTCGGGGGCGATCTCCGCGTACACCGTCGTGCCGTCGCGCCAGGCCGCGCGCAGTCCGCGGAAGGCGGGGCCGTAGGCGAAGCCGCCCCGTGCCATCCGTTCGTACGTCGCGGACACGTCGACGGGCTCGGCGCCGGCCGGCGGCCAGGTCTCCAGGGGTGCGGGGCCGGCCGGGGCGCCGGTGGCGCTCAGGGTGCCTTCGGCGTGCCGGGTCCACCCGCCGGCGGGCGCGCCCGCCTCGACGGGGCGGGCGTGCACGGTGAGCGTGCGGTCGCCGCTGCCGTCGGGTGCGCCGACGGCGACCTGGAGCTGGACGCTCCCCGACTCCGGCAGCACCAGCGGGGTGCGCAGGGTGAGGTCGGCGACGCCTGCCGCGCCGGTGTGGGCGCACGCCTCCACGGCGAGGTTGAGGAACGCGGTGCCGGGGAAGAGGATCCGGCCGTCCAGGGCGTGGTTGGCGAGCCAGGGCCGGCCGTCGAGGGAGACGGTTCCGGTCAGCAGGACGCCGTCGCCGTCCGCGAGCGGCACGGCCGTGGACAGCAGCGGGTGGCGTACCGCGTCCAGGCCCGCCGGGGCGGCGTCGTCCGCGGTGCTCTCCAGCCAGTAGCGGCGGCGCTGGAAGGGGTAGGTGGGCAGGTCGACGGGGCGCCCTCCGGCGGGTGCCAGGAGCGCGGCCCAGTCGACGGACCGGCCGTGGACGTGCAGCCGGGCCAGGGCGGAGGTCAGCGACTCGGCCTCCGCGGTGTCGCGGCGCAGCAGCGGTACGAGGGTGGCGTCGCCGTCCACGCAGTCGCCGGCCAGGGCGGTGAGCACACCGCCGGGGCCGATCTCGACGTAGGTGGTGACGCCCTGTTCCTCCAGGGCGCGCACGCCGTCGTGGAAGCGGACGGCCTGCCGGACCTGGCGCGGCCAGTAGCCGGCGTCGAAGGGTTCCTCCGCGGTGACGGGCCGGCCGGTGACGGTGGAGACCACCGGCAGGGCGGGGGCCTCGTGGTGCAGCGCGGCCGTCTGCTCGGCGAACGCGTCGAGCATGCCGTCCATGAGGTGCGAGTGGAAGGCGTGGGCGACGTTGAGCCCGCGGGTGCGGTGGCCCGCGGCGGCCAGCGCGCCGGCGACCTGCGCGACGGCGTCCGCCTCACCGGAGACGACGGTGGAGCGGGGGCCGTTGAGGGCGGCGACGGTCACCCGGTCCTCGTGTCCGGCGAGCGCGCCGGCGACCTCCTCCTCGGAGGCCTCGACGGAGACCATGGCACCGCCCTCGGGCAGGGCCTCCATGAGCCGGCCGCGGACGGCGACCAGCCGGCAGGCGTCCTCCAGGGACAGCACACCGGCCACGTGGGCGGCCGCGATCTCGCCGACCGAGTGCCCGAGCAGCACGTCGGGCCGCACGCCGAGGCTCTCCAGCAGCCGGAACAGGGCGACCTGGAGGGCGAACAGCCCGGCCTGGGTGCAGGAGGTGCGCTCCAGGTGGGCGGCCATGGGAGTGCCGGGGTCGGCGAACAGCACCTCGCGCAGCGGGACGTCGAGGTGGCCGTCGAGGTGGGCGCAGACCGCGTCGAGCGCGTCGGCGAACGGCTCGTGCGCCGCGTACAGCGCCCGGCCCGTCGCGGCGCGCTGGGAGCCCTGTCCGGAGAACAGGAAGGCCACCTTGCCGCCGCGGGCCCGCCCGAGGGCCAGGGCCGGGTGCTCGCGGCCCTCGGCGAGCGCGCCGAGCGCGTCGCGCAGGGTGCCGGTGTCGCCGGTGACGACGGCGGCCCGGTCCTCCAGGTGGGCCCGGGTGGTGGCCAGGGACAGCGCGAGGTCGGCCGGGGCGGCGTCGGGGTGTGCCGCGAGGTGGCCGAGCAGCCGGCCGGCCTGGGCGGCCAGCGCGGCCGGGCCGCGGGCCGACAGCAGCCACGGCAGCGGCTGTCCGGACTCCGCGGCGCCGGCGGGCGCCGGCGGCTCGGGTGCGGCGGCGGGCTCGGGCTCGGGTTCCTGCAGGATCACGTGGGCGTTGGTGCCGCTGACGCCGAAGGAGGAGACGCCGGCCCGGCGCGGGGCACCGCCCGCCGTCCACGGCTGGTCCTGCTGCAGCAGGCGCACCGCGCCCGACGACCAGTCGATGTGCGGGGAGGGCTGCTCGGCGTGCAGGGTGCGCGGCAGGACGCCGTGCCGCAGGGCCATCACCATCTTGATGACGCCGGCGACGCCCGAGGCGGCCTGGGTGTGGCCGATGTTGGACTTCAGCGCGCCGAGCCACAGCGGGCGTTCGGCGGGCCGCTCCTGCCCGTACACGGCGAGCAGGGCCTGCGCCTCGATGGGGTCGCCGAGCTTGGTTCCGGTGCCGTGGGCCTCGACGGCGTCCACGTCGGCCGGGGAGAGCCCGGCGCTCGCGAGGGCCTGCCGGATGACGCGCTGCTGCGCGGGGCCGCTCGGGGCGGTGAGCCCGTTGGAGGCGCCGTCCTGGTTGACGGCGCTGCCGGCGACGACCGCGAGCACCCGGTGCCCGTTGCGGCGGGCGTCGGAGAGCCGCTCCAGCAGCAGCAGGCCGACGCCCTCCGCCCAGCCGGCGCCGTCGGCCGCGGCGGCGAACGGCTTGCAGCGGCCGTCGGGCGACAGGGCCCGCTGCCGGCTGAACTCGACGAACGTGTCGGGGGTGGAGATCACGGTGACACCGCCGGCGAGGGCGAGTTCGCACTCGCCGGACCGCAGCGCCTGGGCCGCCAGGTGCAGGGCGACCAGGGAGGAGGAGCAGGCGGTGTCGACGGTGACCGCGGGGCCTTCGAGTCCGAAGGTGTAGGCGATGCGGCCGGAGGCGACGCTGCCGGCGCTGCCGGTGGCCAGGTAGCCCTCCAGGTCCTCGGGGGCCTGCCGGACGCGGTTGCCGTAGTCGTTGTAGTTGGAGCCGACGAACACGCCGGTGCGGGTGCCGCGGACCCGCTCCGGGTCGATCCCGGCCCGCTCGAAGGCCTCCCAGGAGGTCTCCAGCAGCAGCCGGTGCTGCGGGTCGATGGCCACGGCCTCCCGGGGCGAGATCCCGAAGAACGCCGGGTCGAACCGGTCGGCGTCGTGCAGGAAGCCGCCGTGCCGGGCGTAGGAGTGGCCGGTGCGGTCGGGGTCGGGGTCGTACAGGTTCTCCACGTCCCAGCCGCGGTCGCCCGGGAAGGGGGTGATGGCGTCGGTGCCGTCGGCGACCAGCCGCCACAGTTCCTCCGGGGAGGTGACGCCGCCGGGCAGCCGGCAGCTCATGCCGACGATGACGACGGGGTCGTCGTCCACGGCCGCCGTGGGCAGCGCGGACAGCGGGTCGGCTCCGGAGCGCGTACCGGACAGCTCGTGGTCGAGGTGCGCGGCGAGCGCGTGCGCGGACGGGTGGTCGAAGGCGAGGGTGACCGGCAGTTGCAGACCGGTGGCCTCGGCGAGCCGGTTGCGCAGCTCGACCGCGGTCAGCGAGTCGAAGCCGAGGTCGCGGAAGGCGCGGCCTTCGGGGACGGCGTCGGTGTCCGCGTGTCCGAGGACGGCCGCGGCCTGCGTGCGGACCTCGGCGAGCAGGGCGGCGCGGCGCTCGGCGGGAGCCAGGGCGGCCACGCGCCGGGCGAGCGGGGGTCCGTCGGCGGACTCGGTCTCCTTCTCGGCGCGTTCCTGCGTCTTCACGGTACGCGCCTCGGGCACCTCGCGCAGCGCGGCGAAGGCCCGGACGGTGATGAGCTTCCAGTCGACGTCGGCGACGATGATGAACTGCTCGTCCTGGTCGAGCGCCTTCTGCAGGGAGGCGACGGCCAGTTCGGGGTCCATCGGCGGGACGCCGTCCCGGCGCAGCCGCTCGGCGACCTCCTCGCCGACCATGCCGCCGCCGGCCCAGGTGCCCCAGCCGACGGAGGTGGCGGGCAGTCCCTCGGCCCGGCGGCGCGCGGCCAGCGCGTCGAGGAAGGCGTTGGCGGCGGCGTAGCTGCCCTGGCCGGGTCCGCCGAGGGTGCCGGCCATGGAGGAGAACAGGACGAACGCGTCCAGGTCCAGGTGCCGGGTGGCGGCGTCCAGGGCGAGGGCGGCGTCGGCCTTCGGCCGCATCACGCCGTGGGCGCGCTGCGGGGTGAGGGCGTCGATCAGGCCGTCGTCGATGACGCCGGCGGTGTGCACGACGGCGGTCAGGGTGCCGCCGCCGGGCAGGTCGTCGACGAGCCGGCGCACGGCGTCGGCGTCGGAGACGTCACAGGCCACCAGGGTCGCCGGGGTGCCGAGTTCCGCCAGTTCGGCGGCGAGTTCCGGCGCGCCCGGCGCGTCCGGTCCGCGCCGCGAGGCCAGGACGAGACGCTCGGCGCCGGTGCGGGCCAGCCAGCGGGCGACGTGGCGGCCCAGTCCGCCGGTGCCGCCGGTGACGAGCACGGTGCCCGAGGGGCGCCACTCGCCGTCCGGGCGCGGTCCGTCGCCGGCCCGCACCAGGCGGCGGGCGAAGACGCCGGACGGCCGGACGGCCAGGTGGTCCTCCTCCAGCGCTCCGGACAGTGCGGTGACCAGGCGCCGCGCGGCCCGTGCGTCCAGGGTGCCGGGCAGGTCGACCAGGCCGCCCCAGCGCTGCGGGTACTCCAGGGCCGCGATCCGGCCCAGGCCCCAGCTCATCGCCTGCAGCGGGCTGTCGAGTTCGTCGTTGCGGTGCACGGACACCGCCCCGCTGGTGGCGCACCACAGGGGCGCGTCCACCTGGGCGTCGCCCAGCGCCTGCAGGAGGGAGGTCATCAGCACCAGGCCGGTGGGCAGCACGCCCTCGTCCGACCAGGGGCTCTCGTCCAGGGCGAGCAGCGACAGCACCCCGCCGACGCGCTCCCCCCCGGTGTGCTCGCGCAGCAGTGCGGCCATGCGTTCCCGTTCGGCCTCCGGGGCGCCCGCCACCACGAGCCGGACCCCGGCCGACCGCTGCTCGACGGCGGCGGCCACCTCGCGCACGGTCCGGTGCTCCTCGTGGCCCTCGGGCACGACGAGCAGCCAGGTGCCCGGCAGTTCGCCTGCTGCGACGGACTGTTCGCCGCGCGGCCGCCACACCACGCGGTAGCGCCAGCCGTCCAGCCGGGAGCGGTTGATCCGGTTGCGGCGCCACGAGGACAGCGCGGGTACGACCTCGCTGAGGGCGCGGACGTCGGCCACGCCGAGGCTTTCCGCCACGGACTCCACGTCGTGGCTGTCGACGGAGGTCCAGAAGCCGTCGTCCATCAGGTCGACGCCGCCGAAGGTGACGTCGTCACCGCCGGCCGGGCGGCGTGTCGTCTCCAGCCAGTAGTGCTGGCGCTGGAAGGGATAGGTGGGCAGCTCCACCCGCCGCGGCGACAGCCCCTCGAACGCGGGCGTCCAGTCCACCTCCACGCCGCGGGTCCAGGCCTCGCCCAGCGACAGGTAGAACCGCTCCAGACCCCCCTGACCCCGACGCAGCGTGCCCGTCACCACGGCTTCCGCGCCCGCGGCCTCCACCGTCTCGGCGACGGGAACGGTCAGCACCGGATGCGGACTCATCTCCAAGAACGCACCATGCCCCTCGGCCACCAGCGTGCGCACCGCCGGCTCCAGCTGCACCGTCTGACGCAGATTGCGGTACCAGTACCCGCCATCGGTCTCAGCCGACTCAACCCACCGCCCCGTCACCGTCGACAAGAACGGAACCCGCGGAACCAACGCCTGAACCGGAGCCAGCAACCGCGCCAGCTCCCCCTCTACCTCCTCCACATGAGCCGAGTGCGAGGCATAATCCACCTCCACCCGACGCACCCGCACACCCGACTCCTCAGCACACACCACCAACTCATCCAGCGCGTCCGCATCCCCCGACACCACCGTCGACGACGGCCCATTGACCGCAGCCACCGACACACGACCCACCCACGGCCGCACGAACTCCTCAACCGCCCCCCGCGACAAAGCAACCGACACCATGCCACCACGACCCGCCAACGCCCTGAGCACACCACTACGCAACGCCACCACCCGCGCCGCATCCCGCACACTCAACGCACCCGACACACACGCAGCAGCAATCTCACCCTGCGAATGCCCCACCACCGCAGCAGGCCGCACACCGAACGACTCCCACAACGCAGCCAGCGACACCATCACCGCCCACAACACCGGCTGCACCACATCCACCCGATCCAGCCCCGGAGCACCCTCCACACTCCGCACCACATCGAACACCGACCACCCGACAAACCCCTCAAGCGCCCCCGCACACTCCGCGAACCGAGCAGCGAACACCGGCGAGGAATCCAACAACTCCACCGCCATCCCCACCCACTGCGCCCCCTGACCCGGAAACACGAACACCGCATCGACCGACTCACCCGGACGCTGTGCGGTGCCGCGGGTGAGGGCGGCGTCGGAGGTTCCGGCGGACAGGGCGCCGAGCGCGGTCAGGAAGGTGTCGCGGTCGGCGCCGACGACGACGGCGCGCTCCTCCAGCGCGGCGCGTCCGCCGACGAGGGAGTGCGCCACGTCGACGGTGTCCGGTTCGGCGGACCGGACGTGGGACCGGAGCCGGTCGGCCTGGGCGCGCAGGGCCGCCGCCGAGCGGGCGGACACCGGCCACGGCACGACGGTGCCGGTGCGGTCGCCGGCGGGCACGGTCACCTCGGCGGCCGGTTCGGGCTGTTCGAGGATGACGTGCGCGTTGGTGCCGCTGACGCCGAAGGAGGAGACACCGGCGCGGCGCGGACGGCCGGACTGCTCCCACGGCCGGGTCCGGGTGAGGACCTCGACGTGCCCGGCGGTCCAGTCCACGAACGGGGACGGCTCGTCGGCGTGCAGGGACCTGGGCAGCACGCCCTCACGCATCGCCTGCACCATCTTGATCACACCGGCCATGCCGGAAGCGGCCTGGGCGTGGCCGATGTTGGACTTCACCGACCCCAGCCACAGCGGGCGCTCCGCGGGCCGGTCCTGGCCGTAGGTGGCCAGCAGCGCCTGCGCCTCGATCGGGTCACCCAGCTTGGTACCCGTACCGTGCGCCTCCACCACGTCCACGTCCGCCGCCGACAACCCCGCGTCCGCCAGGGCCGCCCGGATCACCCGCTGCTGCGACAGTCCGTTCGGCGCCGTCAGACCGTTGGACGCACCGTCCTGGTTGATGGCCGAACCCCGCACCACCGCCAGCACCCGGTGGCCGTTGGCGCGCGCGTCCGACAGCCGCTCCAGCAGCAGCACACCCACGCCCTCGGACATTCCCATGCCGTCGGCACCGGCGCCGAACGCCTTGCAGCGGCCGTCCACGGCCAGACCCCGCTGGCGGCTGAAGCCGACGAGACCGATCGGCTCGCCCATGACGGCGGCGCCGCCGGCCAGCGCGAGGGAGCACTCACCGGAGCGCAGGGAGCGCATGGCCAGGTGCAGGGCGACCAGGGAGGACGAGCACCCGGTGTCCATGGTCACGGCCGGGCCCTCGAGGCCGAGGGTGTAGGAGACGCGGCCGGAGGCGATGCTCGTGACGGTGCCGGTGATCAGGTGGCCCTCAAGCCCTTCGGGGACCTCGTCGCCGGCTCCGTAGCCCTGGTGCGAGACGCCGACGAAGACGCCGGTGTCGCTGCCGCGCAGGCTGTCGGGCGCGATGCCCGCCCGCTCCAGCGCCTCCCAGCTGGTCTCCAGCAGCAGGCGCTGCTGCGGGTCCATCGCCGTCGCCTCGCGCGGTGAGATGCCGAAGAACCCTGCGTCGAACTCGGCGGCGTCGTGCAGGAAGCCGCCTTCACGGGCGTACGTGGTCCCGGCCTTGTCGGGATCGGGGTCGTAGAGGGCGTCCACGTCCCACCCGCGGTCGGTGGGCAGGTGGCTGATCGCGTCGGTCTCGTCCAGGATCAGCCGCCAGAACTCCTCCGGCGTCCGGGCGCCGCCGGGGAACCGGCAGCCCATCGACACGATCGCGATCGGCTCGTCGTCGCGGACGGCCGGTGCGGCCGGTGCGGCCGTCGCGGTGGCCGCGGCGGGCGGGGCGGCCTGCTCGGCGGCGGTGTCGTCCACGAGGTGGCCGCGCAGGTGCCGTGCCAGGTCACGCACGTTGGGGTGGTCGAAGACGATGGTGGCGGGCAGGGCGAGCCCGGTGGCCGCGTTGAGCCGGTTGCGCAGTTCGACGGCGGTGAGGGAGTCGAAGCCGAGTTCGCGGAAGGCGCGGGTGGCCGCGACGTCCGAGGCGTCGGCGTAGCCGAGCACGGCCGCGACCTCGGTGCGCACCAGGTCCGACAGGGTCCGGTCGCGTTCGGCGGCGGGCAGGGCGGCCAGTTCGGCGCGCAGGCTGCCCGCGCGGTCGGTGGTCCCCTCGGTCGCGGCCTCGTCGGCCTTCATCGCCTCGGCGACCTCCGGGACCTCGTGCAGCAGCGGCCGGGGGTGGGCGGCGGTGAAGACGGGGACGAAGCGCTCCCAGTCGATGTCGGCGACGGCCAGGAAGGTGTCGTCGTGGTCGAGTGCCTGCTGCAGGCCGGTGACGGCGAGGCCGGCGTCCATGAACGGGATGCCGCGCCAGCGCAGCTGCTCCCGTACGACGTTGACGGCCATGCCGCCGCCCTCGGGGCTCCAGATGCCCCACGCGATCGACGTGCCGGCGAGGCCGCGTGCGCGGCGCTGCTCGGCGAGGGCGTCGACGTAGGCGTTGGAGGCGGAGTAGGCACCGTGGTCGCCGCTGCCCCAGGTGCCCGCGACGGAGGAGTACAGCACGAAGGCGTCGAGGCGGTCGTGGTCGAAGAGGGCGTCGAGGTTCTGTGCGCCGAGGAGCTTCGCGCGGGCGCCCTCGGCGAAGAAGTCCAGGTCGGTCTCGGCCAGCGGGGCGAGCATGCCGACGCCGGCGGTGTGCACCACGGTCCGGATGGCGGGCCCGTCGCTCTCGACCTCCCGGACCAGCCGGGTCAGGGCCTCGGCGTCGGCGACGTCGCAGGCGGCGATGGTGACCCGGCAGCCGAGGGCGGTGAGTTCGTCGCGCAGCTCCGGTGCGCCGGGCGCGTCGAGTCCGTGCCGGCTGGTCAGCACCAGGTGCTCGGCTCCGTTGCGGGCCAGCAGGCGGGCGGCGTGGGCGCCGAGTCCGCCGGTGCCGCCGGTGACGAGGGCGGCACCGCTGGTCCGCCAGGTCCGCGGTGCGGCGCGGCCGGCCAGCGGGGCGCGGACCAGTCTGCGGATGCGGGCGTCGGCGCCGCGCAACGCGATCTGGTCCTCGTGCCCGCCGGCGGCCAGGACCGCGATCAGGCCGCGGGCCGTGTCCGCGTCGAGCGCGGCGGGCAGGTCGACCAGGCCGCCCCACCGCGCGGGCTGTTCCAGTGCGATGACGCGCCCGAGGCCCCACAGCGCCGCCTGGAGCGGGTTGCGTACGGCGTCGGAGTCCGCGCCGGTGGTGACGGCCTGGCTGGTCAGGATCCACAGCCGGGCGTCGAGGCCGGCGTCGAGCAACCCCTGGAGCAGGGTGACGGACGTGGTCATGCCGACGGTGGCGCCGGAACGGCCGGGGGCCGGGCGCTCGTCGAGCGCCAGTAGGGAGACGACACCGCGCAGGGGTTCCGGTCCGTCCGCGCCGACACCGGCGGCCAGGCGCCCGGCCACCTCCGTCCGGTCCTGGTCCCCGGCCGCCATGACGAACGTCCGGGGAGTGGCACCGGCGGTGGCCAGAGCCTCGGCGACCGCGGTGACCAGCGGGGCGTCACGGTGCTCCTCGGGTACGGCGAGGAGCCAGGTGCCGTCCAGTGCCGCGGTGTCCGCGTCCGGGGGCGTGCCGGGAGCGGTGTGGGGCCGCCACACCACCCGGTACCGCCAGCTGTCCAGCGTCGCCCGCTCCCGCCGCCCCTCACGCCAGGCGGCCAGCGCGGGCACCAACGACTCCAGCCCCTCGGTGTCCGCCAGCCCCAACGTCCGCGCGAACCGCCCCAGATCACCCTCCCGGACCGTCCGCCAGAACTCCTCCTCCACCGGGTCGGCCGCCGCCTGCGCACCCTTCGGCGCGTCCAGCCAGAACCGCTGACGCTGGAAGGGATAGGTGGGCAGCTCCACCCGCCGCGGCGACAGCCCCTCGAACGCGGGCGTCCAGTCCACCCCCACACCACGCGCCCAGGCCTCGCCCAGCGACAGGTAGAACCGCTCCAGACCCCCCTGACCCCGACGCAGCGTCCCCACCACGGCCGCGTCACTCCCCGCGGCCTCCACCGTCTCGGCGACCGGCACCGTCAGCACCGGATGCGGACTCATCTCCAAGAACGCACCATGCCCCTCGGCCACCAACTGGGCAATAACCGGCTCCAGCTGCACCGTCTGACGCAGATTGCGGTACCAGTACCCGCCATCGGTCTCAGCCGACTCAACCCACCGCCCCGTCACCGTCGACAAGAACGGAACCCGCGGAACCAACGCCTGAACCGGAGCCAGCAACCGCGCCAGCTCCCCCTCTACCTCCTCCACATGAGCCGAGTGCGAGGCATAATCCACCTCCACCCGACGCACCCGCACACCCGACTCCTCAGCACACACCACCAACTCATCCAGCGCGTCCGCATCCCCCGACACCACCGTCGACGACGGCCCATTGACCGCAGCCACCGACACACGACCCACCCACGGCCGCACGAACTCCTCAACCGCCCCCCGCGACAAAGCAACCGACACCATGCCACCACGACCCGCCAACGCCCTGAGCACACCACTACGCAACGCCACCACCCGCGCCGCATCCCGCACACTCAACGCACCCGACACACACGCAGCAGCAATCTCACCCTGCGAATGCCCCACCACCGCAGCAGGCCGCACACCAAACGACTCCCACAACGCAGCCAGCGACACCATCACCGCCCACAACACCGGCTGCACCACATCCACCCGATCCAGCCCCGGAGCACCCTCCACACCCCGCACCACATCGAACACCGACCACCCGACAAACCCCTCAAGCGCCCCCGCACACTCCGCGAACCGAGCAGCGAACACCGGCGAGGAATCCAACAACTCCACCGCCATCCCCACCCACTGCGCCCCCTGACCCGGAAACACGAACACCGCATCGACCGACTCACCCGGGCTGGTGGTGGTGCCGAGGACGGTGCCGGAGGGCTGCTCGCCCCGGGCGAGGCCGCGCAGGCCGGTGAGCAGGGCGTCGCGGTCGGCGCCGACGACGAGGGCGCGCTCCTCCAGCGCGGCGCGTCCGGTCGCCAGTGAGTGGGCGACGTCGGCCGCGCCCAGGCCGCGGGCCGGCACGTGGGCGGCCAGGCGCTCCGCCTGTTCCCGCAGGGCGTTGCCGGAGCGGGCCGAGAGCAGCCAGGGCAGTGGGGGCGTGGGGGCGGTGGCCGGGGCCCCGTCGGCCGGGGTGGTCTCCTCCGGCTCCTGTTCGGGGGCCTGTTCGAGGATGACGTGGGCGTTGGTGCCGCTGCCGCCGAAGGAGGAGACGCCGGCCCGGCGCGGACGGTCGGTGCCGGGCCAGTCCACGGGCTCGGTGAGCAGGCGCAGGGTGCCGGAGGACCAGTCGACGTGCGGGGTGGCCTCCTCGGCGTGGAGCGACTTCGGGACGACGCCGCGCCGCAGCGCCTCGACCATCTTGATGACGCCGGCCACGCCCGAGGCGGCTTGGGTGTGGCCGATGTTGGACTTCAGCGAGCCGATCCAGAGCGGGTGCTGCTCGTCTCGCTCCCGGCCGTAGGTGGCGAGCAGGGCCTGCGCCTCGATCGGGTCGCCCAGCTTGGTGCCCGTGCCGTGTGCCTCGACCACGTCCACGTCGGCCGCCGACAGTTCGGCGTCCGCCAGGGCGGCCCGGATCACCCGCTGCTGGGACGGACCGTTCGGTGCCGTCAGACCGTTGGACGCACCGTCCTGGTTGATGGCCGAGCCCCGCACGACGGCCAGCACCCGGTGGCCGTTGGCGCGCGCGTCCGACAGCCGCTCCAGCAGCAGCACACCCACGCCCTCGCCCCAGCCGGTGCCGTCGGCACCGGCGGCGAAGGGCTTGCAGCGGCCGTCGGGGGCCAGTCCGCGCTGGCGGCTGAACTCGATGAAGTTGCGCATGGTGGCCATGACGGTGGCGCCGCCGGCCACGGCCATGGAGCACTCGCCGGAGCGCAGGGCGCGCACCGCCAGGTGCAGGGCGACCAGGGAGGACGAGCACATGGTGTCGAGGCTGACCGCGGGGCCCTCGAAGCCGAAGCTGTAGGCCAGCCGACCGGAGAGCACGGCCGCGGAACCACCGGTGAGGAGGTGGCCCTCCACGCCCTCGGGCGCGTTGGTGCCGTCGATGGCGTACGCCTGGTTGCTGGCGCCGACGAAGACGCCCGTGGAGCTGCCCCGCAGGGTGGTGGGGTCGATGCCGGCCCGTTCGAAGGCCTCCCAGGTGGTCTCCAGCAGCAGGCGCTGCTGCGGGTCCATCGCCGTCGCCTCGCGCGGCGAGATCTCGAAGAACCCTGCGTCGAACTCGGCGGCGTCGTACAGGAACGCGCCCTGGCGGACGTAGCTCTTGCCCACCCGGTCGGGGTCGGGGTCGTAGAGCGACTCGATGTCCCAGCCGCGGTCGGCCGGCAGGTCGGCGACCGTGTCGACGCCGTCGAGGACGAGCTGCCACAGCTCCTCGGGGGTGCGCACTCCGCCGGGCATGCGGCAGGCCGTCGCCACGATGGCGATCGGTTCGTGGGCGCGCGTCTCCAGGTCGGTGAGCCGGCGGCGGGTGTGCCGCAGGTCCGTGGTGACACGCTTGAGGTAGTCGCGGAGCTTGTCCTCGGTGCTGTCCGTGTGTGCCATGGCAGATGAGCCCTTCGAGAAAACGGGAGGTCGTGTCGGGGGTCCGCTCAGGAGATCCCGAGTTCCCTGTCGATCAGGTCGAACATGTCCTGGTCGGAGGCGCCGGCCAGTTCCTCGTCCACGGCCGTGTGCTCCGGTTCGTCGGCCGGTTCCGGTGCCGCCCAGGTGTCGAGGAGGGTGCGCAGGGCGTCGACGAGCGCCTGTCGCTCGGCCGGGCCGGTCGCGTCCCGGTAGGCGGCCTCGACGTCCCGCAGCCGCGGGTCCGTGCCGCCGGCGCCCGTGGCCGCCGGGTCCGGGCCGTGGTCCGGCTCCGGGAGGAGTTCGGCGGCCAGGTGGTCGGCGAGCGCGCGCGGTGTCGGATGGTCGAAGACGACCGTCGCGGAGAGTTTGGCGCCGAGGGCGGCGCCGAGGCGGTTGCGCAGTTCCACCGCGGTCAGCGAGTCGAAGCCCATGTCGCGGAAGGCCCGTGCGGCCTTGACGGCGTCGCCGGGACCGAGTCCGAGGACGGCGCTCACGTGCGTGCGGACCAGGTCCACCAGGCGCCGCCGACGCCGGGCCTCGGGCAACGCGGCCAGCTCGCGCAGCAGTTCGTTTCCGGTGTCGTCCCCGCTCCGCGCGCCGGGGTCGGGGTCGCCGGCCCGGCCGGCCGCCGTCAGCTCCCGTGCCTCGGGCACCTCGTCGATCAGCGGACGGTGCCCGTGGGCGCAGTAGGCCGCCACGAAGCGGTCCCAGCGGATGTCCGCGACGACCAGCGCGGTGTCCCGCGCGGTGACGGCGTCGCGCAGGGCGCGCACGGCGAGCCGCGGCTCCATGGCGGGCACGCCGCGGCGCAGCAGCTGCTCGCCCACCTCCTCGTCGACCATGCCGCCGCCGGCCCAGGCGCCCCAGGCGATCGCCGTGGCGGGCAGCCCCTCGGCGCGGCGCCGTTCGGCGAGGGCGTCGAGGAAGGCGTTGGCCCCGGCGTACGGCGCCTGGCCGCCGTTGCCCCAGACGCCCGCCCCGGAGGAGAAGAGGACGAAGGCGTCGAGCGGCTGCCCGGCGAGCAGGTCGTGGAGGTTCCGCGCCCCCGTGACCTTGGCCTCCATCAGGGCGATCGCCTCCTCGTCGGTCATCTCGGCCAGCGGCCGGGCCCGGTCCACCGCGCCCGCCGTGTGTACGACCGCGGTCAGCGGGAAGCCGTCCGGCACCGAGTCCAGGAGCCGGGCGAGCGCCCCGCGGTCGGCCACGTCGCAGGCGGCGACGGTGACCGCGCAGCCGTGCGAGGCCAGTTCCCGCTCCAGCTCCGCGGCGCCGGGCGCGTCGGGTCCGCGCCGGCCGGCCAGCAGCAGGTGCTCGGCGCCCGCGCGGGCCAGGTCACGGGCCACGTGCGCGCCGAGGGCACCGGTGCCTCCGGTGATCAGGACGGTTCCGCGCGGACGCCACGGCGCGTCGGCCCCGGCACGCGCGCCCAACGGGGAGCGCACCATGCGCCGCACGTGCGTGCCGCCGGGACGCAGGGCGTACTCCGTCTCGCGCCCCGGTCCGGCCGGGCCGCCGAGCAGCGGGAGCAGGTGGGTCAGCGATTCCTCGGCGGCGTCCGACGCCGGCAGGTCGACCAGTCCGCCGAAGCGCCCGGGGTCGTCCAGGCCGGCGACCCGGAGCAGTCCCCAGACGGCGGCCTGGGCGGGATCCGGGGTTTCCGTCCCGGCGTCGACCGCGACCGCTCCCCGGGTGACGCTCCACAGTGAGGCGTCGAGGCCCGCGTCGGCGAGGGCCTGGCTCAGCGCCATGGAGCCGAGGAGACCGCACGGGACTGTGGCACTCCGCCTGTCGACGCGGTCGTCGAGCGGCAGCAACGACAGCACTCCGGCGAGCGGTGTCCCGGGAACGGCGGCGGCCAACCGGGTGGCGAGCACCACGCGGTCCGTCCGGTCGCCCGGTACGGCGAACCGGACGACGCGTGCACCCGCCCCCTCCAGCGTCTTGTGGGTCGCCGTCGTGAACGCGTCGTCCTCGAGGTGTCCGGGTACGGCGAGGAGCCAGGTGCCGTCCAGTGCCGCGGTGTCCGCGTCCGGGGGCGTGCCGGGAGCGGTGTGGGGCCGCCACACCACCCGGTACCGCCAGCCGTCCAGCGTCGCCCGCTCCCGCCGCCCCTCACGCCAGGCGGCCAGCGCGGGCACCAACGACTCCAGCCCCTCGGTGTCCGCCAGCCCCAACGTCCGCGCGAACCGCCCCAGATCACCCTCCCGGACCGTCCGCCAGAACTCCTCCTCCACCGGGTCGGCCGCCGCCTGCGCACCCTTCGGCGCGTCCAGCCAGAACCGCTGACGCTGGAAGGGATAGGTGGGCAGCTCCACCCGCCGCGGCGACAGCCCCTCGAACGCGGGCGTCCAGTCCACCCCCACACCACGCGCCCAGGCCTCGCCCAGCGACAGGTAGAACCGCTCCAGACCCCCCTGACCCCGACGCAGCGTCCCCACCACGGCCGCGTCACTCCCCGCGGCCTCCACCGTCTCCGCCACCGGCACCGTCAGCACCGGATGCGGACTCATCTCCAAGAACGCACCATGCCCCTCGGCCACCAACTGGGCAATAACCGGCTCCAACTGCACCGTCTGACGCAGATTGCGGTACCAGTACCCGCCATCGGTCTCAGCCGACTCAACCCACCGCCCCGTCACCGTCGACAAGAACGGAACCCGCGGAACCAACGCCTGAACCGGAGCCAGCAACCGCGCCAGCTCCCCCTCTACCTCCTCCACATGAGCCGAGTGCGAGGCATAATCCACCTCCACCCGACGCACCCGCACACCCGACTCCTCAGCACACACCACCAACTCATCCAGCGCGTCCGCATCCCCCGACACCACCGTCGACGACGGCCCATTGACCGCAGCCACCGACACACGACCCACCCACGGCCGCACGAACTCCTCAACCGCCCCCCGCGACAAAGCAACCGACACCATGCCACCACGACCCGCCAACGCCCTGAGCACACCACTACGCAACGCCACCACCCGCGCCGCATCCCGCACACTCAACGCACCCGACACACACGCAGCAGCAATCTCACCCTGCGAATGCCCCACCACCGCAGCAGGCCGCACACCAAACGACTCCCACAACGCAGCCAGCGACACCATCACCGCCCACAACACCGGCTGCACCACATCCACCCGATCCAGCTCCGGAGCACCCTCCACACCCCGCACCACATCGAACACCGACCACCCGACAAACCCCTCAAGCGCCCCCGCACACTCCGCGAACCGAGCAGCGAACACCGGCGAGGAATCCAACAACTCCACCGCCATCCCCACCCACTGCGCCCCCTGACCCGGAAACACGAACACCGGCGAACACGCCGACGCCAGCACCGAACCCGACACCACCGGCTCCCCACCCACCAGCACCGCCCGGTGCTCGAAAGCCGACCGACCCGACACCAACGACCACGCCACATCCACCCGGTGGGCGTTCCCGGTGTCCACGTAGCCGGCCACCTGCCGGATCTGCTCGGTCAGAGCCCTTTCCGACCGTGCCGACACCAGGAGCGGGAGTGCGGCGGTCTCACGGCGCGGGTCCCCGGCGCGCGCGGACGCTCCGGATGCCCCGTCGTCCTCCGGGGCCTCGATGATGACGTGGGCGTTGGTGCCGCTGATGCCGAACGAGGACACGCCCGCCCGGCGCGGACGCCCCTCGCCCTCCTCCCACGGCCGGCTCTGCGCCAGCAGCTCCACCGCGCCCTCCGCCCAGTCCACGAACGGCGACGGCTCCTCCGCACGCAGGGACCTGGGCAGCACGCCCTCACGCATCGCCTGCACCATCTTGATCACACCGGCCATGCCGGAAGCGGCCTGGGCGTGGCCGATGTTGGACTTCACCGACCCCAGCCACAGCGGGCGCTCCGCGGGCCGGTCCTGGCCGTAGGTGGCCAGCAGCGCCTGCGCCTCGATCGGGTCACCCAGCTTGGTACCCGTACCGTGCGCCTCCACCACGTCCACGTCCGCCGCCGACAACCCCGCGTCCGCCAGGGCCGCCCGGATCACCCGCTGCTGCGACGGACCGTTCGGCGCCGTCAGACCGTTGGACGCACCGTCCTGGTTGATGGCCGAGCCCCGCACGACGGCCAGCACCTGGTGGCCGTTGGCGCGCGCGTCCGACAGCCGCTCCAGCAGCAGCACACCCACGCCCTCGGACAGCGCGAACCCGTCGGCGTCCCTGGAGAAGGGCTTGCAGCGGCCGTCGGGGGCGAGGGCACGCTGCCTGCTGAAGGCCACGAACGCTCCGGGACCCGACATCACCGTGGCCGCCCCGGCGACCGCGAGGCCGCACTCGCCGGAGCGCAGGGCGCGCACCGCCAGGTGCAGGGCGACCAGGGAGGACGAGCACGCCGTGTCGACCGTCACCGCCGGACCCTCCAGACCCAGCGCGTAGGCGATGCGCCCGGAGGCCACGCTGGCGGCGGCGCCGGTGGCGAGGTACCCCTCGTTCTCTCCGGAGGCGGTGCGCAACCGGTCGGCGTACTCCTGGTCCGTCAGGCCGACGTAGACACCGGTGGTGGAGCCTCGCAGGGTGCGCGGGTCGATGCCGGCGCGTTCGAGGGCCTCCCAGGTGGTCTCCAGCAGCAGGCGCTGCTGCGGGTCCATCGCCGTCGCCTCGCGCGGCGAGATGCCGAAGAAGGCCGCGTCGAATCCGGCGGGGTCGTCGAGGAAGCCGCTCTCGCGGACGTAGCTGGTGCCGAGGTGGTCGGGGTCGGCGTCGTACAGGGCCTCCAGGTCCCAGCCGCGGTCGGCGGGGAACGGGGCGATGGCGTCCGCCTCCTCGCTGACCAGCCGCCACAGGTCCTCGGGGCTGCGCACGCCGCCGGGGAACCGGCAGCCCATCGACACGATCGCGATCGGCTCGTCCTCCTCGCCCGGGTCGGCCGCCCGGGTCGTGGCCGGGGCCGGGGACCGGGACGTGTCGGACTGTTCGCCGCCGAACGCCTGCTCGTGCAGGAACGCCGCGAGCGCCGTGATGCTGGGGTGGTCGAAGACCACCGTGGTGGGCAGCTTCAGCCCGGTCGCCCGGCTGAGCCGGTCGCGCAGGGCGACCGCGGTGAGGGAGTCGAAGCCCATCTCCTTGAACGCCGCCTGCGCACCGAGCGCTCCGGCGTCGGTGTGCCCGAGGGTGGCGGCCACCTGGGCGGCGACGAGACCGCGCAGCGCGTCGGCGCGCCGGGCCGGTTCCAGGGCGGCGATGTCGGCGAGTGCCGCGCTGCGTGCCTGCGCGGGGGCGTCGGCCGACTGCTCCGACGCGTCGCGGACGGCGGGCAGTTCGGTGAGCAGGGGACTGGGGCGCACGGAGGTGAACACCTCGGCGAAACGCCGCCAGTCGACGTCGGCCAGGGCCACGAACGTGTCGTCGTGGTCCAGCGCCTGCTGCAGGCCGGTGATCGCGGTCGCCGGTTCGATGACCGGTACGCCCCGGCGGCGCAGGTCGCCCTGCACCGACTCGGCGATCATGCCACCGCCGGCCCAGGGCCCCCAGGCCACCGACAGCACGGGGGCGCCCTCGGCCCGCCGTCGCTCGGCGCGCGCGTCGAGGACGGCGTTCGCGGCGGCGTACGCACCGTGCTCGGCGACGCCCCAGGTGCCGGAGATGGACGAGAAGTGGACCACGGTGTCCAGTTGCTCCGGGTCCAGCACGGCGTCGAGGTGGGCCGCGCCGAGGACCTTGCCGGAGAACGTGGCGGCGAGGTCGTCGACACCCGTCTCCGCCAGGGGGCCGAGCACGCTCACGCCGGCCGCGTGCACGACCGCCCGTACCGGGTCGCCCTGGTCGGCCAGGTGCGCGACCAGCTCGGCCACGGCGCGCCGGTCGGCCATGTCGCATGCGGCGGCGGTGACGCGGGTCCCGTACGGCTCCAGCGTCGCCCGCAGTTCGGCGAGGTGCGGTCCGTCGCCCCGCCGGCCGGTGAGGACGAGGTGCTCGGCGCCGTTGCCGGCGAGCCAGCGGGCCACGTGGGCGCCCAGTGCCCCGGTACCGCCGGTGACGAGCACGGTGCCCCGGGGCCGCCAGGCGCGGCGGGCAGCGGCCCGTGCGGGTGCCTGGACGAGCCGCCGGCCGAACAGGGTTCCGTTGCGCACGGCGACCTGGTCCTCGGCACCGCCCGCCGCGACGGCGTCCGCCAGGAGCGGGAGCGCTGCGGCCGTGCCCTCGGTGGGCAGGTCGGCCAGACCGCCCCACCGCCTGGGGTACTCCAGGGCCGCGGTCCTGCCCAGGCCCCAGGTGGCCGCCTGCTCGGGCGCCGAGGGTGCGTCGTCCGTGCCGGTGCCGACGGCTCCCCTGGTCACGCACCACAGGGGGGCTTCGATCTCCGCGTCGCCGAGCGCCTGGACGAGCGTCAGCGTCGCGGCGAGCCCCGTCGGCACGGCCTCCCGCGCCGGATGCGGCCGCACGTCGAGCGGCAGGAGCGAGAGGACCCTCGTGAACGGGGTGTCCGCACCGGTCCGGGCGAGCAGGTCCGCCCACCGCCCGCGGTCCGCGTCCGCCGCGTCGAGCGTCAGGACCACGGTTTCGACGCCTCGGTCGTTCAGCGTGGAGTCGAGGGCCACGACGAGTGCCTCCTCGCCCGTTCCCGCCGGGGCGACGACGAGCCAGGCGCCGTCCGGCCGCGTGGAACGCGGCCGGGGCAGAGCCCGCCAGACGATCCGGTGCCGCCAGCCGTCCACCAGCGCGCGCTCACGGCGGGTGCGCCGCCACTCGGCCAACGCCGGCATCACGTCCTTGAGCTCTTCCTGCGGCGAGACCCCCAGGGCGTCCGCCAGCAGGGCGGGGTCGCCCGACTCGACGGTCCGCCAGAAGTCGTCCTCCACCGGGTCGGCCGCCGCCTGCGCACCCTTCGGCGCGTCCAGCCAGAACCGCTGGCGCTGGAAGGGATAGGTGGGCAGCTCCACCCGCCGCGGCGACAGCCCCTCGAACGCGGGCGTCCAGTCCACCCCCACGCCGCGGGTCCAGGCCTCGCCCAGCGACAGGTAGAACCGCTCCAGACCCCCCTGACCCCGACGCAGCGTCCCCACCACGGCCGCGTCACTCCCCGCGGCCTCCACCGTCTCGGCGACGGGCACCGTCAGCACCGGATGCGGACTCATCTCCAAGAACGCACCATGCCCCTCGGCCACCAACTGGGCAATAACCGGCTCCAACTGCACCGTCTGACGCAGATTGCGGTACCAGTACCCGCCATCGGTCTCAGCCGACTCAACCCACCGCCCCGTCACCGTCGACAAGAACGGAACCCGCGGAACCAACGCCTGAACCGGAGCCAGCAACCGCGCCAGCTCCCCCTCTACCTCCTCCACATGAGCCGAGTGCGAGGCATAATCCACCTCCACCCGACGCACCCGCACACCCGACTCCTCAGCACACACCACCAACTCATCCAGCGCGTCCGCATCCCCCGACACCACCGTCGACGACGGCCCATTGACCGCAGCCACCGACACACGACCCACCCACGGCCGCACGAACTCCTCAACCGCCCCCCGCGACAAAGCAACCGACACCATGCCACCACGACCCGCCAACGCCCTGAGCACACCACTACGCAACGCCACCACCCGCGCCGCATCCCGCACACTCAACGCACCCGACACACACGCAGCAGCAATCTCACCCTGCGAATGCCCCACCACCGCAGCAGGCCGCACACCGAACGACTCCCACAACGCAGCCAGCGACACCATCACCGCCCACAACACCGGCTGCACCACATCCACCCGATCCAGCCCCGGAGCACCCTCCACACCCCGCACCACATCGAACACCGACCACCCGACAAACCCCTCAAGCGCCCCCGCACACTCCGCGAACCGAGCAGCGAACACCGGCGAGGAATCCAACAACTCCACCGCCATCCCCACCCACTGCGCCCCCTGACCCGGAAACACGAACACCGGCGAACACGCCGACGCCAGCACCGAACCCGACACCACCGGCTCCCCACCCACCAGCACCGCCCGGTGCTCGAAAGCCGACCGACCCGACACCAACGACCACGCCACATCCACCCGGTGGGCGTTCCCGGTGTCCACGTAGCCGGCCACCTGCCGGATCTGCTCGGTCAGAGCCCTTTCCGACCGTGCCGACACCAGGAGCGGGAGTGCGGCGGTCTCACGGCGCGGGTCCCCGGCGCGCGCGGACGCTCCGGATGCCCCGTCGTCCTCCGGGGCCTCGATGATGACGTGGGCGTTGGTGCCGCTGATGCCGAACGAGGACACGCCCGCCCGGCGCGGACGCCCCTCGCCCTCCTCCCACGGCCGGCTCTGCGCCAGCAGCTCCACCGCGCCCTCCGCCCAGTCCACGAACGGGGACGGCTCGTCGGCGTGCAGGGACCTGGGCAGCACGCCCTCACGCATCGCCTGCACCATCTTGATCACACCGGCCATGCCGGAAGCGGCCTGGGCGTGGCCGATGTTGGACTTCACCGACCCCAGCCACAGCGGGCGCTCCGCGGGCCGGTCCTGGCCGTAGGTGGCCAGCAGCGCCTGCGCCTCGATCGGGTCACCCAGCTTGGTACCCGTACCGTGCGCCTCCACCACGTCCACGTCCGCCGCCGACAACCCCGCGTCCGCCAGGGCCGCCCGGATCACCCGCTGCTGCGACGGACCGTTCGGCGCCGTCAGACCGTTGGACGCACCGTCCTGGTTCACGGCCGAACCCCGCACCACCGCCAGCACCCGGTGGCCGTTGGCGCGCGCGTCCGACAGCCGCTCCAGCAGCAGCACACCCACGCCCTCGGCCCAGTTGGTGCCGTCGGCACCGGCGGCGAAGGGCTTGCAGCGGCCGTCGGGGGCCAGTCCGCGCTGGCGGCTGAACTCGACGAACATGCCGGGGCTGGACATGACGGTGGCGCCGGCCGCCAGGGCGAGGCTGCATTCGCCGGAGCGCAGGGCGCGCACCGCCAGGTGCAGGGCGACCAGGGAGGACGAGCACGCCGTGTCGACCGTCACCGCCGGACCCTCCAGACCCAGCGCGTAGGCGATGCGCCCGGAGGCCACGCTGGCGGTGGTCCCGGTGAGGACGTGGCCTTCGCAGGCCGCGTCGGCCTCGTGGAGGCGGGGCCCGTACTCGGGGGCGGTGGCGCCCACGAAGACGCCGGTGTCGGTGGCCGCGAGGCGGCGCGGGTCGAGGCCCGCGCGCTCGACGGTCTCCCAGGCGGTCTCCAGCAGCAGGCGCTGCTGCGGGTCCATCGCCGTCGCCTCGCGCGGCGAGATGCCGAAGAACCCTGCGTCGAACCGGGTGGCGTCGTCGAGGAAGCCTCCGGTGCGCACGTAGGTGGTGCCGGAGCGTTCGGGGTCGTCGTCGAAGAGGGCGTCCAGGTCCCAGCCGCGGTCGGCGGGGAACGGGGCGATGGCGTCCGCCTCCTCGCTGACCAGCCGCCACAGGTCCTCGGGGCTGCGCACGCCGCCGGGGAAGCGGCAGCCCATCGACACGATCGCGATCGGCTCGTCCTCGCCGCCGGGGCGGGAGCCGCCGGGGCGCGTGGCCCGGCCGGTGTCCGGGGTGCCGTCCTGTGCGGTGGACAGGTGCCGGGCCAGGCGGGACGGCGTCGGGTACGCGTAGACGGCGGTCGCCGGCAGCGGCAGTCCGGTGAGGTGGTTGAGACGGTCCCGCAGCTCCACCGCGGTCACGGAGTCGATGCCGAGGTCCTTGAAGGAGCGCTGCGGGTCGATGCCGCCGGGGTCCGGGTGGCCGAGGACGACGGCGGTGCTGTCGCGGACCAGGTCCAGGGCGTCGTCGGCGGTGAGTGCCGGAGGCTGTGCGGGTGCGGGACCGGTGGTCGTGTCCGGGGCGGAGGCCGCCGGGGAGGCCTCCGCCGGGGCAGGGGCGGGCGTGGTCCGGCCGGCCGGTGCGGGGACGTCCCCGATCCAGTGGCGGCGGCGCTGGAAGGCGTAGGTCGGCAGTGCGACGCGGCGGGGCGCGAGTGCGCCGAAGGCGGGCGTCCAGTCGATGGCGGCGCCCCGGGTCCACAGGGCGCCGAGCGCGGTCTGGAAGCGGGCGGGGCCGCCGTCGTCGCGGCGCAGGGTGCCGGTGACGACCGCCTGGTCGCGGCCGGCGGCGGACTCCACCGTCTCCTGCACGGGCGCGGTGAGCACCGGGTGCGGGCTGACCTCCACGAAGGCTCCGTGTCCGGCGGCGACCAGGGTGCGCACGGCGTCTTCGAGCAGTACGGGCCGGCGCAGGTTGTCGTACCAGTACCGGGCGTCCGTGGCGGGGCCCCGGAGCCAGTCGCCGGTGACGGTGGACAGGAAGGGGATGCGGGGCGGCCGGGGGGTGATGGGGGCCAGCAGCCGCAGCATCTCCTCGCGGGCGGGCTCGACGTGCGCGGAGTGGGAGGCGTAGTCGATGCCGACGCGGCGGGCACGGACCTGTTCGCGTTCGGCGGTCGCCAGGAGGTCGGTGAGGGTGCCGGCGTCGGTGGAGACCACGACGGAGGCCGGTCCGTTGAGGGCGGCGACGGTGACGCGGTCGCCCCACCGGCCGATGAAGCGGCGGGTGTCGGCCTCGGACAGGGCGAGCGAGACCATGCCGCTGAGGCCTTCCAGCGGGACCAGGACCTTGCTGCGCAGCGCGACGACGAGGGCCGCGTCCTCCAGGCTGAGGGCGCCGGCGACGCAGGCGGCGGCGATCTCGCCCTGGGAGTGGCCGATGACGGCGGCGGGCCGGACGCCGTACTCCTCCCACAGGGCGGCCAGGGAGACCATGACGGCCCACAGCACGGGCTGGACGACGTCGGAGCGGTCCAGACCCGGTGCGCCGGGGTCGCCGCGCAGGATGGCGTGCGGGTCCCAGTCGACGTGGGGGGAGAGCGCCCGGGCGCACTCGGCGAGGCGCTGGGCGAACACCGGTTCGGCGGCGAGGAGTTCGGCGGCCATGCCGGCCCACTGGCTGCCCTGGCCGGGGAAGACGAGGACGGGCCGGTCGATGTCGCCGTTCACGGCGGTGGCGGGCAGGGCGGTGCGCAGGTCGCGCAGGGGGCGGTCGGTGTCCGTGCCGGAGGCCACGGCCCGGTACGCGTGGTGGGCCCGGGTGGTGAGCAGGGACCAGGCGGTGTCGACGGGGTCCGGCCGGTTGTCGCGGACGTGGCCGGCGAGGCGTTCGGCCTGGGCGCGCAGGGCTTCGGGGGTGCGGGCGGACAGCAGCCAGGGGACGACGGCGGGGGTGTCGCGGGCGGGGCGGGGCTCGGCGGCGGCCGGGACGGGTGCCGCTTCGAGGACCAGGTGGGCGTTGGTACCGCCCATCCCGAAGGAGGAGACGCCGGCGCGCAGCGGGCGGCCCGCCCGGGCCGGGGTCCAGGGGGCGGTCTCCAGCTGGACGCGGAGGTTGAGGGTGTCCAGGTCGATGGCGGGGTGGGCCTCGCGGTGGTTGAGCGTGGGCACGAGCCGGGCGTGCGACAGGCACAGGACGGTCTTGATCAGACCGGCGATGCCCGCGGCACCCTCCAGGTGGCCGATGTTGGTCTTCACCGACCCGACCGCGAGGGGTGCGGACCGGCCGGCCGCGGTGCCGAGGACGGCGCCGAGTGCGGCGGCCTCGACGGGGTCGCCGGCCCTGGTGCCGGTGCCGTGGAGCTCGACGTAGTCGATGTCGGCGGGGTCGACGTCGGCGCGGGCGCAGGCGGCGCGCAGGACGGCGGCCTGGGCGTCGGCGTCGGGGGTGGTGAGGCTGAGGCCGGTGCCGTCGTTGTTGACCGCGCCGCCGCGCACCACGGCGTGGACGTGGTCGCCGTCGGCGAGCGCGCGGGAGAGGAGCTTGAGGACGACGACTCCACCGCCCTCACCGCGTACGTAGCCGTTGGCGCGCGCGTCGAAGGTGTGGCAGGCGCCGTCGGGGCTGAGGGCGCCGAACTGGGCGGCGGCCCGGGTGCTGTCGGGGCTGAGGTTGAGGTGGACGCCGCCGGCGAGGGCGAGGTCGCAGTCGCCGGAGCGGAGGCCGTCGCAGGCGAGGTGGACGGCGACGAGGGAGGAGGACTGGGCGCTGTCCACGGTCATGCTGGGGCCGTTGGCGCCCAGGACGTAGGACAGCCGGTTGGCGATGAGGGCGCGGTTGAGGCCGGTGAGGGTGTGGTGGCCGATTCCGTCCGGGCCCTGCCGGCGGACGACGTCGGCGTAGTCGCACACGTCGGCGCCCAGGAAGACGCCGGTGGCGCGCGGCGTTCCGGTGGGCGGGATGCCGGCGTTCTCCAGTGCCTCCCAGCCCAGTTCGAGGGCCAGCCGGGCCTGCGGGTCCATGGCGTCGGCCTCGCGGGGCGAGATGCCGAAGAAGGCGGCGTCGAAGTCGGCCGGCGCGGTGAGGTGGCCGGCCCGGTGGGGTGCGGTGGCGCCCCGGGGTGCCGGGTAGCCGTCGTGCGGTGCCCCGGCCCGGCGGTCCGCCGGGGTGTCGGTGACCGCGCTGCGTCCTTGGCTGAGCAGTTCCCAGAAGGCGGCCGGGTCATCGGCTCCCGGCAGCCTGCACGCGAGGCCGACGACGGCCACGGGCTCGTGGCCCGGGGCGGTGGGGCGGGCGTCGGCGGGCACCGGCTCGGTCATCGATGGCACTCCAAACACCAAGGGCAGGGGCAGCCCTCACGGTGGCATGCGGTGACGTGCGGTGGACGGCCCGGCGGAATGCTCTAGGGAAATGTCTAGGCGGCTCGGCGGCCATTGCCGCGGGCGTTCCCGCGCCGCGGATCGGGCGCCGCAATTCCGTCGCACATAGCCGGTCCGGGAACCGGGCGCAAGAGCGGGACTCTAGGCGCATGCTGGAATTACCGGGGGCAGGATCGCCGGGTGGCCGTCGGGTGCCGTCGCATTCGCGCGGACGGCGCGGAACGGGGTTTTCCCGCCGGTGGGCCGCGCTCGTGGCCGTGGCCGTGCTGCCGGTGAGAGAAGAGGGCGGAAGGATGACCGCGACGACCCTGCTGAGGCCGTCCCGTTCCGAGGAGTTGCGCATCCGGTCCCGGCTGGCCGCGTCCGCCGCGGCCCGCGACGGCGGAGTGCTGAGCAACGCCCGGCTCGCCGAGTGGCTCGAGGACCGGCGCCGGGCACAGGCGCAGCGCGTGGAGCGGGTGCCGTTCGCCGAACTTGCCGGCTGGGGGTTCGACGAGGAGACCGGTGACCTGCGGCACCGCAGCGGGCGGTTCTTCACCGTGCACGGGCTGCGGGTGCGCTCGGACTTCGGCCCGGTGGCGGAGTGGGACCAGCCGATCATCGACCAGCCGGAGATCGGGATCCTCGGCATCGCGCTGCGCGACTTCGACGGCGTGCCGCACCTGCTGATGCAGGCGAAGTCGGAGCCCGGCAACGTCAACGGTGTGCAGCTGTCGCCGACGGTGCAGGCGACGCGGAGCAACTACACCCGTGTGCACGGCGGTTCGGCTGTCCCGTACCTGGACTGCTTCCGGCGCCCCCGGCCGGGCTCGGTCGTGGCCGACGTGCTGCAGTCCGAGCAGGGCTCGTGGTTCCTGCGCAAACGGAACCGCAACATGATCGTCGAGGTCGGGCCGGAGGTGGAGGCGGGCGAGGACTTCGCCTGGCTGACGCTGGGTCAGGTCAACGCGCTGCTCGGCGCGGACGACACCGTGAACATGGACGCCCGGACGGTGCTGTCGTGCCTGCCGGACTGGCGGCAGGACGCCGGCGGCGCGGACCGGGCCCTGCACACGGACACGGAGGTCCGCAGCTGGATCACGCGGCGGCGGGCCGAGCACGAGGTCGTCGCCGCGCCGGTCGGGCTGGCGCGGCTGCGGGGCTGGCACCGCGACGAGCGGGCGGTCTCCCACGAGCGCGGTCAGCACTTCAGCGTGGTGGCGGTCGACGTGGCCTCGGGCCGGCGCGAGGTGCCCGCCTGGTCCCAGCCGCTGCTGCAACCGCACGGGGTGGGGCTGGCGGCGCTGTTCGTGCGCCGGGTGGACGGGGTGCCGCACGCACTGCTGCGGGCCCGCGCCGAGGCGGGCTTCGCGACGGTGGCGGAACTGGGGCCCACGGTGCAGTGCACGCCGGAGAACTACGCGCACCTGCCCGAGGAGGTTCGGCCCCCGTACCTGGCCGAGGCGCTCGCGTGGCGGGAGAAGGCGGTGTACGACGTGGTCCAGTCGGAGGAGGGGGGCCGCTTCCTGCACGCGCGCAGCCACTACGCGGTCATCGAGGTGGAGGACGCGCTGCCTCTCGTCTCGGACGAGTTCCAGTGGGTGTCCCGTCCTCAGATCGAGGACCTGCTGCGCTACAGCCATCATCTGAACGTGCAGGCCAGGACGCTGGTCGCGGCCCTGAGGACACTGTCGTGACCGGGCGCGGGGAGCCCGTGCGGCTGGGGGTGGTGGGCACCTCGTCGATCGCGTGGCGCCGGGTGCTGCCCACCGCGGCGGCAGCCCCCGAGGTGGAAGTCGTCGCCGTGGCCGGGCGTTCGCCGCACAAGACGGAACGGTTCGCCGGACGGTTCGGGTGCGCGGCGGAGGAGAGCGAGGAGACGCTGCTGGCCCGGCCGGACGTGGAGGCGGTCTACATCTCGACGCCGACCGCCCTGCACCACGCGTCGGCGGAGCGCGCACTGCTGGCGGGCAAGCACGTCCTGGTGGAGAAGCCGGCCGGCGTGGACGCCGCCGAGGCCCGTGCCCTGGCCGGGCTGGCCGCGGAGCGCGGGCTGGTGCTGCGGGAGAACTTCATGTTCCTGCACCATCCGCAGCACGACTTCGTCAGGGACCTGGTGGACCGCGGGCGGCTCGGCCGGCTCGCCTCCTTCCGGGCGGCGTTCTGCATCCCGCCGCTGCCCTCCGACGACATCCGCCACGACCCGGCGCTCGGTGGCGGGGCGCTCCTCGACGTCGGGGTGTACCCCCTGCGGGCCGCGGCCCTGCTGCTCGGCCCGGAACTGCGGGTGGCCGGGGCCACGCTGCGCACCCGGGCCTCGGACGGACTGGACCTGTCCGGGCAGGCGCTCCTGGTGTCACGGACGGGTGTGCTGGCCGAGGTCGCCTTCGGGTTCGAGCACGCCTACGCCTCCACCTACACCCTGTGGGGGGACCGGGCGCGGGTGACGGTGCCCTGGGCGTTCACCCCGCCCCCCGCCCACCGTCCCGAGGTCGTCCTGGAGGAGCAGGACCACGAGGAGCGGTTCACCCTTCCGGCGGCCGACCAGTTGGCCTCGTGCCTGGCCGGGTTCGCCGATGCGGTACGCCGTGGCGGGGAACGGCGGACCGCGGCGTCACCCGCCGCCGCCGTCGCGGCGATGGAGGTGGTCGACGCGGTGCGCGAGACGGCGCTGAGAGTGCCCGTCGGCTGAGCGGGGTCGCCCGGGCGCGGCGGGACAGGACAACCGGAACACGATCAGGCTGATTTGAATAGATGATGGCCAAGGCAGCTCAGGCGAACGCTCGTACTTTCACCCAAAAGGCACGGAGGGCCCAGATAATTGAGGCAGCCATCGAGACCCTGGCCGAAGCCGGTTATGCGAAGGCCACCTTCAGCAGGATTTCCCAGCAGGCCGAACTGTGCAGCACGGGCCTGATCTCGTACCACTTCTCCGGTAAGCCGGAGCTCCTGCGCGAGGCCGCCCGCACCATCGTGGCGCAGGCCGAATCGGTGGCGGGCTCGCGCATCGGCACGGAGCGCACCTACCGCGGGAAGCTCAACGCGTACATCGCGGCCAGCTTCGAGTTCGTCGTCCGGTATCCGGTCCACACGCGGGCGCTGACGGAGATCGTGGCGATGATCCGCGACCGGCGCATCACGGGCCTGGACGAGGTCGAGCACACCCTCATGTCCGTGGACCGTCTGGCGAGCCTGCTCGAACGCGGGCGCAGAGCGGGCGAGTTCGGTACCTTCGACAGCCTCGCGATGGCCCTCGCCATCCGCGGTGCCATCGACAACGTCCTGTGCCACCACTTCCGTACGGCGGAAGTCGACCTGAACCACTGTGCCCGGGAGCTGACGACCATGTTCGACCGCTGCACCCGGCCAGCCTGACATCCGGCTGCGGCCGGCGCGCGGCCTCCGGGCCTTCCACAGGGAGCACGTTCATGAAACCCCCCACGTCCCGTCCCGACTCGCCGGCCTCCCCCGCGGCCCACGGCGAGGACGACCACTCCGCGTCCGACAGCGCCCCCTCGTCCCGCTGGGGCTTCGTGGTGACGGTGGTCTGCGACATCGCCCTGCCCGTCGGGCTCTACTACCTGCTGCGTGCCGCCGGCGCGTCGGAGATCGTCGCCCTGCTGCTGAGCGGTTCCGCACCCGCCCTGCACGCGCTGTACTCCGCCGTCCGCCACCGCAGGGTGGACGCCGTCGGCGTGTTCACCCTCGCCCTGCTGCTGCTGAGCGCCGGGGCCTCCCTGCTCACCTCCGATCCGCGGATCGCCCTGGCCCGCAACGGGCTGTTCACCGCGCTCGCCGGTGTCTGGCTGCTGGTCACCCTGTTCATGGCGCGTCCCTTCACCTACCTGGCGCTGCGCACCCTGGTGCAGGGCCGGGCGGACCTGCTGGAGCGGCTGTGGACGTCCGACGCGGCCTTTCGCCGGGTGTGGCGCGCGCTGACCGTGCTGTGGGGGGTGGGGCTGCTGTGCGACGCGGCGGTGCGGCTGGTGATGGCCTACACGCTGCCCGTCGACACCGTGCCGGCGCTGGACGCGGGCCTGTACGCCGTGTCCTGGGTCGTGCTGCAGATCATCACCCAGGTCGTGCTGTTCCGCACCGGAACCCTCAAGAAGGTTTTCGGTGATCTGCGTCCGGGCCACCGCTCCTCCCGCGGCACGCCGGACGCGTCACCGGACACCCGCCCCTGACCGTGCGCCCGGCCGACGTGCCGCCGGCGTGGGGCCGCGCCCCGGACGCGGGTGCCGCCGAGCCGGACGGTCGTGCCGGTCACCGGCGGGTGCCTTCCTCGCGGATGAGGACCTTGCCGGGGTTGGACAGGTGGTGCGGGTCGAGGGCGTCCCCGACCGCCCGGTTCGGGGTCAGGACCGCGGGCCCCGCCTCCGCGCCGGGTGCGTCGAAGCCCGGGGAGCGGGTACACGCGCGGACACGGCTTCGGTGATGTTCCCGCGGGGAGGCGAACGGTGAGCGATTCTTCGTTGAGGGCGGTCGGCTGGGCGCGTTCGCTGCCGCTCGACACGACCGTCAAAGCCGCGCGCGACTGGGCGCGCGAGCACATGCAGTCCCTGGACTGGGCCGAGTCCTCGCCGGACACCGTGGACGCCGCGCTGCTGACCATCTCGGAACTGGTCACCAACGCCCACGTGCACGCGCACAGCGCGGCCGACCTGGTGCTGACGTGGGACGGCTCGTGTCTGCACGTCGCCGTGCACGACACCTCCTCCCACCTGCCCACGCCCCGCCCGGTCGACTTCGAGCGCCCGAACGGACGGGGCATGCTCCTGGTCGACGCCCTGTCCGACACCTGGCAGGCACGCCCCTGCCCGGCGGGCAAGATCGTGCACGCCTGCTTCCGGCCGTCGAAGGGTGACGCGGGCGACGGGGCGGGCACCGGCTGAGGGAACGGCGCCCGCGCCGGCCACGCGGGCCGCACGGGAAGGCCGGGACCGGGGCACCCGCCCGTACGCGCGCCCGTCCCCCCGCGGGGCCGAGGGCCTGATGGAGGATCAGCTTCGCCGCGCCCCTGGACGGGGTCCGCATTCCATGTTGTCATGCCCACTACTGTCCATGACAACGTTGTACTGGACCGGATCGATCACCTGTCCGCGATCATCCGTCCCACCCCGTTCCCAACCCTCCCGAGGCCTTCATGACTTGGAAACGGCACCTCGGTCTGTGCCTGGCCGGGACCCTGGCGGCGACCGCGCTGCTCACCGCTCCCGCGACCGCACAGGCCGACGGGTCCTCCGGCACGCGCCTGACCGACCTCGTCAACCCGTTCATCGGCACCCAGAACGAGGGCAACACCTACCCCGGCGCGGCCGTGCCCTTCGGCATGGTGCAACTGTCCCCCGACACCGGCCACAACACCGGCTACGACTACGCCGAGGACCACATCCGCGGCTTCTCCCTGACCCACCTCTCCGGCGTGGGCTGCGGCCTCGGCGGCGACCTGCCGGTGCTGCCGACCACCGGCGACGTCACCTCGACGGACTACGCGCGCTACGCCGCCGGGTTCGGCCACGACCACGAGGAGGCGAGCCCCGGCTACTACCGCGTCGGCCTGGACAGCGGCGTCGACGCCGAACTGACCGCGACCGCCCGCACCGGCGTGCAGCGCTACACCTTCCCGGCCACCGACAAGGCCAACGTCCTGCTCAACGCCGCCCAGTCGCTGCACCGCAAGGTCGCCACCCGGGTGGAGATCCTGGACGACCACACCGTACGGACCACCCTCACCGGCCGCGGCTTCTGCCAGGACACCCTGCCCTACACCGTCTACACCCTGACCCGCTTCGACCGCCCCTTCACGGCCTACGGCACCTGGAACGGATCGACCGTCACCGACGGCGCGAGGACGGGTTCCGACGGGGCGTACGTCCGGTTCGACACCACCGGGGACCGTACCGTCGAGGCGACCACCGCGCTGTCGTACGTCGACGCGCGCGGCGCGGCCGTCAACCTGCGTGCGGAGGGCGGCCGGTCCTTCGACGCCGTGCGCCGCGCGGCCCGGCGGGCCTGGGAGGACCGGCTCGACGACGTGCGCGTGCGCGGCGGCGGCGACGAGCAGCGCCGCACCTTCTACTCGTCGCTGTACCGCTCCTTCCTCGCGCCGAACACCGGCAGCGACGCCGACGGCCGCTACACCGGCTGGGACCGGGAGGTGCACCGCGCCAAGGGCTTCACGTACTACCAGAACTGGTCGCTGTGGGACACCTACCGCACCCAGTCCCAACTGCTCTCCCTGCTCGCGCCGCGCGAGGCCCGCGACATGGCCATCTCGGTGATCAGGATCGACGAGGAGGGCGGCTGGCTGCCCAAGTGGGGCTACGGCACCGTCGAGACGAACATCATGACCGGCGACCCGGTCACCCCCTTCCTGACCAACGCCTACCAGCAGGGCCTCCTCAAGGGCTACGAGGAGCGGGCCTACCGGGCGCTGCGGAAGAACGCCGACGGCGTGCCGCCGGCGGACTCGCCGTCCGTGGGCCGGGAGGGCAACCGGGAGTACCTCGCGAACG
This sequence comes from Streptomyces sp. TG1A-8, assembly GCF_030499535.1. Taxonomy (NCBI): domain Bacteria; kingdom Bacillati; phylum Actinomycetota; class Actinomycetes; order Kitasatosporales; family Streptomycetaceae; genus Streptomyces; species Streptomyces sp. TG1A-8. The sequence goes on from NZ_JASTLB010000001.1 coordinate 717,099, forward strand.
GGTTCGTCCCCTACCTCAAGGACCGCCCGCACGCGAAGCCGGGCGACTCCGACTACGACCACGGCCCCTCGGCGACGCTGGAGTACGCCCTGTCGGACGCGATGCTCGCCCGGATGGCGCGCGACCTGGGCCACGAGGCCGACGCCGCCCGCTACGCCGCCCGCGCCCGCAGCTACCGCAACGTCTTCGACCCCTCGACCGGCTTCTTCCGCGCCCGCGACGCCTCCGGCGCCTTCACCGGACCGGACGACCCGGCCCGCAGCGAGGGCTTCCACGAGGGCACCGCCTGGCAGTACCAGTGGCTCGTCCCGCAGGACCTGCCCGGCATGGTGGACCTCATCGGCGGACAGCGCGCCGCCAACGACCGCCTGGACTCCTTCTTCGCCTACGACCGGCTGCTGGAGGACCCGGAGCGCACCGCCCGCGAGGTGTGGGTGCACGGAGGCGCGTACGACTACTACGACGCCGACAAGTACAACCCGCAGAACGAGCCCGACCTGATCGCGCCCTACACCTACCTGTCCACCGGCCAGCCCTGGAAGACCACGGACGTGGTCCACGCGGCGCTGACCCTCTTCACCGACGGGCCCACCGGGATGACCGGCAACGACGACCTCGGCACGATGTCCGCCTGGCACGTGCTGTCGTCCATCGGCCTCTTCCCCGTCCAGCCCGGCTACGACACCTGGGGCCTGTCCACCCCCGTCTTCGACCGCGTCAACCTCACCCTGGACCGCCGCTACTACCCCCACGGCCGGCTCACCCTCACGGCACCCGGCACCTCGGCCGCGGACCGCTACATCCAGTCGGCCCGCCTCGACGGGGCGGCGTACGGCCGCACCTACCTGACCACCGACGCCCTGCGTTCGCACCGGGCGCTGACCCTCACCGTCGGCCCCCGCCCGTCGGACTGGGGAACGTCACCGCAGGCCGCGCCGCCGGCGCTCGGGTGACACCCCGGGGGCGGCAGGCCGCACCGCCGGCCGGGCACGGGCCCGCCGCTCCTCCGGCCCCCGGCCCCGGCACGGCGGGCCTCCCGCTGCCGGGGACCGGCACCGGCCGGGACGGCCTCAGTCGGGGGTGAGTGACTGTTCGGCCCAGATGGTCTTGCCGTCGGTGGTGTAGCGGCTGCCCCAGCGGCGGCACATCTGGGCCACGAGGAACAGGCCCCGCCCGCCCTCGTCGGACAGCCGGGCCCGGCGCAGCCGGGGCTGGGTCTGGCTGCTGTCGCCCACTTCGCAGACCAGGGTCCGGTCGTGGATGAGGCGCAGTGCGACGTCACCGCCCCCGCCGTGGCGGATGGCGTTGGTGACCAGTTCGCTGGCGACCAGCTCGGTGGTGAAGTGCAACTCCTGCAGTCCCCAGTCCGTGAGCTGCTGCTGCACGTGCTGCCGGGCGGTGGCCACCTCGGCCGGGTCGCCGGAGAACCGCCAGGTGGCGATGGACGAGGCGGGCAGGCGGTGGATGCGGGCGAGCAACAGGGACACGTCCCGGTCCAGCGGCGCGGTGATCAGCTCCCTGCGGATCAGGCTGCTGGCCTGGGAAGCGGAGGAACGGCCCTGCGCGGCGTCGGTGAGCGCCCGGCAGAGCAGCCGCCGCCGCGTGTCGAAGGCGTCCCCGGTACCGCCGGCCAGCAGCGCGGTGCTGTGGAAGGCCAGCAGGCTGCCGGGGCCGAGGGTGAGGCTGACGGCCTCGAAGGGCAGCCTGCCGTTGCCGAGCACCGGTCCGGGGACGAGCTTGACCGGCTCGGCGGGTGTTCCGGGGGCGGCGAGCACGGGGGGCGGGTGCCCGGCGCTGGCCATCTCACAGCTCCCGTCGACCGGGTCGTACACGCAGTACAGGCAGGTCGCCGCCATGCCGGGCCGGGCGGCGCCCTCCGGGGCCGGCTCGTCGGCGAACGCCTCGTCCGCGCTTTCGTCCGCCGCGAGGTGGACCACGAGATCGTCCAGGTGGGTCAGCAGTTCGCCCGGTCCCAGGTCGAGGTCGGTCAGCGTGTGGATGGCCGTGCGCAGGCGCCCCATGGTGGCCGCCGCGGCCAGTCCGCGGCCGGAGACGTCACCGACGACGAAGGCGGTGCGCGAGGACGACAGCGGGATCACGTCGAACCAGGTGCCGCCGATGTCCTGCGCGCTCGCCGCGGGGATGTAGTGGCCGACGGTGTCCGCCGCGCTGGTCTCCTTGACGCCCTTGGGCAGCAGGCTGCGCTGCAGCGCCTCGGCCGTCTTGCGCTCGCGGGTGTAGCGGCGCGCGTTGTCCAGCGCGAGCGCGGCCCGGGACGCGATCTCCTGGGCCAGGTCGGCGTCGCTGCGGCCGAACAGGGCGTTCCTGCTCGTCCGCCACATCACCAGGGCGCCCAGCGGCCGTTCCCTGGCCACCAGGGGCGCGACGAGGTAGGACACCGCGGCGGGCGGCAGGAACAGCCGGGCATGCTCGGGGTCGTCCGCGAAGTCCCGGAACCAGTCGCTCAGGTCGGCCTTGTAGACGGCCCGGGCGCTGCGCACGTGGTCGCTCTCCGGCGTGCCGAGCCGGAAGTCCGCTCCGCGCGGGTGCACCTGCGCCGGCCACGGGCCGTGCGCCGAGGCCACGGCCACCCTGCGCACCACGGTCTCCAGCCGGAGCCCCTGCGGCTCCGCACCGCGCAGCACACCGTGGGTGAGGTCCACGGCGGCCAGGTCGGCGAACCCCGTCGAGACCATGACGCCGGCCAGTTCCTCGGCCTCACGGGTGACGTCGAGGGTGGAGCCGATGCGTTCGGCCGCCGCCTGCAGCATCGTCATCCGCTGCCGGGCCAGCTGCTGCTCGGTGACCTCCGTGAAGATGACGGCCACGCCGCTGGGCGTGCCGCGGGCGTCGTGCAGGCGGAAGGCCTGGAACGACAGGACCCGCTCCCGCTCCGGCGAGTGGCGGAGCCGGGCCCGGTGCACCCAGTCCATCAGCGGTTCCCCGGTCGCGGCGACCCCTTCGAGCCGCGCGCGCACGGCCGCCGCGTCCTCGGGCACCAGGACCTCCTCGATGCCCCGCCCGACGGGGTGCATGGCGGCGCCGGCCTCGCTCGGCGGTCCCAGGGAGGCCGGGGTGATGTTGAGCCGCGTGACCCTCAGGTCCATGTCCCGGATCGACAGGCCCACCTGGCGCTGCGCGAAGAGCGCGCGCACCAGGTCGTCGTTCTCCTCGCGGCGCCGGGCGACGTCCAGGGGGACCAGGCGCACCCAGAAGTGCGGCCGACCGGCCGTGCGCAGCGGGTGCACCTCGGCGCGGAACACGGCGTCCGCCAGGTCCGCGCCGCGCAGCGTCACCGTCTGCGGTCCCGAGGCCTCGGCGCGGGCGCGTAGTTCCGGCCAGCCGACGGGCTCCAGCAGCAGGTTGGTGAGGGGCCGCCCGCACACCTGCCGCCACGGCCGGCCCGCCGGTCCCTGCACACCGCTGCCGCACATGACCACGCGTCCCGCGGCGTCGACCACGAAGAGGGCCTCGCCGGCGGCACGCGCATCGCCGAGCTCCCACGCGGAGGTGTTCGGGTTCGCCATCTGCTGTGCTTCCGCCGGTCACGTCTGGTCTCGCTTCCTCCCTCCATTCAAGCCCCTCCCCGGCCGTGCTGCGCGGCAGTCGCCCCGGGCGACGACCCCGCCCTGCACGGGCGGAACCACCCGTGCGCCACGGCACTCCCCGCCGGTCGCGCCACGGGGTCCTCGTGCGTCCGGGGGCGGCGCACATCGGCCAGGCCGGTCCGATCCGGTTCGGTCCTGTCCGATCCGGTTCGGACACGTCGTTCCGGTCCGATCCCGTCCCGGTCAGCGGGACGACGTCCGGCTGGACGGGAGGCGGGCGTGCAGGGTGGCGGCTAGCTCCTCGGCGCGGGCTAGCTGGGTGCGCAGGTCCTCGATCCTGCGCTGCACGGCCTGCTCGAAGCCGCGGATCTGCTCCAGCAGGTGCGCGCGCTCCTCGGGCGGCAGTTCCTCTCCCGAGTCGAGGCGGTCGGTGGCGGTCAGGAGAGCACGCATCTCGTCGAGGGTGAAACCGAGCGGCTTCATGCGGCGGATGACCATCAGCCGGGCGACGTCGGCCTCCGTGTGCAGACGGAAACCGCCCTGGGAGCGGGCGGAGGGGGTGACCAGGCCGGTGTCCTCGTAGTGCCGGATCGTGCGCAGCGACAGCTCGGTCCGCGCGGCGACCTCGCCGATCCGCATGTACTCGCCGCTCACCGAGTGCCCTTCCTCGTCCCTCACCGCACCCGCGGACGGCCGGTGCGATCCCTGCCCCTTCCCACCAGCCCCGCTTCCCCCGCCCGCTCGGCGCACGCCTGCCCGGAACGCTCGGCGTCGAAGTCGCCGGCGGTCACCGACGGCCGGCCCGCGTCGTCCGGGAGCCCCGGCCCCGTCGCCGCCCGCGCCCGGGGGCCCGGTGGCCGGAAGCCGCCGGCGCCAGGGCGGGAAAAGCGCGTTCACCTGCCCTGAACCGGTCTTTTCGGGGTACTCGCCCTCAGCGGATGGCCGGGTGCCGCGGCGCCCGGGGGCCAGTACAAGCAAGTGACGCGAGGTGATCGCCGTGGCGAGTACGCAGCAACACTACGAATCAGGTCCGCGGACACCGGGTTCCGAGCCGGTGGGCGAGCTGGTGCAGCGCGCGTCGCAGCAGCTCACGGAGCTGGTGCGCAACGAACTGCGTCTGGCACAGGCGGAGATGAAGGAGAAGGGCAAGTCCTACGGCAAGGCCGGCGGGATGTTCGGCGGAGCCGGGGTCCTGGGCTTCCTGATGCTGCAGGCCCTCGTGGCCACCGTCATCGCCGCCCTGGCGGTGCCGCTGCCGGTGTGGGCCGCGGGTCTCATCGTCACCGCGCTGCTCGGAGTGATCGCCGCGGTGATGGCGATCACCGGGAAGAAGCAGGCCTCCCGGGCCGCGCCGCCCACGCCGGAGCAGACCATCGAGAACGTCAAGGCCGACGTGGCCGAGATCAAGGAGAGTGCGCACCGATGACCGAGCTTCCCCACGAGACCGCCCAGAGCCCGGAGGAGCTGCGCGAACAGGTCGAGCAGACCCGCGCCGAGCTCGGCGAGACGGTCGAGGCGCTCGCCGCCAAGACTGACGTCAAGGCCCGCGCCCAGGAGAAGGCCGGCGAGATCAGGGAACAGGCCGCCGCCAAGGCCGGCGTGCTGAAGGCCAAGGCGGCCGAGGCCGCCTCCCGCGTGCAGGACAAGCTGCCCGACCCGGTCAAGGACAAGGCCGCCCAGGCCGCCGATCTGACCCGCGCCAAGGCGGCCCGGGCCGGTTCGGTCTGGGAGGAGAAGGCGCCCGAGCCGGTGCGGGCCAGGACCGCCCAGTACGCGCAGGTGGCCCGCGACAACCGCACCGCGCTGCTGGCGGGCGCGGGCGTGGCCCTCGTGGTGTGGCTGGTCTGCCGCCGCAAGGGATGAGCCCCCGGGCGGCACCGGCCGCCCACGGCCGGCCGGCCCCCGGGCACTTCGCCGCCGGACCCGCGCGAGCGGGCCGGCCCGTGCCGGGGCCACGGCCGGCGCGGGCCGTACCGGTGCCGCCGGCTGATCACGGCACCACCCGGCGGGGACGGCCTCGCACGGGGGTCGGCAGCGGCACGCGCCGGCCCCCTCCCCCGGCAGAAACCCGCCACCCGCACGGAAAGACCTCTCCCTGTGTCCGTACACACGCTCCCCGTCCTGACGGCCGCCGCGGCGGCCGGTGCCGTCCTGGCCGCCCGCCGGGCCGCCACACACAGGCGGCGCGGACCGGTGCCGCACGGTGCCGGCGCCGCCCGTCCGCCGTGGCGCCGCACCGCCCCGTCCCCCGCCGCCGGGCCCCCGGCCGAGGCTTCCTGGAACGCCGTGCACCGGGCCGAGGAACACGTCCACCGCTGCTGGCGGCAGCTGTCCGCGGAGTCCGGCCAGGGAGGCTGAGAGGCGCCGCGGGGCCGGTGCGCACCCCTGCGGAACCGCGTTCCGGCCGGCCGGAACGCATCCGAACGCCCGCTGCTTCCCCTGCGGGCCCACGCCGGCCCCCGTTCCGCCCGGCACGAGGACGGCGTCGCGGCCCCCGTGCCGCCCGCCCCCGCCCGGTGGGCCCCGTGCCGAGCCCCTCGCGGTGTCTGCCCCGCCCACCGGGTGCTTCTCCTCCCGCGAGCGGGGCGTAACGGCGTGACCGGGGGTTACCCGGCAGACATGGCAAAACCGCACCTTCCAGGACACAAGGACCACCACGACGGCGACGAGGCCCCGGCGCCCCCGACGCCCGAGGAGGCCGGGCCGGGGCCCGAGGTGGAACGGCGGGCGCCGCACGCGCCCACCGAACTGCCCAAGGGCGCCTGGCGCCGGGTCCTGAAGGGCTCGCTGCGCGAGTTCAAGGACGACGAGCTGACCGACCGGGCGGCGGCGCTCACGTACTACGGCGTGCTGTCGCTTTTCCCGGCGCTGCTGGTGCTCGTCTCGCTGCTGGGCCTGACCGGCAGGTCGACCACGGACAAGCTGCTGTCGAACATCAAGCAGCTCGCCCCCGGTCCCGCGCGCGACATCCTGACGCGGGCGGTGGAGCAGTTGCAGGGCAGCGCGGGCACCGGTTCCGTCATGGCCGTCGTCGGCATCGCGCTCGCCGTCTGGTCGGCCTCCGGTTACGTGGCCGCCTTCATCCGCACGGCCAACGCCGTGTACGACATGCCCGAGGGCCGGCCGGTGTGGAAGGTCCTGCCGGTGCGCCTCGGTGTGACGGTCGTCCTGATGGTGCTGGCCGTGGCGAGCGCCCTGATCGTGGTCTTCACCGGCGGACTGGCCAGCCGGGCCGGGCAGGCGCTCGGACTGGGGGACGCGGCGCTGACGGCGTGGTCGATCGCCAAGTGGCCCGTCCTGGTCGTCCTGGTCGTCATGATGATCGCGATCCTGTACTGGGCGACGCCCAACGCCAAGGTGCGGGGCCTGCGGTGGATCACCCCGGGCAGTTTCCTCGCCCTCGTCATCTGGTTGATCGCCTCCGCCGGCTTCGCGTTCTACGTGGCCAACTTCGCCTCGTACAACAAGACGTACGGCACGATGGCCGGCGTCATCGTCTTCCTGGTCTGGCTCTGGATCAGCAACCTGGCGATCCTGCTCGGCCTGGAGTTCGACGCGGAGACCGTGCGGCAGCGGGCCATCGCCGGGGGCCATCCGCCCGAGACCGAACCGTACGCCGAGCCGCGGGACACCCGGAAGTGGGACGAGGAGGACGTGCGCCGGCTCGGCGACGCCTGACCGGCCCGGCCCCGGGTCACGGAGGGGAGCGTCCTTGCCCGCCCGCCCCGCCCTGCCGCCGAGGAAGGCGGTCACCCAGCGACCGCGGCAGCCCGGCGCCGGCGGTCCCGCCGCACGCGCCGGCAGCGGTGCCGGCACCGGCACCGAGCGCGTACGGCGGCCCGCCCCGCTCGTGGTGGGCCGCCGTCCCCCGCACCCCCGCCCGCGCCACCCCCGGCCAGTCCGTCAGTACAGTACGGCCAGGTCACCGGGCCGTACCCGCACCGTCACGGGCAAGACGGCCTCCACCTCGCCGTCGGCACCGCAGGGCACGGGCCGGGAGGCCTCGACGCGCAGTTCCCGGCCGCGCAGGACCCGCACTTCCGGGCGGTGCACGTGGGCGCCCGTCCTCAGCTCGTTCATCAGGGCGAAGAAGAGGCGGCGCGGTGCCTCGCGGATCAGCACGGCGTCGAGCAGGCCGTCGTCGACCCGCGCGGCGGGGGCGATGAGGCGGCCGGAGCCGTAGTACGGGGAGTTGGCGGCGACGACGGTGTAACCGCGGTGGGCGTGCTCCCGGCCGTCCAGGGTGACGCGGTAGTCCGCCGGGCGCCAGGCGGCGACCGCGCGCAGACCGCCCGCGTAGTAGGAGGCGGCGCCGCGCAGCAGGCGGGAGCGGTTGGCGTGCCGGTTGGCCAGCGCGTCGACGCCGGCGTAGACGCTGCCCAGGACCACCGTGCGCGGGTGGGCGGCCGACTCGACCTCGAGGGTGTCGACCCGTCGGGGCTCGCCGTGCAGCAGGATCCCGGCGAGGGCGGCGGGGTCGTCGGGCAGGCCCAGGGCGCGGGCGAAGTCGTTGCCGCGTCCGGCGGGTACGAGCCCGAGTACGGTGCCGGTGCCGCTGAGCGCCCCGCCGATGCCGCCGGCGATGCCGTCGCCGCCGACCGCCAGGACCACCCGGCCGCGTTCGCCGGCCCGGCGGGCGAGGTCCCGGGCGTGGGCGAGGCTGAGGCTGTACTCGGTCTCCAGCGGGGCGCCGGCCTCGCGGAGCAGCCGGGCCAGCCGGAGGAGCGTCGCCGCCCCGGCGGAGCCGCCCGCGGTCGGGTTGACGACGGCGGTGAACTGTCGCATCGGTGTGCCTCCGGGGCGGACGAGCGTGACGGGAGGGGGCGGGGCAAGGGCGGAGCGGGAACGGGGCGGGTCCGGGACGGGTCAGTCGGCGGGCAGTAGGACGCCGGGGTTGAGCAGGCCGTCGGGGTCCAGGCGGCGCTTGACGGCGCGCAGGGCCCCGATGCCCAGGGGGCCGGCCTCGCGGACGTACCAGTCGCGGTGGTCGGTGCCCACTCCGTGGTGGTGGGAGATGGTGCCGCCGGCGGCGAGGACGGCCTCGTTGGCCGCGTGCTTGGCGGGCGTCCAGTGCGCGACCGGGTCCTCGCCCCGGGCGCTGACCACGGTGAAGTACAGGGAGGCGCCGTTCTCGTACACGTGGGAGATGTGGCACATGACCAGGGGAGGCGTACCTGCCCGGGTGAGGGTGTCGGTGAGCGCGGTGCGCACGGAGTCGTACAGCGCGGGGACGCGGGACCAGAAGGCGGCGGTCTCCAGGGTCTCGGCGAAGGCTCCCGCGTCGAGCAGGGCGTCGCGCAGGTAGGGGGCGGAGTAGCGTCCGCGGGCCCAGCGTTCGCCGGGTTCCGCGCCGAGGTGGGTCCCCCCGGCGGCGCGCAGCACGGCCGCCGCCCGCTCGCGGCGCGGACCGGTGTCCCGCCGCGCGCCCTCGTAGCCGGTGACGGCCAGGCATCCGGTGTCGCCGCGGGCCGCGGCGGCGCCGATCGCGTCGGGCTGGGCGAGGCCGACGAGCGTCTCGGTCTCGTCGGACAGCCTCAGGACGGTGGGCGGCGGTCCGTCCTGGGCGAGCCGGCGCAGCGCGGCGGCACCCTCCTCGAAGGAGGCGAACCGCCAGCCCTCGTACACGCGGTGCTCGGGCAGCGGGCGGATCCGCACGGTGACGGAGGTGATGACGCCGAAGGCGCCCTCGGAGCCGAGGACCAGCTGGCGCAGGTCGGGGCCGGCGGCGGAGCGGGGGGCGCGGCCGGTTTCCAGGGTGCCCTCGGGGGTGGCGAGGGTGAGGCCGAGCACCATCTCGTCGAAGCGGCCGTATCCGGCCGAGGCCTGGCCGCTGGAGCGGGCGGCGGCGAAGCCGCCGACGGTGGCCCACTCGAAGGACTGCGGGAAGTGCCCGAGGGTGAACCCGCGGGCGGCGAGGAGGGCTTCGGCCTCGGGGGCGCGCAGGCCGGGCTGCAGGACGGCGGTGCGGGAGACGGGGTCCAGGTCGAGCAGGGCGTTCATGCGCCGCAGGTCGAGGGCGACGAAGTCGCGCCGCTGCGGGGCGAGGCCGCCGACCACGGAGGTGCCGCCGCCGAAGGGCACGACGGCCAGGCCGTGCGCGGCGCAGGCGCGCAGCACGGCGAGGACGTCCTCGTGGGAGGCGGGCAGGACGACGGCCTGGGGGACGTCACCGGTGTCGCCCGCGCGGATGCGCAGCAGGTCGGGGGTGGACTTGCCGCGGGTGTGCCGGATCCGGCTCTCGGCGTCCGTGCGGACGTGCTCCGCGCCGCCGACGGCGTCGGCGAGGGCGCGCAGCGCGGCCGGGGCGGCCGTGGTGGCGGGCGGGCGGAGGTCCGGCAGGGCGAGCGCCCCGGCGGGGCGCGGTGTGACGCCGAGCAGGTCGCGCAGCAGCGCGGTCGCCGTGTCGGGCAGGGGTGCCGCCTTCGCCGGGTCGCCCCAGCCGTTCCACAGCATGTCCATCGACACGGTCGTCCTCACAGGTCGGTTCGCTCGGTGCGCGCGGTGCCGTCTTCCGCCCCGACTCCGGGGCGTTACACTGTGACACATGGCGCCTATTCGTCACAACCGTTCGGGCGGCGACGCCGTGCTCGACGCGGTGCGCGACTGCGTGCTGGCCGTCGGGGTCCGCCGCACCACCCTGGCCGACGTGGCCCGCCGTGCCGGCGTGTCCCGGATGACGCTGTACCGGCGCTGGCCCGATCTGCGGTCACTGGTGGGCGATCTGATGACCCGTGAGTGGATCGCCGTCGCCACCGGCGCGATGCCGCCGCGCGCGGACGGCGCGGACACGCGGACCCGGATCGTGGCGGGGCTGGTCGCGGGGGTGGAGGCGTTCCGCGCCCACCCCCTGTTCCGCAAGATCGTCGACGTCGACCCCGAGCTGCTCCTCCCCTACGTGCTCGACCGGCGCGGAGCCAGCCAGGAGGCGCTGCTCGGGCTGCTCGCCGACGCCCTGCGCGAGGGCCACGCGGACGGGTCCGTCCGGATCGCCCACGTGGAACGGCAGGCCCGCACCACGCTGCTGGCCGTGCAGTCCTTCGCGCTGTCGCTGCGCACCATGACCGACGAGGACGACCCCGAACTCGGCGCGTCCGCCTTCCTCGGCGAGCTGCGCACCCTTCTGGAGAGGACCCTCAGCCCATGAGCCCCACCAGCAGCCGGCCCGGGTCCGCCGCGGCACCGGGGTCCTCCCTCAGCGCCGGGCGGCGTGCCGGCGAACTGGCCGCGGCGGCGGACGGCACGGTGGCCGACGTCCTGGTCGTCGGCCTCGGCGCGACCGGGGCGGGCGCCGCCCTGGACGCCGCCGCCCGCGGGCTCGACGTGGTCGCCGTCGACGCCCACGACCTCGCCTTCGGCACGTCCCGCTGGAGTTCCAAGCTCATCCACGGCGGACTGCGCTACCTGGCGTCCGCGCAGTTCGACGTCGCGCACGAGAGCGCGGCCGAACGCGGCGTCCTGATGACCCGCACCGCCCCGCACCTGGTGGCCGCCCAGCCCTTCGTCCTGCCGCTGACCCCCCTGGTGTCGCGCGCCCAGGCCTCCCTGGCCTGGGCCGGCTTCCGGGCCGGGGACATGCTGCGGCTGGCCGCGCGGACCCCGCGCCGGGTCCTGCCGGCGCCCCGCCGGCTCACCGCGGCGCAGGCCCGGCACCTGGCGCCCGCGGTGCGCGCCGCCGGCCTGCGCGGCGGACTGCTGTCCTGGGACGGACGGGTGAGCGACGACGCCCGGCTGGTCACCGCGCTGGCGCGGACGGCCGCCGCCCACGGCGCCCGCGTGCTCACCCGGGTGCGGGTGCTGGAACTGACCGGCACGGGCGCCCGGATCCGCGACGAGCTCACCGGCGAGGAGGGCGAGATCCGGGCCCGCGCCGTGATCAACGCCACCGGCGTGTGGGCCGGCGGGCTCGTCGACGGCGTCCGCATCCGCCCGTCGCGCGGCACGCACCTCGTCCTGCGCTCGGAGCGGCTCGGCTCCCTCCCGGCGGGCCTGCACATCCCGGTCCCGGGCGAGACCAACCGCTTCGTCCTCGTCCTGCCCCAGGGGGACGGCCGGGTCTACGTCGGTCTCACCGACGAGCCCGTCGAGGACGGGGTACCGGACGTGCCGGAGGCCCCCGAGAGCGACGTCGGCTTCCTCCTCGACGTCCTCGGACCGGTGCTGGACGCGCCGGTGCGGCGGGAGGAGGTCGCCGGCGCCTTCGCCGGACTGCGGCCCCTGCTGGACACCTCCGGGCACGAGGGACCCGGCGCCGCCCGCACCTGCGACATCTCCCGCCGGCACGCGGTGCTCACCTCGTCCGAGGGCGTGGTCACCGTGGTCGGCGGCAAGCTGACCACCTACCGGCGGATGGCCGAGGACGCCGTCGACGCCGCCGCCGCGGCGCGCGGCCTGTCCGCGGGCCCCTCCCCCACCGCCGCCCTGCCCCTGGTCGGCGCCGCCGCCCCCGCACGGCTGCGCGCCCTGCCCGCGCCCCGCCGGCTGGTCCACCGCTACGGCACCGAGGCCCCCGCGGTCCTCGCCCTCGCGGAGCGGGATCCGGCCCTGGCCGAGCCGGCCCTGCCGGGGCACCCGGTCACCCGTGCCGAACTCGTGTGGGCCGCCCGGCACGAGGGCGCCCTGGACGTATCGGACCTCCTGGACCGGCGCACCCGCATCGGCCTCGTCCCGGACGACCGCGCCGGGGCGCTACCTGCCGCCCGGGAGGCGCTGGCACGGGCCGCGGCGCACTCCTGACCGGCCGGGGTGCGGGGCCGCCCGGGCACGCCGGTGCCGGAGCCGTGCCCGCCGAGCGCCCCGTGACCGTGCATCGGACGTCCCCGGCCGGCGGCCGCCGGGTGCGGACGGACGGCGAGGTCCCCGGTCCGGCCCACGGCGTGCGCGACCTGGTGGGGCTCCCGCGCCGGGCCGGGCCGGAGATCGAGCCCGGGGGAGGTGGCGGACTCCCCGCCCATCGACTGGCGCGGTCCCGGTCCCGGCCCTCAGTCGGCGAGGTGCCGCTGGATCCAGTCGGCGGCGGTGCGGCGGAACAGGCGCCGGTTGTCCGCGCGGCGGAAGTCGTGCCCCTCCTCGCGCAGCAGCAGGAGTTCCGCCTCCAGCCCGCGCTCCCGGGCCGCCCGGACGAACTGCTCCGACTCCCCCGGCGGCACGTTGGTGTCGTGCTCGCCGTGCACGGTCAGGACGGGCACGCGCAGGGCGTCGATCCGGCTCATCGGTGACAGGTCCCGCAGCAGGTCGCGGTCGCGCTCCGGATGCCCGTACTTGTGGGCGGCCGACTCGGCGATCCACGGCTCGGTACCGGCGAAGAACGTGTGCAGGTCCGACATCCCGCACACCGCCACCCCCGTACGGAACAGCTCCGGGTGCCAGACCAGCGAGGCCATCACCAGGTAGCCGCCGTACGAGCGGCCCATCACCGCCAGCCGCCGGGGGTCGGCCATGCCCTCCACCACCACGTGGGCCGCGCAGGCGGCCACGTCCTCGATCGCGGCGAAGCGGCCCTCGCCCAGGTCGGCGTCGACGAAGGAGCGGCCGTACCCCGACGAGCCGCGGATGTCGGGCGCGAAGACGTCCAGGCCGCGGCCCAGCAGCTCGTGGTAGAGCGGTTCCAGGACGGGGCGTTCCTGTTCCTCGGGACCGCCGTGCAGGTGCAGGACGCACGGCGCCGGCTCACCCGGCGAACGGCCCGGCGCCCGGTAGTACCAGCCGCCCAGGGCGAGTCCGTCGCGGGCGAGGGGGCGCAGCGGTACCGGCCGCACCGGCGGCCGGCCGTCCGGCACCTGCTCCTCGTCGCGCGAGGACCAGGGGGTGCGCAGCGCCGCCCCCTGGGGCAGCCACCACACGCCGGGCCGCCGCCGCGAACCCGACAGGGCCACCACGGGGCCGTCGGGGCCGAAGCCGGGGGCGGCGCGGACGACGACCTCGTGGGGCAGCGCCACGGCGCGGGAGGGGCCGAGCAGGGGGAGGTCCGGCGGGAGGCCGGGCGGCTCGTGGGCGTCCGCGGCGCCCACCGGGGCGGCCGGGCGCGTCCCGGTGCCGTCCGGGACGGCCGCCGGGACGGCCGCACGCGCCGCGGGGACGGGCGGTCCCTGCCCCGGGGCGCCGGCGGCGGCACCGGGACGCCGCGTCCCGTCCGCCCCGTGCCGTTCCGGGGCCGCCGGCGCCAGGGCCGCGACCTCCAGCTCGCTGACGCCCCGCACGTTCCAGCACAGCACGGCGCTGTGCGCCTCGCGGTCGAGGGCGAGCAGTTCCAGGTCGCAGTCGGGTCGGGCGGCGGCGACCGTCCGGTCCAGCTGCTGCCCCCGCGGGCCGAGCCGGACCGCGAGCAGGGCGGCGTACTCGCGGCCACTGTCGCTGCGCAGCCACAGCGTGCGGCCGTCCGGTGAGAAGCCGCCGATCCACGGGTCCCCGTCGGCGACCCGGACCGCGCAGGTGACGGTGCGGTCGGCACCGCGCACCACGAGCGCCTCGCGGTTGCCGCGGGGCCCGCGGCGCAGCAGGGCCAGCCGGCCGTCCCGGCTCACGTCGCACACGCGCAGGGTCGGCGCCCCGGGTTCGCTCGCCAGCAGGACCGGCGCCGCCTCGCCCTCCGGGTCGACCAGGTAGGCCGTCAGGGTCCTCGGGCCGGGCTGTTCGCGCACCGCGCCGGGGTGGGGCGGGTGGACGCCGGCCGCGGGGGCGTCGAGGTGGACGGGGTGGGGCGCCGTGGTGAGGGCCGTGCCGCCGAGCAGCACCGCGCGGCCGGCGCGGCCGGTCCAGTCGCGGGTGCGCACGGGCACCTGCGGATCGGCCGACGCGGTCGGCGCGTCGGGTCCGTCCCGGGTGAGGACGGCGGGGCCGGGCTCCCTGACGGTCACCGCGAGGGCCGAGCCGTCGTGCGTCCAGCAGCCCAGGTGGGCGGAGGTGCCGGGCTCGCCCCCGGCCAGCAGGCGCCGTCCGGTGCCGTCGGGGCGGACGCACAGGACCCGGGTCAGCTCCCCGCCGCCGGGGGCGGTGGTGTAGGCGATCCACCGGCCGTCCGGCGACCAGGACACCTCGGTCACCGGCTCCGGATCGGCGTCCAGGAGCCGGACCTGCCCGCCGTCCACGGGCCCGGCCCACAGCTGGGGCACTCCGGTGCGGTCGCAGATGAAGGCGACGTGCCGGCCGCCGGGGTCCACGGAGGGGTACCAGCAGCCGTGGGCGACCAGGGGTTGCGGGACGTCGTAGGGGGCGGCGGTGTCCGCCAGGTGCACCGGCTCCGGCGCCGCGCGGATCGCGGCCGCGCCGCCCCCGTCCGGCCCCGTGGCCAGGTGCACCGGACCGAACGCGTGCAGCGCCTCGCCGCCTCGCGCGATCACCCCGGAGTCCGCGCGCGCCTGCCGGGGCCGGCGCGTGTCCACGTGCCCGTGGTGCGCCGGCTCGGTCACCTCCATGCCGCCGCGCGCCGGTCCGGGCGCCACCGGAGCACCGTACGCCCGGCCGGGCGCCCCGTCACCGGTGCGGCCGGGGGCGGGCGCGTCTTCCCGGCCGCGCCCGGCCCGCGCCGCCCCGGCGTGCGCCCGGCCGGCCGCAGGGGCACCGTCCGCGCCCCGGCCGCCGGCGCCCGCCCCCGCGCCGCCCGGGGCTGGGGCCGGACCGCCGGCACCCCCGGCGGTCCCGTTCTCCCCGGCGTGCCCGGCTCCCGCGTTCGCCCCGCTCAGCGGATGCCGTGGGTCTGGAGCCATGTCTCCAGCAGCGCGACCTGCCACAGTGTGTTCGCTCCTCGCCTGGTCCGGTGCTCGTTGGGTGCCGCGAGCAGCTCGGCGACGTACTCCTGGCGGAAGACGCCGCGCTCCTTCGCCTCCGGGGAGGTGAGGGTCTCGCGGACCCGCTGCAGGACCGGGCCCGCCATGTGCTTGATCGCGGGGACCGGGAAGTAGCCCTTGGGCCGGTCGACGACCTCCCGGGGCAGGACCTTGCGTCCGGCCGCCTTCAGGATGCCCTTGCCGCCGTCGGCGAGCTTCAGTTCGGGCGGGCAGGCCGCGGCCAGCTCGACCAGTTCGTGGTCGAGGAAGGGCACCCGGGCCTCCAGGCCCCAGTCCATCGTCATGTTGTCGACGCGCTTGACGGGGTCGTCGACCATCATCACGTGCGTGTCCAGCCGCAGGTCGGCGTCCAGGGCCGTCTCGGCCCCCTCGGCCGCCATGTGGGCGCGCACGAACTCGGCGGAGGCGTCCTCGGCGGCCAGCAGGCCGGGTTCGAGGATGCGGGCGAGATCGGCGTGGGACCGGTCGAAGTAGGTGTCGACGTACGCGTCGGCGGCGCTCTGCCGGGGCACGCCCGCCATCGCCGGGTACCAGTGGTAGCCGGCGAACACCTCGTCGGCGCCCTGGCCGCTCTGCACGACCTTGACCTCCTTGGCGACCTGCTCGGACAGCAGGTGGAAGGCCACCACGTCGTGGCTCATCATGGGCTCGCTCATGGCGCGCACCGCTGCCTCCAGAGCTCCGGAGACCCGGTCGGAGGGGACCATGAGCTGGTGGTGGCGGGTGTCGAAGTGCCGGGCCACGAGGTCGGAGTAGTGGAACTCGTCGCCCTCCTCGCCGCCCTCGGACTCGAAGCCGACGCTGAAGGTCGCGAGGTCGTCCTGCCCCTGCTCGGCCAGCAGGGCCACGATGAGGCTGGAGTCCAGCCCGCCGGAGAGCAGCACGCCGACGGGCACGTCGGCGACCATGCGGCGGCGCACGGCGGTGCGCAGCGCGTCCAGTACGGCGTCCGTCCAGTCGTCCGCGCCCAGTGCCGCGTACTCGGCGCGGCGGGTGTACGAGGGCTGCCAGTAGCAGTGGTCGCGCCGGGTGCCGTCGGGCTCGACGGTCCGCACGGTGGCCGGGGGCAGCTTGCGCACGCCGTTCAGGACGGTGTGGGGCGCGGCGACGGTCGCGTGCCAGCTGAAGTACTGGTGCAGGGCCACCGGGTCGAGCGAGGTGTCGACGCCGCCGCCCGCGAGCAGCGCGGGCAGGGAGGAGGCGAACCGGAGCCGGTCGGGCGTCTCGGCCAGGTACAGCGGCTTGATGCCGAGCCGGTCGCGGGCCAGCACGACCCGCCCGGTGTCCTGCTCGACGATCACGAAGGCGAACATGCCGTAGAAGCGGTCGACGCAGTCGGCGCCCCACTGCGCGTAGGCCTTGAGCACCACCTCGGTGTCGGAGTCCGAGAAGAAGTGGTGGCCCAGGCCGCGCAGTTCGTCGCGCAGTTCCCGGTAGTTGTAGATGCAGCCGTTGAAGACGCCGGCGATCCGGGCGCGGGGGTCGGACATGGGCTGGGCGCCGGTCTCCGACAAGTCGATGATCTTCAGCCGACGGTGGCCGAGGGCGACCGCTCCCTGGGACCAGACGCCCCGGCCGTCGGGGCCCCGGGGGGCGAGCCGGTCGGTCATCCGTTCCACGGCCGCCAGGTCGGGGCGTTCGCCGTCGAACCGTATCTCTCCGCTGAGTCCGCACATCAGAGGCGCCCCTTCTCCCGGTCCGCGGTGCGTCCCGGACCCGCCGGGCGGCTCCGGGCCGGGCGTCGCGGCCCGGGGGCGCCGGCCGGGACGGCGGACGCCGGGTGCGGGTGGTCGGAGGTGGCGGGGTGCTGCCTACTGGACATGACGGTCTGACTCTCCTTCGTCACTCGGGGGTGCCGGCACGGTGGGGGGGTGCGGCGGGCCGGGAGCGCGGTGCTCAGGCGCTCGGGCTCGGGGCGGCCGGCCTGCGGACGGGACCGCGCACACGTCCGGCGCCCACCGGCGCGGTCCGGTGCGGGGGGCGGGCGGCCGCGCGCCGCGTTCCGCGGTCGCCGCGGGTCTCGGCCACCATCAGGTCGACGCTGGCGAGGAGGTCCTCGGCCTGGGCCGTCCGGCGCAGGCGGTGGGCGGCGCTGCCGGCCTCCAGGGCCTCCTCCAGGAGCGTGCTCACGGTGTCCCAGTCGCCGGAGGCCTCCAGCGCGGGGCGCAGCCGGGCCAGCATGCCGCGCAGCACCACGGGGGCGGGGGCCGCGCGGTGCGCGACCGGGTCGACCAGGGGGCCTTCGAGACCGGAGCGCGCGGCCCGCCAGGCGGCGGCGCGCAGCCGGTCGTGGCGGCCGTCGCACAGCGGGCCGTCCGCGCGTTCCAGGCGCTCGCAGGCGTCGCGCACCAGCGCGCGGAACAGCCCGGCGACCAGTACCACGGTCTCCGCGCGCGGACAGGCGTCGCAGATGCGCAGCTCCAGCGTGCCCTGGTGGGCCGAGGGCCGCACGTCGTGGTAGACCATGCCGGCGTCGGTGATGACACCGGAGTCGATCAGCTCCGCGAGGGCCGCGTCGTAGGCGGCGGCGTCCGGGTGGCAGCCGGCCGGGCCGGCGGTGGGCCAGCGCTGCCAGAGCATGGTCCGCCAACTGGCGTAGCCGGTGTCCGAGCCGAGCCAGAACGGGGAGCTGGCGGAGAGGGCCAGCAGCGGCGGCAGCCACGGCGAGACCAGGCACATGGCGCGGACGGCGGTGTCGCGGTCGGGCACGTCGACGTGCACCTGCGCGCTGCAGATGAGCTGTTCGTCGGCGACCAGGCGGTAGTCGTCGACCATGCGCTGGTAGCGCGGGTCGGCGGTGACGTCCCGCGGGGTGACGCGGGCCAGCGGCACGGTGCCGGCCGCCACGACGGCGAGGCCGAGGTCGGCGGCGGCCGTGTCCAGGGCGCGCCGGGCCGAGGACAGGTCGGCGTACAGACCGTCCAGCGTGGCGTGCACGCCGCTGTTGCGCTCCACGACCGAGCGCTGCAGTTCACCGGTGAATCCGGGTCTGCCGAGCCGGCCGAGCAGTTCCCCGGCGCGTGGGACGAGCCGCCCGCTCTCCACGTCCAGTACGTGAAACTCTTCTTCTGCCCCAAGGCGCGGCGTCACGGCTTCTCCCCTGTGCGTAGACAACAGCCGCCGACGCGCGGCGCCCGCTGGGCGCCGCCGGCCGGCCGACGTCGCCCGAGTTCCCCGATCAGCCGTTGACAAGCATGTTCACGCGCCGTATGTGACCCCTCACTCTCATGTGAGCGGGTGCGGTCGCCGGGGAGTCACCGGCCTGCGGCCCACCCCGGCGCCCACGGCCGCGACCAGCGGCGCCGCGCACGCGGTGAAGACCAGGCCCGCCTCGCGCACCCCCAGCGCCACCGCCAGCGCGCCCACGGCGACGAGCGGCGAAGACGCCCGCCGCGGCCGGGTATCCCGGGCGGCGGGCGTGCCGGTGCGTCCCGGCGCCGCCGTTGGCCACACCCCATCATGGGCACGCCGCCCCCACTGCCGGAGGACGGCGCTCCCCGCGCGGGCCGGACTTCAGCGGCGGGCCGTCCGGGCGCCCCGGCGCCGGGCGGCGGCGAACAGCAGGCCGCCGAGCGCCGCCGAGCCGGCGGCACCGGCGGCCACCAGCCCGGTGCCGTCGCTGCCCGTGGCGGCGAGGCTGCCGCCGGCCGGGGTGCCGGCCGGACCGCCCGTGGCACTGCCGCCCGTGTCACTCCCGGCCGTGGCGCTCGCCGGCGTCGGTGCCGGGGTGCCGGAACCGCCCGTGGACTGGCCGTGCGGGTCGTTGCCGGTGCCGCCCGTGCCGGAGCCGCCGTCCGTCTCCCCGCCCCCGGAGGTGCCGGTGCCCGGGTCGTGGTCGTCGGTGACGTCGACGGCGAGGTACGCCGTGTCGTTGGCCGGGTTCTCGTCGTACGCCTGGTGGATTCCGTAGACGGAGGAAGCGGTCACCGCGCCCTTGGTGTCGTGGGCGTGCCCGCCGATCCTCAGCACGAAGTCGTACGCGAGCGACTGGCCGACCTCGATGGTGTTGTCGTCGTGCCAGCACACGTACGTGGAGTGGCCGGGTTCGGACGGCCCGGTCGGCGCGTCGATCCCGAACGGGGCGCACTCCTCGGGGACGTCGACGGCCTCGGTGCCCGGCGGGATGTGCACCATCAGGCCCGGCTGGTCGTCGCTCTCCTGGTTGTGGATCCAACCGGGGCCGTCGTTGCGCAGGGTGGCCCTGACGGTCACGCGGCTGCCGCGCCGCCCCTCGGCCCGGTCCCCGATCGCGACGAGGTCGGCGGTGCTGTCCGCGGTCAGCGGCAGCCGGCGGTAGCTGTCGCCGTACCCCTCCGCCGCCGGGGCCGCGCCGGTGGAGGAGGTGCCGTACTCGACGGACTCCAGCAGCGCCTCGGGCAGCGCCTTGAACCGGACGGGCGTGCTGACGGAGGCGCCGGGTGCGATGGCCGTGGCCAGCTCGCACCGCGCCTGCCTGACCTGGCCGGCGAGGGTCGAGTAGGTGCAGCCGGGAACCGGCTCCGGGAAGTCGAGGCCGCGGGTCAGCCGGATCTGGAAGGTGACGCGGTCCGCGGCCGCCGTGCCCTCGTTGGTGATCGTGACGGACCGGTCGTACACGTCGCCCGGCCTGGGCGTGGCGCTCGGCAGCGACGAGACGACCAGGTCGGGTGCGGTGTCCTCGGCGTGGGCCGCGGGGGCGGCGAGGGCGGGAACGCCGATGCCGATCGCTGCGGCTGCCACGGCTGCTGCCGCGGGCGGGAGGTGTGGACGCACGGTGGGTCTCCTCGTCGGAACCGGATGGGCGGCGACCGGGGCGGATCACCGCCGGCCGGTCATGTCCTGGACACCCGGGGAGCCCCTTTGGTTGCCCTGGGGGCCGTCCCGGTCCGGCGGCGGGACGCGGCGGGCCGGGCCGGGGCGACACCGGGCTCCCGGACGGGGACCTTCCGTACGGGGCCGCGCCGGGCACCGGTAGGTTGATCACCATGAGCGACAACGTCTACTTCGACATCACCATCAACGACGAGCCGGCCGGCCGGATCGTGTTCAAACTGTTCGACGACGTGGTGCCCCGGACCACGAAGAACTTCCGCGAGCTGGCCACCGGTGAGCACGGCTACGGTTACGCCGGTTCCTCGTTCCACCGGATCATCCCCCAGTTCATGCTGCAGGGCGGCGACTTCACGCGCGGCAACGGCACCGGCGGCCGGAGCATCTACGGCGAGAAGTTCGCGGACGAGAACTTCACCCTCAAGCACGACCGCCCCTACCTGCTGAGCATGGCGAACGCGGGCCCGAACACCAACGGCTCGCAGTTCTTCGTCACCACGGTCGTCACGTCCTGGCTCGACGGCAAGCACGTGGTCTTCGGCGAGGTCGTCGAGGGCAAGGAGATCGTCGACCGGATCGAGTCCCTGGGCAGCGGGAGCGGAACGCCCGGCGCGAAGGTCACGATCGCCGCGAGCGGCACGGTCTGACCGGTACCGGTACCGGGCGACCGGGTCCGCCGTCCCCCGGCGGACCCGCCGCCCGTCCGCGGCGGCCGGTCCCCGGACGGGAACGCCCCGGTTCCGGGGGCGTTCCCGTCCGGGGACCGGCCGGCGCGCGGTCGTGCCCGTCCCCGCCGGCCGGGTCACGACCGGCCGGGCGGAGCCTGGACGCGGGGGCCGGCGAGGTCCGCCACGCACGCCAGGGCATCGGCCCTGAACAGCTCCCGCGCGCGGGCGGTGCGGCGCCTGCGCTCCGGGCCGGACGGCCGCAGCCGGTCGAGCGCGGCCGGCAGGTCCGCGGCGCGCGCGGCGAACTCCGACAGTCCCGCCGCGGCCATCCGCCGCACGCCCTCCGCCCCGTGCCCGGGCAGCGGGCGGTACCCCACCACCGGCAGCCGTGCGGCGAGCGCCTGGACGGCGGTCTGCCCGGCGGCGTTGTCGACCAGGGCGTACGAGGCCCCCATCAGCGCGGGCATGTCGGCCACCCAGCCCAGGGCCACGGCTCCGGGAAGTCCGGCGAGCCGGCCGAGGAGGCGCTCGTTGCGCCCGCACAGCAGCACGGGCAGGAAGCCGGCCGACGCCAGCAGCCGGGCCGTGCCGGCGGCGTGCGACAGGGCTCCCCAGGCGCCGGCGGAGACCAGGACGGGCGGGCGGCCCGGAGCGCGCCGGTCGAACCACTCGCGCCGGCGGGCCGACGGGGCACCCGGCGGGGCGAAGAACCCGGGGGCGACGACCGGCCCCGTCGTGCGCACCCGGGACTCGACCGCACGCCGGACCTCGCGCGCCGCCTCGTCGGTCAGGCACAGGTAGTGGTCGTTGCCCGGGTGCAGCCAGTGCCGGTGCACGGCGAAGTCCAGCAGGAACACGGCGCTCGGGACGTCGAGCCCGCCCCGGCCGCGCAGGTGGCCGGTCAGCTGGGCCGCGAGGTGGAAGACGGGCACCACCACGTCGGCGCCGAACCGGTCCACCCGTTCGCGCAGCCGGTCACCGGCCAGCCGGGCCAGCGGGACGCCGCTGGGGCGGGCTCCGGGCCCCGGACGCATGAACGTCCGGTACAGGCCCGCGTACGCCCAGGGAGCGTGCCGCACCGACGCCTGGTAGCACTGGCGCAGGGCCGCCCCCAGGCCGCGGGGCAGCAGCTGGAGGACGTCCACGACGCGGGCTTCGTGGCCCTGGACCCGGGCGCGCCGGGCGAGTTCGCCCGCCACCGTGTCGTGTCCGGCGCCCATGCCCGCGCTGACGACGAGGATCCGCCGGGGCCCGCCGCGCGGGAGCGCGGGCCGGCCGGGTCCGGGGGAGCAGTCACGCACGTCCACCGGGCGACCGTACCCCGCGGCGCGCGGGCCGGCGGGCCCGCGCGCGGGTGTCCGGCATGTCGCGTTTCATCCGAATGGCCAGTTGTGCGTTTCGCGGTCCGGCCCGGAGGATACTCCGGTCACTGCCCGCATCCCCCGACTCCGGGAACGTCGACTGCCCGGCCTCGTTTCCGCCTCCGTTCCCGCAGCGAGGTCACACCATGTCCCAAGCGCCAGCCCGTGCAGGATCGGCGGCCCCCGCGTCACGGGCGACGGCCCCGGAGACCGGATCGGCGCGCCGGCTCGCGTCCCGGCCGGCCGCGCCCCTGGGCACGGCCCTGGTGACGGGCGCCTCGTCCGGGATCGGCGCGGCCGTGGCCCGCCGGCTCGCCGCGGACGGCGGCTGGGACCTGGTGCTCAACGGGCGCGACACCGCCCGGCTGGAACGGGTCGCGGCCGAGGTGTCCGCCACGGCCCTCGCCGCCGACCTCCGCCTGCCCGACGCCGGCCGGGTGCTGGCCGAGTTCGCCCTGGAGCACACCGGCCGGGTGGACCTGCTGGTCGCCAGTGCGGGCATCGGCTGGGCGGGCGACTTCACCGCCATGCCCCGGCACGCCCTAGACGACGTGCTCCGGGTGGACGTGCTGGCCACGCTGCACCTCGTCCGGCAGGTGCTGCCGCACATGGTGGCGGCCGGGCGCGGGCGCGTCGTGCTGGTCGGATCCGTGGCGGGCTGCGTGGGCGTGCGGGGCGAGGCCGTGTACTCCGCCGCCAAGGCCGCCGTCGCCGCGTTCGCGGACGCGCTGCGCTACGAACTGCGCGGCACCGGCGTCGGGATCACCCTGGTCGTCCCGGGCGTGGTGGACACGCCGTTCTTCGACCGTCGTGGCGTGCCCTACCGGCGCACCCGGCCGAGGCCGGTGCCGCCCGAGCGGGTCGCGGACGCCGTGCGGACGGCCGTCCGGCGGGGCCGGGACGAGGTCTACGTGCCCGGCTGGGTGCGCCTGCCCGCCCGGGTGCGCGGCGCGGCACCCGGCCTGTACCGGCGGCTCGCCGCCCACTTCGGATAACCGGCCGTGAGTGTCCTCACCGTCGTCCTGGCCCTGCTCGCGGCGCTGTCGAACGCGACCGCCTCCGTCCTGCAGCGGCGGGCCGCGGTGGACGAGGCGGACGACCGGCGCGGCGTCCGGTACGCGGTGCGCTGGCTGGCGCACCTGCTGCGGCGGCCGTACTGGCTGGCGGGGGCCGGCCTGCTCGCCCTGTCGGCGGTGCTGCAGGCCTGGGCGCTGTCCATGGGCGGCCTGTCGCTCGTGCAGCCGCTGCTCGCCAGTGAGCTGCTGTTCACCCTCCTCGTGGGCAGTCTGGTCTTCCGCCGGCGTCCGGAGGTGCGGACGTGGCTGGCGTTCGCGGCGCTGGCGGTCGGGCTGGCCCTCTTCCTGGGGGTGGCCTCGCCGTCGGCCGGGCGCTCCACCGCTCCCGCCGGGCGCTGGCTCGTGGCGGGCGGCCCGCTGCTGCTCGTGGTGGTGGTCCTCGTGCTGCTGGGCCGGCGGGCCCGGGGAGCACCGCGCGCGGCACTGTTCGGCCTGGCGTCCGCCGTCTCCTTCGCCGTCACCGCGGCGCTCGTCAAGGAGGTCGTGGGCGGGTTCGGACAGGGGGTGGCGGCCGTGCTGGCGCACTGGTCGCCGTACGCCACCGCGGTCGTCGGGCTCGTGGCCTTCCTGCTGCTGCAGAGCGCCTTCCGCGCCGGCACGCTGACGGCGTCCCAGCCCGCGCTGACCCTCGGCGACGCGGTGACCAGCGTGGCGCTGGGCTGGGTGCTCTTCGAGGAGCACATCGCCCTGGGGGTGCGGATCCTCCCCGAGGTCGTCGGCATCGCCCTGATCGGGGCGGGCAGCGTCGGCCTGGCCGGGGCCCCGTCGGTCAGCGGGGCCTGGGACACGGCGCCGGGGGCGGACCGGCGGACCGGGACGTCGGCCGGGGCCGGGCCCCCGGAGCGACGGTGACCCGCGCGGCGCGCGGGGACACCGGTGCCCGGTTCCCCGCGCGGTGCGGCCCCCGGCCCGCCCCGGCCCCGAAGGGGGCGCCCCGGGCGCCCGGCACCGGGCCCGTACCGCCCCGAGGGGGACCGCCGGCGTTCCCCCGTCCCGTCGCTCCCGGCGGGCCGCCGCCGTGGCGCTGCCGCTCACCGTCCTGGCGGCGGCGCACATCGGCCCGGCGGCCACCTGGCTGCCCGGCCTGCGCCGCGCCCTGTTCCCGGCCCTGGCCGGGAGCGGCCGCCCGGACCACGTCGCCCTCACCTTCGACGACGGTCCGGATCCGCTGTCCACGCCCCGCTTCCTCGACGCCCTGGACGGCCTCGGCGTGCGCGCGACCTTCTTCGTGCTGGGCGAACGCGTCGTGCGGCATCCCGGACTGGTCCGGGAGACCGCACGGCGGGGGCACGAGCTGGCGGTGCACGGCTGGGCCCACGACCGCCCCTGGTGGCCGGCCCCGGCGCGCGACGCGGCGGACGTGCTGCGCGCCGTGCGCGCGCTGTACGACGCGACCGGGGTCCGCCCGCACTGGTACCGGCCGCCGTACGGCATCCTCACCTCCGGCCGCTGGCTGGCCGCGCGCGGGGCCGGGCTGCGCCCCGTGCTGTGGACCGCGTGGGGCCGGGACTGGACGGCGCACGCCACGCCCGCCTCCGTGCGGGCCCGGGTGGGGGCCGGCCTGCGCGGCGGGGGCACCGTCCTCCTCCACGACTCCGACCGGCACGCGGCCCCCGGGTCCTGGCGCTCCGCCCTCGGCGCGCTGCCCGGCATCGTGCGCGGCTGCCGGGACGCGGGCCTGTCGGTGGGACCGCTGGCCGAACACGGCACGGCGGCGGCGCGGTGCGGGAGCGCCGCGGAGGAGGGCGGGGAGGTGGCTGGGGCGGTTGCCGGGTGAGACGCTTCCCGAAGCGGCGCGGCCCGCGCTCCGGCCGGTGCGCGGCGCCGGACCGGCGCGCCGTGTCCGGCCGGTTGACCATCTGCGGCCGGTCCGCCACCCGAGGCCGGGCGCGCGGGCGGCTTCCGGCCGGCCGTGCCACCGGGGACCCGCAGGGGGCCGCGCCCGCCCGTGGCGGCCCGCGGCCGTCGGTGGGCGGCGCGGCGAGCACGGGAGGGTACCGTGAGACAGGGGCGGCGCGGCCTCCACCGCGCCTGGGAGTGGCTCGGGGTGCGCGTGCTGTTCCGGCGCGGCCGCGAGCTTGAGCTGATGCACCGGGCGATGGGGTTCGCCACGCTGGCCCTGGTGACGCTGGCCCCGCTGCTGATCGTGGTGGCGGCGGCCGACCCGCTGGGGCGGGGCGGCTTCGCCTCCTGGCTCACCGACGGCATGGGCCTGTCCGGCCGGTCGGCCCGCGCGCTCACCGCCGTCATCTCCCCGCCCCGCAAGGTCATCGGCACCACCAGCCTGCTGAGCGGCCTGCTGCTCGTGGTGTTCGGCACGTCCTTCGGGGGCAGCGTGCAGAACGGGTACGAACGGATCTGGGGTCTGGCCCCCGGCCCCTGGCACCGGGTGTGGCGGCAGGCGACCTGGCTGGTGGTGCTGACCGCCTACCTCTACCAGGAGGTGCTCACGCAGACGGCCCTGCGCGGTGACCAGCGGATCGCGCTGTCGACCGTGAGCGGCGTCCTGTTCTTCTGGTGGGGGCAGCGCTTCCTGCTGGGCGGCCAGGTCCACTGGCGCACGCTCCTGCCGGGCGCGCTGGCCACCGTCGTCGGCCTGGGCGGGCTGCGCGTCTTCTCCTCCCTCGTCTTCGAACCGCTCATCGTCACCAACGCGCTGAACTACGGCGCGGTCGGCACGGTGCTGGTGGTGGAGTCCTGGCTCATCGGCGTCGGATTCGTCGTCTACGGCGGCGCGCTCCTCGGCCGCTGGTTCTGCGACCACCACTGGATGCCGCGCCACGACGGGTGAGCGGGCGGCGGGCCGGTACCGGAGCGCGGCCCGGCCGGGGAGGACGCCGCGCAAGCGGGTCCCGACGGGGGCTCCTTGACGCCGTGTCGGTTCCGGGCGGCCTTGTCCCGGGCGGGCGGCGTCCGCATGCTCGGACGTACCCGGGGACCGGGGTGCCCGTCACCGGGTGCGTCCGGTCCCGTTCCGACCGGACCCCTTCCTCCTTGGAGCCGCCATGCCAGCTGCCGCCACCGTGCCCGGTGACCGGGCCGCCGTCTCCCCCGGCGCACGCCGACTCGCGCTCGTCGGCGGGTCCCTGGGCAACCTCGTCGAGTGGTACGACTGGTTCGTCTACGCCAGTTTCGCGATCTACTTCGCCGACTCGTTCTTCCCCGGCGACGACCCCACCACCCAGTTGCTGAACACGGCCGGCATCTTCGCGGTCGGCTTCCTGATGCGCCCGGTCGGCGGCTGGATCCTGGGCCGGGCGGCGGACCGGCACGGCCGCAAGAGCGCGCTCACCCTGACCGTCGGCATGATGTCGGTCGCCGCCCTGCTCATCGCCGCCGCGCCCACCTACGGCCGGGCCGGCCACCTCGGCGCCGGGGTGCTGCTGCTGGCGCGGCTGCTGCAGGGCCTGAGCATCGGCGGTGAGTACGCCGCCAGCGCCACCTACCTGACCGAGGCGTCCGCCCGGAACCGGCGCGGACTCGGTTCCTCGTTCCAGTACGTGTCGATGACGTGTGGTCAGCTCCTCGGCCTGGCGATCCTGATCACCTTGCAGCACACCCTGACCACCGGCCAGCTGGAGAGCTGGGGGTGGCGCATCCCGTTCGCGTTCGGGGCCGTCTTCGCCGTGGTGGTGTTCTGGCTGCGGCGCCGGCTGACGGAGACGGAGGCCTTCACCGAGGAGTCCGGCGCGGACGGGCCCGCGGACGGCGCGCGCGGCACGCTCGGGGCCCTGTGGGAGCACCGCCGCGAGGCCGCTCTGGTCATGGCGCTGACCCTGGGGGGCACGGTGGCCTACTACACGTACACCACCTACCTCACCAAGTACCTGGTCGGCAGTGCCGGGATGGCCAGGTCCACCGCCACACTGGTGAGTTTCACCGCGCTCACGGTCTTCGCGCTGCTCCAGCCCCTCGCCGGGCTGCTCTCCGACCGGATCGGACGCCGTCCGCTGCTGATCACCTTCGCGGTCGGCTGCACGGTGGGGACCTATCCGATCATGACCGCTCTCGGCTCGGCGTCCTCCTACTGGCCGGCGTTGGGCCTGTCCCTGCTCGCCCTGGTCGTCGTCACCGGGTACACCTCGATCAACGCGGCGGTGAAGGCCGAACTGTTCCCCACCCGGGTCCGTGCCCTCGGCGTGGCGCTGCCGTACGCGATCGCCAACGCGCTGTTCGGCGGGACGGCGGAGTACATCGCCCTGTGGTTCAAGGACATCGGCCACGAGAAGGCGTTCTTCTGGTACGTGTCGGGGTGCGCGCTGGTCTCGCTGGTCGTCTACGTCCTGATGCCGGACACCCGTGGCGCCGCGCTCAGCCGCGCCGAGGCCGGCGCGGACGCGGGTCCCGGCCACGGCGCGGCGAAGGCCGCCCGTTGATCCGGGGGCGGCGACCGGGCGGACGGCCGGGGCCGAACGGACGCGCCTGGCCCGGGCGGACGGCGTGGCACTATCGTTGCGCCTTCGATCACGGGTGCGGAGAAGGGACACAGGCGTGGCATGGAAAGCCTTGCGGTCGGCGTTGGAAGCGGTTTACGTACGGCGCCTGAACCGCAAGCTGGAGGGGCTGCCCCGGCCGCGGCATGTGGCGATCATGCTGGACGGCAACCGGCGCTGGGCGCGGGGCGCGGGACACAGGGACGTCCGTGAGGGCTACCGCGTGGGGGGCGCGAAGGTCACGGACTTCCTGCACTGGTGCACGGACGCCGGGATCAAGCACGTCACGCTGTGGATGCTGTCCGACGACAACCTGCACCGGCCGGCCCACGAACTCGAGCCCCTGCTCGACATAATCGAGGAGACCGTGCAGCGTGTCTGCGTCCCCGGGGAGCCCTGGGAGATCGAGATCATCGGCGCGCTGGACCTGCTGCCCGGCAACACCGCGCGGGTGCTGAAGGAGGCCGCCGCGCCGACGAAGGGCCGCGGCGGCCTCAAGGTCGACGTCGCCGTCGGCTACGGCGGCCGCCGCGAGATCGTGGACGCGGTCAGGGCGGCCTTCGACAGGCACATCGGCGCGGGCGGCGACCCCCGGGACCTGGCGGCGGAGTTCGACCTGGAGCACATCACGGACAACCTGTACTCACCGGCCGGG
The DNA here is from genome assembly GCF_030499535.1 of Streptomyces sp. TG1A-8. NCBI lineage: Bacteria > Bacillati > Actinomycetota > Actinomycetes > Kitasatosporales > Streptomycetaceae > Streptomyces > Streptomyces sp. TG1A-8. The sequence goes on from NZ_JASTLB010000001.1 coordinate 745,432, forward strand.
CACGACACCGACTTCATCATCCGCACCTCCGGCGAACAGCGGCTGTCCGGGTTCCTGCTGTGGCAGTCCGCCTACGCCGAGGTGCACTTCGTGGACGTGCTGTGGCCGGCGTTCCGTCAGATCGACCTCCTGCGCGCGCTGCGCTCGTACGCCGACCGCGACCGCCGCTACGGCCGCTGACCGCGCGCGTCCGCCGCGCGCGGTCCCGCGGGTCGTGCGGCGGGGCGGCCCCGGCCCCGTGGTGCGGGGGTCCTGCCCGGTGGGACGCGGTGCGGGGGCATCGCCCGGCGGGCCCGCCACGGCCCGCCCCGGTGCCGCGCCCCGCGTCCCGCACGGTCGGGGCCGCGGCCCGCGGGATGCCGCCGCGTCGCGGAAGCACCCCGGAATCGTCCGTGATCGGTAACAGGCGGATCCTCCCGCGGGTCCCGCCCGTCCTGACAGGTGCACGGGAAACGGCACCACGAGGAACGGGGCGGACATGGCACGGCACGGTGGGCGGGGATGGTACGGCCGGGTGGCAGCGGCGGCGCTCGGGGTGACGGCGCTGGCCGCCGCCACCTCGGTGTGGACCGCGCAGGCGGGCCCGGCTGGCGGTCACCCGGCGGCGCGTCCCGCCGCGCCCCGGGCGGCGCACGTGTCCGCCGCCATCGCCCACGCCTCCGACCGCGGCGCCCACGCGGTCAACATCACCGTCGACGACGGCCCGGACCCGGTCTGGACGCCGCAGGTGCTGCAACTCCTGCGTGACAACGGGGTGAAGGCGACCTTCTGCATGGTGGGCACCCAGGCCGAGGCCCATCCCGACCTGGTGAGACGGGTGGTGGCGGCCGGACACCGGCTGTGCGACCACACGGTGTCGCACGACACCACCATGGACACCAAGTCCCGGGCGTACCAGTCGCAGCAGATCCTGGACGCCGAGCGCCGGATCACGAAGGCCTCCGGAGGCGTGCGGCCGGTGTACTACCGGGCACCGGGCGGTGCCTTCACCCCCTACAGCCGCCACCTCGCGGCCTCCCACGGCATGCGCCCGCTGGGCTGGAACGTCGACTCCATGGACTTCGAGCGGCCCGGCGCGGACGCCATCGTCGCCACCGTGCGGAGCGAGCTGGGCAACGGCCCGACGCTGCTCTTCCACGACGCCGGCGGTGACCGCTCCCAGACCGTGGCCGCCCTGCGCACCCTGCTGCCCTGGCTGAAGCGGCAGGGCTACTCCTTCGGCTTCCCGGTGCGCTGAACGGCGCGCGCGTGAGCGACCCGGTCCACCGGCCGGGCCGCTCGCGCGTCAGCCCGCCGTCAGCGGCTCCTGCCACTGTTGTCCACGTGAACGGCGGACGGGACACCGGAAGCCGGACGCGGGGAGAGGTGCCCGGAGTGGCTGATCGGGGACCAGCGAGCCCAGCTCACGGTCGGGCCCCCCAGGGGGCCCACGCAGGTTCGAATCCTGCCCTCTCCGCAGCGCGGTCGCCGGCGCGTGGCGTGATCCCGCCGGTTCAGGGGACAAGGGCGACATGTCGACGCTCAAGCCACAGCCGCACGCGGCCGCCGCGGGCCCGTCCCTCGAACGGACCCTCACCACCCCCCTGCTCTACTTCTTCATCCTGGGCGACGTCCTCGGTGCCGGGGTGTACGTCCTGGTGGGCCAGGTCGCCGCCAAGGCGGGCGGAGCGGTGTGGGTGCCGCTGGTCGCCGCGCTGCTGCTGGCCCTGCTGACCGCCTCCTCGTACGCCGAACTGGCGACGAAGTACCCGAAGGCCGGCGGAGCGTCCCACTACGCCACCCTGGCGTTCGGCCCCTTCGTCGGGTTCGTGGCGGGCTTCTGCATGCTCGCGGCGGGCATCGTCTCCGTGGCCGCGCTCGCCCGGGGGTTCGGGGGCGACTACCTGTCGGCGTTCGTCACCCTGCCCGTGGGGGCCGTCGCCGTGGCGTTCCTCCTGCTGCTCGCGCTGGTCAACGCCCGGGGCATCAGGGAGTCGACCCGCGCCAACGTGGTCGCCACCCTGATCGAGGTCGGCGGTCTGGTCACCATCGTCGCGCTCGGCGCGTGGCTGCTGCTCCGCGGCGACGGCGACCTGGGCCGTCTCACCCGGCTCGGCACCCCGGACAGGGGCGCCGCCGCCGCCGTGCTGGGCGGGTCGGTGCTGGCGTACTACTCCTTCGTGGGCTTCGAGACGTCGGTGAACGTCGCCGAGGAGACCCGCGACCCACGGCGCTCCTACCCCCGCGCGCTGTTCGGGGCGCTCGCCACGGCGGGGGCCGTGTACGTGCTGGTGGGCGTCGCCGCGTCCGCGGCCGTCCCGACCGGCCGCCTGGTGGCGTCCAGCGGGCCCCTGCTGGAGGTCGTCAAGGCCGCCGGTGGCGTCCCGCCCCGTCTCTTCAGCGCCGTCGCGCTCGTCGCCGTCGCCAACGGCGCCCTGCTCACCGGCATCATGTCCTCACGCCTGGCCTTCGGCATGGCCCGCGACGGGCTGCTGCCCTCCGCGCTGACCAAGGTGCTGCCCGGCCGCCGCACGCCCTGGGTCGCCATCGCGGCCACCACCGCGCTGTCGATGCTGCTGGCGCTCACCGGCAGCGTCGCCACGCTGGCCTCCACCCTGGTCCTGCTGCTGCTCGTGGTCTTCCTGATCGTCAACGTCGCGGTGCTGGTCCTGCGCCGTGATCCGGGATCCGCCGAGCACTTCCGCACCCCGACCGCGCTGCCCGTCCTGGGGGCCGCCTCCTGCGTGCTGCTCGCCACGCAGGTCGAGGCCGCCGTGTGGTGGCGCGGGCTGGTGGTGCTCGGTGCCGGGACCGTGCTGGCCGCGGTCGCCGCCGTGCGGCGGGGCAGGGCCGCGGGGGCGGCCGGGGACGAGCCCGGGACGGACACCGCCGGGCCGCGGACGCCGGCGTGACGGAAGGGGACGGGGGGCAGGCCCGTCCCCGGGGGGCGCGCACCGCCGGGGCGGCGTGCCCGTACGACGACGGACCGGCCGGGCGGCCGGACGTCGGGTCCGGCTCGGGACGGCGGACACGGCCCGGCCGGGTGGTGCGGCCGGGCCGCCCGTCCGGCCCCCGGCACGTCCGCTGCGGCCGGGCGCACGGAAGAGGCCGGCACCGCGCCCGACGGCGGTGCCGGCCCGGGACGGCGGGCGCCGCGATCAGGGCAGCGGGGTGCCGCCGGTCGCGTTCAGGATCTCGCCGGTGATGAAGCTCGCCTGGTCGGAGGCGAGATAGACGTAGCCCGGAGCCATCTCCGCGGGCTGCGCCGGCCGGCCGAGCGGGGACTGCTTGCCGAACTCGGATGTGTCGGGCATCGTCGCGGGGATCAGGGGGGTCCACACCGGCCCCGGCGCGACCGCGTTGACGCGGATGCCGCGCTCGGCGACCATCTGGGCCATGCCCTGGGTGAAGGTGACGATCGCGCCCTTCGTCATCGCGTAGTCGAGCAGGTGCGGACTGGGCTTGTAGGCCTGGACCGACGTGGTGTTGATGACCGAGCCCCCGGCCGGGATGTGCGGCAGGGCGAACTTGGTCAGCCAGAACATGCCGTACAGGTTGGTCCGCAGCACCCGGTCGAACTGCTCGGTGCTGATCGCCTCGATCCCGTCCGGCTGGGACATCTGGTAGGCCGCGTTGTTCACCAGGACGTCGATGCGGCCGAACTCGTCGACGGCCCGTCCGATCAGCGCCCGGCAGTTGTCCTCCTCCCGGATGTCGCAGGACACGGCGACCGCCTTGCGGCCGGCGTCCTCCACCAGGCGGGAGGTCTCGCGTGCGTCGTCCTCCTCCTCGGGGAGGTGGGTGAACAGCACGTCGGCGCCCTCGCGGGCGAAGGCGAGCGCCACCGCACGGCCGATGCCGGAGTCCCCTCCCGTGATCACGGCCTTGCGGTTCTCCAGTCGGCCGGAGCCCCGGTAGGACTCCTCGCCGTGGTCGGGCGGCGGGTCCATCGGCCCGGTCCAGCCCGGATGCGGCTGGTCCTGCGAGGGGAAGTCGGGGCGGTCGTGCTGTGTGACCGGGTTCGGCCGGTCGCCCTGCTGGTCCGTCACGGGGCCTCCTGGGTGTCGAAGGAACGGAACGGCGACCGGGTTCCCGGATCACGGCGGCCGAAAAGCACTTCCGGTGCACGGAAACCCGCAGGTCCACTACGACCCGTCACAGGCGGCGGGTGCCCGCCGGGGGCGCCGGGCCGGCCCCCGGCGGACGGGGGAGGACGTGCCTGGACCGCGCGCCGTCCAGGGCGCCACCGCCGAAGGCGGGCATCAGGGGGAACCCGTCAGCACCACGTCAGCCGGCCGTCAGCGGCCCCTGCCACTGTTGTTCCTGTGAACGGCGGACGGGACACCGGAAGCCGGACGCGGGGAGAGGTGCCCGGAGTGGCTGATCGGGGACCAGCGAGCCCAGCTCACGGTCGGGCCCCCCAGGGGGCCCGCGCAGGTTCGAATCCTGCCCTCTCCGCTCGTGCACGGCCCGCACGGCCCGCACGGCCCCGGGGCCCCGGTCCGGCGGCTACTACTCGCCGGGGGCGAGGGCGCGTGCCAGGACGCGGGCCGTTTCGGCGAGCAGGGCCTCGTCCACGGGTGCGTCCTCGGCGGACTTGGCGGACAGCACCGTCAGCAGGACGGGTGTCCCCCGGGTCGTCCAGGCGACACCGATGTCGTGGGCGCTCGCGTAGGAACCGGTGCCCGTCTTGTCGGCGAGGACCCAGTCCCGGGGCAGTCCGGCGCCGAACCGCCGGGTGCTGGTGGTGTTGCCCTTCAGCCAGGTGACGAGCTGCTCGCGGCCGAACTCGTCCAGGCCCCGGCCCAGTGTCAGCCGTTCGAGGACGGTGCCGAGGGCCTCGGGGGTCGTGGTGTCGCGCGGGTCGCCGGGGACGGCGGTGTTGAGGTCGGTCTCCCAGCGGTCGAGCCGGCTCACCGGGTCGCCGAGCGACCGGAAGAACGCGGTGAGGCCGGCCGGCCCGCCGATCCGGCGCAGCAGGAGGTTGCCGGCCGTGTTGTCGCTGTAGCGGATCGCGGCCGCGCACAGGTCGCCCACCGCCATGCCGGTGCCGACGTGCTCCTCGGTCCTCGGCGAGTTCGGCAGGATGTCGTGCGGCGGGTAGTGGACGACCTCGTCCAGCGGTGCGCAGTCGCCGCCGTCGCGCAGGACGGCCGCGGCGGCGAACACCTTGAACGTGGAGCACATCGCGAACCGCTCCCCCGCCCGGTGGGCCACGGTCCGCCCGGTGCGGACGTTGCGGGCGTACACGCCGAGGCGCGCGCCGTAGCGCTGCTCCAGCCCGGTCAGCTCGGCCCGGGCGCCGCCCGGGCCGGTGGCGGAGCTCGCGGAGGCGGCCGGCGCCGCGGCGGGGGCGGCGGCGGTGAGGGCGAGGCCGGCCTTGATCAGGCCGCGGCGCGGCACAGGGGTGGCACTGGTCATGTGCGGAGCTCTCCCGGGGGTTCGTCGTCGGCTGGGCGGATCTTCGGCGGGGACAGCAAAACAGCGGGACACCCCTCATGTCCAAGAGTGAGCTTTGAAGCTGCCATAACGTATGGGTATGACTGCTGGATGGACCTCCTCGCACACCTAGAGGCGTACGTCGCGACCGCCGACGAGGCGGGCTTCTCCCGGGCGGCGGACCGGCTCGGGATCGCCCAGCCGCTGCTGAGCCGTCGCATCAAGGTGCTGGAGGACCACTTCGGGGGCCGGCTGTCCGACCGCTCCCGGCGCCAGGTCCCGACCACGGAGTTCGGCCTGTTCCTGCTGCCGTACGCCCAGGACGTGCTGGACCGGGCCCAGCGGCTGCGCCGGGCCGCCCGCTCGGCCCGACAGGCGCGGCCCCGCGCCACCGGGGCGCGGGGGACGTGCCGGGCTGGCTGGTCGCGCTGCTGGCGGCGGGACCGCCGCGCCCGGCGCGGGGCGGTCCGGTGCGGCGGCCGGGGACGCGGCAGCGCGGCTGGCGGCACGCGGATGAACGCGGAGGCGGTGCACCGGCCGGCCTGTGTCGGCGGCGACGGCGGTCTCCTCGCCCTGGCCGAGGAGACCGCCCGGGACTGGGCGGACCTCGGTGTGCGCGGGGCGTTCCTCGCCCGCAACCCCGACTCGGGCGAGGAGCTCGGCTTCGACGTGGACGAGGCGGTGCCGCTGGCCTCGGTGGTGAAGGTCCCGCTCGTCCTGGCCGTGCTGGACCGGATCGCGACCGGGGAGCTGGATCCGGCCCGCCCGGTGACGGTCGACCCGGCCACCAGCGGCGTCGGCCCCACCGGGCTGGCGGCGTTCCGGCACCCGGCCACCGTCGCGGTCGGCGACCTGCTGTTCCTGATGCTCTCGGTGAGCGACAACGCCGCCGCCGACGCGCTGTTCGACCTGGTGCCGGTGGCCGACGTCGACGCGCGGCTGCGCGCCTGGGGCTGCGCGGGCATCAGGGTGCGGCACCGGATGAACCACATGTACGAGTGCGCCGCCGGTGCCGCCGGCGACGACTTCTCCCTCGCCCTGGAGCTGGCCGTCCGGGACGAGGGGTCGGGCCGGCACGCCATCGGGACGCTCGACCCGGTGTACGCCAACCTCGGCACCGCTTCCGCACTCGTCGGCCTCCTGCAGCGCGTGTGGCGCGACGAGGTCTCCCACCCCCGCGCGACCGCCGAGCTGCGCCGGCTGATGGGGCTTCAGGTCTTCGTCCAGCGGCTGACGGGTGAGCTGCGCGCCGACAGCCTGCGGCTGAGCGGCAAGGCGGGCACCTTCCTGCACCTGCGGCACGAGATCGGCGTGGTGGAGGCCGACTCCGGGGACCGGGTGGCGCTGGCCGCGCTCACCCGCGCCGACCGCCGGGCCGGGCCGGGCCCGGACATCGACCTCGCGATCGGCACCGCCGCACGGCAGGCGTTCGAGGCCCTGCGCGGCTGAGCCGGCGCCCGGGGTTCAGCCCCGGCCGCCGCTCAGGTCGCGCCACTCGGGACCGATCCGCTTCCACTCCTCGTCCCACTCGGCCAGCCGCCGGCGCACGAGCCGGGTGCGCACCAGCCACCCGGCGCCCCAGACCGCCGTACCGGTGACCTGGGCGGCGAGGGCGCCGCCGAGCACCATCTGCGCGCCCGCCTCGGACGCCGAGGCGGGCGGCGGCACCACCCGGTCCGCGCGGTCCGCCCACATCGTGACCGTGGCGCCCGCCGCGGTGCCCGGGAGGACCTTCACCCGGTCCGTGCGCACGGAGCCGTCCCGCGCCGTCCAGCGGACGGTGGCCCACACCCGGGCGTCGTCGTACCCGCCGCCGGCGGCCGGGGTCTTCGCCGCGTCGTCGGTGAGGACTGCGGAGACGGGGTGCGCCTGGGCCCGTCGTGCGGAGAGCGCCGTGTCGGTGCAGTACGCCACCGCCGCGCCCGCGGCGGTGCCGGCCAGCAGGGCGAGGATCCAGGTGGCGAGGACGATCCAGGCCTCCACGATGTCGCTGTGCCGTCTGAGCGGATTGCGCCGCCAGCGCCACAGCCGTACCCGTGGGACCGCCGTGGGAGGTGTCCGTGTCATCAGCCGCCTCCTTCCGCGTGCCGGCCGCCGCGCGCGGGGGTGTGCGGTCCCGCTCGGCACCGGGACGATCCGGACCGGGGTCCGGGTGACGGGCGGGCCGGACGGCGCGCGCTCGCGGGCCGCCCCCGCCGCCAGGCCGGGAGGGGACGGGCGGCGGACGGTGCGGAGCGGTCGCGCGCATCCGGCGCGTGGCGCCACCAGACCATCGTGCGCCTTGTTCCGGCCCGGTGCAGACCGGGATCCGCGGATCCCGCGGGCGGGAGGGCGCCCGGGTGCGCCGAAGGCGCCCATCCCGGCCGCGGAGGCCGGGACGGGCGCCTTCGGCAGGACCGTCAGGCGAGGTCGAACCGGTCCAGGTTCATGACCTTGTCCCACGCGGCGACGAAGTCCTTCACGAACTTCTCCTTCGCGTCGTCGGCGGCGTACACCTCGGCGAGCGCGCGCAGCTCGGAGTTGGAGCCGAAGACCAGGTCGGCCCGGCTGCCGGCCCACTTCACCTCTCCGGTGACGGCGTCGCGGCCCTCGAAGGCGGTCTGGTCCTGCGAGGTCGCCCTCCACGTCGTGCCCAGGTCGAGCAGGTTGACGAAGAAGTCGTTCGTCAGCGAGCCGGGGGTCTTGGTGAAGACGCCGAGCTGGGACTGCTGGTGGTTGGCGCCCAGCACGCGCAGGCCGCCGACCAGCACGGTCATCTCGGGGGCGCTCAGGGTCAGCAGGTTGGCCCGGTCGAGCAGCAGGTACTCGGCCGGCAGGCGGTTGCCCTTGCCCAGGTAGTTGCGGAAGCCGTCCGCGGTCGGCTCCAGCGCCTCGAAGGACTCGGCGTCGGTGTGCTCCTCGGTCGCGTCGACACGGCCCGGGGTGAAGGGCACCTCGACCTGGAAGCCGGCCTCCTTGGCGGCCTTCTCCACGGCCGCGACGCCGCCGAGGACGATCAGGTCGGCGAGGGAGACCCGCTTGGCGCCGGAGGAGGCGTTGAACTCCTGCCGGACGCCTTCGAGGGTGCGCAGCACCAGCGCCAGCCGGTCGGGGTCGTTGACCTCCCAGCCGCGCTGCGGCTCCAGGCGGATGCGGGCGCCGTTGGCGCCGCCGCGCTTGTCGCTGCCCCGGAAGGTGGAGGCGGACGCCCACGCGGTGGTGACCAGCTGGGACACGGACAGGCCCGAGTCGAGCAGCTTGGTCTTGAGGACGGCGATGTCCGCGGCGTCGATCGGGTCGCCGTCGCGCTCCGGCAGCGGGTCCTGCCACAGCAGGGTCTCCGCCGGGACCTCCGGGCCGAGGTAGAGCGCCTTCGGGCCCATGTCGCGGTGGGTCAGCTTGTACCAGGCGCGGGCGAAGGCGTCCGCGAACTCCTGGGGGTTCTCGTGGAAGCGGCGGGAGATCGGCTCGTAGACCGGGTCGAAGCGCAGCGCCAGGTCGGTGGTGAGCATGGACGGGGCGATCTTCCTGGCGGAGTCGTGGGCGTGCGGGACCGTGCCCTCGCCCGCGCCGTCCTTCGGCCGCCACTGCTTGGCGCCGGCGGGGCTCTCGGTCAGCTCCCACTCGTAGCCGAAGAGGTTGTCGAAGAAGCCGTTGCTCCACCGGGTCGGCGTCGAGGTCCAGGTGACCTCCAGGCCGGAGGTGATGGTGTCCGCGCCCTTGCCGGTGCCGTAGGTGCTCTTCCAGCCCAGGCCCTGGTCCTCCAGCGTGGCGGCCTCGGGGTCGGGGCCGACGTGGTCGGCGGGGCCGGCGCCGTGGGTCTTGCCGAAGGTGTGGCCGCCGGCGATCAGGGCGACGGTCTCCTCGTCGTTCATCGCCATGCGACCGAACGTCTCGCGGATGTCGCGGGCCGCGGCGAGCGGGTCCGGGTTGCCGTTGGGGCCCTCCGGGTTGACGTAGATCAGGCCCATCTGCACGGCGCCGAGCGGATTCTCCAGCTCGCGGTTGCCGGTGTAGCGCTTGTCGTCGAGCCAGGTGGTCTCCGGACCCCAGTAGACGTCCTCCTCCGGCTCCCACACGTCCTCACGGCCGCCGCCGAAGCCGAAGGTGGTGACGCCCATGGACTCCAGCGCCACGTTGCCGGCGAGGATCATCAGGTCGGCCCAGGACAGCCTCTGCCCGTACTTCTTCTTGACCGGCCACAGCAGCCGGCGGGCCTTGTCCAGGTTGGCGTTGTCCGGCCAGCTGTTCAGCGGGGCGAAGCGCTGCTGGCCGGCGCCGGCGCCGCCGCGGCCGTCGCTGATGCGGTAGGTGCCCGCGCTGTGCCAGGCCATACGGACGATGAAGGGGCCGTAGTGGCCGAAGTCGGCCGGCCACCAGTCCTGGGAGGTGGTCAGCACCTCGGCGATGTCCTGTTTGACCGCGGCCAGGTCCAGGCTCCGGAAGGCCGCGGCGTAGTCGAAGTCCTCGCCCAGCGGGTTGGCCACGGCCGGGTTCTTGGCGAGGATCTTCAGGTTGAGCCGTTCCGGCCACCACTGGCGGTTGCCACCGCCCTGGGTCGGGTGCAGCGCCCGCTCGTGCGCGACGGGGCAGCCGCCGCTCCCCTCCTGCGCCTTCGCGTCTGTGACGATCGCGTCGTGGTTCTCGGTCATGGCAATCCTTCCGAACGGGCGGAACTAGGGGCTCAGGAACTACGAACGGTGGAACAGCCGGGACACAGGCCCCAGTAGACGACCTCGGCCTCGTCGATCGAGAAGCCGTGGTCGTTCGACGCGGTGAGGCAGGGAGCGTCACCGACCGCGCAGTCGACATCGGCGACGGCACCGCACGAACGGCACACGACGTGGTGGTGGTTGTCGCCGACGCGCCCTTCGAACCGCGCGGGGCTGCCGGCCGGTTCGATGCGGCGGACGAGTCCCGCGGCGGTGAGCGCGTGCAGCGCCTCGTAGACGGCTTGCAGGGAGACGTGGCCCACGCGGTCGCGGACGCCGGCGGCGATCGCCTCGACACCGAGATGGTCACCGCCCCGGACGGTCTCCAGCAGCGCGACGCGCGCCGCCGTCACGCGCAGGCCGGCACCGCGCAGTTCCTCGGCCGTGGCCGGAGTCCGGGAAGCGGTCATGTGGGCGAACCTATCCTCAAAAACACGAGGGGTTCAATAAAACGAACCGTGCAATTTCGGTGCCGGGTCCCCGACCCGCCGTCGGCCTGCGTTCACCCCGGCGCGGTCCGGCCCGCCGGCGCCCCGCCGTAAGTCCGCGCGGGGGGGGCGCGGGAGGCCGAACGGGAGCCGGGAGGGGTGGGCGGGGGCGGGGAACGGAAGGGGCCGGACACCGGTCCCGGGCCGCCGCCGAACGAGGCGGACGCCCGGCCGCCGGCGCGTCGTGGCTGCGGGCGGGGCCCGCGCTACCCCTTCACCTCGTCCGTCCTCTTCCCGGCCGAAGCCAGGGTTCCGCCCAGGAGGGCGGCTCCCAGTGGCCACGAACGCATGTGCACGGGGAGGGTCACGCACTGGTCCCCGACGCGCAGGAGCAGGCCCGCGTCCACCAGGTCCCGCGCGGCGGCGGCGTGCCGCGGGGTCCGGGCCGCCTCGGCCCACGCGCAGCCCTCCAGGGCCTGGAGGAAGACGTCCGTCATGGCGGGATCGTCCACGACGACCTGTCCGCGGGAGTCGGGCCGCTGGTCGACGACGGACAGGAACGCCGGTCCCTTGCGGAAGTACAACAGGCCGAAGGTGCCGGCGGACCGCCACTCGCCGACGGGTGCACCGCCCTCCCCCCGCACCGTGAGGGCGCCGGGGGCGGGAAGGTGGTCGAGCCGCGGGACCAGGTCCAGCTGGTCCGCGCCCAGGATCAGGGACCAGGTGACCCGGGCGCCGATCGAGGAGCACTCGCGGATCAGCGCGATGAGGCGCACGAGCATGTGGTCGGGGAGAGCCGGGAAGTCGGCGGGCTCCGCCAGCCGCACCCCCGCGACCGGCACCCGGGACAGGAGCGCCGTCAGCTCGGCGGCCGTGGGGAGCCCGGCCCCGTCGGCCCCCAGGGTCAGCGTCGCGGCCCCGGGCCGGCCGCCGGCCGGCGCGCGGCCCCGGGCCGCGGCCCGGGTGCGCAGTTCCCCGATGTCCATCAGCGCGTTCGTCATGACGCGGCGACCTCCTTGCCGTTGACCAGTTTCCGGCGGTACGGGTCGACCCCCAGGGCGACGCTCACGTACCGCCCCTCGTCCTCGAAGGCCAGGCCGCGATCGACGAAGTAGCGCAGCGTCTGCTCCAGTTCCGCCTCGCCGACGACGTGCCCGCTCTCGGCGAGCCGCCGGCGGATGCCCTCGCGCGCGGCGCACTGGAACATGCCGAGGTACACGTTGCTCCGGACGTCGTCCAGTTCGATGACCTCCTGCGGCCAGCTGGCGCGGCGGTCCTCGACGACCACCCGGCCCCGGTCGTCGGTCCAGTAGGTGAGGGTGCTGTGCCGGTAGGCCCTGGCCCACTCCTCGACCCCCTGCTTCAGCTCGTCCTCCAGGGGGCCCGCGATCCCCTGGATGCTGGTGTCGAAGAGGTAGACGAGGTCGTACAGTTCGTCGCGCGGGACCTTGTAGATGAAGTCGTATATCTCGGCCGGTCGCCGGAACATGAACCCCTGGCCGGGGTCCTCGAAGTAGGGGCTGAACCGCTCCAGCGCTATGCGCCACGCTCCCGTCGGCGGCTGCAGGTGCTCCAGGGTGGCGAACTTCCCGAGCAGCGGGCGGTAGTCGTCCTCGGTCTCGCCGGGGAAGCCGTAGAGGATGTTCCACGTCACGTTGAGGCCGAGGTCCTCCCCGTCGCGCAGCATCCGCACGTTGTGCGCGCCGCTGACGCCCTTGTCCATGAGGCGCAGCACGTGGCTGCTCAGGCTTTCGATGCCGGGCTGGACGTAGAGGACGTTCGCCTCCTTCAGGGTGCTCAGCTGCTCCCGCGTCATGTTGGACTTGATCTCGTAGTGGATCCTCAGGTCGCAGCCGAGGGCGGCCATCGCCGGCATGGCCGTGTTGAGGTACTTCATGTCGAGGATGTTGTCCACCATGATCAGGTCGAGGACCCGGTACCGCTCGGCGAGGTCCCTGACTTCTTCGGCGATGCGTTCGGGGGCCTTGCTCCGGAAGTCGATGTTCGACCCGTTCAGGCCGCAGAACGTGCACTGGTGGACCTCCCCCCACCAGCAGCCGCGGGAGGTCTCCAGCACCATCATCGGGCGGATGTGCTGCCGGAAGACCGACTTCTCGAGCGCCTCGAAGTAGCTGTCGTAATCGGGCGGGGGGACCGCGGCGAACGGCAGCGCCCCCTGGGCGGGCGGATTCACCACCGTCCGCCCCTCGTCCCGCCAGCTGAGGCCCGGGATGCCGGCGAAGTCCCGGCCTTCGGCGATGCGCCTCAGCAGCGCGGGCAGTGACCGCTCGCCCTCACCGCTCACCACGAGGTCGACCTGCTCGAAGTTGCGGTGCAGGGCGGGACCCTGCGCTCCGTCGCAGTTGCTGCCGCCGAGCACCGTGACGATGCCCGGCACGAGGCGCTTCAGTTCCCCGGCCAGCGCGAGGCACGGCACGTTCTGCATGAAGGTGCTCGTGAACCCGACGACGTCGGGCGGGTCGAGGGCGATCTCGGCCGCCAGGGCCCGGATGAACTGCCGGGCGTGCTTCTGCATCGCGACGGGCACGAGCGGGTCCACGTCCCGCTGCCGCAGGAACTCGGAGAACTCGTCGGCCCGGTAGGTGTCCAGGTCGTACAGCGCCGGGGTGAACACCCAGTCGCCCACGCCGTGGAACACCTGGACCGCGACGTGCTGGTAATCCGCCGACGTGATGGCGCCGTCGCTCTCGCGCACCAGGTGCTCGGCCCAGCGGATGTTGGCGTACAGCTCCTCGACGGCCCAGCCGGTGGCGTTCCTGCGAACGCACTGCCCGAGTATGCCCAGTGCGCTGGACGGTGTGTCGAGCCCTTGCCACGGCATGCTGATCAACAGGATTCTCATACGGTGCCTGCCCTAGGACGTCGGTGCGCGAGCGCGGAAGGGGTTCCGCCGGCACGGATCGGAAGGTGCGGGTGCGAAGGACATCGGGGAAGCCCGGGTCGGCGGGTTCCGTTGCTGACGGGGGCCCTCACGTGTTCCGGGCCGGCCGGCGGCGGCCGGCCCGGGGCGCCGCGCCGGTGGCGCCGCGCGTCCGGTGCCGGTGCCCGCGGCCCGTCGCCGCCTGCCGTGACCGGCGCCCGCGGCCCGCCGGGCCGGGGCGGGCCGGAGGCGGACGAAGCCGGCCCGGGAGGGCGGGACGGGCGGGCCGCAGACCTTGGCGAAGGGACCGCGGGGCCACGGTGCCGCGGACCTCCCCGCGCCGGTGGGGACGCGTGGTCCGGTGCCGGTGATCCGCCGCCGTGGGGGGCGCCGGGCCCGCCCGCGGGCCTCCGGGCGAGCCCGGCGGTGGCGGTCCGGCGCGGGCCCCGGTCCCCGGGCTTCACCCGTGCGTCGCCGGCCGCGCCGCGCGCGTGGCGAGCAATTCGTACAGCATCTCGTGGACCGGCGCGGTCAGGCCCGCCCGGCCGGCGAGGCGGACCACGGCCCCCGTCCACGCGTCGAGTTCGGACGGCCTCCCCTCCAGGATGTCCCGCTGCAGCGAGGTGGTCACGTCCGGGTGCTGCCGGTCCATCAGTCCGGTCGCCGTGTCCACGGCGTCCTCGGGCAGCGCGATCCCGAGCGCGGTGCCGGTCTCGTGGATTTCCCGCATGCCGGCGAGCAGCATCCGCCGGGTGCCGGGGCGCGACCGCAGTTCGCCGACGGTCGCCCCGGCGGTGGCGGCCCCCAGGCTGCCGATCGGCACCAGCAGCAGGAACTTCGCCCACAGCGCGGCCCAGATGTCGCTCGGCTCCGCCGCTGTCAGCGAGGCGTCGCGACACACCTCGCGCAGCCGCTTCACCCGGTCGGACACACCGCCGTCCCACTCGGCGAAGCCCAGCACCGCGGGGTCGCCCACGTGCCTCACCTCGCCGGGACCGGCCAGCGTGGCGACGATCCTGACCGTGCCGGGGAGCACCCGGCCGCGGCCGACGCGGGCCGCGACCTGCCCGGGGGCCTCCACGCCGTTCTGCACGGTGAGCACGGCGGTGTTCCCGCCGACCATCGGGCCCAGCGCGTCGACGGCCGCGGGCAGCTGCCACGTCTTGACGCAGAGCAGTACGTAGTCGACCTCGCCGATGTCCCGCGGGTCGTCCGACACCCGCGGGCTGCGCACGGACCAGTCCCCCGCCGCGTGCCTGACGCGCAGTCCGGTCCGTCCGAGCGCGGCGAGGTTCTCCCCGCGGGCCAGGAACCGCACGTCGTGCCCGGCGGCGGCGAGCCGGCCGCCGAGGTAGCCGCCGACTCCGCCGGCCCCCACCACGGCGATGCTCGGGCCGCCCGTTTCCCCCGTCATCCCTCCGCACTCCTCACCGGCTCCGGCTCGCGCCGCGCGTCCCGCACTACGCCCTTCCGCGCACCCGTCATCGCGGCAACCGCCCCCGCAGCCGCAGGGGGAGGGCCTCCAGGCCCCGGCTGAGCGAGCTGTCGGCGATCCAGGAGACCTCCTCGGGAGCCACCGCGAGCTCGAAGTGCGGCAGCCGGCGCAGCAACGTGCCGAACGCGATCTCGCCCTGCAGCCGCGCCAGCGGAGCGCCGATGCAGAAGTGGGCGCCGTGGCCGAAGGACAGGTGGCGGTTCGGCGACCGCGTGATGTCGAAGCGCTCCGGGTCGTCGTACACCTCGGGGTCGTGCCCCGCGGCGGACAGCGACAGGTGGACGAAGCTGCCCTTGGGTATGTCCACCCCGCCGAGCCGCATGTCCTGCGCCGCGATCCGCAGCGAGGCCCAGGCCGCCGACCCCTCGTAGCGCAGGATCTCCTCGATCGCCGAGGGAATCAGTTCGGGCTCGTCGCGCAGCAGGGCGAGTTGCCCGGGGTGGCGCAGCAGCAGCTCCGTCCCGTTGCCCACCATGTTGGCGACCGTCTTGTGCCCGGCGATGATCAGCAGGAGGATCGTGGAGAGCAGCTCGTCCTCGCTGAGGTCGTCCGCGTCCCTGGCTCTGATGAGTTCGCTCAGCAGGTCGTTGCGCAGTGCGTCGCGGCGCCGGGCGACCAGGGCGGTGAAGTAGTCCCGGAACTCCCCGCTCGCCCTCTTCAGGTCCGCCTCGGGGTGCTGCAGCGGATCCTGGCTGAGGACGTAGCTCCACTCCTGGAACAGCGGCCGGTCCTCGACCGGTATCCCCAGGTACTCGCAGATGGTGATGAGCGGCAGCGGCAGGGCGAAGGCGCTCAGCAGGTCGATCTCGCCCGACTCCGGGAAGGCGTCGATGAGGTCGTCGACGATGTCCTGGATGCGCGGGCGGAGCCGGGCGACGGTCGCGGGCAGGAAGGCCCGGCTGATGGGCTTCTTCAGCCGGGTGTGCTTGGGCGGGTCGGCGAAGCCCAGGTTGCCGATCACGAGGAGGCTGTTCTGCGCGGCCTTGTCCCGGTAGGGGTCGGGCAGGTTCTCGACCTGCTTGGTCAGCCGCGAGTCGCCGAACGCCTGCTCGACCACCTTGTTCCCGAGGACCGCGTACGCCCGGGCGCCGGGGGGGATGTCGATCCGGTGGACCGGGCACCGTGACCTGAGTTCCGTGGTCGCCGCGTGCGGAGACGGCCCGGGGTGGGTGAAGAATTCCGAGGGGAGAATGTCCGGCATCGTGACTCCTGGGCCCGCGTCATTCCACTGCCGCCCGCTGCCGCCCGCTACCGCCGGCACTATCCACACGACGTCTTCGTTCGCCACTTTCGTTTCGAGGCCGTCGAGGTCCCTGATGTCGTTGTCGTTCCGGTAGACGTTGACGTAGCGCTTCACGGACCCTTCCGGGTCCATGAGCCGTTCGAGTATGCCGGGACAACATCGGTCGAGGGCGTCGAGCGCCTCCCGAATGGTGTATCCTTCAACGGAAACTTGCCGCTGACCGCCGGTCAGCATGTGGAAGGCTGCGGGGAGTTTGATGGTCACCGAGGACATCGGAAGACTTCTACTGACATCCTGCGAGACGTCGGGCATGTCTCATCTCCTTGGATAGTCCCTCTTGTTTCGCCCTGCGGGAGCCGCACTCGTCAGTGGGGCGGGAATTCGACGTCGAACTCGTCGCGGATCGCCGGCGGAATGCGTATGTCGAGGCTTTCGCACCGCTCCGCGCCGGGCCGCCAGCCCGCCACCCGGTGCGCCGTGCCGCCGCGTCCCCCACGGATGTACCAGATCACGTTGACCGGCCAGCACGACTGGCGGAAGAGGTACTCGTCCATCCTGGTCGGGTTCTCGCTGAGCTCCTGGTAGCGCTCGTGCGGCGGGCCGATCTCGTGCCAGTTCGGATGCGAGTGCACGGATCCCATCAGCTCCCGGCCCCGGACGGACTGCTTCTTGATCGCCTGGAGCACACCCTTCCCGTCGCACCAGAACCCCCGTCCCGAGTTCCTGTACACATCGCCGAACCGGGGGGCGATCGTCCCTTCGAACTCGGCCATGACGCTCTCGTCACTGTCGCGCACGTTCGTCACGAATTCGATGCCGCTGATCGTTATCTCGACGCCGTCCGACTCTCCGAACAGAAGGGCCGAGGCGCGCGGCAGGTGGGTGGGGACTCCGTCGCCGTTACGGCTGTCCAGGCATTTCTGGTACTCCTGGACCGCATGGTCGATGAAACGCCTGGCGGGTTCCGGCTCCCATCGGGCGATTGCCGGAAGGCCGCCGAACGGCGAAGCGCGGTCCGCCTCGCCGGCCGCACCGCGGTCCGCAGCAGGAGTCACACGTTGAGCATTCCTCATGCCTGCCTGTACCTCCCCCATTGATTTCCTGTTGAAACCTTGCGTGGAACAGACGGGCGGGACTTCTCCGCACTTCGCGGAACACGGCTCCCTCTTGGCCGTTCATTTGGCCGGATGCCGCAGCAGTCTCCGCTTCGCATCACGTCGGCGAGGAGGGCCGATCAAGCCAACCTGCAAGAAGGGGGTACTCGGAAACCCTGGAGCGTTTCGGCTTTGTCGAAATACCAGTGACTTAGGCCCCTGTTGTCCGCGGCCGGCGCGGCGGGCGCCGGCCGCGGTGGCCGGCCGGGGGCGTGCCGGGGCCGCGACGCGGTGGTCCGCGTGGCCGGGGGCCGGCCGGCGGTCTCGCGTCCGGCGGCGCCCGGGGCCGGCCCGCGCCGGCCGGCGTACCGGCTGCCGGGCCGTGGCCGCCGGTGCGCCGCGGCGCTGTGGACGGCGGCCGAAAAGTCCCGGGTGGGCGGGACGGCGGCAGCGGGAGCAGGGGACCGCGGCGCGCCCCCGCGCGCCGCGTGCGGATTCCGGCCCGTCCGCGTGCACGCCCGTGCACGCCCCTGCGGGACGGGGGTGGGGCACCGTCACGCCACGCGGGGGCGGCGCCCCATCGGGCCGGGACCGTCAGTACCGGCTGTTCATCGCGGCACGCACCTCGGCGAGCGTGGCGTCGGCCACCGCCCGTGCGCGCTCGTTGCCCTCGCGCAGCGTCCGGCGGAGGAAGGCGCGGTCCTGCGCGTACTCGGTGCGGCGCGTCCGGATCGGTGCCAGGTACTCGTTGACCGACTCGGTCACGGTCTTCTTCAGCGCGGCGGCTCCCGCGGCGCCGATGTCCTCGGCCACCTGCTGCGGGGTCCGGCCCTGGCAGAGGGCTGCCAGCAGCAGGAGGGAGGAGACCTCGGGACGAGTGGCCGGATCGTAGGTGATGTGCCGCTCGGAGTCGGTCTTGGCGCCCTTGAGCAGCCGGGCGGTCTCGTCGGCGCCGGCCGCCAGGGCGATGGCGTTGCCCCGGCTCTTGCTCATCTTCGTGCCGTCCGTGCCGAGCAGGAGCGGTGCGCTCGACAGCAGGGCGTCGGGCTGGGGGAAGACGGCAGTGCCGTTCCCGTAGCGGTCGTTGAAGCGGCGGGCGACGGTCCGGGTGACTTCCAGGTGGGGAAGCTGGTCCTGGCCGACCGGGACGAGGTTGGCCTTGCAGAAGAGGATGTCGGCGGCCTGGTGAACGGGATAGGTGAACATCAGGCCGCTGACGGCGGACTGGCGGGAGTGGGCGATCTCGTCCTTGACCGTGGGGTTGCGGTTGAGTTCGGCGACGGAGACGAGGCTGAGGAAGGGCAGCATCAGCTGGTTGAGCGCGGGGACGGCGCTGTGCGTGAAGACCGTGCTGCGCGCCGGGTCCACGCCGATGGCGAGGTAGTCAAGCACCAGTTCCTCGACGTGCCCGGTCAGGTTGTCCGCCACGTCCCGGTCGGTCAGGACCTGGTAGTCGGCGATGACCACGAACGTCTCCACCCCGAGGTCCTGCAGGCGTACCCGGTTGTGCAGGGTCCCGAAGTAGTGCCCCAGGTGCAGGCGGCCGGTGGGGCGGTCGCCCGTCAGGATGCGGAACCGTCCGGGATCCTCGAGGATCTGCTCCTCCAGCACCGCGCTGCGGGCCTGTGCGGTGGACGTCCCGAGCGTGTCGGCGGAAGGACCTGGGGCGGAGGCGTCGGGGTCCACGGTCTGGGGGGTGGTGTTCACAGGGTCTCCTGGTGCGTCGGTCTCGCCGCCAGGATGGCAGAGCCCCGGTCCAGGGGGACGCGAACGGGCCGTCCATCCGAACGGCCCGGTCATGCGTGAGAGGTGGCCGCTCCTACGAGGAGCGCCACCAGCTCAGGCGGGGGGAAAGCTGCATGCGCCCATCGTAGCGTCCGCCGCCGTGCCCCCACAGGCATTGCCCGGCCATCCGCCGGAAGTACCGGGGGCCGGGAGGGCCGGAGGGACCGCCGAGGAGGAGCGGGCGGGTGCGGGCCTGCGGGCGGGTTCACCCGTCCAGGTGCACCGGAGCGGCCGTCCGTGGCGTGCCGGGGGCTCCGTCGTCCGGCAACGGTGTGAAGTTCGCGGCCGGACGCGAGAGCACGCCGGCGACGGGGCAGGGAACCCCTCCATGCCCCACGCGAACCCTCTGCGGCAGGTGATCCGATGACCACGGCGACGACCCGGACGCCCCGGACGCCGCCCGCACGCACCGGCGCGGACACGGCCGCGGCGCGCCCCGTCCCGCCCGCGGCCAGGCCCTCCCTGCCCTCCCTCACCGGCCTGCGCTGGGTGGCGGCGCTGCTGGTGTTCGGCCTGCACGTGAGCAACTTCGGTTACTTCAAAGGCGGTGCCGGCCGTCTCGTGTCCTGGGGGTTCGGGGCCGGTGCGACGGGCGTCTCGTTCTTCTTCGTGCTGTCCGGCTTCGTACTGACCTGGTCCGCGCGCCGCCACGACCGCGCACGCGACTTCTGGCGGCGGCGCGTCGCGCGGATCTACCCGGTGCACCTGGTCACCCTGGCCGCGGCGCTCGTCCTGGCGTACGCGCCGGCCCACCAGGCCAGGCCCGGCCGCTCCCAGGCGCTCGCCAACGTGCTGCTGGTGCACTCCTGGTGGCGGCCCTGGTGGCAGACGCTGAACCCGGTCAGCTGGTCGCTGGCCTGCGAGGCCTTCTTCTACGCCGCGTTCCCGGCGCTCATCGTGCTGCTGCGGCGGCTCGGTGCCCGCGGCTCCGCGGCGCTGGGCGGCGTGTCGGTCACGGCGGTGCTGGGCCTCGCCTGGGCGGACGCGCACCACTGGATCGGCCAGTCGCCCTATTCCCTGCCCGCCGCCCGCCTGCCCGAGTTCGTGCTCGGCGCGGTCGCGGCCCGGCTGGTGCTGCTCGGCCGCTGGCGCGGGCCCGGGCCGGAGGCGTCGCTGGCGGTGGCGGTCATCGGTTACTTCCTGGTCCCTCAGGTCACGCCCGGGTACCCCGCCACCGTCTGCACCCTGGCCGGGTTCGCCCTGCTCATCCCCGCGGCCGCCCTCGCGGACCTGCGCGGGCTGCCCTCGCCGTGGCGGGGCCGGCGGCTGGTGCGCCTGGGGGAACTGTCGTTCGCCTTCTACATGGTCCACCTGCTGGTCCTGCGCGCGGCCACCGGCCTGCTGGGCACGAAGCCGCACTTCGGCGTCCTGGCCGGACTGGCCGTCACCAGCGCCGTGTTCACCGTGTCCCTCGCCCTGTCCTGGGTGCTGTACGAGGCGGTGGAAGTCCCCGCCCGGCGCCTGCTGCTGCGCGGCCGCCGTTCCGACGCGCCCCGGCCGGTCCTGCCGGCTCCGGTCCGGGCGCGACGCGGCGAGCCCCCGCCCCCGGTGGCGGCACCGGACCGGAGCCGGTGACCGCCCCGGCCCCTACCGGGTACCGGGCGCGGGGAGTCGGGGGGCGCACCGGCCGCGGGCGGTGCCGTGCCGGCCGGCCGGCCGGTGCGGTGCGGTGCGGTGTTCGCAGGAATACCCTGCGCGCGAGCAGGAACCCGTACTCCAGACACAGTCGACAGCAACGAGAGGTGCAACTCATGTCGCAGGTCGAGGAGTCCGTGCGGGTCGACGTCCCCGTCCGTACCGCCTACAACCAGTGGACGCAGTTCGAGACCTTCCCGAAGTTCATGGAAGGCGTGGAGCGCATCGAGCAGCGCACCGACACCCTCACGCACTGGGTGACGAACGTGGGCGGAGTACGGCGGGAGTTCGACGCCGCGATCACCGAACAGCGCCCCGACGAGCGGGTCGCCTGGACCACCGTCGACGGCGAGGCGAAGCAGGCCGGTGTGGTGACCTTCCACCGCATCGACGACTCCACGACGAAGGTCATGCTGCAGCTGGAGTTCGAGCCCGAGGGCGTGGCCGAGACGGTCGGCGACAAGCTGGGCCTCGTCAAGCGGCGGGTCTCCGGCGACCTCAAGAGGTTCAAGGAGTTCATCGAGCAGCGCGGTGGCCTGGAGACCGGTGCCTGGCGGGGCGAGGTCGGCGGATCGCAGGGCGGTGGGGCGTTCTGATCGGTTCGTACGCGCGGGTGATGGGGAGGACGGCCAGGAGAGGTCGCGCGCATTCGGGGTAGACGCGGGCGAGAGCGGCCCGGCGGCAGGCTGCCGCCGGGCCGCTGCCGCATGAGGGTACGAAGGAGCTGTGTCGGACGTGCGCGGGGAAGCGGCCGGTGGGCCACCGGCGGGGACGAGGCGTGCCGTGGGCGCCGCGCGCCGGCCTCCGTCCCCCGGCCGGCCGGCCCGCCTGCGCTCCTCGCCCGCCCCGGCCGACCCGGAGCTGCTGCGGACGACTGGTGCGCGTGACCTCGTGAACGGCCTCGCGGCCGCCTGGCGCCCCCCGCACCCGGCGGTGCCCCGCGGCCTTCCGGACGCCGTGCGCCGTGCTCCGGTGGAGCGCGGCGCCGGGCCGTGCCCGGCCGGCCGCGGCCCGACCGCGCCGGCCCCGCCTTTCCCACCCGCCCCGTCCGTTCCGCGTGCCCGGTCCGGCGGCGGTGCGGCACCGGTCCCGCCGGGCCCGCTCGGGTCCCCTTCGAAGACCCCGCGGTCGGGTGCCGGGACGACCGGAGGGGTTTGTCCGGGCAGGAGCCCGACGACTACTGTTGCCACACGGCAATGATCGGCGGAGGACCGGTCGGCTGGCCGCGGCGCCAGGCAGCTGGAAGGGAGAGGATGCAGGTGTCAGAGCAGGACGCGGCCGAGTCGGCGCCGCAGCTCGTGGGCGCCTTCCTGAAGCACCGACGGGAGCAGATCGTCCAGCGCTGGGCGGACGCACCGCTGTTCCGAACGGTCTTCACCGTCTCCCGCGACGAAGCGGTGGAGGCGTGCGGGGCGGTCGTGGACGCCCTCTGCGAAGTGGCGTCCAGCGGGCGCCTGGAGGACATCGGGGCCCCCGGTTTCGAAGCCGTGCGCGACCAGTTGGGGCGCATGACCGCGGCCCGGGCGCGCACCGGATCGGGCCCGGCCCAGGTCACCGAGGAGGTCGCCGCGCTGCGCGCCCCGGTGCTGGAACTGCTGCGCGAGGAGTTCCCCGACCCCGCTTCCCCGCGCGCCCGGGAGGGCGTGCTGGCCCTGACGCTGCTCATCGCGACACTGCGCCTGGTGGTGATGGAGACCGCGCTGCACGCCGGCGAGGACCTGATCGAGCGGCAGCGGCAGCAGCTGCTCGAAGTGGCCACGCCGGTCGTCAAGCTGTGGGAGGGGACCGTGGCCGTCCCGCTGATCGGCACCCTGGACAGCGTGCGCAGTCAAGTGGTCATGGAGTCCCTGCTGGAGGCGGTCGTCGACCAGCGGGCCCGGTACGCGATCCTGGACATCACCGGCGTGCCCACCGTGGACTCGCTCGTCGCCCAGCACCTGATGAAGACCGTGGCCGCCGCCCGGCTGATGGGCGCCGAATGCATCGTCTCCGGTATCCGCCCGGCGATCGCGCAGACGATCGTGCAGCTCGGCATCGACCTGGGACCGGTGCTCACCCGTGCCTCGCTCGCCGACGCGCTGGCCTACGCGCTCGGCCGGCAGGGCATCGAGGTCTCCCGCGCGGACGCCGGTGCGGGCGCCCGGTGAACGGGCCCCTTCCCGGCCGGGCCCAGGTACCGGTGCTCGCCCTGGGCGACGTCCTGCTCGTCACGCTGCAGGGCGAGCTGCACGACGGCACGGCCGAGCAGCTCCAGCAGGACATCACCAGCCGCATCGCCGCCAGTGGGGCGGCCGGCGTGGTGATCGACGTCTCCGGCGTGGACGTCGTGGACTCCTTCCTGGGCCGGGTGCTCGCGGAGATCGCCGCCACGGCCGGGCTACTGGCGGCCCGCACGGTGCTCGCCGGCATGCGGCCGGCCGTGGCCATCACCCTGGTCGAACTGGGGCTCACCCTGCCCGGCCTGGTCACCGCCCTGGACGTGGACCGCGCCATGGAACTGCTGTCGCGAAGGGGGACGTGATGCCGGCGTCCGGCCGGATCCCCACGACCAGCCTGCCCATCGGGTCGGACGCGGATCTGGCCTGGGTCCGGCAGCAGGTGCGGCAGTGCGCCGCCCAGCTCGGGTTCGGCCTGGTGCAACTGACCAAACTGGTCACCGCGGCCAGTGAGCTGGCCCGCAACACCCTGGTGCACGGCGGCGGCGGCCGGGCGGAGCTCACTCCGCTGAACGACGGCCGCACCCCGGGGCTGAGGATGGCCTTCGTCGACAGCGGCCCGGGCATCCGCGACCTCGACCTGGCCATGACCGACGGCTACACCACCGGCGGCGGCCTGGGGCTGGGACTGAGCGGGGCGAAGCGGCTCGTGAACGAGTTCTCCGTCGAGACCGAACCCGGCCGGGGCACCACCGTCACGGCCGTCGCCTGGGTGGCGCACGTGCCCTCCGCCCGTCCGGGGGTGCGATGAGCCGGGTCTGGGAGGTCCCCGTGCACGACTCCACGCGGGTGCGGGGCGTCCGCGTGGCGGTCCACGAGGCGAGCGCCCACGCGGGCCTCGGCCGGGAACGCACGGCGGCCGCCGAACTGGTCGCCACCGAGCTGGCGGCCAATCTGCTCGGGCACGCGGGCGGCGGGCAGCTGGTCGTGAACCTGGTGGGCGCGCCGGACGCCTCCGGCGGGTCCGGCGCGTCGGTGCAGCTGTACGCGCTCGACCACGGGCCGGGCATCGCCGACGTCGCGGCGGCGATGCGGGACGGCCGGACCACCACCGAGGGGTCCCTGGGCGCGGGTCTGGGCGGTTGCCGGCGCATCGCCGACGCCTTCGACCTCTTCAGCGCCCCCGGCCGGGGCACGGCGGCGGCGGCCCGGATCGACCCCGCGCCGCCCGCCTCCGGACGGGGCGCCCCGCCGGCCCCGCCCGTCGGCGGCATCACCCTCGCCCTGGCGCGGGCCGAGCACTGCGGGGACGGCTGGGGCTGGGCACGCTCCGGTGACCTGCTGACGCTGGTGCTCGCCGACGGCCTCGGCCACGGCCCGAAGGCCGCGCACGCCTCCGCCGTGGCCGTCGCGGAACTGCAGCGGGCCGCCCACCTGCCGCCCGACGAGGTGCTGCGCGTCCTGCACACCGCGCTGCGGCCCACGCGGGGCGCGGCCGTGGCCGTGGCCCAGGTCGACGGCCGGCGGGAGGAACTGCACTTCGCCGGTGTCGGCAACATCGGTGCCCGGCTGCGCGCCGGGGACCGCTGGACGGCCCTGATCTCCCACCCGGGCGTCGTCGGGGCCCACTTCCCGGCGCGCGTCCCGGTTCGACGGGTGCCGTGGGACCGGGACAGCCTGCTCGTCGCGCACAGCGACGGGCTGCCCTCCCGGTGGGAGCCGCCCGGCGACCCCCGACTGCTCACCCGCGACCCGGCGGTGGTGGCCGCGGCGGTCCTGCGCGACGCCGGCAGTCCCGCCCGCCCCCTGCGCGACGACACCAGCGTGGCCGTACTGGCCCCCGACCGCCGGACCGGCTCCCATGACGACCGCCTCTGACATCTGGACCATCGCCTCGGCCGCCGACGCGGCCCGTGCCCGCGCCCGCCTGGCCTGCCTCGCGGCCGGCAGCGCGGCGGGCGCGGTCGAGCGCGCCCGTTTCCTGACCGAGGTCGGCGCCCGGCTGCGGGAGGGCGTGGAGCGGGGCGGCGCGGACCTCGCCGTCTCCACCGGTGCGCAGGAGGAACTGCGGGTCACGGTGCGGCAGCCGGGCCGGCCGGGCGCGTGGGAGCGCACGCTGCCCGGCCCCGCGCCCGCCGCGGCGCCGGACGGCGGGGGCGGCAGGGAAGGCGGGGAGGACGGGGAGGACGGGGAAGGGGCCGCCGCGGAACTCGCCGAGGCGCTGCTGTGCGCCGACGAGGACACCGCCGCCGTACTGGCGACCCTCGCCGAGAGGGAGGAACTGGTCCGGTTCCACCGGGAGGAGCTGCACCAGACCAACCAGGGCGTCCTGGCGCTGCACGCGGAGCTGGAGGCCGCCGCGCTGGCCCAGCGCGAGCTGCTGGAGGCCGAGCGCGCGGCCCGCGCGGAGGCGGAGAACGCCCGCCGCCTGCTGACCTTCCTGACGGACGCGAGCGCCACGCTGAACGCCTCCCTCGACCACGAGGACATCCTGCGCAGGCTGCCCGGTCTGCTCGTCCCGGAGTACGCGCACCACGTGGACGTCTGGCTCGCCGACGACGACCGGACGCCTCCGGGCGACCGGGCGGCCGCCACGGTGACCGCGGTGCGCACCGGGCGCCCGCAGCACGCGGCCGCGCACCCCGCCGGCCTGCCCGGCGTGGACGACCTGCCGGCCTCCGCCCTGTCCCCCGACCGGCCGCTGCTGTGCGTTCCGCTGGGCGCGCGCACGGTGCAGGGCGTGCTGACGCTGACCGCACCCGGCGACCGCTTCGACCCGGACACCGCCGTCATGCTGCTGGAACTGGCCCGGCGCGCGGGCATCGCCCTGGACAACGCCCGCCAGTACGAGCGGCACCGGGACGTCGCCGAGGCCCTGCAGCGCGCACAGCTCACCGACCTGCCCGTCATTCCGGAACTGGCCCTGGCCGCCCGCTACCTGCCGGCCACGCACGGCCTGAACATCGGCGGCGACTGGTACGACGCCTTCCCGCAGCCCGACGGGAGCGTGCTGACCGTGATAGGGGACGTCACGGGGCACGGGCTGCGCGCCGCGGTCATCATGGGGCAGCTGCGCACCGCCCTGCGCGCCTACGCCGTCGAGGGCAACGGGCCGGCCGGCATCCTCACCCTGCTGCACCGCATGCTCCGGCACCAGCAGCCGGAGCTGTACGCGACGTGCGCCATCGCCCGGTTCACACCCGGTGACCCCACCGTCGTCTGGGCCGCCGCCGGCCATCCGCCCGCCCTCACCCGCGGCCCCGGGGGCGAGGTGCGGGTGCTGGACGCCAAGCCGGGGATCATGCTGGGCGTTCCGGTGCCCTTCGAGTACGAGGAGCACACCGTCCGGCTGCCGGCCGGTTCGACGCTCGCGCTGTACACGGACGGGCTGGTGGAGCGCCGGGCCGCGGGGATCGACACGGGCATCGCCCGGCTGGCGCAGGCACTGGCGGCCCTGAGCGCGGCGGACATGGAGGACCTGGACGCGGCGGCCGAGTCGCTGCTGAAGCCGATGCTGCACGATTCCGAGCACGACGACGACGTGTGCCTGCTGCTGTGCCGCACGGCACCGGAGGGGGCCTGAGCCGCACGGCACCCGAAGGGGTCCGGCGGGCCGGCGCGCGCCCACCCGGCGGGCGCCGGCCCGTCCGCCCGCGGTGCCGTGCGGTCTGCTCGTGGTGCCGCCCGGTCCGCGGACCGCACCGGCCGCGGACCGCACGGGCCGGGGACCGCCGGTCAGCGGCGTGCCACGACCCTCAGCGTCTCCAGGGCGGGATCCGCGGCGTCCGAGATCAGGAAGCCGTGCTCGATCCCGCTGCGCAGGTAGTCCAGCACGTCGGCGGTGATCACCTCGCCCGGGGCCACGACCGGTACGCCGGGCGGGTACGGGCTGATCATCTCGGCGCAGACGCGGCCCACGGCCCGGTCGGCGGGGATCTGTTCGGTGGGGCCGAAGAAGGCGTCGCGCGGCAGGACGGCCTGTTCGAGTTCGAGGACGTGGGGCTCGGGCAGGTGGACCGGGGGCTGCCGTTCGATGGAGTCGGCACGCTCGACCAGGCGGCGCAGGGCGTCGTGGAGGACCTTCTCGCTCTCGTCGTCGTCGGCGTGCGTGAGGGAGGCGCTGATCCGGCAGCTGTCGGAACCGCCCACGTCCACGTGGAGGTTGGCGCGCAGCCACTCGGCGGCCTGCATGCCGCTGATGCCGAGGTCCCGCACGTCGATGACGATCTTCAGGGGGTCGAACTCGGCGGCCAGGCCCTCCTCGATGATCTCGCCGCCCATCACCCGCAGTCCGGGCAGCTCCCGCAGTCCGGCCCGCAGCCGTTCGGCGCGGTGCAGGGCGGCGTCCAGCAGGGCGTGCCCGTGCTCCACCATCTGCCGCCGCCAGCCGTCCAGGGCGCCGTGCACCAGGGAGGAGGCGCTGGTGGTGCCGAGCAGGTCCTCGCGCTGCTTGAGCACTTCGGGGGCCACGCGGTCGTGCTGGAGGTGGAAGACCGAGCTCTGCTCGATCGCGCCGCCCATCTTGTGGACGCTGGTGACGACCAGGTCCGCGTCCGCGTTCATGCCCCAGACCGGCAGGCCCGGGTGGAAGGGCAGGTGGGCGCCCCACGCCTCGTCCACGATGAGCGGCACGTCGAACGAGTGGCAGGCGTCGGCGACGCCCCGGACGTCCGCGCAGGTGCCCCAGTCGGTGGGCGTGATCAGCAGCATGCCCTTGGCGTCGGGGTGTTCGCGCAGCCGGTTGCGCACGTCGTCGGGCTCCGGCGGGTGGGCGAGGTGCCGCTCGCGGTCGAACTTGGGGTGGACCCAGATCGGTTCCACCCCGTTGATGATGACCGCGGCCATGACGGCCTTGTGCGCGTTGCGGGACAGCAGGAGCTTCTCCCCCGGGCCCGCGACCGAGAGCATCGCGGTCTTGACCGACAGGGAGCTGCCGCACGTCGAGAAGAACGCGTGTTCGGCGCCGACGGCGTCCGCCATCAGCTCCTGGGCCTGTTCCAGGACGCCCTGGGACTGGCGGCGGTCGTCCAGGCCGTTGAGGCCGAGCACGTCCGAACGGAACACGTCCATGCCGAGGACCTCCGCGACCCGGGGATCGGTACCGCGCCCCTGCCGGTGGCCCGGTGGCCCGAACACCACGTCCCCCCTGCGCCGGAACTCCTGCAGGGCGTCCAGTACGGGTGCGCGTGAGTGGTCCACGGTCGTCCTCCTCCCGGGACCGGGTCCGGGCGTACGGCACCGTTTCGCCGTACGCGTCACCGCCCGGTGCCGCACCGATCGTGTTGCACCCGCCGGGCGCTCCAAACCCCCGGCCCGGTGTGGGTGCCCCGATCGGTGGAACCCGGCATGACGGGAAGTCGGCCGACCGTGCGAGGAGGTCCGCGTTGTCCAGCCCGCAACTGCCGTACGAGCGCGTCCGGGACGAGGTGGCGAGGCGTGCCGGCCTCTTGTGGGAGGTGGCGTCGGCCCTGCACGCGGACCCGGAGCCGGCCTTCGGCGAGCACCGGGCGGCGGCCCTGCTGACCGATGAGCTGGAACGCGCGGGCTTCGCCGTGGAACGGGGGGTGGCGGGCCTGCCGACGGCGTTCGCGGCGCGTTCGGGCCAAGGACGGCCCGCGGTGGCGCTGTTGATGGAGTACGACGCCCTGCCCGGCCTGGGGCATGCCTGCGGGCACAACCTGATCGCGGCCGCCGGCCTCGGTGCCGCCCTCGTCGCCGACGCCGTGCTGGCGGGGACCGGGGGGTCGGTGCTGGCGGTGGGCACGCCGGCCGAGGAGGGGGGCGGCGGCAAGGCCCTGGAGGTGGCGGCGGGGGTCTTCGACGACGTCGACGCCGCCTTGATGTTCCACCCGGGGGTGTACGACTGGGTGCGGGCGCCCCTGACCGCGCAGGAGCAGTACCGGGTGGGCTTCCGGGGCCGGGCGGCGCATCCGACGGGCAGTCCGACGGAGGGCGTCGACGCGCTCGCGGCGCTGATCGAGCTGTTCAACGTGCTGTCCTCCCTCGGCCGGCGGCTGCCGCAGGGTTCGCACGTGCAGGGCATCATCACCCACGGGGGCACGGCCACGAACATCGTGCCGGAGTACGCGGAGGGACGGTTCGGGCTGCGGGCGCTCACCACCGGCGCGCTGGACGACCTGGCGGCGCGGCTGCGCACCGCGGCCGAGGGTGTCGCGTCGGCGACCGGTACGGCCGTCGAGGTCGAGCGGGCGACCGTGCGCTACGAGCACTTCCGCGACAGCGGGGTGCTGTCCGGGCGCTTCGCCGGCCACCTGGACCGGGCCGGGATCACCCTCACCCCGCCCGTTCCCGGTGTCTACCTGGGCTCTTCGGACATCGGCAACGTCAGCGGCCGGGTGCCCGCCATCCATCCGTTCGTCGCGATCATGGACGACAGCGGCTCCGACCACACCCCCGAGTTCGCCGCCGCGGCGGCCTCGGAGCGCGGCCGCCGGGTATTGACGGCCGTGGTGGAGGCGTTGGCCTGCACGGCCGTCGACGTGCTGCGGGACGCGGACCTGCGGACCCGGGCCTGGGAGGGGCACCGGGCCGGGGCCGGCGCGCCCTGAGCACGGCGGGGCCCCTCCGCGCCACCGGGGCGGGCCGGCGGACGCGGAGGGGCCCGGTGGTGCCTACGGGAACAGGGTCACCTTGGACGGGACGGTGCTCGTCCCCGAGGTGGGCGCGCCCGTGTTGTTGACGACGTGGGCGTACTGCCCCATGCCGCCCAGGGAGATCACCTGCAGGTCGTGCATCTTGATGCCCGGGGTGGCCGGGACCTGGAAGCCGTGGGTCTGGACGATCGAGGGATCGGCCGTGAAGTTGCAGTAGCTGCCCAGGCCCCACGCCTCGTGCGTGGTGACGGAGTCGGCGACCTTGTAGGCCGCGTAGCCGACGACGCCGTCGTGGGTGACGGTGGCGGCGTTCGGGACGTCGTACGCCTTCTCGTTCTGGAAGAAGATCGTCCGCCCGCGCTCCCCGCTCCAGTAGACGTCGTACTTGTTGAAGTGCTCGACGAACAGGCCGGTGGCGAGGACGTCGTTGCCGTTGACGCGCAGACCGTAGTCCGCCCGGTTGGTGTCCCAGCCGACGCCGCTGCCGTGGTCGGCCCGCCACAGCCAGGTGTGGTCGACGATGACGTTGTTGCTGTTGACCACGACCGAGTTGGTGGCGAGGCCGGGGCCGGCGCCGCCGATGCGGACGAACACGTCCTGCATGGTGGTGGGGTTGGCGGAGTGGTCGGCGGTGGAGCCGGGGGGGCCGATCCGCAGGAGCGTGTCGGAGTTGACCGAGCCGGCGTCGATCAGGAAGCCGGCGAGCCTGACGCCGTCGACGTCGGCGACGTGCATCGCGTCGACGCCGTTGTCCGGGACGAGCGTGGCGAGGCCGAGGCCGAGGACCACGGTGTTGGCGCGGGTGACGTCGATGGTCTGGTCGAGGTGGTAGACGCCCGGGGTGAACAGGAGGTTCAGGCCCTGGGCGAGGGCCGCGTTGATGGTGGCGGCGGTGGCACCCGGCTTGACGACGTAGAACTGGTCCAGCGGGATCGAGGTGCCGGCGTTGGCCGGCCAGGAGACGCCCCGGGCGTTCGTGCGCTTGGCCGGGACGAACACCTTGTAGGTGGAACCGTCCAGGTAGAGGAACGGCTTCTCGCGGGAGACCGGGGTCGTGTCCAGGGTGGTGTACGGGCCGCTGTCGAAGTTGGTCGCGGGCGCGCCCTGGACGCCGGAGAAGGTCATGTTCCACACGCCGTTGGTCCAGCCGCCGACGGAGCTGTCGCGGGTGTACCACTGCTGCTGGGAGTACGGGCCGACCGTGCCGTCGACCTTGGAGTCGGCGATGTAGCCGCCGGAGGCCCAGCCGTAGCCGTTCGGGGCGAGGTTGAGGCCGCCCTGGACGTGGATGCGGCGGAAGGGGGCCGCCTGGGCGACGGCCCAGCGGTCGTCGCCGTTGGACGGCCTGATGGCGAGGTTCTCCGCCGAACGCCAGAAGTTCTGGGTGGCGTTGCCGTTGAACCAGCCCGCGTCCACGGTGACGTCACCGTTGATCTGGGTGTCGTCGGGGTTCAGGCCGAGCCCGGAGATGGAGGTGTAGAAGCCGATCTGGGCGTTGATGCCGTTGTAGGTGCCGGGCTTGAGCAGGAACTGGTAGCGGCCGGTGCCGAACTGGTTCGACTCCTGCTGGGCGAAGACGCTGTCGAACTTCTGCTGGAGGTTCGGGGTGGAGGGGTCCACGACGATCACGTTCGGACCGAGGTCGCCGCCGCCCTGGACCGGCGGGACGCCGGTGGAGCCGGTGTGCACCGCCACTTCCCACAGGGAGTAGCCGTAGGCGGTGCCGCGGGCCGTGCCGTAGATCCGCACGTAGCGGCCGGAGCCGCTCACGTCGTAGGAGGCGGTGCCGCCCGTGGCGTCGGTGACGCTCTTCAGCGTGCTCCAGGTCTGACCGTCGGAGGAGGTCTGGATCTGGAAGTTCTTGCCGTACGCGGCCTCCCAGTTCAGGTCGACCTTGCACAGGCTCTTGACCGAGCCGAGGTCGACCTGGACCCACTGCGGATCGGCGGCCTGGCTGGACCAGCGGGTCGCGGTGTTCCCGTCGAAGGCGGCGGAGGCGGGGGTGCCGGCGTTCTCCGTGGAGGAGGCGGTGGCGGTCCTGCCCTGGGCGGCGTTGGCCGTGTCACAGGTGGGCTGGGTGCTGCTCGTGCTGCCGAACACCTGGAACTCCCAGAGGGAGTAGCCGTACTGGGTGGCCCGGTGCACGCCGAGCATCCGCACGTAGCGGCCCTGGCCGGACACGGCGACCGTGTCGGTGCCGCCGTCGCCGCCGGTGACGGACTTCAGGTCCGTCCAGGCGGTCCCGTCGTTGGATATCTGGAGTTTGTAGTCCTTGCCGTAGGCGGCCTCCCAGTTCAGCACCACCTGGCTCACCGTGGCGGTGTCGCCGAGGTCGACCTGGACCCACTGGTCGTCGGTGGCGGCGGAGGACCAGCGGGTCCCCGTGTCGCCGTCGACGGCCATGGCGGCGGTGGTGCCGTAGGTCTCCTCGGAGGAAGCGGTGGCCGTCTTCCCCTGCGACAGGGGGGTTTCGGCGGCGGCGGCCGGTGGGTGGGCGGAGGGCAGGGCGATCAGCGCTGCCGTCGCGGCCAGCGCGATCCCCAGGGATCTCAGTCTCGTTCTCATACGGCGGCTCCATGCGGCTGCGGGATCCAAGAGGTGGAACCCCTCACTTAGTTCATGTTTTGATTTAAGTGATGAACCAAACGGTCGGCAAGCCTTCGGAAGTCAAATCCTCAAAACCCGGCGCCCCGCCGGGCGCCGCACCGCCCCGGCGCCCGCACGTGGCTGCCCGCCGGGCCCGCCTCTTAGGGCCGCGTGGGGGCGCGCCGCTGGTCCTGGTCGCCGACGGGGTCGGACAGGGGCGTGTCCCAGGCCAGTTGGTGGTGCGGCGCCTCGTCCTGCCGCTGGACGGGGGAAGCCGCGGCCCCGGCGCGCGGGGCACCGGGCTGGGCCGGGGCGCGCATGCCGTTGCCGGCGGGGGTGAGGAAGGCGCCGAGGTCCTCGGCCGTGCCGGAGTGCGCCTCGTGCACGGTGACCTCGTGTCCCGCCTTGTGCAGGGCCAGGGCCGCCGCCGTGCCCGCGATGCCGCCGCCGATCACCAGTACTCGTGTCACGCTCCGCTCCCACCGGCCGTATGCGTTGGCACCGTCCAAGGGCAGTGACGGGCGCGGGGGCCGTCCGGGGGCCGCGATCCGGACACGTCCGGCCCGCCCGGGGCAGGGCCGGCGACCGGCCGGGGCAGGGGCCGCGATCCGGGCAGGCCCTCCCCGGCGGGGTGGCGGGTCCGGCTCCGGCCGGCCCCGGGGGACGGCTCGCGGCCCGCCGCCCCGTCACGGCGGGGGGCGGCGGGGGCTCGGGGTGTGCTCGCCGTGCACACGGCCGTGCTGCGCACGGGCGGCCCGTGCGGAGTCCGCGCGGGCGCACGGGCGGCGCGGACGCGGGTCCCCGCGAGGCCGCCCGCGGTGACCCGGGGCGTTTCCGGTGGCCCGGGAGCCGTGCCCGGCCGGCCGCGGGCCGGACGCTCCCCGCCCGGCGCGCCGACGGCAGGGCGCACGGCGAGCAGGGCCTTTGCGACCGTGCGCGGGGTGTCCGGCGGCCTGTCGAAGGGGTTTTCGCCCGCGGAACGGGTACGTGCGGGCCATGCGGGTGAGCGTGGTGGATGCGGGTTCGAAGACGGTCCGGTTGGCGGTCGCCGATGCGCAGGGGGGTCTTCCGCTGCCGGTGCACACGGTCAAGTGGAAGCTGCGCCTGTCCGACCACGTGGCGCCGGACGGCACCATCGGCGAGGCGGCCGTGGACGAGCTGGTCAAGGCCGTGGCCGCCGCCGGCAGTGCGGCCCGGCGCTGGAAGGCGGCGGGGCCGCTGGCCTTCGCGACCACCGTCGTGCGCAACGCCCCCAACCGGGAGGAGGTGCTGGAGCGGGTCTCCTCGGAGACCGGCGTCCGCATGTGCACCCTGCCCGGCGAGACCGAGGCCGAGCTGACGTTCCTGGCGGCGCGCCGCTGGCTGGGCTGGCGCGCCGGTCCGCTGGCACTGCTCGACGTCGGCGGCGGCTCGCTGGAGGTGGCCTTCGGCCGCGGACGGCTGCCCGACTTCGCCGCCTCGCTCCCGCTCGGCGCGCACCGGCTCACGCAGGAGCTCCTCGGCCCGCAGGACCCGCCCGCCCCGGGGGACGTCAAGTCGCTGCGGCGCCGGGTGCGCCACGAACTGCGGGACGTGGCGGCGCGGATCCGCTGGGAGGGGCCGCGCACCGCGGCGGTGACGTCCCGCACCTTCCAGCAGCTGGCCAGGCTGTGCGGGGCGGCGGCGGGGCGGCACGGGCCCTTCGTGGGACGCGAGATGCTCCGCCGGGACCTCCGCGAGGTCATCGACACCCTCTCCTCGCTGCCCGCCGCCGAGCGGGCCCGGCTGCCCGGCATCTCCGCCCCGCGGGCCGAGCAGAGCCTCGCGGGCGCCGTCGTCGGACACACCGCCCTGAAACTCATGGGACTGCGCCGGGTCGTCGTGTGCCCGTGGGCGGTCCGGGAGGGCGTACTGCTCCGCTACCTGGAGGACGGCGCCGACTGGTGGGCGGAGGCTTCCGCGGCCGTCACCGCGCCCGCCGGCACCGCCGCCCTCACGCCTCCCACGGTCCTCACGAGACCGCCCCGGCTCCCGCACGCCCGGGTCGGCGGGTGAGCCGGAGGACCCCCGGCGGCCCGGGGCGCGGCGCCCTCGGCCGGGCCGGTGCCGCCTGCCCGGGCGGCAGGACCCGGCCGGTGCTCCCGGTGTGCCCGGCGCGGGGGGAGCGGGCCTGCGCCGGCCGCCCGTCGTCGTCGCCCGCGAGCAGGGCGACGAGTCGGGCGCCGGTCACCGTCCCGTCGTCCTTGTGCGCGGCCCAGCGGGCGAAGGTCTCCGCCGCCGCGTCGGCGAAGGTGCCCGGGAGTCCGGTGTCGTGCCGGGCCGTGCGGATCTCCCGCATCCCCGGTTCCCGGCGCCAGGCCCGCGGACCTGCGCCCGCCGGCTGACCGGACTGTGCCAGCGGGGTGCCGGGCAGCGACCGTCCGGCCAGTTCCGGCAGTTCCCCGCCCACCTCATGCCCCTCGGCGAGGGCGAGGGCCTGGGCGGCCAGGGCGTGGGAGACCTCGGTGCAGGCGGCGAAGGCCAGCTTGAGCGCCGAGGCCCGCCCGACCGGCCCGGGCAGGGGGCGCGGGGCCAGGAGGGCGCCGGTGAACAGCGCCCAGACCCGTGCGACGGCCTCCGCCGGGCCCGACAGGTACAGCCGGGTGGTCCCGGCCGTGCGGGGCGGCGGGCCGGTGATCCCGCCGTCCACCACGGTCGTGCCGGCGGCGCCGAACACCTCGCTGATTTCGGCCATTCGCCGCGGGCTGACCGCGTTGGCCCCGGCGTAGACGCCGCGGAAGCCGGTGGCCGCGACCTGCCGGGCGACGTCGAGCGCGGCGGCCGGCGGGCATCCGCTCAGCACGACGTCGCAGGCCGCCGTCAGTTCCGCGGGGTCCCCGGCGGGGCACAGCCCGGCCTCGGCGGCCCGTTCCCGCGAGGCGTCCGAGCGGCCCTCGGGCACCCGCCGCACCGTCGCTCCCGCGGCCACGGCCTGCGCGGCCACCCGCGCCCCCATGGCGCCGGGGTGCACGATCCCCACCTGCCGCCCAGTCATGCGGGGACCCCGACCCCACGCCC
The DNA here is from genome assembly GCF_030499535.1 of Streptomyces sp. TG1A-8. Taxonomy (NCBI): domain Bacteria; kingdom Bacillati; phylum Actinomycetota; class Actinomycetes; order Kitasatosporales; family Streptomycetaceae; genus Streptomyces; species Streptomyces sp. TG1A-8. The sequence goes on from NZ_JASTLB010000001.1 coordinate 780,494, forward strand.
CGCGCAGGGGCGGCGGGGCTGCCGGGGAGGCCTGCCCCGGGGCGCCGGGGCCCGGCAGCCGGACAGCCGGTCGGGCCAGGTGACCCGGCCGGCGCCGAAGGGGCCCCGCTCGCACCGGAAGGAGCCGACCGCCTCGCCGTCCCCGCGCGCCACCGCGGCCCGTGCCGCGGCCGCGGTGGCGGCCGGCCCCCGGCGCGTTCGCGCCGGCCGGTCCCGGGCGTGCTGGCACACTGCCTGGTCGGCCCGCGGAGCCCCGCGGCCCCGACGAAAGGCGGTACGCCATGTCCTCCCTCCCGAAGCCCGCCGAGTTACTGGCCGCCATGCCGTTCGCGGCCGGGCTCGGCATCGAACTGCTGGCGGCCACGGCCGAGCGCACGGTCGGCAGCCTGGCCTGGTCCCCACGGGTCTGTACGGCGGGCGGCGCGCTGCACGGCGGGGCGCTGATGGCGCTGGCGGACAGCGTCGGTGCCGTGTGCGCCCACCTGAACCTGCCCGAGGGGGCCTCGGGCACCTCGACGGTGGAGTCCAAGACCAACTTCCTGCGGGCGGTGACGGGCGGGCACGTCCGCGCCACGGCCCGCCCGCTGCACCTGGGCGGCACCCTCCTGGTGGTGCAGACCGACCTGCGTGACGACCGCGACCGGCTGGTCGGCCAGACGACGCAGACCCAGATCGTGCTGCGGAGGGGCACCGGCTGACGACGTGCCGGGACCCGCGGGCCACCGGAGCCGCAGCCTCCACCACAGGTAAAGAGATCGCATGGTCTAGTCCAAAGAGCAGCTTTGGACTAGACCAACCCATTGACGTGAGCGCAACAGCTCCCGGAGGCTGGGGCCCCTCCCCCATCCCATCCCCTGGAGGCACGCAGTGAGACGTCTTCGCGCATGGCTGGGCGCCGCGGCCGCCGTCGGACTGGCCGCCGCGGGCACGACCGCGTTCGTCGCCGGCAACGCCCAGGGCGCGACCAGCGCGCTCAGCAACCGCTGGTACGCCGCCGCGCCGTACCTGATGCCGCTGGACAACGACCCGCCGAACCCGGCCGCCATCATGGACGCCACCGGCCTGAAGGCCTTCCAGCTCGCCTTCGTCCTGGCCCCCAACGGCGGCGGCTGCTCGCCGACCTGGGGCGGCACGGCGGCCGTCTCCTCGGACACGGCGGTCCAGTCGGTCATCAACACCGTCCGCGGCAAGGGCGGCGACGTCTCCGTCTCCATCGGCGGCTACGGCGGCACCAAGCTCGGCCAGGCCTGCCCGGACGCGGCGTCCACGGCGGCGGCCTACCAGCAGGTCATCAGCAAGTACGGGCTGCACGCCATCGACTTCGACCTGGAGGAGCCGGAGTACGAGAACGCGGCGGCCATCAGGAACGAGATCGGCGCCGCGAAGATCCTCCAGCAGAACAACCCGGGCCTGTACGTCTCGGTGACCACGGCCGGCACCGCGGACGGCACCGGCTGGTTCGGCAAGCAGATGCTGCTGGAGGCGAAGTCGCAGGGGTTCACCCCGAACAACTTCTCCATCATGCCGTTCGACGGCGGCTTCAACGGCGCGGCGAGCCAGACCAGCGCGCTGACCAACTTCAACGCGATCCTGCAGTCCACCTTCGGCTGGGACCAGGCGACCGCCTACGCCCACGAGGGCTTCTCGGGCATGAACGGCCGCAGCGACACCGGGGAGTACTTCTCGCAGGCCGACTTCCAGACCGTGCTGGACTACGCGACCAGCCACAACATGGACCGGTTCACGTTCTGGTCGCTGAACCGCGACCGGCAGTGCACCCCGGCCGACAACGGCGGCCGCACGTCGGGCACGTGCTCCAGCGTGGCCCAGAACTCCTGGGACTTCGCGAAGTACTCGGTGAAGTTCGCCGGGGCCACCCCGCCCACCACGCCCCCCACCTCCACGCCCACGCCGACCCCGACCCCCACCCCGACGTCCTGCAAGACGGCGTGGAGCCCGGCGGCCGTGTACACGGCGGGCAACGAGGTCTCGTACAACAAGCACAACTGGAAGGCCAAGTGGTGGACCCAGAACGAGGTACCCGGCACCTCGGAGTGGGGCGCCTGGCAGGACGAGGGCTCCTGCTGACCCCTTGACTCCCCTGGTTCGGACCTCTAGCTTCGCGGGTCACCAGCAACCAAGGATGCGTTCGGCGTTCATCATGCTGAACGCATCCTTGCGGCGAAGGGACCCCCACATGATCCGTTCCAGGCTCCTCGCGGCCGTCACCACCGCGGCCTTCGCGCTCGGCCTCACCGCCCTCGGCGGCGGCAGCGCCGACGCGGCCGACCCGCACGTCGCGCCCGGCGGCAACTTCGACCTGTCCGTCTGGCAGCTCCAGGAGCCGGTGGGCTCACCCGGCTCCCCGACCACCGTCCCCTCCTCCCGGCTCCAGGGCGCGGACGGCTACCAGGACGCGTACTTCCACACCGACACCCGCGACGGCGCGATGACCTTCTGGGCACCGGAGAAGGGCGTGACCACGCCCAACTCGAACTACGCGCGCTCCGAACTGCGCGAGATGAACCGCGACGGCAGCGCCGCCGACTGGCCGCTGAGCGGTTCCCACCGGATGAGCGCGACCCTGCGTGTGGTCTCCGTGACGAAGAACGTCTGCGTCGGGCAGATCCACCTGGGCTCGGGCGGCTCCTCGACCAAGCCGCTGCTGGAGCTGTACTACCACTCGGACGGCGACATCGTCCTCGGCACCGAGAACTCGCCGGCCGGGGGCCAGACCGCGCACACCGTGGGCCACGTCCCCGTCGGCAAGACCTGGACCTACACCATCGCCGTCTCGGGCGGGAACACCGTCGGCCTGACCGTCAACGGCACCACCACCCACTACGCCGTCCCGTCCTCGTTCCAGCCGTACAAGCAGTACTTCAAGGCGGGCTCCTACAACCAGTCCTCCTCCGACAGCACCACCCAGGGCGCCCGGGTCGCGTTCTACGGGCTGACCGTGAAGCACGGCTGACACGCGGTCCGACCTGCGCGACTGGTGCAACCGGCCGAACGGCCGTAGCGTCGGTGTGCACCGGTCGGACACGGCACGACGAGTGGGAGCGGCCATGCGCGGATCACTGGTGGGAACGGCGGTCACCCTCGCGGCGGGGACCATGCTCACCGCGGCCATGACCACGGCCTCGGCCAGTCCGCCGGAGACGGCGGCCCAAGCCGCTCCCGCGCAGCTCACGCAGCCCGTGCTGGTCGACTGCCTGTGGCACCGCGACGTCCGCCCGGCCGACTTCGTCCTGGCCTGCGGCGACGGCAACAGCCGCCTCACCGGACTGCGCTGGACGAGGTGGAGCCCGCAGGCGGCGGACGCCGAGGGCGTCAACGTGGTCAACGACTGCAAGCCGTACTGCGCGGCGGGCACCTTCCGCTCGTACCGGGTGACCGTGCGGCTGGACCGGCCCGAGCCGTGGAAGAAGCACCCCGGCACCCAGCACTACACCCGGATGAGCCTGACCTACACCGGCGCCCGGCCGGAGGGCTTCCAGCAGGTCATGACCTACCCGTTGTGGGACTGACCGCCCGCCCGGCGGGTCCGCCGGGACGCCGCTCGCCGCGACCGGTCCTCCCGGGTCGCGGCAAGCGGCGTCCTGGCGGGTGACCCGGCCGGTCAGGCGATCTCGACCAGCAGGTCGCCGCCCTCCACCTGCTGGATCCGGTTGATGGCGAGCCGGGAGACGCGTCCCGCCCTCGGCGCGGTGATCGTGGCCTCCATCTTCATCGCCTCGATGGTCGCCACCGTGGCCCCCGCCGCCACCTCGTCGCCCTCGGCCACCGAAAGCGTCACGACCCCGGCGAACGGCGCCGCCACGTGACGGGGATCGGCCCGGTCGGCCTTCTGCGTCGCCGGCACGTCCGAGGCCGCCGCCCGGTCGCGCACCCGGATGGGCCGCAGCTGTCCGTTGAGCGAGGACATCACGGTGCGCATACCGCGCTCGTCGGCCTCGCCGACCGCCTGCAGCTCGATGAGCAGCCGCACCCCCGGCTCCAGGTCGACGGCGTACTCCTGGCCCGGGCGCAGGCCGTAGAAGAAGGCCTTGCTGTCCAGGACGCTGGTGTCGCCGTAGGACTGCCGGTGCGTGTCGAACTCACGGGTCGGACCGGGGAACAGCAGCCGGTTCAGGGTCGCCCGGCGATCCCCGGCCAGTCCGTCGCGGTCCTCGGCGGACAGCCCGGGGACCGGCCTGGGCGCGCCGCGGCCCTGGAGGGCCTTGGTCCGGAACGGCTCGGGCCAGCCGCCGGGCGGGGTGCCCAGCTCGCCGCGCAGGAAGCCGATGACCGAGTCCGGGATGTCGAACCTGTCGGGGGTCGCCTCGAAGTCCTCCGGGCAGACCCCGGCGCCGACCAGGTGCAGGGCCAGGTCGCCGACCACCTTGGACGAGGGGGTGACCTTGACCAGGCGGCCCAGGATGCGGTCGGCGGCCGCGTACATCGCCTCGATGTCCTCGAAGCGGTCGCCGAGGCCGAGGGCGACGGCCTGGGTGCGCAGGTTGGACAGCTGCCCGCCGGGGATCTCGTGGTGGTAGACGCGGCCGGTCGGGGAGGCCAGGCCCGCCTCGAACGGGGCGTAGATCCGCCGGACGCCCTCCCAGTACGGCTCCAGGTCGCCGACGGCCTGCAGGTCGAGGCCGGTGGGCCGGTCGGAGTGGTCGGTGGCGGCGACGAGCGCCGACAGCGAGGGCTGCGAGGTCGTACCGGCCATGGAGGCCACCGCGCCGTCCACCGCGTCGGCGCCCGCCTGGATCGCGGCGAGATAGGTGGCGAGCTGGCCGCCCGCGGTGTCGTGGGTGTGCAGGTGCACCGGCAGGCCGAACTCGCGGCGCAGCGCGGAGACGAGCCTGGCGGCGGCCGGGGCGCGCAGCAGTCCGGCCATGTCCTTGACTGCGAGGACGTGGGCGCCGGCCTCGACGATCCGCTCGGCCAGGCGCAGGTAGTAGTCGAGGGTGTAGAGGCGCTCGGCGGGGTCGCTGAGGTCGGCGGTGTAGCAGAGGGCGACCTCGGCGACCGCCGTACCGGTCTCGCGCACGGCGTCGATGGCGGGCCGCATCTGGCCGACGTCGTTGAGCGCGTCGAAGATGCGGAAGACGTCGATGCCGGTGGCCGCCGCCTCCTGGACGAAGGCGTCGGTCACCTCGGTCGGGTACGGGGTGTAGCCGACGGTGTTGCGGCCGCGCAGCAGCATCTGCAGGCAGATGTTGGGCACGGCCTCGCGCAGGGCGGCCAGCCGCTCCCACGGGTCCTCGGCGAGGAAGCGCAGGGCCACGTCGTACGTCGCCCCGCCCCAGCACTCCAGCGACAGCAGCTGCGGCAGGGTGCAGGCGACCACGGGGGCGACGGCGAGGAGGTCCTTGGTGCGCACGCGGGTGGCGAGCAGCGACTGGTGGGCGTCGCGGAAGGTGGTGTCGGTGACGCCGATGGTCGACGATTCGCGCAGGTGGCGGGCGAAACCCTCGGGGCCGAGGTCGACCAGTCGCTGCCGGGAGCCGGCCGGTGGCTCGCCGGCCGGGAGCGGCGGCAGCTTGGTGACCGGGTCGAGCAGGCGGGGACGCTCGCCGTGCGGCTTGTTGACGGTGACGTCGGCGAGGTAGGTGAGCAGCTTGGTGCCGCGGTCGGCGGAGTGCCGGGCGGTGAGCAGGTGCGGACGCTGCTCGATGAACGACGTGGTGACCCGGCCCGCCCGGAAGTCGGGGTCGTCCAGGACGGCCTGCAGGAACGGGATGTTGGTGGCCACGCCCCGGATGCGGAACTCGGCCACCGCCCGCCGGGCCCGGCCGACCGCCGCCGTGAAGTCCCGTCCCCGGCAGGTCAGCTTGACCAGCATCGAGTCGAAGTGGGCGCTGATCTCCGTGCCCGCGTGGGTGGTGCCGCCGTCCAGGCGGATGCCGGAGCCGCCCGGTGAGCGGTAGGCGCTGATCCGGCCGGTGTCGGGGCGGAAGCCGTTGGCGGGGTCCTCGGTGGTGATGCGGCACTGGAGGGCGGCGCCGCGCAGGGTGACCGTGTCCTGGGACAGGCCGAGGTCGGCGAGGGTCTCGCCGGCGGCGATGCGCAGCTGGGCCTGGACCAGGTCGACGTCGGTGACCTCCTCGGTCACCGTGTGCTCTACCTGGATGCGCGGGTTCATCTCGATGAAGACGTGGTTGCCGTCGGGGTCGAGGAGGAACTCCACCGTGCCGGCGTTGCGGTAGCCGATCTCGCGGGCGAAGCGCACGGCGTCGCCGCAGATCCGCTCCCGCAGCCCCGGGTCGAGGTTGGGTGCGGGCGCCAGCTCGATGACCTTCTGGTGACGGCGCTGCAGCGAGCAGTCGCGCTCGAAGAGGTGGATGACGCCGCCCTCGCCGTCGGCGAGGATCTGCACCTCGATGTGGCGCGGGTCCACGACGGCCTTCTCCAGGAAGACGGTCGGGTCGCCGAAGGCGGACGCGGCCTCGCGGGAGGCGGCCTCGATGGACTCGCGCAGCTGCGCGGGGTCCGCCACGCGGCGCATGCCGCGCCCGCCACCGCCGGCGACGGCCTTGACGAAGACCGGGAAGCCGATGTCCTCGGCGGCGCGGACCAGCTCGTCCACGTCGTTGGAGGGGGCCGAGGAGCCCAGCACGGGTACCCCGGCCGCCCGGGCGGCGGCGACCGCGCGGGCCTTGTTGCCGGTCAGCTCCAGGGTCCGTGCGTCCGGCCCGACGAAGGTGATGCCCGCCTGCTCGCAGGCACGGGCCAGTTCGGGGTTCTCGGACAGGAATCCGTAGCCCGGGTAGACCGCGTCCGCTCCGGCCCGGCGGGCGGCGCCCACGATCTCCTCGACCGAGAGGTAGGCCCGCACCGGGTGTCCCGGACGGCCGATCTCGTAGGCCTCGTCGGCCTTCAGCCGGTGCAGCGAGTTGCGGTCCTCGTGCGGGAACACGGCGACCGTGCGCGCGCCGAGTTCGTAGCCCGCCCGGAACGCGCGGATCGCGATCTCTCCACGGTTGGCGACCAGCACCTTGCGGAACATCATGAATTCCCTTCAGCTGCCTGTCGGCGACGACCACCATGGTCTCAGCCACGCCCTGCCGTACCTCGCGGCAACATTAGGTGCTGCCCGTACGTGTCGAAGTGCGAAAACCATCACATCGACGTGGTGCGGACGCGCCGGGAGCGGGGATCCCGCGCCCGGCGCGTCCGGCCCCGGGACCCGGCGGTGCGGCGGCCACCGCCCGCCGGGCGCGGTCGTCCGGGCGCCGGCACGGCCGCCGGGGTCCGGGCCGCTCGTGCCGGCGGGACGGGACCCGGTGTTCCCCGCTCGGAGTCAATGCGCGTACATGACCGACGAATTTGTGGAATGCCGTCGGAATCTTTCGAATCCGAACAGCAACTCTCGTATAGTGACCGCCGGTTCGCCCCCTCCCGGAGCGACTGCGCTGTACCCGACCGCCCCTGTTCGTCCCCTTCTGCCGCGAGGACCAGACCGGACCGATGACCGCGCCCACGCCTCCCGGCGACCGTCCCCCCTCCGCACCCTCGTCGTCACCCTCGTCGTCACCGGCGCCCTGTCGGCACTCGCGGTCGGCGCGGCCGTGGCCGCCGCACCGGACGCCGTGCGCACGCCCCTCGCCCAGGGCGCGGGCGCCGCCGCGGTCGCGTTCTGCGCGGCCGTGACCACGGCCGTGTACGCGCTGCGCAGCGCCCGCGGCACCCGGCGCAGGCTGCGGAGCGCGGTCCAGGAGGTCGCCCGGCTGCGGCAGGAGCAGGCCGGGGCGGCCGAGGAGGCACGCCGGGAGCGGCAGCGGCTCGTCGACGAACTGGCGCGGCAGCGCGAGGGGTTCACCGAGTCGCTGGCGGCCGGGCGCGCCCGGCTGGAGGAGGAGGCCGGGCGGGAGGGGGACCGGCTGCGCCGGGAGAACGCCCGCCTGGCCCGGGAGGCGGAGCGGGCCCGGCGGGAGCGTGCCGCGGCGATCTCGGCGACCTCCGGCGTCGCCGGGCGGATGCAGGCCCTCGCCACCGCGACCCTCGCCGACCTGCGTGCGATGGAGGAACGGCACTCCGACGAGGACGTGCTCGCCGACCTCCTGCACCTGGACCACCGTACGGCCCAGGCCGGACGGCTCGCCGACTCCATCGCCGTGCTGACCGGGGCCCGCTCGGGACGCCGGTGGGCGCGGCCGATCGGGATGGAGTCCATCCTGCGCGGCGCGATGGGCCGGATCGCGGGGTACCGGCGGGTGCGCGTCCATTCGGTCAGCGAGGTCGCGGTCGCCGGGCACGCGGCCGAGGGCGTGATGCACGCGCTCGCCGAACTCCTCGACAACGCCGCGAACTTCTCGCCCCCGACCGCCGAGGTCCACGTCTACGTGGAGGAGGTGCCGGCCGGTGTCATCGTGTCCGTGGAGGACAGCGGTCTGGTGATGGGGGACGTCCAGCTGCGCCGCGCCGAGCGGGCGGTCTCCGGCGACGCCTCCGAGCTGGGCGGTCTGACCGGTACCCGGCTGGGCCTCACCGTGGTCGGCCGGCTGGCCCGCAAGTACGGCCTGAAGGTGTCCTTCCGGCCGTCCGCGCGCGGAGGCACCGGTGTGCTGATGCTCGTCCCGCAGGAGATCCTCACCGGCCCGGCCGCGCCCGGACCGGCGGCCGTGACCGTCCCTCCCGGCGCCGGGAAGCGGGCCGAACCGTCCGCCGTCCCCGGAGCGGCGGACACCGCCCCGGCCTCCCGGGCCCCTCGGCCCGCCACCGGCGCGGAGGACGCGGAGGACGCGGGACTGCCCCGGCGCCGCCGGGGCCGTACCCTCGCCGAGGCCGAACGCTCCCGGTCGGCCTCCCGGACCGACGCCCCGCGGCCCGCGCCCGGCACCGACGACGCGAAGGCCCGGGCGGCCCGTTTCGGCAGCTTCCGCCAGGCCGTCCGCCCCCCGGCGCCGGAGATCCGGCAGCCCGCGCCCGGCTCCGCGTCCGCGCCCGGCCCGGCCTCCGCCACGGACAGCGCCCCTCGCCACGCCCACGCCGCCGGCACCGCCCCGCAGGACCGCCCGGCCACCGCACCGCAGGCCGCGACGCGGGACGGCCACCGCCCCGGCGCCCCGCACGACGCGGCACCGGAACACCGCACGCCCGACTCACCCCACGCCGCCCGCACCCCCTCCGACGGGGCCGGGCACACCTCCCCCGCACCCCCGTCCTCATCATCCCGCCCGCACGCGTTCCCGGAAGGCGACACCACTTCATGACCGGCAGGACCACCGCCGACGACACGCTCACCTGGCTCCTGGAGGGCCTGCTGGAAAGGACCCCCGGGGCCCGGCACGCGCTCGTGCTGTCCCGGGACGGACTCAAACTGTGCCGTTCCCCGGAGCTGACCGTCGACCAGGCCGACCAGCTCGCCGCGATCGCCGCCGGCATCCAGTCGCTGTCGCACGGCGCGTCCGTCGAGTTCGGCGACGGCAGTGGCGGCGTACGCTCGGCCATGACCGAGTTCTACGGGGGCGTGCTGTTCATCGTCGAGGCCGGCGAGGGCGCCCACCTGGCGGTCGTCACCGCCGAGGACGCGGACCCCGGGGTCGTCGGGCACCACATGAGCGAACTGGTGGAACAGCTCGGCGAGCACCTGACCGCACCGCCCCGGACGTCATGAGCCGTCCGGGCAGGGACGACGCGCCCGACCGCCTCTACACGATCACCCAGGGACGCAGCCGGACCGGCCCCGACAACCCCTTCGACCTCGTCACACTGGTCGTCGCCGAGTCGGAGCCGGTGGCCGGCATGCAGTCGGAGCACACGGCGATCCTCAGGACGGCCGAGTTCCCCACTTCCGTGGCCGAGATCGCCGCCGAACTGCGGCTGCCCGTGAGCATCGCCAAGGTGCTGCTGTGCGACCTGCTCGCGGCGGGCCGGATCAGCGCCCGTCATCCGCACCGGCCGGCCATCACCGACCCCGACATCCTGGAGCAGGTGCTCGTTGGACTCCGCAACCTCTGAGGCGCGCGCCCCGCTGAGTGCCTCCGCCGCCAACGGTCTGAAGATCGTCGTCGTGGGCGGCTTCGGCGTCGGCAAGACCACCCTGGTCCGCTCGGTCAGTGAGATCCGCCCTCTCAGCACCGAGGAGACGATGACCCGGGCCGGCGAGACGGTGGACGACACCGGCCGGGTGCGCGGCAAGGCCACCACCACCGTGGCCTTCGACTTCGGCCGGATCACACTGGACGCGCGCAATGTGCTCTACCTGTTCGGCGCACCCGGCCAGGAGCGGTTCTGGTTCCTGTGGGACCGGCTGTTCTCCGGCACGCTCGGCGCCGTCGTGCTCCTCGACACCCGGCGGATCGACGACTCCTGGTACGCCATCGACCGGCTGGAGCAGCACGGCACGCCGTTCATCGTGGCCTGCAACGACTTCGGCGGCCCGGTGCGCGCCTCGGAGAAGGTCCGCACGGCCCTGGACCTGGATCCGCAGGTGCCGCTGGTCGACTGCGACGCCCGCTCCCGCCGGTCCGCCAAGGAGGTCCTGATCACATTGGTGCAGCACGTGAAGAACCGGTACGCCGGCCCGGCGGTACCGGCCGGCCCGCCCCGACAGGAGTTGGTGTGATGTCCGACGCCGTCCCGCTCGGCGGGTCCCGGTTCCGGACCGGACCCGACCGCCTGTACCGGGAGATGCGGCGCGACCACGGTGCCGTGGTGCCGGTACTGCTCGACGGGGACCTCCCGGCCTGGCTGGTCCTGGGTTACCGGGAACTGCACCAGGTGACCGGCGACCCGGTGCTGTTCAGCCGCGACTCCGAGCTGTGGAACCAGTGGGAGAACGTTCCGGAGGGCTGGCCGCTGCTGCCGATGATCGGCCGCCGGCAGCCGTCGATCCTCTACACCGTCGGCGAGCGGCACCGGCAGCGCGCGGCGATGGTCAGCGACGCGCTGGAGGCGGTGGACCCCGTCGAACTGCGGGGCCACGCCGAGCGGTTCGCGGACGAGCTGATCGACGCGGTGTGCTCCGAGGGCGAGGCCGACCTGATCGCGCAGTACGCGATGCTGCTGCCGGTACGGGTGCTGGCCCGCCTCTACGGCTTCCCGGACGAGGACGGCCCGGGTCTGGTCACCGCCCTGAACGACATGATCGACGGCCGGGAGCGCGCCCTTGCCGGACAGGCCCACCTGGGCCTGTCCATGGGGCAGTTGCTCGCCGCCCGGAAGAAGGAGCCGGCCGACGACGTGGCCTCGCGGATGCTCGCCGACGGCAGCGGGTTCACCGACGAGGAGATCGCGCAGGACCTGATGGTGATGATGGCGGCCGGGCACCAGCCGACCGCCGACTGGATCGGCAACTCGCTGCGGCTGATGCTCACCGACGACCGGTTCGCCGCCTCCCTGTTCGGCGGCCGCAACAGCGTCGCCGAGGCGATGAACGAGGTGCTGTGGGAGGACACGCCCACCCAGAACGTGGCGGGCCGCTGGGCCGCCCGCGACACCCGCCTCGGCGGCCGTCGCATCCGGGCCGGTGATCTGCTGCTGCTCGGCCTGCAGGGCGCCAACTCCGACCCCCAGGTGCGCACCGACGCCTCCGCGCTGACCGGCGGCAACAACGCGCACTTCTCCTTCGGCCACGGCGAGCACCGCTGTCCCTTCCCCGCACAGGAGATCGCCGAGGTGATCGCGCGCACCGGCATCGAGGTCGTCCTGGACCGGCTGCCGGACATCGACCTGGCGGTGCCCGCCGGATCCCTCACGCGTCGGCCCTCGCCCTGGCTGCACGGCCTGACCGAGCTGCCCGTGCGGTTCACCCCGTCCCCTGCTCCGGGAGGCGCGCCACGATGACCGGTACCGAGACCGCCAGGATCGTCCTCGACCCCTTCGTCACCGACCTGGACGGTGAGAGCGCGGCGCTGCACGCGGCCGGCCCGCTGGCCGCCGTGGAGCTGCCGGGCGGCGTCCCGGTGTGGGCGGTCACCCACCACGCCGAGGCCAAGTCGCTGCTCACGGATCCGCGGCTGGTGAAGGACATCAACGTGTGGGGCGCCTGGCGGCGCGGTGAGATCCCGCCGGACTGGCCGCTGATCGGCCTCGCCAACCCGGGCCGCTCCATGCTCACCGTGGACGGCGCCGACCACCGCCGGCTGCGCGCCCTGGTCGCGCAGGCGCTCACCCCGCGCCGGGTGGAGCTGATGCGCGGACGGATCGAGGGGCTGACCCGGGACCTGCTGGACGCGCTGCCCGCCGGCGAGGACGTCGTGGACCTGAAGGCGGCGTTCGCCCACCCGCTGCCCATGTACGTCGTCGCCGACCTCATGGGCATCGAGGAGGCGCGGCTGCCCCGGCTGAAGGTGCTGTTCGAGAAGTTCTTCTCGACGCAGACCCCGCCGCAGGAGGTCCTCGCGACCCTGACCGAGCTGGCCGGGATCATGGCCGCGACCGTGGCGGCCAAGCGGGCCGAGCCGGGCGAGGACCTGACCAGCGCGCTGATCCTGGCCTCCGAGGACGGGGACCGGCTCACGGACGAGGAGATCGTCTCCACGCTCCAGCTCATGGTCGCGGCCGGTCACGAGACGACGATCTCACTGATCGTCAACGCCGTCGTCAACCTCTCCACCCACCCCGGACAGCGGGCCCTGGTACTGAGCGGGGAGGCGGACTGGTCGGCGGTCGTGGAGGAGACCCTGCGCCGCTCCACCCCGACCACGCACGTCCTGATCCGCTTCGCGACCGAGGACGTGCCGGTCGGCGACCGGGTGATCCCGGCCGGGGACGCGCTGATCGTGTCGTACGGGGCGATCGGCCGCGACGGGAGGGTGCACGGGCCGAGCGCCGGTGGGTTCGACATCACGCGCGGGACGCGCCACCGGCACATCTCCTTCGGGCACGGGCCGCACGTCTGCCCCGGTGCCGCGCTCTCCCGTCTGGAGGCGGGCGTCGCCCTGCCCGCCCTGTACGCCCGCTTCCCGCGCCTGGAGCTCGCGGTGCCGGCCGGGGAACTGCGCAACAGGCCGGTGGTCACCCAGAACGACCTGTTCGAACTGCCGGTGCGGCTGAACCCCTAGCGCCCGCCGGCCGGCCTTGACTTGGAGCGCGCTCCAGGCCGTAGCGTCGCAGTCACCCACGCGGACGAAGGCGCCGTCGCGGCCGCCCGGGATGCCGGGCGGCGCGATCCGCCCCTCAATGGAGGAAGGCCCTCGTACCGCGGGGAACGACGTTCGAGTGTGCAGGAAAGGCTGGGACACCACATGCGTCAGCGCAATCTACGGGATCTACAGGTATCGGCCATCGGCCTGGGCTGCATGGGCATGTCCGCCTTCTACGGCTCCGCCGACCGCGACGAGGGCGTCGCGACCATCCGGCGCGCCCTGGAGCTGGGCGTCACCTTCCTCGACACCGCGCAGGTCTACGGCCCGCTCACCAACGAGTCGCTGGTGGGCGAGGCGATCCGCGGGCACCGCGACGAGTACGTGATCGCCACGAAGTTCAACCACCGGATGGACGACGCGGTGCCGGGCGACATGAGCACCGTGGGCCGGCAGGACGGCTCGGCCGAGCACGTGCGCAGTTCGGTCCACGGCTCGCTGCAGCGCCTGGGCACCGACCGCATCGACCTGTACTACCAGCACCGGGTCGACCCCGAGGTGCCCATCGAGGAGACCGTCGGCGCCCTGGCGGAACTGGTGGCCGAGGGCAAGGTGCGGCACATCGGGCTGAGCGAGGCGAGCGCGGAGACCATCCGGCGCGCGCACGCCGTCCACCCGGTCACCGCCGTGCAGAGCGAGTACTCGCTGTGGACGCGGGACGTGGAGGCCGAGGTGCTGCCCGTCTGCCGGGAGCTGGGCATCGGCTTCGTCCCGTACTCGCCGCTGGGCCGGGGCTTCCTCGCCGGGCGCTTCTCCTCCCCCGAGGAGCTGGACGAGAACGACTTCCGCCGCGGCAACCCGCGCTTCACCGACGCCAACCTCCAGGCGAACCTGCGGCTGGCGGCGAAGGTGCGGGAGATCGCCGCCGAGAAGGACGTGACCCCGGCCCAGCTGGCGATCGCCTGGGTACTGGCCCGGGGCGAGGACCTGGTCCCGATCCCGGGCACCAAGCGCCGGACCTACCTGGAGCAGAACGCGGGCGCGGTCGGCATCGAACTGACCGGGGACGACCTCGCCCGCATCGACGCCGAACTGCCGCAGGCGGCGGGCGAACGCTACGACGAGGCGGGCATGCGCACGGTGAACCGCTAGGCAACCGTCCCCGGCCCGGACCCGCCGTGCCGGCCGCACCGGCCCGGCGGGCGCGACGGCGGGTGCGGCCGGGGGCGGGTGTCCGGTTCCGGGCGGGGCGGGCCGGTGCCGGCCGCCCGGCCCGCCCGCACCTCTCACCCGGCGGGCGCCGGTCGCCGGCCCGGCAGGTGGTACACGTGGAACGCCTGGCCGATCACCGGCTGGGCCACGTTGCGCACCCGCACGCCCCCGCTCGTCATCCCGTGCTCGGTGCCCGCGTGGGCGTGGCCGTGCACCGCCAGGTCCGCTCCCCCGGTGTCGATCGCCTCCGCGAGCAGGTAACTGCCGAGGAACGGGTAGATCTCCGGTGGCTCCCCCGCCAGCGTGTCCGGCACGGGCGAGAAGTGCGTCAGGGCGATCCGGACGTCGCAGCCCCGTTCGTCCAGCTCCTTCAGCGCGCCGAGCAGCCCGTCCGCGCACTGCCGGCTGTAGCGCACGAACTCCTTCATGACCGGCTCGCCGAACTCCCCGGCGCAGCGCCCGACGAACCCGCCGCCGAAGCCCTTCGTCCCGGCCACGCCGATCCGCGCGCCGTCGGCGGTGACGACGGCCGCCTGTCCCTCCAGGACCTGCGCGCCGGCGTCCCGGAGGATCGCGCAGACCTCCTCGGGCCGGTCGTCGTGGTGGTCGTGGTTGCCGAGCACGGCGACGACCGGCACCGCGAGGTCCTTGATCTCCCGGGCGACCACCCGGGCCTCCTCGGGGGTGCCGTGCCGGGTGAGGTCACCGGCGAGCAGCAGCACGTCGGCGCACTCGGGCAGCGTCTCGAACGACGGACGGAGGGTGCCCTGGCTCTCCGCCGCCATGTGGATGTCCCCCACGGCCGCGATCCGGATCATGACAGGTCCTCCCCGTGGTCGGGCGAGGCGGTCCCGGCGACGAGGAGGTCGCAGTGGACCGGGTGCCCCGCCAGTTCCTCGCGGGCCGTGCGCAGGATCTCGTCCCGGCACTGGGTGGACGGCACGGTGCCGGTCAGCAGCACGGAGTCGCCGTGCACGGACACCCGTACGCCGAGTTCGCCGAGGGTTCCCGAGGCGAGGTGCTCGGCGAGATGGGCGACGCGGTACTCCAGGTTGAGGCCCGCCGCGTCCGCCGGCGGACGGCTCACGTCGTGGTCGGTCATGAGAACCCTTCCCGGGGGTCGATCACGTTCATGCGTTCGAGCAGGAAGAGGAAGGCGGCGGGCATCGGCTCGTCGCCGCAGGCGTCCCGCACCTCGTCCCAGTCGACCTTCTCGCGCACGGCGCGCGCCACCGGCAGCACCGAGCCGAAGTCGCAGTAGTGCTCCGAGAAGGCGCTGATCAGACTGCGGATCAGGTCGGTCGGGGACAGCACGGGCATGATGACGGAGTCGACCGGGAGGCGCTGCGCCCGGTCGAGCATGTCCTTGGTGACCGGCCGGTGGGCCAGCGCGAAGATGATGTCGACGTCCTGCCCGTGGCAGGTCGTCTTCAGCAACCAGTCCTCCGGCGGCTGCCGCACTTCGAGACCGGCCTCCCGCAGGCTGGCGGCCACCGCTTCGGCGTCCCCGGGCAGCACGCAGAAGTCCGCGTCGTGCTGGAGGTGCCGGCTTCCGCCGTGGGCGTAGACGGCCACGCTGCCGGCCAGCGCGAAGGGGTGCCCCCTCTTCTTCAGGAGGGCGCCGATCTGCTTGGCCGCCTCCAGGATCGCCTGGCTGCGGTCGTGCGGCAGGTTCTCCGCCTCCGGTGCGGGCGACACCGTCCGCCCGTCCGGCGCGAGGCGGAGTCCGGTGACCTCCGGTCGCCGCGCGGATGCGGTTTCCTCCCCGTTCTGCGTCATGGCCTCTCCATTCACGGCACCCAGCGCCCCGGGCGGTCCCGGGGGACGTCCGGGTACCCGGCGTGCCCGCACCGACACCGCCCGACCGGGTGCGCACGTGACGGCGCGCCGGGTCCGCGGACACGCCGCGTGGGCACCGGTCCCGGGGCCGGCGGCGGGTCCGCGGCGGTCAGGGCTTGCGGGCCACCGCGCCGTACATGGCGATGTCCTCGTCGCGGATGCCCTGGTCGCCGGTGCCGTCGGGGCGCCACTTGTGCACCTGGACGATGCCCGGCTCGACCAGTTCCAGGCCCTCGAAGAACTCGCGGGCCTCGTCGGGGGTGCGCAGCCGCATCGGCATGTTGCGCGCCGCGTACTCGCGGGCGACCCGGCCCACCTCCTCGGGCGCGAACTCGGCGGTGCCGATGGACATCGCCAGGTGGCTGCCGGAGGGCAGCGGCTCCAGCAGCCGCCGTACGACACCGACCGCGTCGTCCGCGTCGAGCATGAAGTGGACGATGGCGATGACGGTGAGCGCGACGGGCTCGCCCAGGTCGAGGGTGTCGCGCAGTTCGGGGGCGCCCAGGATGGCCGCCGGGTCGCGGAAGTCGGCCTCGACGTACGACGTCCGGCCCTCGGGCGAGCTGGCCAGCAGACCCTGGGAGAGGGTGAGGACGATCGGGTCGTTGTCGACGTAGACGACCCGGGACTCGGGCGCCACCGCCTGGGCGATCTCGTGGAGGTTGGGCGAGGTGGGGATGCCGGTGCCGATGTCCAGGAACTGGCGTATGCCGGCCTCCTGAGCGAGCCAGCGCACGGCGCGGTTCATCCAGTCGCGGTTGGCGCGCATGTGGACCGGGAGGGCGGGCCACTCCCGGACCATGGCGTCGCCCGCCTCCTGGTCGGCGGGGTAGTAGTCCTTCCCGCCGAGGATGTAGTCGTAGATGCGGGCGGAATGGGCGTTCTCGGTGTCGATGCGGTCGGCCGGCCATCCGTTGTCGGGCAACGCCGTGTCTCCCTTTCGGGTCGGGGGGTGGGGCGTGCGCCAATGTACGTGCGTCGAGGGCCGATCGGGAGTGCGCCGGTGGTGCCGGGGCGGTCAGAGCAGGAAGTCGGCGTCGCCCTCCTTGACCCCGGTCAGGAAGTCCGCCATCTCGCGGGGCGTGAACACCAGCGCCGGCCCGTCGGGGTCGATGGACTGGCGCACGGCGACCCGGCCGTCGGCGAGCTTCTTCACCTCCACGCAGGCCCCGCCGGCGTCGTCGCTCCACGGCTTGGTCCAGCCGCGGGCGCCCAGGTGCCGGGCCGGCATGCCGTTGCGTGGGGGAGGGTGCACCTCACAGCTCCTTCCGGATCGCGCCGAGCAGCGCCTCGGTCTTCTTGGCGGATGCCGCCTGGGCGCCCAGGCGGTCCATGGCCTCCCGGTACCTCACGACGTCGTCGGCCTTGTCCAGGTAGACGGCGCCGACCAGGCTGTTCAGGTAGACGATGTCCGGCAGCTCGCGGGCCCGGAACCGGAAGAGGTGGAAGGCGCCCGCCCGCATCGCGGGGTGCGGGCCGTTGGCGAACGGCATGAGCTGCACGGTCACGTGCGGCAGCCGGTTCAGCTCGACGAGGCGGTCGATCTGCGCGCGCATCACGCCGGGTCCCCCGACCGGCCAGCGCAGGACGGTCTCGTCCATGACGACCCACAGGCGCGGCGGGCCCTGGCGGACCAGCAGCTCCTGGCGGCGCATGCGCAGGGCGACCCGGCGCTCCGCCGCCTCGGCCGGGGCGCCGGTGCCCAGCAGGGCGCGCGCGTAGTCCTCCGTCTGCAGCAGGCCGTGCACGAACTGGTTCTCGTAGGCGCGGATCTGCAGCGCCGCCTGCTCCAGGCTGAGGTAGGCGTCGAACCAGTCCGGCACGACGTCGCGGTAGGCGTGCCACCAGCCGCGCTTGTTGGCCTCGCGCACCGAGTGCAGGAAGGTGTCGATCTCCCCCCGGTCGGTGACGCCGTAGACCTGGAGCAGTTTCTCGGCGTCCGTGAGGCGGAGCCGGGCGACCTTGGCGGCCTCCATGCGGCGGATGGTGGAGTGGCTGACGCCGATGGCCGCGCCCGCCTGTTCGAAGGTCAGGCCGGCCCGGGTGCGCAGTGCCTCCAGTCGCCGGCCGAGGATCATGCGCAGGACGGACGGGGCTCCGCCCCAGTCACTCTCCGCGGTCAAGCCCCACTCCCCTCACGCCGGTCCCGGAACCACCGTCTCACGTGGCCGGAGCCGTGCACCCCTGCGATCGCGCCTCGCCCGCAGCAGCATGCACGGGACCGCCTGAAATTTTCAACTTGCCGGTTGCGGGCCGTTGTTGGCTGATGCCACAGTGGACCCACTGCTCCGGCCGACCGACGGAGCGGGCGGCGCGGCCCGGTCGGGAGAGGGTGGGCCGCACCACGGCCCCGCACGGGGGCGGTGTGTCGTCTGCTGCGTGAGCGGCCGGCCCAGGCCCCACCGCCCCCCCCACGACGCGCGGCCGGACGAAAGGCGTACGGCGATGGCTCCGCCCCTCCTTCCCCCAACCGCCGCACCCCCGGCCGGACACCGACGACCGCCCGCTCCGGCCGGTGCCCCCGGCCGGCCTCCCCCGGCCCGTCTGGAGGCGGGCGTCCGCGTCGACTCCCCGGGTCCGACGGCCCCGACCGGCTCGCTTCCGGGGCCGCTCCCCCGGCCCGCCGCCCGCGGTGCGCGGGGCCGCCCCGCCGCCACCCGGCCGGACCGCACGCGCCGCCGTCGCGGAACCGCCGCCGGCGCCCCGCGCCCGGGAGGCGGCCGGCCCCACGCCGGACGCCGCCCTCCCCCGGACCATCCCCCACTCGTCCGAAGGACCCACAAGCCCATGACCCAGTACGCACCCGGTTCCGACCCGTCCGCCGACCCGTCCTGGACCCGCACCCGCCCGAAGCCGGGCACCGACCCCGACACCGGCCGCATCTGACCGGCTCCGGTCACCGGAGGGCGCGCCGGCCGGGCCGGCGGGGCTGCCGGACCCGCTGCCGGTCAGCCGCGGGTCCGGCCGCGGCGGTTCCGGCCGCCCCCTCGCCCGCTGCCGTGCGGGGCGCCGGACCGTTCACGCGCCGCGCGCCCCGCCGCACGCGTACCACCTCCGCGAGCGGTGCCGGCGCGCCGTTGTGGACGCCCGGAGCGGGGTGCGACGATGCCCCGGCAGTCGACAGGACGACAGGGGGAGCCGTCGTGGCCGAGGACGAGGACCGGGCACCGGCCGCCGTGGTGTTCGACGCGCTGGGACTCGACTACGAGAAGGCGTTCGCCTCCTGCGAGGCGCACCGGGCGTCGCTGCGGTGGCTGCTGGACGGACTGGCGCCGGGCAGCCGGGTGCTGGACGTGGGCAGCGGAACCGGCAGGCCGACCGCGTGGACCCTGAGCGGGGCGGGACACCGGGTGCTGGGCGTCGACGTCTCCCCGGTGATGGTCGCCCTCGCCTCCCGGCAGGTGCCGCAGGCCGTCTTCCGGCTCGCCGACATCCGCCGGCTCCCGCTCGCCGAGGGCTCCTTCGACGCGGTGTGCGTGTACTTCTCACTGCTGCAGATGTCCCGCGCCGAGCAGGCGTCCGTGGTGGCCTCCCTGGCCCGGGCGCTGCGGCCCGGCGGCCTCGCCGTGCTGGCCACCGTGCCCCTCGACGCGGACGCCGCCGAGGGGCGGTTCATGGGACAACCGGTGCGGGTGACGAGCTTCGCCGCCGCGGCCTTCACCGAACTGGTGGCCGGGGCGGGCCTGACGGTGCTGTCCGAGCACCACGCCCTGTTCACCCCGGCCCATCCCGACGCCGTGCCCGAGCCGCACCTCTTCCTGTACTGCCGGCGGGACGGGGACTGAGCCCGTCAGGGCGTCAGGGGCAGGTACCGGCAGGTGGCGGAGGCGGGCCTGCCGGAGAGGCGGTCGGTCAGCCAGCCGAGTTGAGTAAGTTACCGGTGGTGGCCCGTGGAGGGTCACGGTTGGGCAACGTGATCTCCCGTCAGCCGCGGTCGCCGGCCGGCATGCCCACGGCGGTGGTGTTCAGTCCGTGATCGTTCGGTCCGTGGCCGTGGCCCGCCCCAGGTAGGTGAGCGGACCGGCGTCCGCGACCGGGATCTCGTGGAAGCCCAGCCGGTCGTAGAAGGCCCGGGCGGCCGTGTTGGCGGTGACCGTGCCGAGGTGGACGGCCGGGACGCCCCGCCCGTGCAGGGCGTCCAGCAGCGTGCGCATCAACCGCCGGCCGTGTCCGCGCCGCTGCCAGGCCGGCAGCAGGTCGATGTGCAGGTGGGCGGGGTACGCGGCGAGTTCGGGCACGAGCATGCGCTCGGGGTGGTGCAGGAGGCCGGTCATCTCCTCGGTGGGCGTGCGCGGCGCCCCGGCGGGGGGCGTCGTTGGACTGGTTGCCGACGTAGTCGTGGACGTGGTGGGCGCCGTTGGGGACCCCGGGGGCGACGATGACGTTGTCGGAGTTGAACAGGCCGCCCGCGTTGACGCCGCAGTCGGAGGTGAAGGTGCCGCGCGAGGCACCGGCCCGGCGGGGCGGCTCCGGCACGTTGGGCCGTACGGCGGTGATGTCGGCGTAGTCGGAGGTGAAGGGGCCGGTGCCGCCCTGGCCGGCACCGTTGCCGCCCTGGCCGCCGGCCTGCCGGGCGGACCCGGCACCGCTCCCGCCGCCTCCGGCGGCCGGGGCGTGGACGTTCGCGGCGACGAGCCCGCTTCCGCCGAGCACCAGGGCCACCGCGGTGAGGGTCGCGCGCCGGGCGCCGGCCGGGCGTCTGCGCGTGGTGCGTACCAAGGTCTTCCCCCCTGCGGGTCGCGGCGGTGGACGCGGGGTCCCCGGCCCCGTACGGACGGCGGCGCCGCCGCGTCCGACCGGACCGGCGGTTCACGGCGAACCCGCGGGAGAACCCTGCCACACCGGACCGCGGCCGGGCGCGGCTCCCCGCCCCGCGGCCGGGCGGGCGGGAACGGCGGGACCGGCCCGACCGGTTGGACCGGTTGGACCAGCACCCGGTCCGTCCGCCGGACGACGCGGTGAACGCCGCGCACGCGTATCGGACATCGCGCTCCCCGACCTTCACACGGGGCACACGAGTTGGCTAGGTTGACGCCGGGCCGCCCGGCTCACCTCCCCCACCGACCCCGGGCACACCGGCCCGGCCGCCCCGTGGGGCGAGGAAGGAGCACGTCCTCCATGGCGCCGGAGAGCCGCGACGAGGTTCGGCAGCGGA
Organism: Streptomyces sp. TG1A-8; assembly: GCF_030499535.1. Classification (NCBI taxonomy): domain Bacteria; kingdom Bacillati; phylum Actinomycetota; class Actinomycetes; order Kitasatosporales; family Streptomycetaceae; genus Streptomyces; species Streptomyces sp. TG1A-8. Next base: position 801,719 of record NZ_JASTLB010000001.1, read on the forward strand.
TCGACTCCCTGTACGAGCGGGCCGAGAACGCGACCGGGAACTTCAACGCGACCCGGGCCATGGCCGCGGCGGCCCGCAGGAGGGGCGTGCCGCCGGCCGAGCGGCCGGACCGGCGGCCGGACCCGGCTCCGGCTCCGGACGCGGTGGCGCAGCAGTGGTTCGACGTGGCGCGGACGCGATTCGGCCCGACCGTGCCCGCCGTCCTCCCCGCCGACCGGCTGCCCGGCCGCACCCCGCCGGCCCGCTCCCGGGACCGCGCGGCCGGCGGCCCGCCCGGCGGCGGCCGGGCGGACCTGGCGGCCCGATTGCCCGAACTCGCCCCCGGGTCCGCGGGACGGCCCGCCGGGCGTGCGCTGCCGGGGCCGGCCGGCGGCCCGCCGGCCCACCCGGCCGGGCGGCCCCGGCCCGCCCTGGAGCCCGGCCCCACGGCGCGACCCGGCGGACGGCCCGTTCCGCTCCCCGCCGGAACGCCGGAGCCGCCCGCTCCGGGCGCACCCGCGCCCACCGGACGGCGGGCGGCGGGGACGGCCGTCCTGCCCGCCGCCTTCCCGGCCCCCCTGCCGGACGCCCCTCCTGCCGCAGCTCCGGGCCCCCGCCACGCGGCACGTCCGGACGCCTTCCCGGTCCCGTACCCGGGGGCACCGCCCGCCGCGCACCCGGCCGCCCCGTGGGACGTCCTCCCCGCCGCGCGCCCGGCCGCCGAGCCGCCCACCGTGCCGCGCACCGCCCCGGAGGGGACCGCCCCGCAGGCGCCCGGAGCGCTGTCCGGCGCCCCCGCCGCCCCCCTGCGCCCCTCCCCCGCCGACCGCAGGGCGGGGACCCGGCGCAGGCTCGCCGCCGCCGCGGACCTGCTGTCCCGGCGCACCGGCCCCCCTTCCCGTCCCGCCCCCGCCGCTCCCCCCGCCGGTGCCGGCTCGCCCGGCCCCTCCACGGACCCGGGGGCGGCCCGCGCCGCGCGCATCGCGCAGGTCATCGGCTTCGCGCGGGCACAGATCGGCAAGCCGTGCGTGTGGGGTGCGACGGGACCGGACTCCTTCGACTGCTCCAGCCTGACCCGGAGCGCGTGGCGGGCGGCCGGGGTCACCCTGCCGCGTGCCGCACACCAGCAGGCGCTCGCCGGCACCCCGGTCGCGTTCACCGGCATCCAGCCCGGTGACCTGGTCCTCTTCTTCGACGACGACCGGCACGTGGGTCTCTACGCCGGGGATGGCATGATCATCCACGCGCCGGGCCCGGGGGCGTTCATCCGCGAGGAGTCGGTGTACGGCGCCGGGGAGGCAGCGGTCCACCGGGTGGTGCGACCCGCCTGACGGGGCGGGTGGTGCGGCCCCGCGCGACGGGCGGTCCCGCACGGCGCACGGACCGTCGGGAGCGGCCCACGAGCAGCCACCGGACCGCTCATAAGCTCAGCTTATGAGGTCATAGACCGGACCCGCGTACCAACTTAGGGCTGCCTCAGTTTAGGCTTCCTGATCGAGTCGTCGTTCACGCTCGCACCGTTCACGCTCGAAGGGAACCTGATCATGCCGCGCCCCCTGCGGGTAGCCATCGTCGGAGCCGGTCCCGCCGGGATCTACGCCGCCGACGCCCTGCTGAAGTCCGAGGTGGCCGCCGAGCCCGGTGTGTCCATCGACCTCTTCGAGCGGATGCCCGCACCGTTCGGCCTGATCCGGTACGGCGTCGCGCCCGACCACCCGCGCATCAAGGGCATCGTCACCGCCCTGCACCAGGTCCTCGACAAGCCGCAGGTCCGCCTGTTCGGCAACGTCGACTACCCGGGCGACATCAGCCTGGACGACCTGCGCGCCTTCTACGACGCGGTGATCTTCTCCACCGGCGCGATGGCCGACCGCGAGCTGTCCATACCCGGCATCGACCTGGACGGCTCGTACGGCGCCGCCGACTTCGTCTCCTGGTACGACGGCCACCCGGACGTCGCGCGCACCTGGCCGCTGCACGCGGAGAAGGTCGCGGTGCTGGGTGTCGGCAACGTCGCGCTAGACGTCGCCCGGATCCTGGCCAAGACGGCGGACGAGCTGCTGCCCACCGAGATCCCGCCGAACGTCTACGACGGCCTGAAGGCGAACAGGGCGGTGGAGGTCCACGTCTTCGGCCGCCGGGGCCCCGCGCAGGCCAAGTTCAGCCCGATGGAGCTGCGCGAGCTGGACCACTCGCCGAACATCGAGGTCATCGTCGACCCCGAGGACATCGACTACGACGCGGGTTCGATCGAGACCCGGCGCGGCAACAAGCAGGCCGACATGGTCGCCAAGACCCTGGAGAACTGGGCGATCCGGGACGTCGGCAACCGGCCGCACAAGCTGTTCCTGCACTTCTTCGAGTCCCCCTCGGAGATCCTCGGCGAGGACGGGAGGGTCGTCGGCCTGCGCACCGAGCGCACCGCCCTCGACGGCACCGGCAACGTCAAGGGCACCGGCGAGTTCAAGGACTGGGACGTCACCGCGGTCTACCGCGCGGTCGGCTACCTCTCCGAGAAGCTGCCGAAGCTGCCCTGGGACATCGGCTCGGGCACGGTCCCGGACGAGGGCGGCCGGGTGATCGAGGAGTCCGGCGCGCACCTGCAGTCGACGTACGTCACCGGCTGGATCCGGCGCGGTCCGGTCGGCCTGATCGGGCACACCAAGGGCGATGCCAACGAGACGGTGTCCAACCTGCTGGACGACTTCGCCAACGGCCGTCTGCACACCCCGGCCTCGCCCGAACCCGAGGCCGTGGACTCCTTCCTCGCCGAGCGCAACGTCCGCTGCACCACCTGGGAGGGCTGGTACCGGCTGGACGCCGCCGAGCGCGCCCTGGGCGAGCCGCAGGGCCGCGAGCGCGTGAAGATCGTCGAGCGGGAGGACATGCTGCGGGAGAGCGGGGCGTAAGGCCTGCGACCGCGGCGGCGAAGACGCCGGGGCGGACGGGCGGGCCGGCTCCGTCCGCCGGACCGTTCTGGACGCGGCGGCAGGTCACGGGGGCGCGTGAACCCCGGTCACCCGGCGTGTGCGGTGCGCATCCCGAGCGCGTGGCGCGCGTCCCGCGCGCGGGGCGTACCCCGGACCGGCGCGCCGTGCGCGGGCCCCACCGACGGATCACGCCGCCGGACGGTGATACTGGTAGGCGCACCCGCCCCCATCAGCAGATTGGCTCATGTCGAACTCCTCCGGCGACCGCGCCACCATCCCGCACACCCTCTGGGCCGCCCGGGGCCGTCACACCGGCTCCGCCCCCGAGGACGTCGTCCGTCGCACACTGCGCCGGCGCAAGGAGAGCGGGGACATCGACGACTTCGCCGAGCCCCCCGCGCCCGACGGCTCACCGGAACGGGTCTTCGAGGCGCGCTGGCGGGCCGGCGGCTCGGTGACCGTGCGGGCCCGCCTCGTCCTCGCGCCCCGGCAGGACCGGCCGACCGGGCAGCCGTGGACGCTCGTCGCGGAGGCCGAGCGCCCCTGGGACGAGACCTGGCCCTCGCCCGCGACCCTGTTCTGGCCCGAGGCCGCGGCGGAGGGCGACGACGGCGCCTGGGACCACCACCCCACCGTCGGCGGCCTGCGCCTCCGGCAGGTCAACGCGCTGCCGGAGGACGACAAGGAGATGCGGCGGCGGCTGCGGGACGCGGCCCGCGAGTCCTGGTGCGTCAACATGGTGGTGCACGAGGCGATGACCCCGGACGAGCGCGGCCGGCTGCCGCTCGCCCGCCTGCTGCCGCCGGGCCTGCGGCACCGGGTGGTGGAACACCGGGCCGCGCCGCAGCAGTTCCGCGCCGTCAACTGGGCGCTGAAGGACCTCGGGGTCGAGGTGCCGCGCGGCGGGGCCGTCCTGCTGCCGCCCGACCCGGCGCCGGACGGCTACGACCACCGGGAGCACAGCGTGCGCAACGTCTTCCTGGACGGCTCCGAACCGGTCGAACTCGTCACCGCCCTGCGGCACTTCGTGGCGCTGCCCCGGCCCCTCCCGCAGGGCGCCGGACAGGCGCTGAGGGACCTGCGCGAGAAGTGGACCTTGATGACGCTTCAGGAGGAGCTGGAGCGCCAGCGGCAGCTGGTCGCCATGTACGCCGAGGCGCTGGAGGCCATGACGGAGTCCCGCGACCTGTACCGGGAGGCGGCCGAACAGGCCCACCAGGCACTGGCCGCCTACCGCGACGCCCCCGTCCCCGCCATGCCCCCGCAGCGGCCCGCCGCCCGGGCGCCCTTCGCGCTGCAGCAGCTCACCCGCACCCTGGAACGGCTGCGGTTCGCCGGCAAGGACGACGGACCGGACCGCCCCTCGTAGCCCGGGAGCGAGGCGGAACGGGCCACGGCGGGCCACGGCGGGCTACGACGGGCCGGACCGGGAAGAGGAAGGGGCAGCGGCGGGACGCCGATCCCGCGCGCCCCGCACATCTCCCAGGGACAGGAGGCCGTATGGATTCCAGCGCGACCCCGCTGTGGATCGCCGCCGTCGCCGCGGCGCTGCTGCTCGCCGTCGCCGTCGGCCTGCTGGTGAGACTGGTGCGCACCCGGCGCACCCTGCGGCGGGCCGGCCTGCCCACGGGCCCGCGCTGGGTGTTCTGGGGCGCGGTCCTGTACCTGGTCCTGCCCACCGACCTGCTGCCCGACCCGGTCTACCTGGACGACATCGGCGTCCTGCTGCTCGCCCTGCGCAGCCTGCGCACCGGCGGCCACACCCTGCCGCCCGGCACCACCGGGCCCTGAACCGGGCGGGTCCGCCGCCGGCGTGCCGCCGCCTTCCCGTCCGGCGGGCGGGGCGCCGACCGGCGCCGGCTCAATCGGCGGTGGCGCGGCGGGTGTTCACCAGGAGCAGGGCGGTGAGGAGCACCGGCAGGACCGCGAGCGCGGCCACCGCGGCGGCCGCTCCCGAGAGCCACGGCGGGGCCAGCATGGCGGCCTGCAGCCGGGACGGGTCCGGCAGCCCGAACCGGCCGCCGAGCATCTGCCCGACGGTGAGCGCCGCCGTGACGGCCAGTGCGGCCGTCGCCACGACCAGCCGGACCGCCGCGGCCCGCGCCGGCAGGGCCAGGGCCAGCAGCACGCAGGGGCCCGATGCGAGGAGCGTGGCCGCGAGGACGTTCGAAGACAGGCCGGTCCAGTGGCGCGGGGAGTGCGCCACCCCGCACAGCAGGACCGTCAGCGCGGCGACCCGCGCGAACCGCAGGGAAGCCGGAAGTTTCCCGCGGGGCTCGGCCGGCACCGCCGCGACGGCCGCCTGCGCGGACCGGACCGGGGCACCGACCGGCACGGACCCGGCCCGGTCACCGGGCGGCGTGGACCGGACGGGGCCGCCGGACGGGACGGGCCGGAACGGGTCACCGGCCGGAACGGACCGGGAGGAGGTGCCGAACGGCGCGGACCCGGCCGGGTCACCGGGTGGCGCGGACCCGGCCGGGTCACCGGGTGGCGCGGACCCGGCCGGGTCACCGGGTGGCGCGGACCCGGCCGGGTCACCGGGCGGCGCGGGCCAGGACAGGTCGTCGAACCGGGCGGATCCGGCCGGCTCACCGCCCGGCGCCGACCCGGCCGTGCCGGCGAACGCCACGTCGTCCGCCGGCACGGGCCACGCCCGGTCACCGGACGGCAGGGAGCGGACCGGACCGCCGAACGCGGCGGACCCGCCCGGCTCACCATCCGGCACGGACCCGGCCGGGGCGTCCGGTGACGCCTCGTGCGACGGCGGGGCCCAGGCCCGGTCACCGGACAGCGCCGCACCGGCCAGCTCACCGGACAGCACGGACCGGACCGGACCGCCGAACGCGGCGGACCCGCCCGGCTCACCACCCGGCTCACCATCCGGCACGGACCCGGCCGGGGCGTCCGACGGCACGTGCCCGACCGCGTCGCCCGGCAGCGTGCGGCCGGCCCGGTCGCCGGACAGCGCCGCACCGGCCGGATCATCGGGCGGCGCGGGCGGACCGGCCGGGCCGGAGACCTCCTGCGGCGGTGCCGAGAGGGCGCGGTCGGCTCGTGCGGCGGACAGCCGGGCGATCAGTTCGGCGAGTTCCTCGACGGGCCGGTTCACCGCCGCCGCCTCGACGGCCGTACGCCCGCAGTGGGGTTCCACGGGCGCGCGGTGCAGCAGTTCCATCAGTCGGGAGACCTCCGCCACGGGGCGGTGCTCGACGGCGGCGCGGATCGTGTCGTCGGCACCGTCGGCCGGTCTGGGCGGCCTGGTGAGGAGGGCGACCAGGCGGGTGACGTCCTCGACGGACCGGCCGACACCGGCCGCGCGCAGGGCGTCGGCCGTGGCACGGGCGTGCTCCGGTGAGCACTCCAGCAGCGTGATGAGCCGGACGACGTCCTCCAGGGGGCGGTCGGCCACGGCCGTGTTCAGCAGCCCGTGCAGCGGATCGGCGTACGGGGCCGCCTGCCCCTGTGCGGCCGCGGCCTCGTGGGCCGGCGCGTACCGGTAAGGGACCGCGCCCCGGTGCGGCGGTGCCCCGGGGAACTCCTCCGCAGGCGCCGCGAAGGAAAGGCCCGGGCCGGGGGACGGCGGGGCGCCCCCGGTCGCGGCCGGCGGGGCGGACACGGCGGAGTCGTCGGGACGGAGGGACGAAGAGCGGGTGGTCATCTCGGCTCCAGGAGAAGGGTGCGGGCCGACCAGGGCCCCGCGTGCGGCGCGCGGCGGTACACGGACCATTACTAGGAGTCCCCGGGGAGCCCCGCCACCGGGGTGCGGCGCGGGTGTGACGGGGAGTGCGGCCCCGCCGCCCTCCTCCCGGGTGCGTCACACCACCGCCTTGGCGCATTCTTGCTGTGTCATCCAACCCGGCGGCGCGGGACGAGGTAGAACCGATGGCTGGGAGCGGGGAACGGGCGGTCCGCACGCGGGCCCGGCTGGCCGCGCTGCTGACCGACGCCTCGACCGGTGCGCTCGGTGCGGCCGGCGGCCGTGTCGCGGGCGTGTACCTGCGCTCCGGCACCCCGGGGCTGCTGCACCTGGCCGTGCTCGTGGGGCTGCCCGGCCCGCTGTTCCGGTCGTGGTGGCGGCTGCACGTCGGCCGGCCCTTCCCGGTGTCCGACGCCTACCGCCTGGGCGTGCCGGTGGTGCTGCCCAACGCGACGGAGACGGTGCGGCGCTACCCGCAGTTCGCGGCGGGCCTGCCCTTCCCCTTCGGGTCGGTGCACGTGCCGGTGCCGGGCGGGACCGAGCCCCTGGGAGTGCTCACGGTGCTGCGCCCGTCCGGGTCGGACACCCCGCAGGAGCTGCTGGACCGGGAGCTGCTGACCCGGCTGGCCGAGGGGCTGGGCTCGGAGCTGCTCGGGCTCGCCGACGGCGACGAGGCGGTGGTCGCCTGGGACGGGGAGCCGCTGTGCGTACGGCCGCCCGCCACCCGGCCGGCGCAGATCCGCGTGGGCCGGTTCACCTGGGACCCGGCGACCTCGGCGGTGCGCGCGGACGACCGGCTGCACGCCGTGCTGGGGCTGTCGCCCGACGCGGTCACGGGCACCGGCGCGGCGTTCGCGGACGCCGTGTCCCCGGCCGACGCGCACCGGATCCTGGCCGCGCTGCGCGATACGGCCGCCGGGAAGCCGCCGCCCGAGCCGCTGCCGCTGCGACCGGGGGACGGCGTCCTGCGGCTGCTGGACCTGTGGCCCACGGGGGAGAACGGCGGGGCGCCCCAGGTCGCCGGAGTGGTCCTCGACCCCGGCCCCGCCGCGTCGGCGGACGGCGCGGCCGACCTGCTCCCGCAGGGGGTGTTCTGCCTGGACCGACTGGGGACGGTCGTGTACGTCAACCCGGCCGCGGCGCGGCTCGCCGGCCGGGAGCGGGCGCGCCTGCTGGGCCGTCCGCTGTGGGAGGCGATGCCGTGGCTGACCGGGCCGGCGTACGACGACCACCTGCGCGGCGCGCTGCTGTCCACGGGGCCGGTGCGCTTCCACGTCCGGCGGCCCCCGGACGGCGGCGGGGCCCCCGGGGACGGCGACTGGCTGGCCCTGTCGGTGCATCCCGGCCCCGACATCCTCACCTGCACGCTGGAACCCGCCAGCCGCGTGGACGCGCCCCGGGAGCCGGCCCGCGAGGTTCCCGACGTGCCCGGGGAGGTGGCCGGTGACCAGTCCATGGCGCCGCTGTACCGGCCCATCGCCCTGGCCATCGCGCTCACGGACGCGGTGACCGCCCAGCAGGTGTCGGCGGTCGTCGTGCGGGAGCTGCTGCCCGCCTTCGGGGGCCGGCGCCTGGCCATCCACCTGCTCCAGGACCGCCACCTGTACCTCGCCTGGGAGACCGGATTCCCGCCCGGCTTCCTGGTCCCGTTCGAGGGCGTCGGTCTCGACGCGCACCTGCCCGGCGTGGAGACGCTCACCACCGGCCGCCCGCTGTTCTTCGAGTCCATGGAGCAGTTGGCCGCCACCTATCCGGGGATCCCGCTGGACGCCGAGGAGGGCGCCCGCGCCTTCCTGCCGCTGATCGCCTCGGGCCGGCTGGTCGGCTCCTGCATCCTCGGCTTCGAGAGCCCGCGCCGCTTCAGCACCCAGGAACGCACGGTCCTCACCGCGCTCGCCGGACTGATCGCCCAGGCGATGGAGCGGGCGCGGCGCTACGACAGCGAGGCCGCGCTCGCCCGCGGCCTCCAGCAGGCCCTGCTGCCGCGCCGGCTGTCGGCGCATCCCGGGGTGGAGACGGCCGGCCGGTACCTGCCGGGCACGCAGGGCATGGACGTGGGCGGGGACTGGTACGACGTGGTGGAGGCGGGTGACGGACTGGCGCTGGTGATCGGTGACGTGCAGGGGCACGGGGTGCAGGCGGCGGCCACCATGGGCCAGCTGCGCAGCGCCGTGCGCGCCTTCGCGCTCGGCGACCGGCCGCCCGACGAGGTGCTGAGCGGGACGAACCACCTGCTCATCGACCTCGACCCGGGCCAGTTCGCCAGCTGCTGCTACCTGCGGCTGGACCCGGCCACCGGTCGGGCCCGGGTCGCGCGGGCGGGGCACCCGCCGCCGCTGCTGCGCTCCGCCGACGGCCGCACGCGGGTACTGGACATACCCGGCGGAGTCGTCCTGGGCGTCGATCCGCACGCCCGGTACCCGGTGACCGAGCTGTGGATGGAGCCGGAGGCGATCCTCGCGCTGTACACCGACGGGCTGGTGGAGCGGCCCGGTGCCGACATCGACGACGGCATCACCGCGCTGCGGCTGGCGCTGGCGAGGGCCGCGACGGCCCACGGCCGGCGCGGCGGACGGTCCCTGGGCGGGGTCGCCGACCGGCTCACCGCCACGGCCCGTCACTCGGTCGACCGTCCCGACGACGTGGCACTGCTCCTGGCCACCCGCCGTCCCGGTCCGGCGCACCACCGGTGACCGGACCGGGACGGCAGATGATCGTCACGGTGGGTGACACCCTCGCCTGACGGGGCCGGGCAGTGTAGACATGGGCACATGGTCCGACTGCCCGGCCGGTCCGATACTCGGCCCCCCCGCCCTTCCGGCCGCCCGCGCGCACCGCTGCCCGCGAGCCCGGGCGGTCCCGTCGCGGACGGCGGCCGGCCCGCGGGGGTGCTGCGGCCGGCGCTGGCCCGGCGGAGCGTCGCCGGGCAGGTGTTCCTCCTGCAGTTGCTGATCGTGCTGCTGCTGGTCCTCGCGGCCGTGGTGGCGCAGGTGCTGCAGGTGCGGCACGACAGCGACCTGGAGGCCCGCAACCGCTCCCTCGCCGTCGCCGAGACCTTCGCCAACGCGCCGGGCACGGCGGCCGCGCTGCGCGCCCCGGACCCCACGGCCGTGCTCCAGCCCAGGGCGGAGGCCGCCCGCAAGGCGACCGGGGTGGACTTCCTCGTCGTCATGACCACCGACGGCGTCCGGTACACGCATCCCCGGGCCGACCGCATCGGCAGGAAGTTCGTCGGCACCATCGCCCCCGCCGCGGCCGGCGGGACGGTCACCGAGGAGGTCGACGGGACGCTCGGGCCGCTGGTGCAGGCGGTGGTGCCGGTCAGGGACCCCGCCGGCACGGTGGTGGGCCTGGTGTCGGCGGGCATCACCACCGCGCACGTCGGCGGGGCCGCCGACCAGCAGCTCCCGCTGCTGCTGGCCGCCGCGGCGGCGGCGGTCGCTCTGGCCACCGCCGGCACGGCTCTGGTCAGCAGACGGCTGCTGCGCCAGACGCGCGGCCTGGGCCCCTACGAGATGACCAGGATGTACGAGCACCACGACGCGGTGCTGCACGCGGTCCGGGAGGGCGTGCTCATCGTCGGCGGCGACGGCCGGCTGCTGCTCGCCAACGACGAGGCGCACCGGCTGCTGGACCTGCCCGGGGACGCCGAGCGGCGGCACGTGCTGGAGCTGGGCCTGGACGACGAGACGGCGGGACTGCTCGCCTCCGGGCGGGTGGCCACCGACGAGGTGCACCTGGTCAAGGACCGGCTGCTGGCCATCAACCAGCGCCCCACCGACCTGCGCGGCGGTCCGGCCGGCAGCGTCACCACGCTGCGCGACTCCACCGAACTGCGTGCCCTGTCCGGCCGCGCGGAAGTGGCCCGCGAGCGGCTGAACATGCTGTACGACGCCGGGGTGGGCATCGGCACCAGCCTGGACGTGACCCGTACGGCACAGGAGCTGGCCGAGCTGGCCGTGCCCCGGTTCGCCGACTTCGCCACCGTGGACCTGTTCGACCCGGTGCTGAAGGGCGAGGAGCCGAGGCCCGGGACGGCGCTGCGCCGGACGGCGTCCAGTGGTATCCGCAAGGACGCCCCGCTGTACCCGGTGGGCGAGCGGATCCGGTTCGTGGTCACTTCGCCGCAGGCCCGGAGCCTGACCACCGGGCAGTCCGTCGTCGAGCCCCGGCTGCGCGAAGCGCCCGGCTGGCTCGCGCAGGACGTGGAGCGCAGCGGGCGGATCGTCACCTACGGCATCCACTCGCTGATCACCGTGCCGTTGCGGGCGGGCAGCCTGGTGCTCGGCGTGGCGAACTTCTGGCGCTCGGAGAAGCCGCAGCCCTTCGACACCGAGGAGCTGGCGCTCGCCGAGGAACTGGTCGCGCGGGCCGCCGTGTCTATCGACAACGCCCGCCGCTACACGCGCGAGCACAGCATGGCGGTGACGCTGCAGCGCAGCCTGCTGCCGCGCACCCTGCCCGAGCAGGGCGCCCTGGAGATCGCCTACCGCTACCTGCCGGCGCAGTCCGGCGTGGGCGGCGACTGGTTCGACGTGCTGCCGCTGTCCGGCGCGCGGGTCGCCCTGGTGGTGGGGGACGTCGTGGGGCACGGGCTGCACGCGGCGGCGACGATGGGCCGACTGCGCACGGCCGTGCACAACTTCTCCGCGCTGGACCTGCCGCCCGACGAACTCCTCGGCCTGCTGGACGAGCTGGTGGGCCGGATCGACCAGGACGAGACCCCGGCCGACGGCGCCGCCGCGGTCACCGGCGCGACCTGCCTGTACGCGGTGTACGACCCGGTCTCCCGGCGCTGCACCGTCGCCCGGGCCGGCCACCCGCCGCCCGCGCTGGTGCACCCGGACGGGGACGTGGAGTTCCCGGACGTGCCCGCGGGACTGCCGCTGGGCCTGGGCGGCCTGCCGTTCGAGACCGTCGACTTGGAGCTGCCGGAGGGCAGCCGGCTGGTGCTGTACACCGACGGGCTGGTGGAGGACCGGGTCCGGGACATCGACGAGGGCCTGGAGCTGCTGCGCGAGGCCCTGCGCCGGGCGCCGGGCGCCTCGCCCGAGGCCACCTGCCGCACCGTGCTGGACAGCCTTCCGGCCCGGCCCAGCGACGACGTGGCGCTGATCGTGGCCCGCACCCGGGTCCTGGGGGCGGACCGGGTCGCCGAGTGGCAGGTGCCCTCCGAGCCGGCGGCGGTCTCCGAGGTGCGGGCCTCGGTCGCCCGCCGGCTCGCCGACTGGGGCCTGGACGAGCTGGCGTTCACGACGGAGCTGATCCTGAGCGAGCTGGTCACCAACGCCATCCGCTACGGGCGCGGGCCGATCGGCGTACGGCTGCTGCGCGAGCGCACGCTGATCTGCGAGGTGTCCGACCGCAGCACCACGTCACCGCACCTGAGGTACGCGGCCAGCACCGACGAGGGCGGTCGAGGCCTGTTCCTGGTGGCGCAGGTCGCCGACCGCTGGGGCACCCGCTACACCCCCCACGGCAAGATCATCTGGGCGGAGCAGCCGCTGCCCTGAGAACGGTGCGCGCCGGGCGGGCGGTCGTCAGCCGCCACCCAGCCGTGAACGCAGCAGTTGCTTGCCCAGTTCGGCACCCTTGCGGCTGTCGGCCTGGGCCTTGCGGAACAGGTCCGCGGCCTCGTCGTCGCCGTCACGCTCGGCGTCCTGGACGTACTGCTCCAGGCGCAGGGCGTTGCTCAGGCACGCCTCGACGTACCAGATCAGGTTGTAGTCCTTGTCCCGGGTGCCGGTGACGTCCCCGGTCTCACTGGTGCTGGTCATCCGGGGTCTCCTCCCTGTGTCGGTCCGGTGTCGGTCGGTCTTCGGAGACTGCCGGGTACCCGCGGCGAAGTGCGGGCACACCGCCCGGAACGGATCCGGCTCACTCGTCGATCACCGCGCCGAAGCGGGCCCCGCGGGCCGCGGCGCCGTAGGACCAGGAGCCGTCGGCGAGCGGCCCGTGGTCGCTCGCGGGCGGGGTCAGCCGAGGGCGCGGTCCAGGTTGAAGGCGGCGCTGATCAGGGACAGGTGGGTGAACGCCTGGGGGAAGTTGCCCTGTTGCTCGCCCGTGCGGCCGATCTCCTCGGCGTAGAGGCCGAGGTGGTTGGCGTAGGTGAGCATCTTCTCGAACGCCAGGCGGCCCTCGTCGATCCGGCCGGCGCGCACGAGGGCCTCGACGTACCAGAAGGAGCAGATGGAGAAGGTGCCCTCGTCGCCGCGCAGCCCGTCGGGGCTGGCCTCGGGGTCGTAGCGGTACACGAGGGAGTCGGAGACCAGTTCCCCGGTCAGCGCGTCCAGGGTGGACAGCCACTTCGGATCGGTGGGCGCGATGAACTTGGCCATCGGCATCATCAGCACGGAGGCGTCGAGGACGTCGCCGCCCTCGTACTGCACGAACGCACCCCGGCGCGGCGACCAGCCGCGGTCCATGATGCGCCGGTAGACGGCGTCCCGGCACGCGAGCCAGCGGGGCAGGTCGGCGGGCAGGCCGCGCCGGTTGGCGAGGCGGACGGCGCGTTCGACGGCCACCCAGCACATCAGCCGCGAGTACAGGAAGTCCTTGCGGCCGCCGCGCGTCTCCCACACGCCCTCGTCGGGCTGGTCCCAGTGGTCGCAGACCCAGCTCACCAGGTGGCACACGTCGTCCCACTGGGCGCTGGAGATGGGCTGCGCCCACTTGTCGTACAGGTAGACGGAGTCGATCAGGGCGCCGTAGATGTCCAGCTGGAGCTGACCGGCGGCGGCGTTGCCGACGCGGACGGGGGCGGAGCCGCGGTGCCCCTCCAGGTGCGGCAGTTCGCGTTCGGGCAGGTCGGTGCGGCCGTCGATGCCGTACATGATCTGCAGTGGGCCCGAGGCGTCGCCGCAGCCGGGGCTGATGTGCGTGGTCAGGAACCGCATGAAGGCCTCCGCCTCGCCGCTGAAGCCGAGCCGCAGCAGCGCGTACACGCAGAACGCGGCGTCGCGCACCCACACGTAGCGGTAGTCCCAGTTGCGCTCGCCGCCGGGCTGCTCGGGCAGGCTGGTGGTGGGTGCGGCGACGATGGCGCCGGTGGGCGCGTAGGTGAGCAGCTTGAGGGTGAGGGCGGAGCGGTGGACCATCTCCCGCCAGCGACCCCGGTAGCGGGACTGGTGCAGCCAGCGCCGCCAGTAGGCGACGGTGGCGTTGAACTCGTGCTCGGCCTCCGCGCGGGCGCAGCCGCGGGGGGCCACCGTGCCGTCGACCTGGTCCAGGGCGAACACCTCCGTCTCGCCCTCGGCGAGCTTGAAGGCGGCGAGCACGTCCGGGCCGGCGCACTCCAGGGTGACGGTGGAGGTGAGCGCGAGGCAGCGGTCGGGCGACTCGAAGAGGAGCGGGCCGTCCGGGCCGTCCACCGGGCGCAGGGTGTGCGGGTCGGCGCCGTAGTTGAAGCGGGGCGCGATCCGGGCCCGGAAGGGCACGGCGCCGCGTACGCAGACCACGCGCCGGATGAGCCGGTGCCGGTCGCCCCCGCCGGCCGGGTCCGCGCCGACCGGCATGAAGTCCTGGACCTCGCCGACGCCCTCCTCGGTGAAGAAGCGGGTGATCAGCACGTTGGTGTCGGGGAAGTAGAACTGCTTGGTGCGCGCGCTCACGGCGGCGGCCAGCTCGAAGGCACCGCCCCGCTCGGCGTCCAGCACGGCCGCGAAGACGCTGGGCGCGTCGAAGGACGGGCAGCAGTACCAGTCGATGGTGCCGTTGCTGCCGACCAGGGCGACGCTGCGCAGGTCCCCGACGAGGCCGTGCTCGGCGATCGGCAGGTAGCGGGGGTGCGCGGGCGGGTCCGGCTGGAAGGACGTGTCGGCCATCGCGGCCTCCCGGTGCGGTGGGCTGCTCGTCCCAGCTTACGGGCGGGTTTCCGGCCCCGGGCGGCGGACGGTCCGGGCGGGCGCCCCGCACTCCGTGCCCGGCGCCTTCCGGATGCAGGGTGCGCCGAGCCGGGCAATGGTGAGAGGGTGCCCCGTTCGGCGGCACCGGCACGGATGCGGTCATCCGGACCGAGGAGGAGGCATCATGTCGACGTCAACACCCGACGAGTCCCGGTCGCCCGACGACAGCTGCACCCCGGACGCCCTGCTCCACTCCGCTCCCTCCCGGGACGTCACCCCGGAGGACCTGGTGATGGCGGCGGGCAGGGACGTCACACCGGCGAGCCTCGACTGGGCGCGCCGCAAGCTGGACAGCGAGGGTTCGGCGGCCATCGAGAAGCTGCTGCCCTAGGTCCCGCCGCCGCGCCCCCGCCGTCCGCCCCGCGGGGCGGACCCGCGGCGTCGGGTGCGGCCCCCGGGCGTGCCGGGTCCCGGCCCGCGTGCCGGACGTCGTGCCGGACGTGCTCGCGTGCGCCGGGCCCGGGGAGCCGCCGGGCCGCGGCGGGAGCGCCGGGCGGGCGCTCGTCCGCGCGGGCGCCCCCGGCGGGGCGCCGGGTCCGTGCCCGCCCAGGGGCTCACCCCGCCCCGGTGTCGCGGTCCGGCAGCTCCGTCTCGTCCGGTACGACGTGCATCGCGGCCTCCTCCGCGCCCGCCGCCCCGCCGTCGATGCCCACGTCGTCGGCGACCTCTTCCTTGGTGGTGTCGGTGTGGGCGCCCTCGTCGGGGGCGACCAGGCGGCCGGCCCGTTCGCCGCCGGCCTCGGGGTCCACCGGCTCGCCCTCGCCGCCGGGCAGGTCCCCGACCTCGTCCCCGGCCGGCGGGACCACGTCGGGCACCTCCTGGCGGAGGCGCTCGTCCAGGCTCTCGCCGTCGTGCTGCTCGGCGGCGGTGACACCGTGCTTGGTGACGCCCAGGGGGCGTTCCGGCGGGGAGTAGCCCTCGTCGAGCATGTCGTCGTAGGTGCGCTCGCCGACCGCGTCCTGGAGGTCCAGGGGGGCGGCGTCCTCCTGTTCCTCGTTGGTTCCGGTGGGCTGGTAGGCGTCGTCCGCCATCGGGGTCTGCTCGGGCTGCAGGTCGCTCATCGCGCCTCCTTCTCGGCTCGCGGTCCCGGTCCACGTTTCCCGCAACCGCCTCCCTAACCCCACCTGCTCCCATCGGGTGCGGCCGGGGGCGGCCGGTCATGGAACGGCGGGGTGCGGGCAGGGGCCGGGGAACGGACCGCGCCCACCGGTCGTCTACAGTTCGGTAGACCGTCTACAGGTGCGTAGTCGGACGTAGTCGAAGGAAGGGCGTGCGCCATGGCCGCTCCCCCACCGGCCCCCGGCGACCGCAGGGGCATCGCGGAGCTGGCGGGCAGTGTCGCACTGGGCGCCTGGGCGGCGTTCGGGGTACTGGCGATGGCCGTGCTCGGCGGACGGAGCGCTCCGCCGGGCGTGGACCTCGGTCTGCTGTCCTGGTCCGTCGGCCACCGCCCGCGGACGGCGGTGGCAGCGGCCCGCGCGCTGACCGCCACCGGCACCGGGGCCGTCCCGTACGCGCTGGTCGTGCTGGCGGGACTGCTCGTGGGCCGCACCGGGCGGCAGCGGCGGACCACCGCACTGCTCGCGGCCGGCTGTCTCGCCACCGGCCAGGCCGCGCGGTACGGAACCATGGAGCTGGCCGCCCGGGCGCGCCCGCCGCACCCCGACTGGCGGACGCACGCCTCCGGCTGGTCGTTCCCCTCGGGGCACACCACCACGGCGGCCCTGGCGGCCGGTCTGGTGATCGTCGCGCTCTGTCTGCGCGCCCCGCGCGGTCGCGGCCTGCTGTGCGCGGCGACGGCCGGCTGGGGGGCGGGGGTCGGGCTGACCCGGGTCTTCCTCGGCGTGCACTGGTTCACCGACGTGCTGGGCGGCTGGCTGTTCGCGGCCGGTTGGCTCGGTCTCTGGCTGTGCGCGACGGCCCGGTGGCTGCCCACGGGCCCGCCCGCCGGCGCCGGCGCCCCGGACACGGCCGGGACGCCGTCGCCGGAGCGCCCCCGCGCCGAGCGTACGGCCGCACCCGGAGCCGGGGCGCGGCGCGCGAGCCGTCCGGACGCCCGCCGCTCGACGGCCCGGCGCCCCGCCCCCCTGCCCGCTCGCCGCACCGCCGCGCCGTCCTCCGGCTAGGCTCCCGCCCCACCGCCCACCGCCCGCGGACCTCCTGCGTGCCCCGCGGCACGTACGGGCGGGACGTGCACGGGCGGTACCGGGTGCGGCGGCGGTCGCCACCGGGGTTCCGCGGGCGGCCGGGCACGGCTCAGGCGCCGTTCGGGGCCCGGTGGAGCGGTTGTTCGGGGGTCGGGCGCGGGGTGGCCGGCGGGATGGCGCGGACCGTGGGTCCGTCGGTGCTCACCGTCACGGGCTCGCCGTGGTGGTGCAGCGTCAGCGGCGGTCCGTCGAGCAGCGTGTAGACCGCCTTCTCCGCGCCGATCTCCACCCGCAGGCGGCGGCCGAGGACCTGGAGGTGGAAGGCGAGGCGGCGCAGCCGCTCCGGCAGCCGGGGCGCGAAGCACAGCCCGGCGCCGTCGTGGCGCATCCCGCCGAAGCCCGCCACCAGCGCCATCCAGGTACCGGCCAGCGAGGCGATGTGCAGTCCGTCGCGGGTGTTGTGCTCCAGGTCCTGCAGGTCCATCAGGGCCGCCTCGGCCGTGTAGGCGTAGGCGAGCCGCAGGTGGCCGGCCTGCGCGGCGATGACGGCCTGGCAGCAGGCGGACAGGGAGGAGTCGCGGACGGTCAGCGGCTCGTAGTAGGCGAAGTTGCGGGCGATCTGCTCCTCGTCGAAGTGGGCTCCGCACGTGTACATCGCCAGCACCAGGTCTGCCTGCTTGACGACCTGCTTGCGGTACAGGTCGAAGTAGGGGAAGTGCAGCAGCAGCGGGTACTGGTCGGGGCGGGTGCCGGCGAAGTCCCAGCGCTGGTAGCGGGTGAAGCCCGCGTGCTGCTCGTGGACGCCGAGTTCGTGGTTGTAGGGGACGTGCATGGCCTCGGCGGTGTCCCGCCAGGCCGCGCTCTCCTCCTCTTCCACGCCCAGCCGGCGCGCCTCCCCCGGGTGCCGTTCGACGGCGTCCGCGGCGGCCAGCAGGTTCGCGCGGGCCATCAGGTTGGTGTAGGTGTTGTCGTCGGCGACCGCGCTGTACTCGTCGGGGCCGGTGACGCCGTCGATGTGGAAGACGCCGTGGTGGTCGTGGTGGCCCAGCGAGCGCCACAGCCGTGCGGTCTCCACCAGCAGTTCGACGCCCACCTCGCGTTCGAAGGCGGTGTCCCCGGTGGCCTCCACGTAGCGGATGACCGCGTCGGCGATGTCGGCGTTCACGTGGAAGGCGGCGGTGCCGGCCGGCCAGTACGCCGAGCCCTCCGAGCCGGCGATGGTCCGCCAGGGGAACGCCGCACCGCCGAGCCCGAGCTGGACCGCGCGCTCGCGGGCGGCGTCCAGGGTGTTGTAGCGCCAGTGCAGCGCCTCGGCGACGGCCTCGGGGGCCGTGTAGGTGAGGACGGGCAGCACGAACATCTCGGTGTCCCAGAAGGCGTGCCCGTCGTAGCCGGAGCCGGTGAGCCCCTTGGCGGGGATGGCCCGCTGCTCGGCGCGGGCCCCGGCCTGCAGGACGTGGAAGAGGGCGAACCGGACGGCCTGCTGGATCTCCTCGTCGCCCTCCACCTCGACGTCCGCGCGGCCCCAGAAGTCGTCCAGGTAGGCCCGCTGGGCGTCGAGGAGGCCCTGCCAGCCGTCGTGCGCGGCGGCGGCGAGCGCCGCGTCGACCTGGTCGGCCATGGCGGGCAGCGAGCGGGTGCCGGACCAGCCGTGGGCGACCAGCTTCTCCACGCGCAGCGTCTGCCCCGGCTCCAGGACGGAGGTGACGGTGAGCCGGGCCACGTCGATGCCGCTCTCGCCGCGGATCGTGGTGCGCTCGGGCCCGGTGACGACGTGGTCGGCGGCGACGGCCACCCGCAGGCCGCTGCGGCGGGTGCGGTGGACCAGCCGCAGCCGGTTGCCGGAGGCGAAGCCGTCCTCCTGCTCCAGTGGCGACTTCAGGGCGATCGCCGCGCGCGGGTCGCCGTCCGGTTCCGGCAGGCTCTCGTTGGTGACCAGCTCGGACTGGATCACCACCCGGGTGCGGCTGTCGACGGGCTCCACCTCGTAGGCGACGGCGGCCACCGCCCGCTGGGTGAGCGAGACCAGCCGGGTGGAGCGCACCCGGACCGTGGAACCGGCCGGGGACGTCCACTCGCAGGTCCGCTCCAGCACCCCCCGGCGCAGGTCCAGGACGCGTTCGTGGGCGACGAGCCGGCCGTAGCGCAGGTCGAACGGCTCGTCGTCCACCAGGAGCCGGAGGATCTTGCCGTTGGTGACGTTGATGACGGTCTGCCCGGACTCGGGATAGCCGTAGCCGGCCTCCGCGTACGGCAGCGGGTGCAGCTCGTGCACGCCGTTGAGGTAGCTGCCGGGCAGGCCGTGCGGCTCGCCCTCGTCCAGGTTGCCGCGCCAGCCGACGTGGCCGTTGGACAGCGCGAACACCGACTCGCTCTGGGCGAGGACGTCGAGGTCGAGCGCCGTCTCGCGCACGGTCCACGGCTCGACGGCGTACGACCGGTCGGTGATCACCGCGCACCTCCCAGCTCTTCGAGGTCCTTGACGACGACGCTCGCGCCGTGCGCGTACAGCGCGTCGGTCTGTCCGGTGCGGTCGACGCCGACGACGTACCCGAAGCCGCCCGCGCGGCCCGCGTCCATGCCGGCCAGCGCATCCTCGAAGACGGCCGCCCGCCCGGCCTCGACGCCCAGGTCCCGGGCGGCGGCCAGGAAGGTGTCCGGGTTCGGTTTGCCGGGCAGCTTCCGTTCGGCGGCGACGACGCCGTCGATCCGCACGTCGAAGAAGTGCTCGGCGCCGACGGAGCGCAGCACGTCCCGGCAGTTCGCGCTGGAGGACACGATCGCGGTGCGCAGGCCCCGGGCGCGGACGGCCTCCAGATAGCGCAGGGTGCCCTCGTAGGCCTCCACGCCGCCGGTGCGGATCCTCTCCAGCAGCAGGTCGTTCTTGCGGTTGCCGAGGCCGTGGACGGTGCGGGCCTCGGGCGGGTCGTCGGGGGCGCCCTCGGGCAGGTGGATGCCGCGCGAGTCGAGGAAGGCGCGGACCCCGTCGGCGCGCGGGCGTCCGTCGACGTACTCGTCGTAGTCCGCGACCTCGTCGAACGGTCGCGCCCGCTCGCCCTCGCGGTCGCGCAGGAACGCGTCGAAGGTCTCCTTCCAGGCGGCGGCGTGCACGACGGCCGTCTTGGTGACGACTCCGTCGAGATCGAAGAGACAGGCCGTGATGGTGTCGGGCAGACCGAGCTGAGTCATACCCAGCACTGTTCCCCGCCCGGGGCCCTTAAGCCGGTGGCGAGCACCACATGGGTCCGCTTTCCCGGCGGCGCCCCCGTTCCTCCCCTCCGGGCGGGCGGGTGACACACTCTGCCGTGTGCCGCTGACCTTCGACGATCTCCTCATCCGCGCCCGTGCGCTCGCCCCGGGCGGACGGCGCGCGATCCTCGGTGTCGCGGGCAGCCCGGGGGCGGGCAAGACGACACTGGCCGAGCGCCTGGTGGGTGCCCTCAACGACGGGGGACCGCCCTGGGCGGCGCACGTCCCCATGGACGGCTTCCACCTGGCCGACGCCGAGCTGGAGCGGCTGGGCCGCCGGGAACGCAAGGGCGCGCCGGACACCTTCGACGCGGCCGGGTACGCGGCGCTGCTGCGGCGGCTGCGCGAGGACACCGACGAGGTGGTGTACGCGCCCGCGTTCGAACGGACGCTGGAACAGCCGCTCGCGGGCGCGGTCCCGGTGCCGCCGACGGCCCGGCTGGTGGTGACCGAGGGCAACTACCTCCTGCTGCGGGAGGGTGCCTGGGCCCGGGTGCGGCCGTGCCTGGACGAGGTGTGGTTCTGCGCGCTCGGCGAGGAGGAGCGGATCAGGCGGCTGGTCGCCCGGCACGAGGAGTTCGGCAAGGACCACGCGGCGGCGGTGGCGTGGGTGCGGGGCACGGACCAGCGCAACGCCGACCTGGTCGCGGCGACCCGGGAGCGGGCGGACCTGGTGGTGCCGCCCGGCGCGCTGCCCGCCCCGGACGGGACGCCGGACACCCGGTCCCGGCCCGTCCGGGGCTGAGCGGCCGCGCTGCCGGCCGGCGGGCCGGCGGTTCGTGCGCACCGGGCTGAACCCCGGCCGGCCGCGGACCGCACCCGTGTGCACGGCGGAGGGCCTGCCGGCAGGACGCGTGGAGCAGTGGCGCCGCCGGTCGCGGGAGCGGTGCGCGCGGGGCGCCCGCCGGGCCCCGCGTACGCTGGCGCCGCCGTGCGTCCGGGGCCGCCGAGGGGCGGACGATGGCATGCGGGCGGCGCACGCCCCCGGTCCGGACGGCCTCGGCACCCGGGCCGCCCGGCGCCCTCCCCCCCCGCCGCCCGTGCGCCGTGCTGCGCCGCCACCGCCGCCGGCTGCTCCCGCTCCCGGTGGTGCCGGCCCGGACGGGCTCCGCGACGGTCACCACCGCCGGCCGGCGACGCCCGCCGTCGACGAACCCGTGTGCGTGGCGACGGCCACCGACCGCCTGCGCGAGCACCGGCTGCGCCACGACCCCGAACGCCCGCCGCTCGGCAGGCTGCCGGTCGCCGCCGGGGTCGCACCCGGCCCGCGCGGTGCCGCCGGGCCGGGTGCGCGGGCCGCTCGCGGCGCCGGACTCCGCGGCGGCCGGGGCGCGCGGGGAACTGGCCGGACTGCTGCGCACGAGCCGTCCGGCGGACCAGGTCGGCCACTCGGTCGCGCCGTACCGGCGGTGGGCCCGCGGTCCCGCCGCTCCCGCTGGTCAGCACGGCCGGTGGGCTATGTTGAGTGCTCGTGGGAGACAAAGGAGGCGGACCGGTGTCCTCGCCGCAGCAGGCACGCGCACAGGCATCCGCGATCACCTCGGGCAGGACCGCCCCGGCGGCCGGCGCCGCTCCGACCTCCCAGCTCCGCGAGCTCTTCGACGGTCCCCGGCTGTCCCCCGGCCAGCGCCGCGTCGCGCAGTACCTGATCGAGCACATCACCGAGGCCGCCTTCCTGTCGATCACCGAGTTGGCGGACCGCGTCGGCGTCAGCCAGCCCTCCGTCACCCGCTTCGCCGCCGCGGTCGGCTTCAGCGGCTACCCGGCACTGCGGGAGAAACTGCAGTCGATCGCGCTGCGCACGCTGGCCGGCGGGCCCGGCGAGGAGAACCGCGCCAATGAGCTGCAGGCGGCCGTCGACGCCGAGATCCAGAACCTGGAGAACCTGCGCCGCGACTTCGCCGACCCCGACCGGGTCATCCGCACCGGCCGCGCGCTGTCCCGCTCCGCCCCGCTGACCGTGCTGGGGCTGCGCATCTCCGTGTCCCTGGCCGAGTACTTCGGTTACGCGGCGCGGCGCATCCATCCCGACGTGCGGCTGGTGACCCGGGGCGGCAGCGTCGCCTACGACGCGCTGCTGCAGTCGCGCGAGGCCGGCGGCACGTGGGTGCTGGCGTTCGCCATGCCCCGGCACGCGCAGGAGACGCTCACCGCGCTGCGGGTCGCGCGCGGCGCGGGCCTGAAGGTCGCCCTGGTCACCGACCTGGCGCTGGGCCCGCTGGCCGACGAGGCCGACGTCGTCTTCGCCACCGGCACCGGCTCCCGCCTGGTGTTCGACTCCTACGCCGCGTCCGGTGTGCTGGCCGCCGCGCTGCTGCAGGCCATGACCGACGCCGACCCCGAGCGCACGCAGGCCCGCCTGGAGAAGTACGAGCAGGTCGCGGAGACGCACCAATTCTTCCTGAAGGACTGACCGGGTCGGTCCTTCGCGCCGGGGGCCGGTGTCCCCGCAGATCTTCCCGTCCCCCGCCCGCCGGACGGAATCTTGTGTCGCACGGGGATCATTCACCACATTTCACGGATGAATGTTTTTATGCGTCTTGCAAAGTGGACGGCATATATAAATACTGCTCACGGATCGCACCCGGCGCACTCCGGGCACGCTCCGCAGCAGCGGGCCCACCGCTCGACCACGTCCCGGAACGCCGACGGACCGACCATGCGCACGCAAGCCCAGCCGCCGTGCCGGTTCCCGGCGCCCGGGGCTCCCGCACCGGTGTCCCGGGCCGCCGTTCCCCACCCACGGCGACGTCCGGGACACCCGCGGGCGCACCGTCCCGCGCGGTGCGCCCGCGGCGGCCCCGGTCATCCCCTGGCCGGGGCCGCCCCACCGTCGGACCACCCCCACGACGCCGCACACCGGAAGCGATGACCATGCCCCTGACCACCCCGCGCATCAGTCCCGACTGGCCCTGTCAGGTCAAGACACCGGGCAGCTACGACTGGGAACGCTCGGCGGCCAAGTGGCTGCGGGAGCTGATCCCGGCGCGCTACGCCAGCTACCCGGCGCTGATCCGCCACCCCGTGCTGCTCGCCCGGCACGCCCGGCTCCAGGTCGAGCAGGAGATCAGGGTGGCGCGGACGGCCCTGCAGACCGCGCGGGCCGAACTGCCCGTCCTCGGTCTGCCCGAGTCGGTCATCGAGCACACGATCAAGCTGTACGCGGCCGAGGTGCTGCAGCTCCAGCACATCGCGCGCAGCGTCCGCGCGGTGTCCGAGGCCCTGGCCGGGCGCGGCCGCTGACCAGCCGCGCCGGGCCTCCCCGCGGCGCCCCGCCCCGCCGGCGTCCGGCCGCGCTCCGCCTCCGGGCCCCGGGGGAGGCCTGACGCGGCAGACGAGTGATCGCAGGGGACCAGGTGTGCGATGCTCGTCGCGTGACGAGCGAGCCCGTGCCCCCTGTGGACACCCCGTCCGGCGCCGACCCGGTGGCGCTGGCCGAGGTCGTGGCCCGGCAGCGCGCCGAGCTGGAGCGGCTGCGCGACCAGGCCGCGACCTCGGCCGTGGTGGAACGGGCCAAGGGCGCTCTGATGGCGATGACCGGATGTTCCCCGGACGCGGCGCACGAGGAGCTGCTGCGGCGTGCCGGGGCCGGCCCGCGCACCCTCCTGGAGGAGTGCTGGATCACCCTGGGCGCCCTGGCGCCGCCGGAGGGGCGGGACCCTCGCACCGTGCCGGCGGTCCCGGGCCCGTCCTCCGCGGCCGGCCACCGGGAGGCCGCCGGCGCCGGCGACGTCGCGGAGGCGCTCGGCCGAATCGGTCGGGACCTGGCCCAGGCCCGCTCGCCCCAGGAGCTGGCCACCCGCCTGCTGCGCCACCTGGCACCCGAGGTGGGCGCCGACGCCGTCCTGCTGTACGAGCTGCGGCCCGGGGGCGGGCTCGAACTGATCGGGAGCGCCGGCCTGGACGCCGCCCTCGCCGCCCAGTGGCGGCGCGTACCGCCGCTGGGCGGCGTGGCCGCGCTGGAGGCCCTGCGGGAGCGTGCGCCGCGGTGGCTGGAGGATCCCGCCGCGGACCGGAAGCGGTACCGGCTCATCGGGGAGCCGTCCGGACGGTGGCGGTCGCGGGCCTGGCTTCCGGTTCCGGCCGGGGACACGACCACGGTCGCGCTCGGCGTGCTGCGCCGGGCCGAAGGGCCCTTCGAGTCGCGCGCGCGGGAACTGCTGCCGGCCGTGGCCCGGTTGTGCGCGGGCCGGCTGCGCGCCTTCGACGCCTCGCAGGAGCCCGCCGGCGGCTCCGTCGCCCGGACCGTCCAGGCCGTGCTCGACGCCCTGCCGGGCGCGACGATCCTGCTGACCCCGCTGCGCGCCCCCTCGGGCGCGGTGGAGGACTACCGCATCGACGCCGCGGCCCCCGGCGCCGTCGACGTGTTCGGCCGCGCCGGCCGTGACATGGTCGGCCGGCACGTCCTGGAGAGCTACCCCTCCGTCGCCGGGGAGCCGCTGTGGCACGGCTACCTGGAGACGCTCGCCACCGGAGTGCCGTTCGAGAGCGAGCCCTTCGCCCACCAGGACGTCCTCGACGGGGTGCCCGTGACCGCGACCTACACGGTGCGCGCGGCGGCGCTGGGCGCCGGACTGCTGGTGACCTGGGCGCGGCACGACGCGGTCGGCCGCCAGGAGCAGCGCCTGGCCGACGTGCAGCGGCTCGGCAACCTGGGCTGGGCCAACTGGAACCTGGTCACCCGGGAGACCGACTGGTCCGCGCAGACGTACGCCGTCCTCGGCCGTGACCCGGCCTGCGGCGCCGTCCGCCTCGAAGCGCTGCCGGACCTGGTGCTGCCCGAGGACGCCGGAGCCATGGCCGAGGCCATCGCCGGGCTCGTCCGCCGCGCCCAACCCTTCGACGTGCCCTTCCGCATCCAGGACTCCGGGGGCGTACGGCACCTCAGGATGGTCGCGGAGGCCGTCACCGAGCCCAACGGCACGCCCGCCGAGGTGCACAGCTTCGTCCAGGACCTCACCGCGCAGCGCAGCGCGGAACTCGCGCTGGTGGAGAGCGAGCGCGCGATGCTGCTGCAGCGCGGGGTCCTGCAGGCCGAACGGGCCCTGGCCGGCCGGCTGCAGCACGCGCTGCTGCCCCTGCCCGGCAAGCCCCGGCTCCTGGCCGGACTCCGCGTCGAGGTCGCCTACCTGCCCGCGCAGTCGGGGATCCACGTCGGCGGCGACTGGTTCAGCGCCGTCGAACTGCCCGACGACGCCGCGCTGTTCGTGGTCGGCGACGTGGCGGGCCACGGCATCGACGCCGTGGCCACGATGGCCCAGCTCCGGTTCATGGCCAAGGGCATGGTCAGCACCGGCTCCTCGCTGACCGGGGCGCTGGGCCGGCTCAACCAGCTGCTGCTGCACTCGCGGGACGGCCAGACCGCCGCCACCATGGTCCTCGCCCGCTACCACCCCGAGCAGCGCCTGCTGGCCTGGGCGCAGGCCGGCCATCCGCCGCCGCTGCTGGTGCGCGACGGCCAGGTGCGCTACCTCGACCGGCCCGGCGGCATGCTGCTCGGCGCCACCGCGAACCCCGCGTACGACTCCGCCGAGATCCGCCTGGAGCCCGGCGACCGGCTGCTGCTGTACACCGACGGACTGGTCGAGCGCCCCGGCGAGGGCATCGACACGGGCTTCGCCCGGCTGGCCGACGCGGTCCGCGCGCACGGGAGCGCGGAGAGCGGCTCCCTGGAGGCGCTGCTCGCCACGATGCTGGCGGACGAGCGGCGCGACGACGTGTGCGTGCTGGACATCCGGATGCCGCTGGAGGAGTAGGGGACCGGGACGGCGCCCGGGGCGCGGCGGAGCCGCGTCAGGCGGGGTCGAACGCCCCCTGGGCGAACCGGCCCAGGGACTTGGTCAGCGCGTGGACGAACGCCTCCCGGGCCTCCTCCGGCAGGGCGTCCAGGGACAGGTAGGGGTTGAGGTCCTCCAGCTCGACCAGCAGCAGTCCGCCGT
Organism: Streptomyces sp. TG1A-8; assembly: GCF_030499535.1. Taxonomy (NCBI): domain Bacteria; kingdom Bacillati; phylum Actinomycetota; class Actinomycetes; order Kitasatosporales; family Streptomycetaceae; genus Streptomyces; species Streptomyces sp. TG1A-8. The sequence continues at coordinate 827,567 of NZ_JASTLB010000001.1, forward strand.
CCGGGGTGCGGCAGGCGTCGACGCGCTGGACGCCGTAGTCGAGGCCGTTCCAGTCGATGAAGCGCCGGGCGAACTCCAGGTCGGCGGCGGTGGCCGAGTACGGTGCCAGCTCCCAGCGGCGCCCGGGGTCGGGGGCGTGGAGGGCGTACTGGAAGTCGTCGTCGACGAAGTAGAAGGAGACTTCGTGAACGAGGTCGACGCAGGGCTGGATGAGGAATTCCCCGTCGGCGAGGGGGGTCCCGGCGAGCCGGCCGGGGGACAGGACGCGCAGGCCGAAGGAGTCGGCGCCGAGCTTCGGCTTGACCACGTAGCGGTCGGCCGCCGGCAGCCGGTGCAGGTCCTCGGCGCGGTCGACGGTGGGGATCACGGGGAGGCCGGCGGCGGTGAGGTCGAGCAGGTACTGCTTGCCCGCCATGTCCGCCTTCCCGGTGAGCGGGTTGTACACGCGGGCCCCGCTGCCCAGCGCGTGCGCGCGGAAGGCCTCGTACTCCTTCCGGTAGCCGAGGACCGGGCCGCTGTTGCGGACGACCACGGCGTCGAAGGCGTCCATCAACGCGGTCGCCTCCCCCGGGTGGCACAGGGCCAGGTCGAAGTGGGCGCGCAGCCGGGAGGTGAGGTGGATGTCCTCGTCGCAGTAGCGGCGCCCGCGGGCCTCGTACGCCAGGTCGGTGACGTAGAGCAGGCGGGGGCGGGCGACGGACATGCGGGATCTCCTTGGACGGGCCGGTGCCGGCGGCGGTGCCGAAAGGTTACGCCGCAGGGTGCGGGCGGTTGCCGGTGCCCCTGCCGACCGGCTGTCCGCCGGCTGCCCGTGCGGTGCGCCCCGGCCGTGGGCCGTCCCGCCGGCGTCGGGACGTCCCACGGGACGGCGGTGGAACAGCGGCGGAACGGCGGCGGGTGGAGCACTCGGTTCCCTCCCGCACGGCGTGGACTGCACTGAGTGCCATGGGGCCCGCGCGGGTGCTACGTTCCCGTCCATGAGCTCCAGCAGCGCGGCGCCGACCGCGAAGCCGCCGATGCGGGACGCCCTGGTCGCGGCGGCCTTCCGGCTCTTCCTGGAACGCGGCTACGAACAGACCACGGTGGACGACATCGTGGCCCTGGCCGGGGTCGGCCGGCGCTCGTTCTTCCGCTACTTCCCCTCCAAGGAGGACGTGGTCTTCCCCGACCACGAGCGCTGCCTGGCCGACATGACCGCCTTCCTCGCCACGAGCGACGAGGAGGCCGAGCCGGTGGGCCGGGTGTGCGACGCGGCGCGGACGGTGCTGCGCGTGTACGCGGAGAACCCGGCCTTCTCCGTGCAGCGCTACCGGCTCACCAGGAAGGTGCCGGGGCTGCGCGCCTACGAGCTGTCGGTGGTGTGGCGTTACGAGCGCGCGCTCGCCTCGTACCTGCGCGGGCGCTTCGCCGGGCGGCCCGACGGGGCGCTGCGCGCCGACGTGGTCGCGTCCGCGGTGGTCGCCGCGCACAACAACGCCCTGCGCTCCTGGCTGCGTTCGGACGGCAAGGGCGACGCGGCGGCCGGGGTGGACCACGCCCTCGGGTACGTGCGGGCCGCGTTCGGCCGGTCCGCGCACGCCCGCTCGGCCCCCGCCCGCTCCGCGCCCGCCCGCTTCGGCCCCGGCCACCGGGAGCCGGCGCCCTCCGGCGCGCCGCACGCGCCGCAGGAGGACGTGGTCGTCGTCGTGGCCCGCCGGAACGCGCCCCTGTGGCAGGTGGTGCGGGAGGTCGAGACGGCGCTGGGCCGGGCCTGATCCCGCCGCGCCGGGCACCGCACGGGGCCCGGGAGCACCGGCCCCTCACGGATTGGGGGTACGCAGTGCCTTTACGAGTGACACTGAGTGCCATACCCTGTCGGCGTGCACGACGGCACGGCCGCCGCGCACACGCGTGCCCGGTTCGCGTCGGCACGCGGGTTTCCGGCCGAGCGCAGGGAGTTGACCAGCGTGTACCACCACTCAGCAAGCGTCTCGCAACCGGCGGCCGGCTCCGCGGCGGGTGTCCTCGACCCCGCGGCCGCGGACTCCAAGGACGCCATCGTCTTCCAGCGCTGCACCTGGTGCGGCACCGCGATGTACCACCGGCTGCTCTGCCCCGTCTGTCAGGGCAGTGACCTGCGCACGGAGCGCAGCGGGGGCGTCGGCACGGTCCGCCACTCCACCGTGGTGCACCGCAGCACCCCGGCGGCCCGCAACGTGTCGCTGATCGAGATGGCCGAGGGGTTCGTCGTACGCGGCCGGGTCATGGGCCCGCCCATCGGCATCCACAGCGGCGACCGGGTCCGCCTGTCCACGGCCGAGGACCCGGTGCGGGGCGAGCCGGTGTTCCAGCTGGCCGACGAGCCGTACCGGGCCTGGACCTGAGGGAGTCCGCCCGCCGGGGGCTCTCAGGACCCCAGGGTCACCCGGATCCCCACCGTGCCGTCCCGGCCGCGGCGCAGGCGGCTGCCCAGCAGGGTGAGGCGGCCGGCGACGCCGTACTTGCGGGTGAGCAGGGTGCGGTAGCGGGCGGTGGTGGATGCGTCGGCGATCTCGGCGGTGGCCGGGAGCTGGTCGCCGGTGGGGTGGCCGCGCACGTCGCAGGGGCCGACGAGGACGTCGGGGCGACGACGGATCCGTTTGACCTTCCCGCTGCCGGCGGCCGTCCACACCCCGAGGGTGTCGCCGTCCCGGACCACCCACACCGGGGTGGCGACCGGGCTGCCGTTCTTGCGGTAGGTGGTGACGAGCAGGTACTTGCCGGCGCCGAGCCGGTCCAGCCGCGTGTCGTCCATGCCGGGAGTCTAGTGGTTCGCCCCACGCCGTCGACCGGGTCACCGACGCGCCGCCCCGCGGTCGGACGCACGCGGTGCCGCGGGTTCCCCGGCCCGCCCCGGCGCCGGGGAACTACTGTCGCGAGCATGGTCGAACACGATGCCCTGAGTGCCACCCGCGAGGCCTACGACGCCGCCGCCCCCGTGTATGCGCAGCAGTTCCGCGACACGCTGCGCGACAGGCCGCTGGACCGCGCGGTCCTGAGTGCCTTCGCCGAGGTCGCGCGCGCCAGTGGGGACGGCCGGGTCGCGGACCTGGGGTGCGGCCCCGGCCACGTCACCGCGCACCTGGACGAGCTGGGGCTGGCGGCGTTCGGCGTCGACGCCTCTCCTGCGATGATCGCGCTGGCCCGACGGGCCTATCCGGCCCTGCGGTTCGACGTGGGCTCGATGGCCGCACTGGACATCGCCGACGGCGTGCTGGGCGGCGTGCTCTCGCGGTGGTCCGTCATCCACACTCCGCCGCGGGAACTCCCCGCCGTCCTGGCCGAGTTCCACCGCGTGCTGGCACCCGGCGGCCACCTTCTGATCGGCTTTTCGGCAAGCGAGGGTCCGTCCCGCCCGACCCAGGTCTTCGATCACGCGGTCGCGCCGGCCTACCGGTGGTCGCCCGATCACCTCGCCGGGATGCTGCGCGGGGCCGGGCTGGTCGAGGTGGCCCGGATGGTCCGCGAGCCCCAGCCCACCGACCGGCGGCAGTTCCAGGAGGTCCACCTCCTCGCCCGCAAGGCCCGGTCCGGGGCTGCCTGACCGGGGCGCCGGGCCGGGCGCCGGCGGCGGTGAACGCCGCCGGGCCGGGCCGCGTACTCAGGGGCGGGCGCCCGCGACCGGAGGGCCCCGCGGTGCCGGTACGGACACCGCACGTCCGGGGTTCGGGAGCCATGCATGAGGCACGCACGACGACGGGTCGTCCGGCGGGTGGCACGGCTGGCGGCGGTCGGCGGACTCCTCCTGGGAGGCGCGATGGTCGCGCAGGCGGCCATGGCGGGCGAGCCCTCCCCCGGGTCCGCCGGGGCACCGGGTCCGGCCGGTCCGGCCGCGGACCCCGGTCCGGCACTGGTGGCACGGCTCGGCACGGCGCGGACGGCGGGCAGCTGGATCGGCGCCGACGGACGCGCGGTGGTGGCGGTGACCGACTCCGCGGCGGCGCGGACGGCGCGGCGGGCGGGGGCCGGGGCGAAGCTCGTGCGGCACAGCACGAACGAGCTGAGGTCGGCGACCGACACGCTGCGTTCGGCCCCGCGGGTGGCGGGCACCGCGTGGGCGGTGGACTACCGGACCAACCGGGTGGTGGTGCGGGCGGACCGCACGGTGTCGGCCGCCGACTGGTCCCGGCTGAGCCGGACCGCCGCGGACATCGGCGGTTTCGTGCACGTGGAACGCACCGAGGGCACCTTCACCACCCGGCTGAACGGGGCCCGGCCGATCCTGTCGGCCCAGGGCCGCTGCTCGGCGGGCTTCAACGTCACCGACGGGCGCCGTGACTTCATCCTGACGGCCGGTCACTGCGGGCCCGCCGGATCGGTCTGGTTCGCCGGCGGCCAAGGCGGCGGGCCGTTGGGCAGGACGGTGAACAGCGGCTTTCCCGGGACCGACTTCTCGCTCGTGCGGTACGACTCCGGCAGCGCCGGCGACGGCGCCGGCGTGGTCGCGACCGGCGGCGGCCAGGGCGTGCGGATCACGGGGGCGGCCGATCCGGCGGTGGGGCAGCGGGTGTTCCGCAGCGGCAGCACCAGCGGGCTGCACGGCGGCCGGGTGACCGCGCTGAACGCGACCGTGAACTACCCCGAGGGCACGGTGACCGGACTCATCGAGACCACCGTGTGCGCCGAACCGGGCGACAGCGGCGGCCCGCTGTTCGCCCGGGGCGTGGCGCTGGGGATCACCTCGGGCGGCAGCGGCGACTGCGTCACGGGCGGTACGACGTTCTTCCAGCCGGTGACGAAGGCGATGGCGGCGCTGGATGTCCGGCTGATCGTGCGGGCACGCGGCGCGGGCGGCGCACCGGGCGCCTCGCCGTCCCCCGCGCCCACGGCGACGGCCGCCCGGGGCGCGGCCGCCTCAGGTGCGGCCTCCCCCGGTTCCGCGGCACCGGTCACCGGCGCCGCGCCGGGACGGTCACTGCGGGCGCGGCTCACCGGCACCCGGAGCGTGGGCCCCGGGCTGCTGGTCGTCGCGGGCAGCCTGCTCGCCCTCCTCGCGACCCGGTACGTCCGGGCCGAGCAGGACCGCAGGGCGTACCGGCGCCACTACCGGGCGAACTGGGGCTGAGGGACGACGGGGTCGGCGGCAGGGATCAGGGGCCGTCCGGCCCCGGAGGTACTGCGAGAAGGGCGCCCGTGCACCCACGGGTGCCCGGGACGGTGCGGCGCCGCGCGCCGGCCGGCTGCTTTCAGGCCGCCCGGCGGGAGCGCGGGGCCGCGGCGGCCCACTCCATCACGAGGCGCTGGTACTCCGCGCGCTGCTCGGTGGTCAGTGTCCCGCCCGACCGGCGCCACAGGGCCCGGATCTCCTCGTTGACCTCCGCGGCCGATCGCTCGGAGACGGTTTCAACAGTGGTGGACATGGTGTGAAGCATATGCCGGAGGAGGTGAAGGCCGCGTGAGCAAGTGCCCTCGATACGGACATTCCGGACCGTGTCCCTCATCACGTCAAGATCTCAAGCGGAGGCGGGAGTTCGGGTCGCGGACCGCGCCGGACGGGCGCGGCCCGCGACCCGGGACACGGGCTCAGGTGCCCGGCTTGCGGCCGTACACGAAGACGTCGTCGCCGTTCCTCAGCAGCGACCAGTACTTCTTGGCGTCCTTGGTGGTCATGTTGACGCAGCCGTGGGAGCCCGGCGGGTTCCACATGCTGAGGCCCACCGAGTGGAAGGCCTGGCCGCCGTCGAAGAACTGGCTGTAGGGCATCGGCACGTCGTAGACGGTCGAGACGTGGTCGATGTGGCGCCAGTAGATCTTCTTCGAACCGGTGCGGGTCTCGTAGCCGTTGCGGCCGGTGCGCACCGGCACGGGCCCGTAGACCAGCTTGCCGCCGTCCTGGATCCAGCTCAGCTGGAGCGTGAGGTTCACGCAGGCGATGCGGCCCTTGTTGACCGGGCACTTGCCGTCCTTGTTCGGCTTGTTCCCGACGGCCTTCTGCTTGTTCATGAGGTTCATCACGCCCCAGGTGACGGGGCCCGCGTAACCGATGTCCGGCGTGATGCCGTGCCTGTCCTGGAAGGCCTGGGTGGCCCTGCAGTCGGTGGTGGACTGCTTCCCGTCGACCGGCCGGCCGAGGAACCCCTCCACCTGCCTCTGGTACGGCCCCGCCTGCGTGGTGCAGCTCGCCGCCTGGGCCGGTGCCGCCGTGACGGCGAGCGTGAGCGGTGTCACCAGGGCGGTGACCCCCAGTGCCACGGCGCCCCGTCTGCGTATGTCCCCCATGCCGGCTCCTCCCTTCTCCCCTGTGTCCGGGGCTCCCCCCGGACCTTTCCCTGCGCGGTTCCCGCGGTGTCGGACTGCTAGACCTCTCGGCGGGCCCGACGGTTGTGGTTCCGGCCAGGTTGTCACGAAACGGTGGGTCGCGGCCGCCGGGACCGGGGCGGGTGACGGGCACGGCCTGCCCCGCCGAGCGCCCGGGAGCGGTCGTGGAGGGGGCGGCGGGGCCGCGGCGAGCACCGCGGCAGGGGGCTGTACGTCCCCGCGCGCCTCCGGGTCGCCGGGGCCCCTCACCGGGTCACGGCCCGCCGGCCCGGTTCAGTGGCCGCGCTTGACCCACTCCTGCAGGTGGGGTGCCTCGGCGGCGATGGTGGTGGGGTCGCCGTGGCCGGTGAGGACCCTGGTTCCGGGCGGGAGGGTGAGGAGCCGGTCGCGGATCGAGTCGATGATCGTCGGGAAGTGGGAGTAGGAGCGCCCGGTGGCGCCGGGGCCGCCCCGGAAGAGGGTGTCGCCGGTGAAGACGGTGGCCAGCCCGGGGTCGTGGAGGCAGACGGCGCCGGGCGCGTGGCCGGGGGTGTGCAGGACGGTCAGGTCGGCGCCGGCCGCCTCGATGACCTGGCCGTCGGTGAGGTACCGGTCGGGGTCGCGGTCGGGGTGGGTGAGCTTCCACAGCGGCAGGTCGTCGGGGTGCAGCCAGATGACGGCGCCGGTGAGGTCGGCGAGGGCGGGGGCCGCGTCGATGTGGTCGTTGTGGGCGTGGGTGCACACGATGGCGGTGAGCCGGCGGTCGCCGACGGCGCGGGCGATGGCCTCGGCGTCGTGGGCGGCGTCGATGACGACCACCTCGTGGTCGTCGCCGACGATCCACACGTTGTTGTCGACGTCCCAGGCGCCGCCGTCGAGGGTGAACCGCCCGGAGGTGACGAGGTGTTCGATGCGGGCGGTCATCACAGCACCACCACCGAGCGCAGCACGTCGCCCTGGTGCATCCGCTCGAACGCCTGCTCCACCTCGTCCAGTCGGACGGTCTCGGTGACGAAGGCGTCCAGCGGCAGCCGGCCCTGCAGGTGCAGGTCGATCAGCATGGGGAAGTCGCGGGAGGGCAGGCAGTCGCCGTACCAGCTGGACTTGAGGGCGCCGCCGCGGCCGAAGACGTCCAGCAGCGGCAGTTCGAGCTCCATCCCGGGGGTGGGGACGCCGACGAGGACGACGGTGCCGGCGAGGTCGCGGGCGTAGAAGGCCTGCCGGTACGTCTCGGGACGGCCGACCGCCTCGATGACGACGTCCGCGCCGAAACCGCCGGTCAGCTCCCGGACGGCCTCGACCGGGTCGGTCCCGGTGGAGTTGACGGTGTGGGTGGCGCCCAGCGTGCGCGCCTTGTCCAGTTTGCGGTTGTCGATGTCCACGGCGATGATCCTGGCCGCGCCGGCCAGGTTCGCCCCGGCGATGGCCGCGCCGCCGACGCCGCCGCAGCCGATGACGGCGACGGTGTCGCCGCGGCCGACTCCGCCGGTGTTGATCGCGGCGCCGATGCCGGCCATCACCCCGCAGCCGAGCAGTCCCGCCACGGCCGGGGAGACCGCGGGGTCGACCTTGGTGCACTGCCCGGCCGCGACGAGCGTCTTCTCGGCGAAGGCGCCGATGCCGAGGGCCGGGGAGAGTTCCCGGCCGCTGCCGGCGAGGGTCATCCTCTGCCGCGCGTTGTGGGTGTCGAAGCAGTACCAGGGGCGCCCGCGCAGGCAGGCGCGACAGGCGCCGCACACCGCACGCCAGTTGAGGACGACGAAGTCACCGGGTGCCACGTCGGTGACGCCCTCGCCGACGGACTCCACGACACCGGCGGCCTCGTGGCCGAGCAGGAAGGGGAACTCGTCGGAGATGCCGCCCTGTTTGTAGTGCAGGTCGGTGTGGCAGACGCCGCAGGCCTGGACGCGTACCACGGCTTCCCCGGGCCCCGGGTCCGGGATCACGATCGTCTCGATCCGCACGGGCTCGTCCTTGCCCGGTGCGATCACGCCGCGTACTTCCTGCGCCATGGCCTGGCCCTTCCCCTCGACATGCCTTCGCCCCCGACCCTACGCGCGAGGAATCGGCGGGGGCACGGACCACGACGGTGATCGTGGATCTTTCCGGCCACCGCGCACCCTCGGACGCCGGCCGCTGCGGCGGGGCGGCGGGGCGGCGGGGCGGCGGGGCGGTCACGGGGGCCGCCCGGCGGGGCGGCCCCCGTGACCGTGCGGGGGTCAGGCCCTGAGGCCGGGCAGCAGGCCGGTGGCGGGGGCGACCGGGCCGGTGAGCCGGTTGAGCTGGTCCAGGTCGCGGAGGTGGACCAGCCCCTGGAGCTGTTCGGTGAGGCGGGGGAGGCCGGTCTGGTTCTCGGCGGAGGCGTCACCGCGGTCGACCGGGTCCAGCGTGCCCGCCAGGCCGGCCCGCCCGCTGTGCGGCGCGCCCGCGCCGGCCGCGTTCGCCAGCGGTGCGACCAGGGCGCTCAACCCGACGGCCAGTGCGACGGCGGCGACGATGCGTCGTGTTGGGATCATGTCTCCGGCAACGGCGCCGCACACCCGCCGGACACGGCCGCGGGGCCGCGCTCACCCGTCAGGCGGAGCACGCTGCGCCCGCCGCCGGGCGCAGCGGCCCCGGCGGGCGCCGGAGGGGGACCCGGGCGGCCGGCGCGGCGGCGGGGGCCGCTACCGCCGCGGCAGCCGGTGCAGGGTCACGTCGGTGAGGGCGCCGTGCGCGAGCGTCGCCGTGAGGTAGGTGCAGTGGGGCTGGCGGCGGCGGTCGGTCGGGGAGCCGGGGTTGAGCAGCCGCAGGCCGCCGGGGGCGACGGTGTCCCACGGGATGTGGCTGTGGCCGAACACCAGGACGTCCAGGCCGGGGAAGCGGGCCGCGCAGCGGGCCTCCCGGCCCTGGGCGGGGCCGGTCTCGTGCACCACGCCGAAGCGCAGGCCGTCGAGTTCGGCGTGGGCCACCTCGGGCAGCCGGGCGCGCAGTTCGGGGCCGTCGTTGTTGCCGTACACGGCGACCAGCCGGCGGCTGCGGCTCTCCAGCAGGTCGAGGGTGGCGGTGTCGACCCAGTCCCCGGCGTGGAACACCACGTCGGCGTGCGGGAGTTCGGCGAGCAGCGGGTCCGGGAGCCGCTTGGCGCGCTTGGGCAGGTGGGTGTCGGACACCAGGAGCAGGCGCACGACGCCGGCCTAGGCGGACCGGGACGTCAGGCGGCGGATCGCGCGGACGGCGCCCAGGACGGCGGCGCCCGCGCCGAGGACGGTGGCGGCCGGGTGCCGGACCAGGATCTCCTGCCAGGAACGGGCGTGGGCGCTGTCGTCGAAGACACCGTGGGCTCCCTGGTCGTCCTCGGGCCGCCGGTCGGCCGGTTCGAAGAGGTTGTCCAGGCCTGCCGGGGGCATGCGGTCGGTCTGCTGGGAGTCGAAGCCGGTGCGGGCCAGGTAGCGGTCGAGCGGGGCCGGGGCGATGCGGTTGGCCCAGAGGGTGGCGACGGTCGTGGCGCCGACGTAGTACTGCTTGCGGCGCGGGTGGTCGGCCGCGTGGGCCACGCCGCGCGCGGCGACCTCGGGCTGGTAGATCGGTGGCACCGGCATGGGGTGCTTGGGCAGGCGGGAGCGCACCCACTGGAACTGCGGCGTGTTGACGGCGGGCATCTGGGCGACGGTGACGTGCACGTTGCTGCCGCGGTGCAGCAGTTCGACGCGCAGGGAGGAGGTGAAGCCGTTGACGGCGTGCTTGGCCCCGCAGTACGCCGACTGCAGCGGGATCGACCGCTCCCCCAGGGCCGAGCCGACCTGCACGATCGTGCCCGCGTCGCGCGGCAGCATCCGCTTGAGCGCCGAACGCGTGCCGTTGACGAAGCCGAGGTAGGTCACCTCGGTGACGCGGGCGAACTCCTCGGCGGTGATCCCGTCGAAGGGGGCGAAGACGGTGGAGAAGGCGCAGTTGATCCACACGTCGATCGGGCCGAACGCCTCCTCGGCGGCGTCCGCGGCCGCCTCCACCCGGGCGGCGTCGGCCACGTCCGCGACCTGTACGAGGGGGCGTCCGCCGAGCGCCGCCACCTCGTCGGCCGCCGCCTCCAGACCGCCCTTGCCGCGGGCGATGAGCACGACGTCGGCGCCGCGCCGGGCGTACAGGCGGGCGGTGGCCCGTCCGATTCCGGCACTGGCACCGGTGATGACGACGGTCTGGGGCATGCTCGGTTCCTTTCACCCTCGGTCCACGGCGGACGGTGCCGCCGGCACGGCGGCGGCACCGGCGGGCGCGCCGGCCACGCCGGTACCGGTCGCCGCGTCCGTACCGCCGGCCTCCCGCGCTCCGCCCTTCCCGGACGTGCGGGTACCCGCCTCGGGCGCGGCGCAACGGGGGTGCGGGTGCCCGTCCCGGGCGCGGCGCACCGACCGTGACCCGCCCCGAGAGGTATACAGGCCGAGCTGAACAGTTTGGACTGGACAGCCTTCCCTGACGTTCCTAGGATCGGGGGCATGGATCGCATCTCGGACTCCGCCGTCCGCTCCGCACGCGACCTGCGCGTGGTGTTCAGCCGGCTGCGGCGCCGCATCCGCGAGGTCGCGCAGGACTCCGACCTCACCCCGCCGCAGGAGTCGGCGCTCTCCCTGGTCGGCAAGCACGGTGCGGCGGCGGCCAGTGCCCTCGCCGCCGCCGAAGGCGTACGGCCGCAGTCCATGGCGACCACGCTGGCCGCCCTGGAGCAGCGCGGACTGATCCGCCGCGCCCCCGACCCGGACGACGGCCGGCGCCAGCTCGTCACCCTCACCGAGTCCGGCCGGGCCCGCGTGGAGGGCAACAAGCAACTGCACGGGGAGTGGCTGGCCCGCGCCTTCCAGGACCGGTACACCGAGGAGGAGCGGCAGACGGTCCTGCGGGCCCTGGAGCTGATGGAACGGCTGTCGCAACCGTGATACCGAGGCCCACCGGACGCACCGCCCGCGGTGCGCGCCCCTCCCCCGCCGGGTTCGACCGCCGCCTGATCGCGCCGATGGCGCTCGGCTCGGTGCTGAACCCGGTCAACTCCTCGATGATCGCCGTGGCCCTGGTGCCGATCGGCATCGCCTTCGGCGCGCCGCCGGCCGAGACGGTCTGGCTGGTGTCGGCGCTCTACCTGGCCACGGCGGTCGGACAGCCCGTCATCGGGCGCCTGGTGGACATGTACGGCCCGCGCCGGCTCTACCTCACCGGGACCGCCCTGGTCGGCGTCGCCGGTGTGCTGGGCGCGCTCGCACCCTCGCTCGGCGTGCTGACGGCGGCCCGCGTACTGCTCGGGTTCGGGACGTCGGCCGCGTACCCGGCGGCCATGCGGCTGACCCGCGGTGAGGCCGAACGCACCGGGCAGGACAGCCCGGCGGGCGTGCTGGCGACGCTGGCCGTCGCCGGCCAGACCGTCTCCGTGGTGGGCCCCGCGCTCGGCGGCCTGCTCATCGGGCTGGCCGGCTGGCGTGCCGTCTTCACCGTCAACGTGCCGCTCTCCGCCGCCTGCCTGGTGCTCGGCGCGCTGCGGCTGCCGAGGACGCCCGGACAGCGGCACCGGGGGGTGGACCTGCCCGGCATGGCCCTGTTCGCCGCGCTGCTCGTCGCGCTGATGCTGTTCCTGATGGACCCCGTCCCCCGCCACTGGTACCTGCTCGCCCTGTTCGCCGCCGCCGGCACCGCGTTCGCGGTGCGCGAGCTGCGGGTGCCGGACCCCTTCGTCGACCTGCGGGTCCTGGGCGGCAACGGCCCGCTGCTGGTCACCTACCTGCGCCAGCTCCTGGCCTACACCACCGCCTACGCCTTCATGTACGGCTACACGCAGTGGCTGGAGGAGGGCCGCGGACTCAGCGCCTCCACCGCCGGGCTCGCCCTGCTGCCGCTGTCGGTCGCCGCGCTCACCGTCTCCACCCTCACCGGCCGCCGCGAGGCGGTGCGCGCCAAGCTGCTCACGGGCTCCGTCCTGCAGATCGCCGGCAGCGCCTGCCTGCTCCTGGTCCGCGCCGACAGCCCGCTGTGGCTGCTGCTCGCGGTCGGCGTGCTGCTCGGCCTGCCGCAGGGACTCCTCGGCCTGGCCGCGCAGAACGCCCTGTACCGGCAGGCCGACCCGGAGCGGATCGCCTCGGCGGCCGGCTTGCTGCGGACCTTCATGTACCTCGGCGCGCTGGGCGCCTCCGCCGCCACCGCGGCGTTCTACCCCCGTCGCGCCGACACGGCCGGGCTGCACGGCCTGGCCCTCTTCATGCTCGCCGGCTCGGCCCTGCTGCTGGCGGCGACCCTCCCCGACCGTTCACTCGGCCGGCTCACCCCCCGAAAGGCCTGATCCGCACATGTCCGTCACCACCCTCGACCCCCGCACCGCCCTCGTCGTGATCGACCTGCAGAACGGCATCGTGGGCATGCCCACCGAGCCGTACGCCGCCTCGGACGTGGTGGCCCGCTCCGTCGAGCTCGCCGACGCCTTCCGCTCCCGGAACCTCCCCGTGGTCCTGGTGCGGGTCTCCTTCGCGCCCGACGGCGCGGACGCGGTCCCCGGCCGCACCGAGCGCCAGGCACGCGGCCTCTCCTTCTCCGAGGGCTGGGACGCCGTCGTCGACGAGCTGTCCGGCCACCCCGGCGACATCCACGTCACCAAGCACAACTGGAGCGCCTTCCACGGCACCGACCTGGACGTCCAGCTGCGCCGCCGCGGCGTCACCCAGGTCGTGCTGACCGGCATCGCCACCAGCATCGGCGTGGAGTCCACCGCCCGCGACGCCTACGCCCACGGCTACCACGTCACCCTCGCCACGGACGCCATGGCCGACGGCGACGGCGAGGCGCACCGGGGCAGCGTCGAGCGGATCTTCCCGCGGCTCGGCGAGTCCGGCACGACGGCGGAGGTCCTGCGACTGCTGGCCGGCACCCACGCCTGACGGCCGACGGCCCGGTCCCCTGCGCGGGCGCGCACGCGTCCGTACGGGGGGCCGGGCCGGCAGCCGGCCGCGCGGACCGTGCCCCGGGACGGCGCTTCAGGTCCGGCCGCCGCCACCGCCGCCGAAGGACCCGCTGGAACCGGGCGACCAGCGCCGGCGGCTCTGGTCGTCGGCGCGCCTGGTGCCGCCGTTGCCGAGCTCGTGGGGGGTGAGCCGTTCGCTCTCGTCCGTGGCCCGGGGCACCTCGTCGGGCTCGCGCGCCTCGCGGGTCTCGTGGACCGGACCGGACGGCGGCATCGTGGGCTGCTCCTCGGGCGTGGGCGGGGCGGGCTCGCGTTCGCGCACCTTGATGCCCAGCCGGAAGGCCCAGATCAGTCCCGCGACGACGGCCACCCCGGCGACGAGGATGAGGACGTAGCCGAACTTCTGAGCGCCCGATGCTGCTTCGTACATCGCTGTGTCCATGGGCGCCGGGTACCCGCAGCCGCGCTTCGGATGCCCGGACCTGCGCGGGCCGGCCGGTCGGCGCGGCCGGATGCGCCCGCCCGCCGCCGCACGCGGTCAGCCGTCCGTCGCGGCCGCCGCCCGCTCCACCTCGGCCTCGACCTCGGACCGCGCCCTGCCGGTCTCCTTGGCGTACTCGCCCACCGCGCCCTGCGCGTCCCGGGCGAGGTCCCGCCAGGCGCGCAGGGCGGTCTCGTAGGTGCCGGACTGGGCGCCGGTCATCCCCCGCTCGGCGGGCGGGCCGTAGGTGTCCCGCAGCTCCTCCACCATGCGCTGTGCCGCGTCGGCGGCCCGCTGCTTCTGCACCAGTTCCTCGAAGGTGTGTGCCACGTCCACCGACCCTAGGCGCCGCCCGCGCGCGCCGCATCCGACCTGCCGTGGGCGGGTGCCGTCCGCACCCGTGTGGCGGCTCAGCCGTCGGGCGCCAGATCCGCCCACACCTGTTTGCCGCCGCTGACCGGCACCGTCCCCCAGGCCACCGACACCGCCTCCACGAGCAGGATGCCCCGGCCGCCGGTGGCCTCCCAGCCGATGCTGGTGGGCTTGACCGGGCTGCGCGGCGAGGTGTCGGCGACGGCGAGCCGCACCCGCTGGTTGACCAGGCTCAGGTCGAGGCGGACCTGGCCGCCGGTGTGCACGAGGGCGTTGGTGACCAGTTCGGACACGACCAGGAGGGCCGCCTCCGCCGTGTCCCGGGACACGCCCCAGGTGCGCAGGGTGCGCCGGGTGAAGCGGCGGGCGTGCCGGACGGCCTCGGGGACCCGCCACACGGTCCAGCTCTCGCGCAGCGGGCGCACGGCCATGCCGTCGTAGCGCACCAGCAGCAGGGCCACGTCGTCGCCGCGGTGGGCGTCGGTGAGCAGGGCGTCGGCGACCAGGCCGAGGTGGCCGGGGTCGGCGGCGGCGAGCCGGCGGGCGAGGCGGTCCATGCCGGCGTCGATGTCGGAGCCGGGGGACTCCACCAGGCCGTCGGTGGTGAGGGCGAGCACCGTGCCGGGCTGCAGCCGCAGCGGGGTCATCGGGAAGTCGGCCTGGTGCAGCACGCCGAGCGGGGGGCCGCCCTCGGCCTCGACGACGCGGGTGGAGCCGTCCGGGTGGCGCAGCACGGGCTGCAGGTGGCCGGCGCGCACGCACAGGGCGGTGCCCTGTTCCATGTCGATGTCGACGTAGCAGCAGGTGGCGAACAGGTCGGTCCCCATGTCCAGCAGCAGCCGGTTGGCGTGCGCGGCGACCACGTCCGGCGGGTGGCCCTCGGCGGCGTAGGCGCGCAGGGCGGTGCGCATCTGCCCCATCAGGGTGGCGGCGCCGGCGTTGTGGCCCTGGACGTCGCCGATGACGAACGCGACGTGGTGGTCGGCGAGCGGGATGACGTCGTACCAGTCGCCGCCGACGTCCAGGCCCTCGTCGGTGGGCAGGTAGCGGGCGACGGCGACCGCGCCGGGCAGCCGGGGCAGGCGGCGCGGCAGCAGGGTGCGCTGGAGCATGCCGACGAGTTCGTGCTCGGCGTCGAAGGCGTGGGCGCGCAGCAGGGCCTGCCCGGCGAGGCCGGCGCAGACGGTGAGCAGGGCGCGCTCGTCGGGGGCGAACTCGTGCGGGCGGTCCCAGCCGATCAGGCAGGCGCCGGCCATGCGGCCGCCGGCCGGCAGCGGCAGGACGGCCAGGCCACCCGGGCCGACCTCGGCGAGCGCGGGCTCCAGGTTGCTGCCGGCGGGCCAGATGCGGGCGCGGCCCCCGCGCAGGGCGGCGGCGAGGGTGGGCATGGAGCGCACCGGAGCGTCGGGCCACTCGGTGCGCCACTCGGTGCGCCACAGCTCGGGCCAGGCCTCCGGTTCGGGCGGATCGAGGACGGTGACGACCAGACGGTCGTTCTCCAGCTCGGCGAGGGCGATCCGGTCGGCCCGCAGGGGCTTGCGCAGGGCGGCCACGACGGCCCGGCCCACGTCCTTGACGGTGCCGGCGGTGGCGAGGGCGGCGGCCAGCCGCTGGACGCGGGCCACGTCGGTGGCGCCGGAGCGCAGGGTGGAGGCGTCCGCGACGGTGCCCACCAGGCGGGCCGGGCAGCCCGCGCCGCCGAGCAGCAGCCGGCCGCGCAGCCGGAGCCACCTGGGCGGCCCGGAGGGCTGCAGGACGCGGAACTCCAGCTCGCGTTCGCCGATGGACATGTGGTCGGCCTCGACGACGGACATCAGGGCGGGCAGGTCCTCGGGCACGGTGAGCCCGAGCAGGGTCTCCACCCGGTCGTCGAACTCGCGGCGACCGATCCCGAAGAGGCGCAGGAGCGCGTCGCCGACCTCGATCCGGCCGGTGTCCATGGCCAGGCTGAAGGCGTCCTCGGGCAGCTCGCCGTCGGCCGCGCCGGGCGGGGCGGGGACGGCGACCGCCCGGACGATCAGCTCCAGGCAGGCGCGGTCCTCGCCACCGAAACCGCCGGGCTGCTCGCTGACGGCGAGCAGGCAGCCGCCGCCGGCCGCGCCGAGCGGCAGGACCGCCAGGGAGAAGCCCGGGAACGGCGTCCGGCGCGCCTCGGCGGAGCCGGCCAGCTCCGCCGGGTCCAGCCACAGCGGCCGCCCGGTGCGGTGGACCTCGGCGACCGGGGAACCACCGGCCGCCGGATAGCCGTTCCGCAGGCCGTACAGGGTGCGCGGCAGGCCCGCCGACTCGGCCAGGCACAGTGAGGAGGGGTCGCTGCCGGGCGTGTAGACCCCCACGAACGCCGCTCCGGCGAAGACCAGCGCCTGTTCGAGGACGCGGCGCAGCCGGTCGGGGGACGGGGGCGCGGCGGTGAGCGTGTCGAGGGCATGTTCGGCACGCTCGGTCCTTGTGCCGCGCACCGCAGCACCCTCACTGGCCACGTTCGTCATTACAGCGCGTATGAGGCGTCCGCGCAGCCCCTGCGACCGCCGCCGGACCCCGCCGGACCTCCGCCGCCCGCCCGGGCGGGCGGCGGAGGTCCGGCGGGGGTCCGGCGGCGGCGCCTAGGCGGACGCGGTCCGGATGCCGCGGCTGCAGGTGGCCGCCACCGCGGCGACGGTGACCAGCAGCGGGAAGACCAGCATCGCCGTGCCGGCGGGCCAGCGGGCCAGCAGCGCCCCGGCCAGGGCGGGCGCCAGGGCGGCCGCCGAGCCGGCCGCCAGCAGGACCACGCTGACCACGCGTCCTTGCAGGTGGTCGGGGGTGACGGCGGCCTGGTGACCGAAGAGGGAGGCGTTCGCGGTGGGGCCGAGGAACACCGCGGCGGCCAGGGGCACGGCGGCCAGCACGCCGGTGGTCAGCAGCGTGCTCACCGCCATTAGGGCGGCCGTGGTCCAGCACAGCAGTGTGATCAGGGTGGGCAGGCGCAGCCGCCGCTGGAGGGCCGGGGCGGCGAAGGCGCCGAGGAAGCCGCCCAGTGCGAAGATCGTGCCGGCGAGTCCGACCAGGAACGGCGGGACGCCCGAGTCCCTGAGCGAGAGGGTCATCGCGAAGATCATGCCGGTGAAGGCCATGTTGAGCGGGGCGGCGATCAGGAGCAGCGTCCGCAGGAACGGGTGGCCCAGCACGAACCGCACCCCCTGCCCGGCGGACGCGCCGGCGCCCTGCGCCTTCGGCTCCCGGAGCTGCTGCAGGGGCCGGCGCACGCACACCACGGCGGCCAGCGACAGCAGGAAGCTCAGGGTGTTGCCCAGGAAGGGCAGGGCCCGGCCGACGCCGAACAGCAGACCGCCCAGCGGCGGGCCGGCCAGCGACGTGCCGTAGGCGCGCGCCTCGTTGCGGGCGACCGCGGTGGCGATCTGGTCGGGACGCACCAGGTTGCGCACCGCGGCGTGCTCGGCCGTGCTGAACAGGGCGGTGGCGGCGGCGCTGCCGGCCACCACCGCGAGGATCACCGGCAGGCCGGCCGCGCCCGCCAGGACGGCGCAGGTGAGGAGGGCGTACGCGGCGATCCGGAAGGCGTCGCAGGCGATCATCAGCCGGCGCCGGTCGAAGCGGTCGGCGAGGACACCGGCCGGCAGTCGGCACACCATCGTGGTGGCCAGCCCGACGGTCCCGACGAGCCCGGCTCGCGCGGGGGACCCGCTCTGCTGGAGCACCAGCAGCGGCAGCGCCAGGTCGGCCATGGAACCGCCCAGGTCCGACAGGCACTGACCGCTCCACAGCAGGGTGAAGTCCCGGTTGCGCCACAGGCTGGGCGGCCGGCCGGTGACCGGTGTGCCGGCGGCGTCCTCGGCGAGCGGCGGCCGGGTCACACCGGCTCCGCCGTGCCGGTCACGTCCACCGCGGCCGGCACGGGCGAGGTGCCCGGTGCACCGGCGGTGGACGCCGCGCCCGCCGTCCCGGGCGGTGCCGTCGCGGCCGTCGCGGCCGTCGTGGGGACGACGAGCATCTTCGTCACGGAGCCGTCGTCGCCGACCACGTCGCGCACGTGGCGGAAGCCGAGGCGGCGGCACATGGCCAGGCTCGCGGCGTTGTCGGCGCCCACCATGCCGTAGGCCTGCGCCAGTCCCAGGTTGTCGGCGGCGTGCCGGAGCAGGCCGCGCACCACCTCGCCGCCCAGCCCGTGGCCCCAGTGGGCGGGGGCGAGCGCGGTGACGAGTTCGTGGCCGTCGACGTTGCCGGTCCTCTTCACCTCGGCGTGACCGACGTACGCGCCCTCCAGCCACAGGCCCCACACGTCGAAACGGCGCTGCGGATAGACGTCGTCGAGGATCGCCCGGAACAGCTCGCGGATGTCCGCCTCGGGCACCCGCTCCTGCCCCATCCAGCGGCACACCTCCTCGTCGCCGAGCAGGGTGACGAAGCAGTCCTCGTGCTCGGCCCGGTACGGGAGGAAGTCCAGGCGCTCGGTGCGCAGTACGGGGGTCATGGCAGCTCCTCGAAAGGTGTCGCGGTGCGGTGGGGGCCGAGGGCGGTGGGGCGCCGGTACGGCGTGTCGAGAGCGTGGGGGCACGGGTGGGCGAGGGGCGTGGGGGGCGCCGGGCCGGCGGTGCGGCCGGCCCGGCGCGGTGGTGCTGCGGGGCCCGTCAGGCTCCGGCGTTCTCCATGCGCTCGCGCAGGCTGCGCGGGCGCATGTCGGTCCAGACCTCGTCGACGTAGGCGGAGCACTCGGCCTCGGTGCCCTCCTTGCCGACGGGCTGCCAGCCCGCGGGCACCTCGACGTCGACCGGCCACAGGGAGTACTGCTCCTCGTCGTTGCGCAGCACCTGGTAGCGGGTGTTCTCGTCCATGTCGTCCTCTTCTTCCTCGGTCGTGCGGCGGGGTCCGGTCCGGTCCGCCGTGGTGGGGTGCGGGTCCGCGGGCAGGTGCCGGCGGGTCGGGGCGCGGGGCGACCGCGGGCCGTGCCGGACCGGGCGCCGGGGCGGTGGCTCGGGGGGGCCGGGAGTGGTCACCGGCCTCCCCGGGCGTGGTGGGCGATGTGCCGCAGCGCCTCGGCGAACTCCTCGGCGACGCGACGCACGGTCTGCGTGTCGTGCAGGGCGGGCCGGTGGTGCCAGGTGAAGGCGAGCCGGCCGTGCTGCACCGCGCCCACCACCTCCACCAGGTGCGAGCCGGCGTCCCGGGGGTCGTGGTCCTGCCCGAAGGAGCCGTGCTCGGCGCGCACCAGACCGCCGTCGGAGTCCTCGGGGCGCGCGTCCCACTGGCCGAGGTAGTTGAACACCACCTGTCCGTGCGCGCTGCCGCCGAGGCGCTCGCGGACCTCGGGCGGGCCGAAGGTGCGCAGGGCGCCGA
Source organism: Streptomyces sp. TG1A-8 (assembly GCF_030499535.1). Lineage (NCBI taxonomy): Bacteria > Bacillati > Actinomycetota > Actinomycetes > Kitasatosporales > Streptomycetaceae > Streptomyces > Streptomyces sp. TG1A-8. Next base: position 846,925 of record NZ_JASTLB010000001.1, read on the forward strand.
AGCCGAGCCCGTTGCCGGGCACCGCGCGCAACTGGCGGCGCACCGACTTCACCAGGGACCGCCAGTCCCGGTCCGCGGCGAGGTCGCCGGGGTCGGGCACGTGGACGGCGACCGGGTACACGGTGGTGAACCAGCCGACGGTGCGGGAGAGGTCGACGCCGTCGAGCAGGTCCTCGCGGCCGTGTCCCTCCAGGTCGAGGCGGACCCGGTCGCTGCCCCGCCAGCGGGCCAGGGCCAGGGCGAGCGCGGCGAGCAGCACGTCGTTGACCCGGGTGCGGTAGGCCGTCGGGGCGGCGCGCAGCAGGGCCGCGGTGTCCTCCTCGCCCAGTTCCACGCTGACCGTCGCGGTCCGGGCCGCCTCGGGCCCGGGGGCCGCGTCCGCGGGGGCGGGTTCGGCCCGCACCGCGTCCTCCCAGTGGGGCAGTTCGTGGTCGAGGCCGCCCTCGGCGACGTGCGCGGCGAGCCGGCGGGACCACTCCCGGAAGCTGGTGCCGCGCTCCCCCAGCGTGACCGGGTCCCCGCCCGCCGCCTGCTGGTAGGCGGTCTCCAGGTCGTCGCGCAGGACCCGCCAGGAGACGGCGTCGACGACCAGGTGGTGGGCGACGAGGAGGAGGAACACCGGCCGGCCCGGGTCCCCGGTGAACAGCGCCGCCCGCAGGTGCGGGCCGCGGGCCAGGTCGAAGCCGGCGTGCAGTGCGTCGGCGGCCTTCTCCATGGCCGTGTCGGCCTCCTCCGCGGACAGGCCGGTCAGGTCGTGCTGGACGAGGACGTCCTCGTCCCCGCCGGGCGGCGGGTTGAACTGGTGCCAGCCGTCCTCGTCGCGGGTGAACCGCATGCGCAGGGCGTCGTGGTGCTCCACCAGGGCGGCGAGGGCGGCGCGCAGTGCCCGCGGGTCGGGGGCGCCGCCGAGTTCGAACAGCGCCGACTGGTTGAAGTGGTGGTGGGCGGCGCGCGGGGTGGTCAGGAACCACTCCTGGATCGGGGTGAGCGGCACCTCGCCGGTCACCGGGCCGTCCCCGCGCCGTTGCGGCGCGCCGCGGACGACGGTGGCGAGTTCGGCCACGGTCTGGTGCGTGAACAGGTCCCGGGTGGCCAGGTGCAGGCCGTCCCGGCGCAGGCGCGAGACGACCTGCATGCTCAGGATGGAGTCGCCGCCGAGGGCGAAGAAGTTGTCGTCGGCGCCGACCTCCTCGATGCCGAGGACGTCCGCCCAGATGCGGGCGATGCGGCGCTCGGTGTCGGTGCGGGGCGCGGTGCGCGGTCCGTCGGCCGCCTGCGCCGGCCCGGGGGCGGGCAGGGCGCGCCGGTCGGTCTTGCCGTTCGGGGTGAGCGGCAGCCGCTCCAGCGGCACGAAGACCGAGGGCACCATGTGCGGCGGCAGCAGTTCGGCCAGGTGCTCCCGCAACCGCCCGGCGGGCGCCCGCTCCGGCAGGGGGTCGGCGGAGTCCCGCGCCGGGACGACGTAGGCCACGAGCCGGGCGGGACCGGCCGGTCCGTCCCCGCCGTCCCCCCGGGCGTCGGCCCGTACGACGACCACCGCGTCGCGCACCAGCGGGCTGCGGCGCAGGGCACCCTCGATCTCGCCGGGTTCGATGCGGAAGCCGCGCAGCTTGACCTGGTCGTCCGCCCGTCCGGCGAACCGGAGTGCGCCGTCGGCGCCCCAGCGCACCAGGTCCCCGGTGCGGTACATCCGCTCCCCGGGCGCACCGAACGGGTCGGCGACGAACCGCTGGGCGGTGAGTCCGGGCCGGCCCAGGTAGCCGCGGGCCAGGCCGGGACCCGCCACGTACAGCTCCCCGGTCACGCCGGGCGGGACGGGACGCAGCGCACTGTCGAGGACGCGGACGCGGGTGGCGCCGGAGGGGCGGCCGATGGGCGGGGCGCCCTCCCCCGGGGACAGCGGTCCGGTCCAGGTGGCGACCACGGTGGCCTCGGTGGGCCCATAGCTGTTGATCATGCGCCGGCCGGGTGCCCAGGTCTGGACCAGGTCGGCCGGGCAGGCCTCGGCGCCGACGATCAGCGTGCGCAGGCAGGGCAGCGCGCCGGCCGCCTCGGGCGGGACGGTGGCCAGCGCCGCCGGCGGGATCAGCGCGTGGGTGACGCGCCGGCCGGCGAGCACCTCGGCCAGCCGCTCGCCGACGAGCGGCCCCTCCTCGCCCGTCACCAGCGAGGCCCCGCTGAGCAGGGACACGCACAGCTCCAGCACCGAGGCGTCGAAGCTCGGCGAGGCGAACTGCAGCACCCGGTCGCCGGGGCCCGCGGCGTACTGCTCGGCGGCGGCCGCGGCGAAGGAGGCGAGGCCGCGGTGGGTCACCGTCACGCCCTTGGGGGTGCCGGTCGACCCGGAGGTGTAGATGACGTAGGCGGGGTGGCCGGGGGTCAGCGCGGTGGTGCGGTCGGCGTCCGTGGGCGCCGTGTCCGGCCCCTCGGCGGCCCACACCCCGGCCGGGTCGTCGAGCACCAGCCGGGCACCGGCGTCGCGGATCATGAACGTCCGGCGTTCCGCGGGGTAGTTCGGATCGACGGGCAGGAAGGCGCCGCCGGCCTTGGTGACGGCGAGCTGGGCGATCACGGTCTCCGCCGAGCGCGGCAGGGCCAGGGCCACCACCCACTCGGGTCCGACGCCGAGCCGGATGAGCCGGTGGGCCAGCCGGTTGGCCGCCCGGTCGGCCTCCGCGTACGTCAGCTCCCGGTCCCCGTCCACCAGCGCCACCGCGTCCGGGGTGCGGGCGGCCTGCCGTTCGAACAGCTCGGGCAGGGTCGTCCTGGGCACCGGGCGGAAGGTGCCCCGGCCCTGCTCCAGCAGGGCCTTCAGCTCGTCGTCGGAGGTCAGCGGCAGGGCGCCGAGGGGACGGTCCGGGTCCTCGGCGACGGCGGCCAGCAGGGTGGCGAGCTGGCCGGCCATCCGCTCGGCCGTGGCCGCTTCGAACAGGTCGGTGTTGTAGGTGATCAGGCCGTGCAGCGCCCCGGTGCCGGTCTCGGCGAACTCCAGGGTGAGGTCGAACGCCGCCTGCTCGGAGTCGGGTTCGACGTCGCGGACGTCCAGCCCGGGCAGGTCGAGGTCGGCGGCCGGGGTGTTCTGCAGCACGACCATCACCTGGAAGAGCGGGCTGCGACTGGTGTCGCGGACCGGCTGGACCTCGTCGACCACCCGCTCGAACGGCACGTCCTGGTGGGCGAAGGCGTCCAGGACCGTCTGCCGCACCCCGGTGAGGAAGTCGGCGAAGGGCCGTCCCCCGTCGACGTGCGAGCGCAGCACCAGGGTGTTGACGAAGAAGCCGACGAGGCGCTGCGTCTCGGCCCGGTCGCGCCCGGAGGTGACGGTGCCCACGGCGATGTCCGTTCCGCCGGACAGCCGGGCGAGGTAGGCCTGGGCGGCGGCGACGAGCGTGGTGAACAGGGTGGTCCCCCGCTCCCTGGCGAGCCGCGTCAGGCGCCGGGCCGTCCGGGCGGGCACCTCCAGGCGGGTGGTGGCGCCGTTGCTGGTGCGCACCGCCGGCCGGGGCCGGTCGGTGGGCAGTTCCAGCGGCTCGCCGCCGGCCAGCCGCTCCTTCCAGTAGGCGAGCTGCTCCTGTGCGCCGGTGCCGCCGGCGGTGCGCTGCCAGTGCGCGTAGTCGGCGTACTGCACCGGCAGCGGCGGCAGTTCCTCGCGCGTGACGCCGAGTTCGGCGCGGTAGAGGTGGGCCAGGTCACCGAGCAGGACGGAGGTCGACCAGCCGTCGGTGACGATGTGGTGCAGGGTGAGGGTCAGGACGTGGTCGCCGGCACCGAGCCGGACCAGTCCGGTGCGCAGCAGCGGCCCCCGGCGCAGGTCGAAGGGGCGGGTGCGCTCCTCGGCCAGCAGACGGCGCAGGACTCCCTCCCGTTCCCCCTCGGGGAGTCCGGACAGGTCGCGCAGCGGCAGGGGGACGTCCTGCGGCGGATGGACGATCTGGACGCCGTGGCCGTCGACGCTGTCGAAGGTGGTGCGCAGCGACTCGTGCCGCGCCACCAGGGCGCCGAACGCCGCGCCCAGGGCAGCGGTGTCGGGCGTGCCGCGCAGGCGCAGCGCGAGCGCGGTGACGTACTCGGCGCCACCGGGTGCGAACTCCTCCAGGAACCACAGGCGCTGCTGGGCGTACGACATCGGCGCGACCGCGTCGCGGGCGACGGGGACGATGGCCGGGCGCGCGCCGCCCCGCTGTGCGGCGAGCAGTTTCGCCAGGCCGGCCGGGGTGGGCTCGGTGAACACCGCGCGGGGGGTGAGGTCGGTGCCGAAGACCTCGGCCAGACGGGAGGCGAGCCGGATGCTGAGGATCGAGTCGCCGCCCAGTCCGAAGAAGTCGTCCTCCACACCGGGCGGTTCGATGCCGAGGACGTCGCCGAAGACCTCCGCCGTGCGGCGCTCGGCCTCGGTCCGCGGTTCGACCCGCCCGGTGCCGGCCGGGACCTCGGGCGCGGGCAGCGCCGCCCGGTCGACCTTGCCGTTGCCGCTCAGGGGCAGGGCCTCCAGCGGGACGAACGCGGTGGGGACGAGGTAGTCGGGCAGGGTACGGGCGGCGAAGGCCCGCAGTCCCGCCTCGTCCTGTCCGGCCGGGCCGACCACGTAGGCCACGAGCCGCCTGGCGCCGGGCCGGTCCTCGCGGGCCAGCACGGCCACGTCGGCGACGCCGGGGTGGGCCGCGAGCACGGCCTCGACCTCGCCGGGCTCCACCCGGAAGCCGCGGATCTTCACCTGGTCGTCGGCACGGCCGAGGAACTCCACGGTGCCGTCCGGCCGCCGCCGGGCCAGGTCGCCCGTGCGGTACATGCGGGCTCCGGGCGGGCCGGCGGGGTCGGCGAGGAAGCGGGCCGCGGTGTCGCCGGGACGGCCCAGGTAGCCGCGCGCGAGGCCCTCGCCGGCCAGGTACAGCTCGCCCGCGCAGCCCGGCGGGACGGGTCGCAGGCGGGCGTCGAGGACGAGCACCCGCATGTCGTCCAGCGGGTGGCCGACGGGCACGGTGGCGGGCACCGCCGCCGCGTCGGTGAGGGCGAAGGACGTCGCGAAGGTGGTGGTCTCGGTGGGACCGTAGCCGTCCACCACGCTCAGGCCGGGGCAGGCGGCCAGCACCCGGCGCACCGCCGCGGCGGGGACGACGTCACCGCCGGTCCACACCTGGCCGAGGCCCCGGAAGCAGTCCGGCGCGTCCTGCGCGAGCAGCCGGAAGAGGCCGGCGGTCAGCCACAGCGCCGTCAGCCCGTCCTCGGCGGCCAGGCGCCGCACCAGGTCCGCGTCCACGCTGCCGGGGGCCACGACCACGCAGCCGCCGTTGAGCAGCGGCGCCCACACCTCGAAGGTGGCGGCGTCGAAGGCCACCGGCGAGTGCAGCAGCACCCGTGCGCACACCCCGCCGGCGAAGCGGCTGTCGGTGGCCAGTGCCGCCACGTCGCGGTGGCGTACCGCCACCGCCTTGGGCCGGCCGGTGGAACCGGAGGTGAACATGACGTACGCCAGCCGGTCGGGGTCGGCGGGCGGCACGGACCCGCCCGCGGCGGCGGCCTCGGCCCCGGTGGCGTCCACCGCGCTGACGTCCGCCGCCGTGACGTCCGCCGCCGTGAGCCGGACGGTGGCGCCGGCCTGGGCGAGCAGGGTGCGGCGGCGCTCCTCGGGGGCGCGGGTGTCGACGGGCACGTAGGCGCCGCCCGCCCTGAGCACCGCGAGCTGGGCGACGACGAGCTCGGCCGAGCGGTCCATCAGCAGCGCCACCCGGTCCTCGGGCGCCAGGCCGCCGGCCCGCAGCCGGGCGGCGAGCCGGCCGGACCACTCCGCGAGCCGGCGGTAGGTCAGCCCGCGGTCGCCGTCGCGGACCGCGGGCGCGTCCGGGGTGCGGCGGGCCTGCTCGGCGAACAGGTCCACCGGGCTGCGCGGGGCCACCCGGCGGGCCGGGGCGTTCCAGGCCGCCAGCAGCTCCCGGTCGGCCGGGGTGAGCAGGTCCAGGTCGTCGAGGCCGCCGTCGAGGCCGTCGGCGAGGGTGGTGAGCAGGCCGGCCAGGCGGTCCACGGCCCGCTCGACGGTGGAGCGGTCGAACAGGGCGGGGTCGTAGGCCAGGTCGAAACCGAGCCGTTCGGTCAGGTGGGCGCGTAGGCACCAGGGGAAGGTGGTGGCGTCGTCGGCGCGCACCTCCGTCACGCGGACGCCGGTGCGGGCCGCGGCCGCCTCGTCCACGGGGTAGTTCTCGAACACCACCATGCTGTCGAACAGCGCCTCGCCGGCCGGGACCGCGGTGACGGCCTGGATGCGGGGCAGCGCGAGGAAGTCGAAGCGGCGGGCGTCGCTCTGCCGCTCCTGCAGGTCGCGCAGCCACGGCAGCACCCCGCCGCCGGGGACGCGGACCCGGGTCGGCACGGTGTTGATGAACATGCCGATCATGGTCTCGACGCCGGGCAGCTCGGCCGGGCGGCCGGAGACGGTGGTGCCGAACAGCACGTCGTCGCGTCCGCCGGAACGGGCCAGCAGCAGCGCCCAGGCGCCCTCCACCACGGTGTTGACGGTGAGTCCGGCGCGGGCGGCGGTCTCCCGCAGCCGCTGTGACACCTCCCGGTCCAGCTCGTGGTGGACGGCCTCGGTGGAGCGGGCGCGGTGGGCCTCGGCGGGCGTGCGGTCGTACGGCAGCGGGGTGCGGGCCGTGAAACCGGCCAGGGCACCGGCCCAGTGCCGTTCGGCCGCCGCCGCGTCCTGGTCGCGCAGCCAGTGCAGGAAGTCCGCGAAGGGCCGCCGCGCCGGGGGTGCCGCGCCGGGGCCGCCGGTCGGCGCGGCGTACCGCTCGCACACCTCGGTCAGCAGTTGTCCGGTGCTCCAGCCGTCCAGGACGATGTGGTGGGTGGACCACACCAGCAGCACCTCGTCGCCGGGCAGGGCGGCCAGGGTGAGGCGGGTGAGCGGCGCGGTGCCCAGGTCCATGCCCGCGGCACGGTCCTCGGCGAGCAGCCGTTCGGTCTCGGCCGCCTGCCGCCCGGGCGCCAGGTGGCGCCAGTCGAGGTGTGTGACGGGCAGCTCGGTGTGGCGGTGGACCACCTGGACCGGGTGGGGCAGGCCCTTCCAGTGCACGCTGGTGCGCAGTGCCGGGGTGCGGTCGGTGACCCGCTGCCAGGCCTCGGCGAACGCGCGCGGGTCGGCCACCCCGGCCAGGCGCACCGCCGTGCGGTCGAAGTAGGCGCCCTCGGTGCCGACCAGCCCGTGGAAGAGCATGCCGGACTGCAGCGGGGTGAGCGGCAGGACGTCCTCGACGTGCCGGCCGTCGCCCACGAGCAGGTCGAGCTGGTCCTGGGTGAGGCCGGCCAGCGGGAAGTCCGACGGCGTGCGGCCGCCGGCGTCGGGGCTGGCGCAGTGCGCGACGATGTCGCGCAGTGCCGCGACCGTGTCCTCGGCCAGCCGGCGGACGGTGTCCTCGTCGTAGACCGCCGCCGGGTAGGTCCAGCCCAGTTCGAGCCGTCCGTCCTGCACCACGCCCGTGATGTCCAGGAGGTAGGGGCGTGCCTCGTCCGGGTCGGTGTCGCGTCCGGCCGGGGGCAGCGCGGCGCCGTAGAGGCCGCCGGTGCCGGTGCCGCCCGCGTCCCACTGTCCGTGGTAGTTGAAGCCGACCTGCGGCGCCGGGGCGCCGGCCAGCGGGCTGCCGGGGACCAGGTGGCGCAGGGCACCGTGGCTGAGGCCGTGCAGCGGGACGGCGCGCAGCTGCTCCTTGACCGAGCGCAGCGTGTCGTGCCAGCCGGCGTCCGGGTCGACGCACAGGGCGAGCGGGAACTCGGCGGTGAACCAGCCCACCGTCCGCGACAGGTCCACGTCCTCGAAGAGGTCCTCGCGGCCGTGCCCCTCCACGCCGACCAGGACGGTGTCGCGTCCGCACCAGCGGGCCAGGGTGCGGCCCAGGGCGCTGAGGAGGACGTCGTTGACCTGGGTGCGGTAGGCCTCGGGGACCTGGCGCAGCAGGGCGCCGGTGGTCTGCGCGTCCAGGGCGACGGTGACGGTGGCGGCGGTGCCGTGGGTGTTGGGACCGGTCCGGCCGGCGGGCAGGCCGGCCGGCGCGGCGCAGGTGCGCGCCCAGTGGTCCAGGTCGGCGTCCAGGGCGCCGGAGCGGGTGTGCGCGTCGAGCCGGGCGGCCCAGTGGCCGTAGGAGGTGCCCGCGGCGGGCAGTTCCACGGCCTGCCCGGCGGTGGCCGCACGGTGGGCGGCTTCCAGGTCGGCCAGCAGGACGCGCCAGGACACGCCGTCGACCGCCAGGTGGTGGACGGTGACGACCAGCTGGCCCGCGCGCTCCGGGCCCCGGTCGAAGAACAGCACCCGCACCACCCGGCCCGCGACCGGGTCGAGGGCGGCCTGCGCGTCGTCGGTGACCTGCTGCACCCGCGCCTCCAGCGCCGCGTCGTCCAGGCCGGCCACGTCGTGGCGGGCGAAGACGGCGTCCGGTGCCCCGGCCAGGACCTCCTGGCGCCAGCCGGTGCCGGTGTGCCGGAACCGGGTGCGCAGGGCCGCGTGCCGGCGCACGAGGGCGTCGGTGGCCCGGTGCAGGGCCGACGGCTCGGTGCCGGGGGCCAGTTCCAGGCGCTGCGTCATGGTGAAGCGCAGCCTGCTCCCCGGGCCCCGGTCGTCCAGGTACCAGTGCTGGATGGGGGTGAGCGGTGCCTCGCCGGGCGGGGTGTCGCCGGTCACCGCCGGGCGTGGGGCCGACTCGCCGACGCGCAGCGCGAGTTCGGCGACGCTCTGGTGCCGGAAGACGTCCTTGGTGGTGAGGGCGAGTCCGGCCTGCCGGGCACGGGCGACGATCTGGATGCTGAGGATGGAGTCGCCGCCGAGCGTGAAGAAGTTGTCCCGCGCGCCGACCCGGGGCACGCCGAGCACCTCGGCCCAGATGGCGGCGAGGCGTTCCTCCGTGCCGGGCCGGGGGGCCACGTAGGGGGTGGCTCCGTCGGGCTGGGCGGGCGGGGCGGGCAGCGCGCGCCGGTCCGTCTTGCCGCTGGTGGTGCGCGGGATGCGGGCCAGCGGGACGAACGCGGTGGGCACCATGTGGTCGGGCAGTGTCCGGCGCAGCCCGACGCGCAGTTCGTCGGGCCGCGGGTCGCGGTCGCCGGCCGGCACCACGTAGGCGACGAGCATCAGCCGGCCGGCGTGCTCGCGGGCGCTGACCGCGGCGTCGGCGACGCCGGGCAGGGCGAGGAGGGCGGCCTCCACCTCGCCGGGTTCGATGCGGAAGCCGCGGATCTTGACCTGTCCGTCGACGCGGCCGAGGAACTCCAGCAGCCCGCCCTCGTCCCAGCGGGCCCGGTCGCCGGTGCGGTACATCCGCTCCCCCGGCGCCCCGAACGGGTCGGCCGGGAAGCGGGCGGCGGTCAGGCCGGGCCGGTTCAGGTAGCCGCGGGCCACCTGGGCCCCGGCCAGGTACAGCTCGCCGGGCACGCCGGGCGGTACCGGGCGCAGGGCGCCGTCGAGCACGTAGGCGCGCAGGTTGCCGCCGGGGCGGCCGATCACCGGGCGGCCGGGCCGGTCGGCGCAGCGGACGTAGACGGCGTCGACGGTGCACTCGGTGGGTCCGTACATGTTGTACGCGGTGACGCCCCACCGCTCCTCGGCCGCGGCGAGTTCACGCCAGGTGGCGGCGGGGACGGCCTCGCCGCCGACGAGCAGCAGGGCCGGGTGGTGGCGGCCGGGCGCGAGCAGGCCCGCGGACAGGAGTTCGCGCAGGAAGGACGGGGTGACGTTCACCAGGTCCAGGCGGCGGCCGGCGATCCGGGCGCAGAACGCCTCCGGGTCCAGGCGCACGTCCTCGTCGATGAGGTGCACCTCCTGGCCGAGGGCCAGCAGCAGCGCTCCCTCCCAGGAGGTGTCGAAGGCGAAGGAGGCGCTGAGCGCGGCGCGCAGCCGGCGGCCGTCCCCGGTGTGCGGGGCGAGCAGGCCGTCGCGGTGGTCGTGGCAGAGGTTGACCAGCTGCCGGTGTTCGACGGCGACGCCCTTGGGGCGACCGGTGGAGCCGGAGGTGTAGACGACGTAGGCCGTGTGCTCCGGCAGCAGCGGGCGGATCCGGTCGGAGTCGGCCGGGTCGTGGGCGGGCAGCCGGTCCCAGGGGACCTCGTCCAGGTCGGTCAGCAGCGTGTGCGGCCGGGCGTCGTCGAGGAGGAGGGCGACGCGCTCCGCGGGCAGGTCGGGGTCGAGGCAGAGCAGGGTGGCACCGGCCTTGAGGACCGCCAGCAGCGCCACCACCAGGTCGCTGGTGCGCGGCAGGCGCACCCCGACCACCCGTTCGGGTCCGGCGCCGAGGGCGATGAGGTGGTGGGCGAGCCGGTTGGCCCGCTCGTTGAGCGCGGCGAAGTCGAGGGTGGCGTCGCGGGCCACCAGGGCGGTGAGGTGCGGGGTGCGGGCGGCCCGCGCCTCGAACAGGGCGGTGAAGGTGGTGTCCGCGGCGGGCAGCCGCATGCCCCGTCCCTGCCGCAGCAGGTGCCGCCGTTCGGCGTCGGTCATCAGCGGCAGGGCGCCCACGGCGCGGCCGGGGTCCTCGGCCGCCGCTTCCAGCAGCAGCCGCAGCCGGGCCGCCAGGCGTTCGGCGGTGCCGGTGTCGAACAGGCCGGTGTTGTACTCCAGGTAGCCGGTGAGGCCGCCGTCCTGTTCGACGAAGTCGAAGGCGAGGTCGAAGGCGGCGTTGCGGACCGGCGGTGTCACCGGTTCCACCTCCAGGCCGGGCAGCCGGGGTGTGCGGGTGCCGAGGTTGTGCAGGGCCACCATGACCTGGAAGAGCGGGGTGCGGCTGGTGTCCCGCTCCGGCTGGAGGGCGTCGACCACGCGCTCGAAGGGCACCTCCTGGTGGGCGAAGGCCTCCAGGACCGTGGTGCGCACCTGCGCCAGCAGGTCGCGGAACGGCAGCTCGGGGCGCACCCGTGCGCGCAGCACCAGCGTGTTGACGAACATGCCGACCAGGTCGTGCAGTTCGGGCCGCTCGCGGCCGGCGGTGACGGTGCCGACGGTGACGTCCTCCTGGCCGGCCCAGCGGGCGAGCAGGACCTGGCAGGCGGTCACCAGGGTGGCGTAGAGGGTGGCGTCGACCTCCCGCCCCCGTTCGCGCAGCCGCTCGGTGAGGGCGGCGGGCAGCGTGAAGGTGACCAGGGCGCCCTCGCGGGTGCGGACGGCCGGGCGCGGCCGGTCGGTGGGCAGCTCCAGCGGGGTGACGCCGTCCAGGGTCCGGCGCCAGTGGGCGAGGTCGGCCTCGGCGCGGTCGGTGCGGGCACGCTGCCAGGCGGCGTAGTCGGTGTGGCGCACGCGCAGGGCGGGCAGGTCGGGGCGGCGGTCCTCCAGGGCCGCCGCGTACAGCTCGCCCAGGTCGCGGCCCAGGACGCCCAGCGACCAGCCGTCGGTGGCGATGTGGTGCACGGCCAGGACGAGGACGTGCTCGGCCGGGCCGGACCGGGCCAGGCGGGCGCGCAGCAGCGGCCCGGTGGTGAGGTCGAACGGGGTGTCGGCCTCGCGTTCGAGGAGGGCCTCCAGGGCGGCGTCACCGTCGGGCAGGTCCTCCAGCGGGAGGTCCACGGGGTACGGCGGGCGGACGACCTGCCGCGCCCGGCCGTCGTGTTCGGCGAACGTCGTGCGCAGCGCCTCGTGCCGGGCGACCAGGCCGTCCAGGGCGGCGCGCAGGGCGGACCGGTCGAGCCTGCCGCGCAGGCGCAGGACCGACAGCGTCGTGTACTCGGTGCTGCCCGGTTCGAACCGGTCGAGGAACCACAGGCGTTGCTGGGCGTACGACAGCGGCGGCTCGGTGTCAGGGGCGGCGGCCGGGATGGCGTCGGCCGGGGCGGCGCCGTCGCCGGCCGGGTCGCCCAGGGCCGCCGCGAGGTCCGCCAGCCGGGGGTGGGTGAACAGCAGCCGGGGCGAGACGTCCGCGCCGAAGGCCGCGCGCAGCCGGGAGGTGACGCGGACGGCGAGGATGGAGTCGCCGCCGAGGGCGAAGAAGTCGTCGTCGGCGCCCACCTCGCCGGTGGCCAGGACGTCCGCCCACGCGGCGGCGACGAGGTGCTCGGCGGGCGTGTGCGGTGCGGTGCGCCCGCCGCCGGCGGCGAAGCCGTCGGGACCGGGCGCGGGCAGGGCGCGCCGGTCCAGCTTGCCGTTGGCGGTGAGCGGCAGCGCCGCCAACGGCACGTAGGCGGCGGGCACCATGTGGGCCGGCAGCAGCTTCTCCAGGTGCGCGCGCAGTTCGGCGGCCGGGGGCGGCGGGACGGCGCTGCCACCGCTGCCGGTGCCGACGACGTGGGCCACCAGGCGGCGCGTCCCGGCGGAGTCCTGGTGGACGCCCACGGCGGCCGCGCCCACGCCGGGGTGGGCGTGCAGGGCGGCCTCGATCTCGCCGGGCTCGATGCGGTAGCCGCGGATCTTGACCTGCTGGTCGGCGCGGCCCAGGTACTCCAGGGTGCCGTCGGACCGCCGGCGGGCCCGGTCGCCGGTGCGGTACATGCGGGTGCCGGGCCGGCCGAACGGGTCGGCGACGAAGCGGGCCGCGGTCAGGCCGGGCCGGTTGAGGTAGCCCCGGGCCAGGCCCTCCCCGGCCACGTACATCTCGCCCACGGCGCCCGGCGGTACCGGTTCGAGGGCTTCGTCGAGGACGTGCACGCGCAGGTCGGGGATGCCGGTGCCGATGGGGCTCGCCGTGCCGGTGCGGGCCGTCGCACCGTCCAGCGGGGCGTAGGTGACGTGCACGGTGGTCTCGGTGATGCCGTACATGTTCACCAGGCGCGGTGCGGTGTCCGGGTGGCGGGCGTACCAGTCGGCGAGCCGGGAGGCGTCCAGCGCCTCGCCGCCGAAGACCACCGTGCGCAGTGCCAGCCGGGCCCCGAGGGCGGGGTGTTCGGCGTCCGCGCGCGCCAGCGGGTAGAAGGCGGACGGGGTCTGGTTGAGGACGGTGACCCGTTCGTCGGCGAGCAGGCGCAGGAAGTCCTCCGGGGAGCGGGCGGTGTCCTCGGGGACGACGACGAGCCGGCCGCCGTGCAACAGCGGGCCCCACAGCTCCCACACCGAGAAGTCGAAGGCGTAGGAGTGGAACAGGGTCCACACGTCGTCGGGGCCGAAGCCGAACCAGTGCCGGGTGCGGTCGAACAGCCGGACCACGTTGGCGTGCGGGACGACGACGCCCTTGGGGCGGCCGGTGGAGCCGGAGGTGAAGATGGTGTAGGCGGGGCTCTCGGGCAGCGGGCGGCGGGCCGGGTCCGCCGGGGCGGTCCGCGGGAGCCGTGCCAGGGCGGCGCGCTCCCCGGCGTCGTCCAGCAGCAGGCGGGGTACGGCGCCGTCCCCGGCGCGTGCGGCGGTCTCCGCGGTGGTCACCAGCGCCACCGGGGCGGCGTCGGCGAGCAGCGCGCCGATGCGTTCGGCGGGCAGCGCGGGGTCGATGGGCAGGTAGGCGGCGCCGGCCTTGAGGACGGCGAGGACGGCCACGACCAGGTCGGTGGAGCGGGGCAGCGCGAGCGCCACGTACCGTTCGGGTCCGGCGCCGAGTCCGGCGAGCCGGTGGGCGAGCCGGTTCGCCCGCGCCTCCAGCGCGGCGTAGTCGAGGCGGTCGTCGCCGCAGGACACGGCTTCGGCGCGGGGGGTACGCGCCGCCTGCGCCTCGAAGCGGTCCACCAGGGTCTCGGCGGGCCGGCCCTCTTCGGTGCCGTTCCACTCGACGAGCATGCGCCGCCGTTCGTCGGCGGTCGTCCAGGCCAGGCTGTGCAGCGGGCGGTCCGGGTCGTCGGCCAGCTCGGTGAGCAGCAGGCACAGCCGACCGGCCAGGGCCCGCACGGTCGCGGCGTCGAACAGCGCGGGGTCGTAGGCGAGGTCGAAGCCGAGGCGTTCGCCCTGGTGGGCCCGCAGGACGAGGGGGTAGTTGGTGGCGTCCCGGGAGGAGACCTCGGCCAGGCGCAGGCCCGAGGCCGCCGAACGGGCCTCGTCGAAGGGGTAGTTCTCGAAGGCGACCATGCTGTCGAACAGGGCGCTGCCGGCGGGCACGTCGCTCAGGCCGGTCAGCTCGGCGAGGGACACCGCGGCGAACCGCCGTGCCTGGGCCTGGCCCTCCTGGAGGTCCCTGAGCCAGTCGGCGGCCCGGCGCCGGCCGTCGACGCGGACGCGGGTGGGCAGGGTGTTGATGAACATGCCGACCATCGACTCCACGCCGGGCAGGTCGTCGGGACGGCCGGAGACGGTGGTCCCGAACAGCACGTCCCGCTCGGCGCTGTAGCGCGACAGCAGCAGCGCCCAGGCGCCCTGCACCACGGTGCCGAGCGTCAGCCCGGCGGCCCGGGCGGTGCGCGCGAGGCGCGCGGACACCTCGTCGGACAGCGCGGCGGTGTGCACGTCCGCGGAGCGGGACTCGTGTCCCGCGGGCCGGACGCGGTCGGCGGGCAGCGGGGTCGGGGTGGCGAAGCCGTCGAGGACGCCCCGCCAGTACGCCCGGGCGGCGTCGGCGTCCTGGCCGGCCAGCCAGCGCACGTAGTCCCCGAAGGGCCGCCGGGCGGGCGGGTGGGCGGCGGTGCCCGCGGTGAGCGCCGCGTACTCCTCGAACACCTCGGTGAGGACCTGGGCGAGGCTCCAGCCGTCCAGGATGAGGTGGTGGGAGGTCCACAGCAGGTGCAGGCGGGCGTCCGGCAGCCGGACCAGGGTGAGCCGCATGAGGGGTGCCGTGCCGAGGTCCAGGCCGCGCGCGAGGTCGTCGGCGCGCAGCCGAGCCAGCCGCTCGGCCCGCTCCTGCGGACCGGTCCGCCGCCAGTCCAGCTGGGTGACGGGCACGCGCACGCGGCGGTGCACGACCTGGAGCGGGACCGGCACGCCCTCCCAGACCACCGAGGTGCGCAGGGCCGGCGTGCGGTCGGTCACCCGCTGCCAGGCCGTCGCGAGGGCGTCCGGGTCGCCGACGCCCTCCAGCAGCAGCGCGGCCTGGTCGACGTACACGTCGTCCGGCCCGCCGACCAGGCGGTGGAAGAGCATGCCCTCCTGGAGCGGGGTGAGCGGCAGCAGGTCCTCCACGTCCCGGCCGTCCCCGGCCAGACGGTCCACCCCGGCCTGGTCCAGGCCGGCCAGCGGGAAGTCGGAGGGGGTGCGGCCGCCCGCGCCGGGGCGGGCGCAGTGCTCGGCGATGGCGGCGAGGGCGCGGACCATGCCGTCCGCGAGCCGGCGGACGGTGTCCGCCTCGTGCACCCGGTCGCTGTAGTGCCAGGCGATCTCCAGTTCGCCGTTGGCCACCACGGCCGAGACGTCCAGCAGGTGGTCCAGCGGCTCGCCGGGGTCCGTGTCCCCGCCCGGGGCGTCGGCGACCGGGGCGAAGTCCCCCGTCCCGGACGCCTCCCACTGTCCGTGGTAGGTGAAGCACACCTGCGGCAGGGGCAGTTCCCGCAGGGCGCGGGCGGACGGGTCGGGCGAGCCGAGGCGGGCCAGCGCCTCGTAGCCCAGGCCGCGGCGGGGCACGGACCGCAGCCGTTCCTTGACGGACTTCAGCGTGGCGGCCCAGTCGGGTGCGCCGGACGGGCCCGCCGGGACGAGGGTGACGGGGTACTGGGTGGTGAACCAGCCGACCGTCCTCGACAGGTCGACGCCCTCGACCAGGTCCTCCTCGCGGCCGTGCCCCTCCAGGGCGACGGTCACCCGCCCGGCGCCGGTCCAGTCGGCGAGGACCCGGCCCAGCGCGCTCAGCAGCACGTCGTTGACCTGGGTGCGGTAGGCGGCCGGGACCCGCCGCAGCAGCGCCCCGGTGGTGGCGCGGTCCACCCGGGTGCGCACGGTGCGCACGGACCCGGCGAGCGGGGTGCCGGGCAGGTCCACGGGCAGCGGGGTGCGCGCCTCGGCGGCCTCCGCGGTCCAGTACGGCAGGTCCTCGTCGAGGTCGCCGGCCCGCACGCGGTCGGCGAGCCCGCGGGCCCAGTCGGTGAACGGGGTGTGTTCGGGCTCCAGTTGCGGTGCCCCGCCCGCCGCGGCCTGCCGGTAGGCCTGTTCGAGGTCGGTGAGCAGCACCCGCCAGGAGACGCTGTCCACCGCCAGGTGGTGGACCGCCAGGAACAGCCGCGGGCGTTCCCCGCCCGGCAGCAGGGCCGCGCGCAGCAGGGCGCCCCCGGCCGGGTCCAGGGCCGCGCGGGCGGCGCCGGCGGCCTCGGCGGGCGCGGTCGCGGGGGCGTGGCGGGTCAGCAGGCCCGTGGCCGGGCCCGCTCCGGGCTGCTGCCGCCAGGTGTCCCCGGACCGGGTGAACCGGGACCGCAGCGCCGGGTGGTGGGCCACGACGGCCTCCAGCGCGCGTTCCAGCGCCTGCTCGTCCAGGTCGCGGGGCAGGTCGAGGAGCATCGACATGCTGAAGTGCCGCAGCGGGCCGTGGGTGGCGAAGAACCACTCCTGGACCGGGGTGAGCGGCGCGGGGCCCTCGTCGTGCGGGCGGCGCGGGGCGGGCACGGCGGCGGTGCGGCCGGCCGCCGCCGCGGCCAGGTCGGCGACGGTCTGGTGGCGGAAGACGTCCTGCGAGCCGAGGTGGAGGCCGGCCGCACGGGCCCGGGAGACGGCCTGGATGCTCAGGATCGAGTCGCCGCCCAGCTGGAAGAAGTTGTCCGTCACGCCCACCCGGGACACGCCGAGCACCTCGGCCCAGATGCCGGCCAGGGTCTCCTCGTCCGGGGTACGCGGGGCCACGAACTCCCGCTGCTCGCCGTCGCCTTCGAGGTCGGGGGCGGGCAGGGCACGGCGGTCCAGCTTGCCGCTGGTGGTCAGCGGCAGCGCGTCCAGCGCGGTGAAGGAGGAGGGCACCATGTGGTCGGGCAGGACCCGCCGCAGCGCCGCCCGCAGCTCGGCGGGGACGGGCCGGGGCGCGCCGGGCGCGGGGACGGTGTAGGCGGCCAGCCGGGTGTGGCCGTGGGCGTCCGGCAGGGCGACGACCGCCGCCGCGCCGACTTCGGGCAGGTCCAGCAGGGCCGCCTCGATCTCACCGGGCTCGATGCGGTGGCCGCGCACCTTGACCTGGTCGTCGGCGCGGCCGAGGTAGTCCAGCCGGCCGTCGGCGGTCCAGCGGACCAGGTCGCCCGTGCGGTACATGCGCGTCCCGGGCGTCCCGTACGGGTCGGCGACGAACCGTGCCGCGGTCAGGCCGGGGCGGTCCGCGTAACCGCGCGCCACCTGGGGGCCCGCGAGGTACAGCTCGCCGCCGACGCCGGGCGGGACGGGCTGGAGCCGGTCGTCCAGGACGTAGGCCCGTACGCCCGGCAGCGGACGGCCCACCAGCGGGCGGTCACCGCCGTCGATGCGGCAGGCCAGCGCGTCGACCGTGCACTCGGTGGGGCCGTAGAAGTTGTAGGCGGCCACGTCCGGGTGGGCGGCCAGGTCCCGCCACAGCGCGGGGCCGACGGCCTCGCCGCCGAGCATGAGGACGCGGGGCCGGTGCCGGGGGTCGGTGAGGAGCCCGGCGGGCAGCAGCTGCCGCAGGTAGGAGGGGGTCACGTCGAGGAAGTCGACGCGGTGCTCGACCACGTACTCCACCAGCGCGGCCGGGTCCATCCGGGTCACCTCGTCCACCAGGTGGAGCGGGTGGCCGTCGGCCATCAGCAGGACGCCTTCGAGGGAGGTGTCGAAGGAGAAGGAGGCCGTCAGCGCCACCCGCAGCGGGCCGCCGCCCGCGTCGGCGACGAAGCCCGCCCGGTGGGCGGCCAGCAGGTGCGCCGCCGAACGGTGCGCCACGGCCACGCCCTTGGGGCGGCCGGTGGAACCGGAGGTGTAGATGACGTAGGCGGTGTTCGCGGGGTGCAGCGGGGCCCGGCGGTCGGCGTCGGTGGGGTCGGTGTCCGGTGCGGTGCCGGGCACGGCGCGCAGCGCGTCCTCGTCCAGGACCAGCGCCGGCCGGGCGTCCGCGAGGAGGTGGCGGACGCGTTCCCCGGGCAGGGCCGGGTCCAGGGGCAGGTAGCCCGCGCCCGACTTCCACACGGCGAGGATCGCCACGATCATGTCGGCGGTGCGCGGCAGTCTGAGGGCGACCAGCCGTTCGGGTCCGGCGCCGAGGGCTATGAGGTGGTGGGCGAGCCGGTTGGCGCGGCCGTTGAGCGTGGCGTAGTCCAGCCGTTCGTCGCCGGCGACCAGGGCGAGGGCGTCCGGGGCCAGGGCGGCCCGGCGCTCGAAGACCTCCGGGTACGTGGTGTCGTCGACGGGGTGCGCGGTGCCGCTCCAGTCACCGGTGACCTGGCGCACCTCCCGCCCGGACAGCAGGGGCAGGGTGCCCAGCGGCCGGTCGGGCTCACCGGCGGCCCCCTCCAGCAGCCGCAGCAGTTGCCCGGCCATGCGCTCGGCCGTGGCCGCGTCGAACAGGTCGGTGCGGTACTCCAGCAGACCGGCCAGGCCGTCCCCGTCGGGCACGAACTCCACGCTCAGGTCGAAGGTGGCCGCCTGCCGGGGCACGGCGACCGGGGAGGCGGCGAGCCCCCGCGGGGCGGTCGCGGCGGGCGGGTCGGGGTGCAGCAGGACCATCACGTCGAACAGCGGGTTGCGGCCCGGCTCGCGGAGTGCGCCCACCGCCTCCACGACGCGCTCGAACGGCGTGTCGCCGTGCGCGAAGGCGTCGTTGACGGTGCCGGCCGCCGTCGCCAGCAGTTCGCGGAAGGACCCGGCGCACTGCACCGGGGTGCGCAGGACGACCGTGTTCACGAAGAAGCCGACGGCCCGTTCCAGGTCGGTGCGCGACCGGCCGGGGGTCAGCGAGCCGAGGGTGATGTCGTCCTCGCCCGACCAGCGGGCCAGCAGGGCCTGCACGCCGGCGACCAGGACGGTGTACAGGGTCGTGCGGGCCTCGGTGGCGAGGTCGCGCAGCCGGGCCGTGAGGGCGGCCGGGACGGTGAAGCCGTGCACGGCGCCGGTGCCCGCCTCCTCGCCGCTGCGCGGCCGGTCCAGGGGCAGCCGGGGGGCCACGGCACCGGCCAGGCGCTCCTTCCAGTGGGCGAGCTGGTGTTCCAGCCGGGGACCGGAGAGCTGCTCGCGCTGCCACACCGCGTAGTCCGGGTACTGCGTCGCCACCGGGGGCAGGTCCGGTGCGGCGCCCCGGGCGAGGGCCTCGTAGGCGGTGCACAGTTCGTCCAGGACGACGCCCATCGACCAGCCGTCGGTGACGATGTGGTGGGCGGTCAGCAGCAGCACGTGGGAGGTGGCCGACTCGCGCAGCAGCAGGGCGCGCAGCAGCGGGCCGCGCAGCAGGTCGAAGGGGCGGGCGTACTCCCGGCGCAGGTCGGCGTCGGTGTCCGCGGTGTCCCGGACCGGCAGCGGCACCGGCCCGGCCGGGTGCACGGTCTGCACCGGCCGGCCGTCGGTCTCGGCGAAGGTGGTGCGCAGTGCCTCGTGGCGGGCCACGACGGCGGCCAGCGCGGCCCCCAGCGCCGTCCGGTCCGGCGCGCCGGTGAGCCGCAGCGCGACGGCGCTGTTGTAACGGGCGTCGCCGGGCCGCAGCCGGTCCAGGAACCACAGGCGCTGCTGGGCGAAGGACAGCGGCAGCGGCCGGTCGCGGTCGGCGCGCGGGATGCCGGCGCGGGCACCGGCGGCGCCGCCGGCCCGGCCGGCCAGCCGCCGGCGCAGCGCCTCCTGCAGGTCCTGGGGCAGGGCCCGGGCGCGGTCCCGCTTGGAGGCCGCCGCGGAGTCCCCGGGATTCGCGGAGTTCGAGGGGTTCGAGGGGTTCGCAGGGGTCGAAGACGTCATAGCCGTCGGGTCCTCACCGTTCGTCGTGGTCGTGGCCGCCGTACGCGGCGTCTTCGAGTTCGCTCAGCACCTGCTCCTCCACCAGCTCCGCCAGGGCGGCCACGGTGCGGGAGACGAGGACGTCGCGGGGGGTCAGGGTGACGCCGAACGCGTCGTTGGCGCGTGAGGCGATGAGCAGGGCGCGCAGCGAGTCGCCGCCCAGCAGGAAGTAGTCGTCCTCGGCGCCCACGGCCGTCTGGAGGGTCTCCTCCCACAGGGCCGCCAGCGCCTCCTCGGTCGGGGTGCGCGGTGCGGTGTACCCGCTTCGTCCCCGCTCCTCGGCCGGGGCCGGAGCGGGCAGCGCCGCCCGGTCGGTCTTGCCGTTCTCGGTGAGCGGGAAGCGGTCGAGCGCCACGAACGCCGAGGGCACCATGTGGCCCGGCAGTACGCGGGCGGCCAGCGCCCGCAGCTCGGCTCCGGACGGCGGCTGCGCACCGGGGGCCGTGAGCAGGTGGGCGACCAGGCGCGGCAGGCCCGGCTCGTCCTCCCGCACGGTCACCACGGCGTCCAGCACGGCCGGGTGGCGCACCAGGGCCGCCTCGACCTCGCCCGCCTCGATGCGGTGGCCGCGCAGCTTGAGCTGGTGGTCGGTGCGCCCCAGGTAGTGCAGCTCGCCGTGGGCGTCGCGGCGCACCAGGTCGCCGGTGCGGTACATGCGGGTGCCGGGCGGCCCGAACGGGTCGGCCGTGAACCGCGCCGCGGTCAGGCCGGGGCGGCCCAGGTAGCCGCGCGCCAGGGCGGGGCCGCTCAGCCACAGGTCGCCGGGGACCCCGTCGGGGACCGGCCGCAGCCGGGCGTCCAGGACGTAGGCGCCGGTGGCGGGCAGTGGGCGGCCGATGGGCGGCGCGGCGCCGTCCGGTCGCAGCGGCGCGGACCAGGCGGCGACCACGGTGGCCTCGGTGGGCCCGTAGGAGTTCACCATGCGGTGGTGCGGGGCCCAGCGGGCGACCAGGTCGGCGCCGCACGCGTCGGCGCCGACGATCAGGGTCTTCAGGTCCGGCAGGGTTCCGGGGGTGCCGGGCGGCAGGGTGGCGAGCGCGGCCGGCGGCAGCAGGGTGTGAGTGATGCGCTCCTCGCGCAGCACGCCGGCCAGTTCGGCACCGAGCAGCGGGCCGGGTGCGGGCACCACCAGGCGGGCGCCGTGCGGCAGGGACATGCACAGTTCGAGCACGGAGGCGTCGAAGCTGGGCGTGGCGAACGCCAGCACCCGGTCCCCCTCGGCCACCTGGTAGTGGGCGGCCTCGGCGGCGCTGAAGGCGGCCAGCCCGCGGTGGGTGACGACGACGCCCTTGGGGGTGCCGGTGGAGCCGGAGGTGTAGATGACGTAGGCCGGGTCGTCCAGGTCGAGCGGCCGGGTCCGGTCGGCGTCGGTGGGCCGGTGTCCGGGCACGTCGTCCGGCGGGGCGGCGAGCAGGCCGGCGACCTCCTTGGCGTCCAGGGCGAGGGCGGGGGCCGCGTCGCGCAGCATCAGCGCGATCCGCTCCTCCGGGTAGGCGGGGTCGACGGGCAGGAACGCGGCGCCCGTCTTCGCCACCGCCAGCTGCGCCAGCACCATGTCCGCCGAGCGCGGCAGGAGCAGCGCGACGACGTCGCCGGGGCCCGCGCCCCGGGCGATGAGCCGGTGCGCGAGGCGGTTGGCCCTGGTCTCGGCCTGCGCGTACGTCAGCACCCGGCCGGGCGCGGCGAGCGCGGGCGCGGCCGGCCACCGGTCGACGGCGGACTCGACGAGGGCGGGCAGGGTGGCCGGTGCCACCGGGGGGTGGTCCGGGCGGACCGGTCCGCGCAGCAGCCGGGCCCGGTCCGCGGGCGGCAGGACGTCGACGTCGTCCAGGCGGGCGGTGCCGTCGGACGCGGCCAGGGCCTGCAGGGTGTGCAGGAGCTGCCCGGCCAGGGAGCGGGCGGTGGCCGCGTCGAAGTGGCGGGGGTCGTAGCCGAGTTCCACCGCGAGCCGGTCGCCGGGCGAGACGACCACGGTGAGGGGGTAGTTGGTGGCCTCCCGGGCGTCCAGTTCCCGCAGGGTGAGGCCGTGCGCACCGGCCGTGGCGTCACCGACCGGGTAGTTCTCGAAGACCACCAGGGAGTCGAACAGCGGTGTCCCGGCGGGCAGTTCGGTGAGCCCGTGCAGCGCGTTCAGGGGGACGTGGTCGAAGCGGCGGTCCTCGGCCCGTGCGTCCTGCACCGCGCGCAGCCAGGCGGCGCAGCCGGCGCCGCCGTCGACGGGGATCCGGGCGGGCAGGGTGGTGATGAACAGGCCGGTGATGGTGTCGGCGCCGGGCAGGTCGGCGGGCCGCCCGGAGACGGTGGTGCCGAAGCACACCTCCCGCTCCCCGCTCCACCGGGACAGCAGCAGCGCCCAGGCACCCTGCACCAGGGTGTTGAGGGTGAGGCGGTGCCGGCGGGCGAACTCCCGCAGGCGGTGCGTGCCCTCGGCATCGAGCCGCTGGGAGAGCCAGGTGCCGGAGCGGGCCGTGGCGTCCGGTCCGGGCCTGCGGTCGTAGGGCAGCGGGGTCGGGGTGGTCAGGTCCGCCAGGACGCCGCGCCAGTACTCCTCGGCCCGGCCGGTGTCGCGGGCGGCGAGCCAGGCGGCGTAGTCCGCGAACGGCCGGCGTTCGGGCAGCCGCGGCCGCTCGTCCCGGGCGAGCGCGGCGTGGGCGGCCAGCACGTCGGACAGGACGTGGAAGACGCTCCACCCGTCCAGCAGGACGTGGTGGAAGGTCCACACCACTCGCACGGCGTGCGGGCCGAGCCGGATCAGGGCCAGGCGCAGCAGCGGCGCCCGGTCCAGGGCGATGCCGCGGACCCGTTCGGTGGCGAGCAGCCGTTCCAGTTCCGCCGCGCGCTCCTGCTCCGGCAGGGTGCTCCAGTCGTGTTCGGTGACCGGCAGGGTGACGTCCCGGTGGACGACCTGGAGCGGCACGGGGACGCCGCGCAGGGCGACGCGGGTGCGCAGGACGGGGGTGCGGTCGACGACGTGCTGCCAGGCGGCGGCCAGCAGCCGGGGATCGCGGGCGCCGTCCACGACGAAGGTGATCTGCTCGACGTACAGGCCGTTCTCGGCGTCGTCCAGGCCGTGCACGACCATGCCGGTCTGGGTGGGCGTGAGCGGGTAGACGTCCACGACGTCCGCGGCCCGGGGCGCGGCGTCGACGAGCCGGTCGACGGCCGCCTGGTCCAGGGGGGCCAGCGGGAAGTCGGACGGGGTACGGCCGCCGGCACCGGGTTCGGCGCAGTGCCGGACGATCGCGCGCAGTTCGCCGGCCAGTTCGGCCGCCAGCCGGGCGACGGTCCCGCGCCGGTGCACCTCGCGGGAGTACGACCAGGTGAACTCCAGCCGCCCGCCGCTCACCCGGCCCAGGACGTCGAGCAGGTACGGCCGGTGCGCGGCGGGGTCGATGCCGCCGGTGAGGCCGCCGTGCGGCGCGTGCAGCAGGCCGCCCGGGCCGGCGTGGGCGTCCTGCTGGCCCAGGTAGTTGAAGCAGATCCGGGGCAGCTCCGGCAGGCCGGGGCCGGCCGTGGGGCGCAGGTGGCGCAGCGCGCCGTAGCCCAGACCGCCGCGCGGGACGGCCCGCAGGTTCTCCTTGACGGTCTTCAGCGCGGTGCCGGTGTCGGCGTCCCGTGGCACGTCCAGGGCGACCGGGTACATGGTCGTGAACCAGCCGACGGTGCGGGCGAGGTCGACGTCGTCGAACAGTTCCTCGCGGCCGTGCCCCTCCAGGGTGACCGCCACCCGGTCGCGGCCCGTCCAGCGGGCGAGGACCCGGCCCAGCGCGCACAGCAGCACGTCGTTGACGCGGGTGCGGTACGCCTCGGGGACGTCCTGGAGGAGCCGGCGGGTCTCCTCGGCGTCGAGGCCCGCGGTGACGCTCTCCTCGGTGGCGACGGTGTTGGCGCCGCCGGTGTGGTCGGCCGGCAGGGAGGGGTCGGCGTCCAGGCCCTGCCAGTGGGCGAGTTCGCCGTCGAAGCCGCCGGCCGCGGTGTGGGCGGCGAGCCGCTGGGCCCAGGCCCGGAAGGAGGTGCTCTTGGCGCCCAGGGCGGGCCGTTCGCCGTCCCGCAGGGCGCGGTAGGCGGTGTCCAGGTCCTCCAGCAGCAGCCGCCAGGAGACGGCGTCCACGACCAGGTGGTGCGCGGCCAGCAGCAGCACCGGCCGCGCGCCGTCGTCCGGCCGGCACAGCGCGGCCCGCAGCAGCGGTCCGGCGGCCAGATCGAAGCCCGCGGCGAGCGCGCCGGCCACCTGCGGCGACGGGGCGGTGCGGTGGACCTCCAGGTGGGGGGCGTCACCGGGCACGGTGCCGTACTGCCGCCACCGGCCGTCCCCGGCCGGCTCGAAGCGCAGGCGCAGCGCGTCGTGGTGCTCCAGGACGACGGCCAGGGCGGCCCGCAGCAGCGTCTCGTCGGTGTCCGCCGCCACCTCGAAGGCGACGGCCTGGCTGAAGTGGGCCGGATCGCCGGTGAGGGTGTCGAGCAGCCAGTGCTGTACGGGGGTGAGCGGGGCGTCGCCGACCACCGGGCCCTGTTCGGCGACCGCGGCCCGGGCGGGCACGTCGGCCGCGGCGGCCGCGAGTTCGGCGAGGGTCTGGTGGGTGAACAGGTGGCGCGGGGTCAGGGCGAGGCCGGCCCGGCGGGCGGCGGAGACGATCTGGATGCCCAGGACGGAGTCGCCGCCGAGCGTGAAGTAGTTGTCGTCCGCGCCGACCTCGGGCACGCCCAGGACCTCGGACCAGATCGCCGCGAGGGTCTGCTCGGCCCCGGTGCGGGGCGGGCGGCTGCCGCCGGGTGCCGGGGCCGCCCACACGGGTGCGGGCAACGCCTTGCGGTCCAGCTTGCCGGTGGCGCCGAGCGGCAGTTGCTCCAGCGGTACGACGAGGGCGGGGACCAGGTGGTCGGGGAGGCTGCGGGCGAGGAAGGCGCGCAGGTCGGCCGGGTCCGGCAGGCCCGCCCCGCGGGGCACCGCGTAGCCGACCAGCCGGCGGTGGCCGTCGTGCTCGACGACGCGGGCCGCCGCCCCCGCCACCGCCGGGTGGCGGGCCAGCGCGGCCTCGACCTCGCCGAGTTCGATACGGAAGCCGCGCACCTTCACCTGGTCGTCGCCGCGGCCGAGGTAGACGAGATCGCCCTCGGCACTCCAGCGCACCAGGTCTCCGGTGCGGTACATGCGGCTGCCGGACGGGCCGTAGGGGTCGGGCAGGAAGCGGGCGGCGGTCAGGCCGGGCCGGCCCAGGTAGCCACGGGCCACGCCGGTGCCGGCGAGGAACAGCTCACCGGGCGCGCCGACGGGCACCGGACGCATCCGGTCGTCCAGGACGTAGGCGCGGGCGCCGCCGACCGGCCGGCCGATGGGCGGGTCGCGGTCGGGGTCGGGGTCGGCGGGGTCGCAGGTGTGGGCGGTGGCGTAGACGGTGGCCTCGGTGGGGCCGTAGATGTTCCGCACCTGGCAGCCGGGGATCGCGGCGCGCACCTGGCGGACCGTCCGGGCGGGCAGGCCCTCGCCGGCCAGCACCACGGTGTCCGCGAGGACTTGCACGGCGTCCTCGGCGAGCAGCCTGCCCAGCGCGGAGGGCACCGCGCTGAGCAGCCCGGCGCGCCAGGGGCCGGGGCGCTCGGCCAGGGCCAGCAGGTCGCGGACCACCTCCACGCAGCCGCCGGACAGCAGGGGGGAGAAGATCTCGAAGACGGACACGTCGAAGTTGAGCGAGGTGGAGGCCACCACGTGCGCCAGTCCCCGGCCGGAGAACTCGGCGGCGGCCCAGTCGGTCAGGGCCAGCACCGAGGCGTGGGCGACCACGACCCCCTTGGGCCGGCCGGTCGAGCCGGAGGTGTGGATGACGTAGGCCGGGTGGCCGGGGAGCAGGGGGCCGTGCCGCTCGTCGTCGCCGACCGGGGCGGCCGAGGCGGCGGGCAGGCCGGGCTCGTCCAGCAGGATCCGGGTGAAGGGGCCCCCGGGCAGGCGGCCGGCGGTCTCCGTGTGGGTGATGACGGCGTCGGGCCGTACGTCCTCGAAGAGGAACGCGATGCGCTCGGCCGGGTACCGCGGGTCCACCGGCAGGTAGGCGGCGCCGCTCTTGAGCACGGCCAGCAGGGCCACGACGAGGTCGGCGGTGCGGGGCAGGGCGAGGGCGACGAAGCGCTCGGGGCCGGCGCCCGCGGCGATGAGCAGGCGGGCGAGCCGGTTGGAGCGCTCGTCCAGTTCGCGGTAGGTGAGGCACTGGTCGCCGGAGCGGACCGCCGGGGCGCCGGGGGTGCGGGCGGCCTGCCGCGCGAACGCCCCGGGCAGGGTGCCGCGCGGTGCGCGCACGCTCGCCCCGCCGAACCGTTCGAGGAGGTCCCGGCCCCGGGCGGGGTCCATGAGCGGCAGGTCGGCCAGGCGGCGGCCGGGGTCGGCGGCCATCGCGGCGAGCAGGGTGTGCAGGCTCCGCCCGAGTCCTTCCACCGTCGCGGTGTCGAAGGCGGCCGGGTCGTAGTCGAGGCTGACGGCCAGGGTGTCGCCGGGCGCGACGACCACGCTGAGCGGGTAGTTGGTCGGTTCCAGGTCCCGTTCCTGTTCCATGGCCAGGCCGTGGCGCGCGAGCGACCCCTCGTCGAAGGGGTAGTTCTCGAAGACCACGATGGAGTCGAACAGGTTGGTCCCGCCGGGCACCTCGCTCCACGTCTGCAACTGGGCCAGCGAGACGAAGTCGTGGCGCCGGGCCTCGGACTGGGCGGCCTGCAGCTCGCCCAGCCACTCCAGCAGCGGGCGTTGTCCGTCCACGCGGGCCCGGGTGGGCAGGGTGTTGATGAACAGGCCGACCATCGAGGTGACGCCCGGCAGTTCGGCGGGCCGGCCGGAGACGGTGGTGCCGAACACCACGTCGTCACCGCCGCCGTAGCGGGACAGCAACAGCGCCCAGGCGCCCTGCAGGACGGTGTTGACGGTCAGTCCGGCCTGCTGGGCGGTTCGCCGCAGGCGGGCCGACAGCCCGCTGTCGAGCGTCACGTGCACCGACCCGGACGAGGAGCTGCGGTGGGCCTCGACGGGCCGCCGGTCCCGGGGCAGTTCGGTGGGGGCGGCGAACCCGGCCAGGGTCTGGCGCCAGTACCGCTCGGCGCCGCCGGTGTCCTGTGCGGCCAGCCAGCGCAGGTAGTCGCCGAAGGGCCTGCGCTCCGGTACCCGGGGGCGGCGGCCCGCGGTCAGGGCGGCGTACCGCTCGCACACCTCGTCGAAGACCTGGGCGGCGCTCCAGCCGTCGAGCAGGACGTGGTGGAAGGTCCACACCAGGCGCACGCGCTGCGGTGACAGCCGGATCAGGGTCAGGCGCATCAGCGGTGCCGTCCCCAGGTCGATGCCCGCCGCGCGGTCCTCGGCCAGCAGCCGGTCGAGCGCGTGCCCGCACCAGTCGGCGGGGCGTCCGGACCAGTCGTGGTGGGTGACGGGCACGGGCGCCCGGCGCTGGACGACCTGGAGGGGTTCGGCGGTCTCCTGCCACACCAGCCGGGTGCGCAGTACCGGGTTGGCGTCCGCGGTGCGCTGCCAGGCCTCGGCGAGGGCGTGCGGGTCGGTGACGCCGGACAGCACCAGCTGCACCTGGTTGACGTAGGTGCGGCCGTCGGGGTCCAGCAGGCTGTGGAAGAGCATGCCCGCCTGCATCGGCGTCAGCGGGTGGATGTCCGCGACGGCGCGCCCGTCCCCGGCGATCCGGTCCACGGCCGCCTGGTCGAGGCGGGCCAGCGGGAAGTCGGAGGGGGTGCGGCCGCCCGCGTCCGGCGCCGCGCAGTGGGCGACGATGCCCTCCAGCGCGCGCAGCATGCCGTCGGCGAGCGCGGTGACGGTCTCCTCGCGGTGCCGTCCGCCGCCGTAGTGCCAGGTGATCTCCAGCCGGTCGTCGTGGACGCGGGCCACCACGTCCAGCAGGTGCGCCCGCTCGGTGCCGGGTGCCTCGGCACCGCCGAGTCCGCCGGGCACCGAGCCGATGAGGGCGCCGCCGCCGGCGGACCAGTCGAAGCGGCCCAGGTAGTTGAAGCTGATGCCGGGTGCCGGGGTGTCCACGAGCCGTTCGTCGCGGGCGAGGTGGCGCAGGGCGCCGTAGCCGAGGCCCCGGTCGGGAACGGCCCGCAGCTGCTCCTTCACCGCCTTCAGCGCGGTGCCCCAGTCCCCCGTCGGCACCTGGAGGGCGACCGGGAAGAGCGAGGTGAACCAGCCGACCGTGCGGGACAGGTCGATGTCCTCGAACAGCTGGTCCTCGCGGCCGTGTCCCTCCAGGCCGACGGCGACGGTGTCGCGCCCGGTCCAGTCGGCGAGCACCCGGCCGAGCGCGGTGAGCAGGACGTCGTCGACGCGGGTGCGGTAGACGCCGGGGACCTTGCGCAGCAGGTCGTCGGTGCGCTCCGGGTCCAGCCGGACGGTCACCGCGCGCACGTCGGCCGTGGTGCCGGCGCCCTGCCCGTCCTGCCCGGCGTCCACCGGCAGCGGGGCGGCGCAGTGCCGGGCGGCCTGCTCCCAGTGGGCGCGGTGGCCGGTGAAGCCGCCGTCGTCGGTGTGGGTGCGCAGCCGGCGGGCCCACTCCTGGACGGAGGTGGTGCGGGCGGGCAGCCGGACGGGCTGTCCGGCCGCGGCCTGCCCGTAGGCGGTCTCCAGGTCCTCCAGCAGGATCCGCCAGGAGACGCCGTCGACCACGAGGTGGTGCACGGCCAGCAGCAGCCGGGCGGGCCGGGTGCCGTCGGCGGTGAACAGGCGGGCGGTGAGCAGGGGGCCGCTGTCCAGGCGGAAGCCGGCGTGGGCCGCGGCCGTGACGCGGGCCTCGGTCTCCTCGGCCGCCGCCGGGTCCAAGCCGGTGAGGTCGCAGACGCCGAGCAGGTCCGGTGCGGGCGCGTCACCGGCTTCGACGTGCTGCCGCCAGGTGCCGTCCTCGTCGAGGACGAACCGGGAGCGCAGGGCGTCGTGGTGCGTCCACAGGGCGGTGAGGGCACGGCGCAGGGCGTCCTGGTCGACGGCGCCGGGCGTCTCGACGAGGACGGACTGGTTGAAGAACGCGGCGTGCGGGGGCCGGGGGTCGAGGAACCAGTGCTGGATCGGGGTGAGCCCGGCCGCCCCGCTGACCGGCCCGGTCCCGGCGACGGCCGCGGTGCTGCCCCCGGCGGCGGCCAGTTCGGCCACCGTGGGACGGCGGAACAGGTCGCGGGGGGTGAGGGCGAGGCCCGCCGCGCGGGCGCGGGAGACCACCTGGATGCTGAGGATCGAGTCCCCGCCCAGCATGAAGAAGTTGTCGTCGACGCCGACCCGTTCCACGCCGAGCAGGTCGGCCCAGATCCCGGTGAGGACGCGCTCGGTCTCGGTGCGCGGGGCGCGGTAGGCGCTGTCGCCGCCGCCCGACCAGTCGGGGACGGGCAGCCGGCGCCGGTCGACCTTGCCGTTGGCCGTCAGCGGGAGCTCCGCCACCGTGACGAACGCGGCGGGCAGCATGTAGTCGGGCAGGCCGGTCGCCAGGTGGGCGCGCAGCTCGGTGCCGGAGGGCACCGCCGCGCCGTCGGCCGGCACCAGGTGGGCGGCCAGCCGCTTGCGTCCGGCGTCCTGGTACAGGGACACGACCGCCTCGGCGACGGCGGGGTGGGCGGTGAGCCGGGCCTCGATCTCGGCGGGCTCGATGCGGAAGCCGCGGATCTTGATCTGGTCGTCCGCGCGGCCGACGAAGTGCAGTTCGCCGTCGTCGCTCCAGCGCACGACGTCACCGGTGCGGTACATCCGCTCCCCGGGCGGCCCGAAGGGGTCGGCGACGTAGCGGGCGGCGGTCGCGCCGGGACGCCCCGCGTACCCGCGGGCCAGTCCGGCGCCGGCTACGTACAGCTCGCCGGGGACGCCCGGCGGCTGGGGCTGGAGGGCGCCGTCCAGGACGTACACGCGCGTGTTGTCCAGCGGGCGCCCGATGGGCAGCACGGCGGGCAGCGGGTCGCCGGCGCGGAAGACGCGCCGGGTGGCGAAGGTGGTGGTCTCCGTCGGGCCGTAGCCGTCGACGACGCTCAGGCCGGGGCAGGCGTCCAGGACCCGGCGCACGACCGCGCCCGGCACGGCCTCGCCGCCCGTCCACACCTCGCGGGCGCCGCGCAGACAGGTGGGGTCCTCCTGGGCCAGCAGGCGGAACAGGCCCGCGGTCAGCCACAGGCAGCGCACCCCCTGTTCGGTGATCGCGCGGCGGACCAGGGCGGCGTCCAGGTCGGCCGGCGGGGCCAGGACGGCCGTGCCGCCGCGCAGCAGCGGCACCCACACCTCGTAGGTGGAGGCGTCGAAGGCGTGCGGGGAGTGCACGAGGACGCGGTCGTGGCCGGCGAACGCGCGGTCCAGGGCGAGCGCGGCGACGTCCCGCTGCCGCACCGCGACGCCCTTGGGGGTGCCGGTGGAGCCGGAGGTGAACATCAGGTACTGCACGTTGTCCGGGTGCACCGCGAAGCGGGTCCCGTCCGTGGCCGGGGCGCCGGCGCGCGTTTCGTCCCCGGCCGGGGCGCCGGCCTGCAGGACGGCCTCGGCGGGGAGCAGTTCGCGGGCCGTCTCCCGCCAGGCGGCGTCGGTGAGCAGCAGGCCGGTCCCGGCCTCGGCCAGCATGCGGCGCAGCCGTTCGCGCGGCGCCCGGCCGTCCAGCGGCACGTACACGCCGCCGGTGCGCACGAGCGCCAGCTGCGCGACGACCAGTTCGGCGGAACGGTCCATCAGCACGCCCACCGGGCGTTCCGCCCGCACCCCGAGCGCGGTCAGGCGGTCCGCCAGCGCCGCGGCGCGGGCGTCGAGTTCGCGGTAGGTGACCCGCTCCTCGCCGGCCTCCAGCGCGACGGCGCCGGGCGTGCGCCGCGCCTGCGCGGCGAAGAGGTCCGCGACCGTGCTCCCGGACGGTTCGGTGGCCGTGTCGTTCCAGTCGCGCAGCACCTGCTCGCGCCGGGCCGCCGTCAGCAGCGGCAGCCGGGCCGGGGGCCGTTCGGCCCCGGTGGTCATGCCCTCCAGCAGGACGGCGAGGTACTCGGCCGTCCGCCGCACGGTGGCGGCGTCGAACAGCTCCGGGTCGTAGCCCAGCCGCAGGACCAGTTCGTCGCCCGGGTAGGCGACCAGGCTCAGCGGGTAGTTGGTGGTCTCGATGCCGTCCAGGTCGCTCAGGCGCAGTCCGTGCGCGGCGGCGAGCCCGTCGTCCACCGGGTAGTTCTCGAAGACGACGATGCTGTCGAACAGCCCGCTCCGCTCCGGCAGTTCGGTGAACGTCCTGATCCGGGTGAGCGGCACGTGGTCGAAGCGCCGGTCCTCGCTCTGGTCGTGCTGCAGCCGGCGCAGCCAGTCGAGCAGGGTGCCGTCGGCCGGGACGGTGACCCGGGTGGGCAGCGTGGCGATGAACAGGCCGGTCATGGCCTCGGAGCCGGGCAGCTCGGGCGGCCGTCCGGACACGGTGGTGCCGTACACGACCTCCTCCCGTCCCGACTGCCGGGCCAGCAGCAGTGCCCAGGCGCCCTGCACCAGGGTGTTCAGGGTCAGCCCGGAGGTGCGCGCCAGGTCCTCCAGCGCCCGGGTGGCGGCCGCCGGCACGGTGACCCGGACCGCCTCCGTGGACTCGGCGCGGTGGGTCTCGCGCGGTTCGCGGTCGTACGGCAGCGGCGTGGCCTCGCCCACGCCGGCCAGCCGGTGCCGCCAGTGCCCCTCGGCCTCCTCCTGGCCGCGTGCGCGCAGCCAGGCCACGTAGTCCCGGTAGGGGCGGCGGTCCGGCAGGGCGTCCGGGGCGGCCCCGGCGTGGCAGGCGAAGACGTCGGTCAGCACCTGGAACAGGCTCCAGCCGTCCAGGACCAGGTGGTGGAAGGACCACACCACCTGCACGGCGGTGTCGGAGACGCGGGCGAGCACCAGGCGCTGCAGCGGTGCCGCGGACAGGTCGACGCCCTCGGCGCGGTCCCGTTCCAGCAGCTCCGCGAGCCGCGCGCGACGTTCGTCCCCGGTCAGCTCGCGCCAGTCCAGGTGGGTGACCGGCACACTCGCGCGGCGCTGCACCACCAGCAGCGGCTCGGGCACGTCCTGCCAGACGACCCGGCCGCGCAGGACCTGGGTGCGGTCGGTCACCCGCTGCCAGGCGGCGGCGAGGGCACCGGGATCGGGCACGCCGTCCAGGACGAAGGTCAGCTGCTGGAAGTAGACGCCGCGGTCGTCCTGGGAGAGTCCGTGGAAGAGCATGCCGGCCTGGGTCGGGGTCAGCGGCAGCAGGTCCTCGACCGCCGCCGGGTCCTGCCCCGTGATCCGGTCCACGGCCGCCTGGTCGAGGCGGGCCAGCGGGAAGTCGGAGGGGGTGCGCCCGGCGGCGCCCGGCCGGGCGGCGTGGCGGGCGAGGTCGGCCAGCGCGTCGGCGAACCGCGCGGCGAGACCGGCGACGGTGTCGTTGCGGTGCAGCCCGTCCGAGTGGAACCAGGTGAACTCCAGCGCGTCGCCGTCGAGCCGGCCGACGACCTCCAGCGCGTGCGGGCGCTCGGCCCGCGGGTCGGCGTCCAGCTCCAGCGGCCGTACGGTGTTCCGGTACAGGCCCCGCGGATCGTCCGGCAGCGCGATGCGCCCCAGGTAGTTGAAGCTGACCTGGGCGGCCGGGGTGCGCGGCGCGCTGTCCGGCCCGGTCAGGCGGCGCAGCACGTCGTGGCCGAGGCCGTGCCGGGGCACGGCGCGCAACTGCTCCTTGACCTGCTTGAGCACGGTGTCCCAGCCGGCCTCCTCCGGGACGGCGAGGGCGACGGGGTGCCGGGTGGTGAACCAGCCGACGGTGCGGCTGAGGTCCAGTTCGGGGAACAGTTCCTCACGGCCGTGCCCCTCGACGTCGACCACCACCCGGTCCTGGCCGCTCCAGGCGCACAGCACCCGGCCCAGGGCGCTGAGCAGCACGTCGTTGACCTGGGTGCGGTAGGTGTCGGGCAGGGTGCGCAGCAGCACCGAGGTGTCCTCGGGGCTCAGCCGTACGGTCACCGCGCGGGCCGAGGCGTAGGTGTTGCCGCCGCTGAGGTCGGCGGGCAGGGCCGGGACGGCGTCCGGGACGGCCTGCTCCCAGTACGCCCGCTCGTCGTCGAAACCGCCGTCGGCGGCGTACGCGCTCAGCCGGCGCGCCCAGTGCCGCAGCGGCGAGGACTTGGCGGGCAGCGCCGCCGCGCCGTCGCCGCCGTCGCGGCGGGCCCGGTAGGCGCGGTCGAGGTCCTCCAGCAGCAGCCGCCAGGACACGCCGTCGATCACCAGGTGGTGCACGGCGAGGTGCAGCACCCGGGGCCGGCCGGGGCCGCGGTCGTGCAGCACGGCCCGCAGCAGCGGACCCCCGGCGAGGTCGAAGGGCCCGAAGTGCGGGGTGTCGGTGTCCGGGCCGGTGTGGCGGGCCAGGGCCGTCCGCGGGACCCGGTCGGCTATGTGCCAGGCGACCGCGCCGCCGTCGCCGGGGACGAAGCGGGAGCGCAGGGCGTCGTGGTGCGCGACCAGGTCGTTCAGCGCCTCCTCCAGGGCGCCGGCGTCCAGGTCGCCGGGCACCTCGGTGGACAGCGCCTGGGCGTAGTGGCCGGCCCGCCCGGCGGCGGTGTCGAACAGCCAGTGCTGGATGGGCGTCAGGGGGGCCGTGCCGGTGGCCGCCTCCACGGCGGGGGCGGCCTCGCGGGGGGCTCCGGCCGCGTCGGCGCAGCGGGCCAGGGCGGCGACCGTCTGGTGCTGGTAGACGTCCCGAGAGGTGACCTGCAGGCCCTCCTGCCGGGCGCGGGCCACCACCTGGATGCTGACGATCGAGTCGCCGCCGAGTTCGAAGAAGTTGTCGTCGACGCCGACCCGTTCCAGGTGCAGCACCTCCGCCATGATCGCGGCGAGGACCCGTTCGGTGGCCGTCCGGGGCGCGACGTGGCGGACGGCGCGCACGGCCGGGCCGGGGTCGGGGAGCCGGCCGCGGTCGAGCTTGCCGTTGGGGTTGAGCGGCAGGGCGTCCAGCACGACGACGGTCGAGGGGACCATGTAGTCGGGCAGCGTGCGGCCGAGGGTCCGGCGGACGGACTCCGGTTCCGCGCGTTCCCCGGGGACGGGGACGACGTAGCCGACCAGCCGGCGGTGGCCGTCGCCCCCGGTGGCGGCGGCCGCCGCCTCCGCCACGCCCGGGCAGCCGCGCAGCGCCTCCTCGACCTCGCCCAGTTCGATGCGGAAGCCGCGGACCTTGACCTGCTGGTCGACCCGGCCGACGTACTGCAGTTCGCCGCCGGTGCTCCAGCGCACCAGGTCGCCGGTGCGGTACATCCGCTCCCCCGGCGCACCGAACGGGTCGGCGACGAACCGGGCGGCGGTCAGCCCCGGGCGGCGCAGGTAGCCGCGGGCCAGGCCGCCGCCGCCGAGGTAGAGCTCGCCCGTGACGCCGGGGGGCTGCGGGCGCAGGGAGCGGTCCAGGACGTAGGCCCGGGTCAGCGCCACCGGCCTGCCGATGGGCGGCGCCTGGTCGGGCAGCCGGTCACCGGCGAACCAGGCGGTGGCGTACACGGTGGCCTCGGTGGGGCCGTAGACGTTGGCGATCTCGCACGCGGGCATGGCGGCGCGCAGGTCCTGCACCGTCTGCAGGGGCAGGGCCTCGCCGGCCAGGACGACGGCGTCCGCCGCGACGGGGGACGTGCCGCCCGCGACCATGCGGGAGAACACGGACGGCACTCCGCTGACGAGTCCGGCCCGCCGCGGCCCCGGCGCGTCGGCGAGGGCGGGCAGGTCGGCGACCACCTCCACGCTGCCGCCGGCCGTCAGGGGGCACAGCAGCTCGAAGACCGAGACGTCGAAGTTCAGGGAGGTGGAGGCGATGACGTGCGCCAGCCGGTCGGGGCCGAACCGTTCCCGGGCCCAGCCGGCCAGTGCGGTGACGCCGCGGTGGGTGACCACGACGCCCTTGGGACGGCCGGTCGAGCCGGAGGTGTAGATGACGTAGGCGGGGTGGTCCGGCGTGAGCGGCCGCAGGCGGTCGGCGTCGGTGAGGTCGCCGTCGGCCGCCGACAGGTCCGCGCAGTCCTCCAGGAGGAGCGCGGCACGGCCCTCGGGCAGGGCGCGGGCGGTCGCACGGGTGGCGACGACGAGGGCGGGCGCGGCGTCGGCGAGCATGAACCCGATGCGCTCGGCCGGGTAGGCGGGGTCGACGGGCAGGTAGCCCGCGCCCGACTTCAGCACCGCCCACAGCACGGGCAGCAGGTCGGCGGTGCGCGGCAGGCACAGCGCGACCAGGGTCTCCGGTCCCGCGCCGCGTGCGACCAACTGCCGGGCCAGGCGGTTGGCGCGCCGGTTGACCTCGGCGTAGTCCAGCCGGTCGGGGCCGCAGAGGACGGCGGTGCGGTCGGGGGTGCGGGCCGCCTGCGCCTGGAACAGCTCGGGCAGGGTGACGTCCTCGGTGTCCCGGGAGCGGCGCGCGGGCGGATTCCAGGCGTCCACCAGCGTGCGCTGCTCCTGCGGCGCGAGCATGGGCAGCTCCGCCAGCGTCCGGTTCGGGCCGTCGGCCATGCCCTCCAGCAGGCGGTGCAGGTGGCGGGAGAGGCGGGCCGCGGTCGGGGCCCCGAACAGGTCGGTGTTGTACTCGACCGTCAGCGCACAGCCGCCCTCCGCGTCGGGGGCGAACTCCAGCACCAGGTCGAAGCGGGCGGCGGGACGGGGCAGCGGGTGGTCCTCGAAGCGCAGGCCGCCGGCGTGCGGCGGGGCGGTGCCGGCGGTCTGCTGGACGACGAGCGCCTGCACCAGCGGGGTGCGGCTGGGATCGCGGGGCGGGGCGAGTTCCTCGACCACCCGGTCGAACGGCACCCGGTCGTGGGCGAAGGCGTCCAGCACCGTCGTGCGCATGCTCTCGACGAAGGCGTCGACGGTCGCCCGCTCGTCCACGTCGCCGCGCAGGACCACGGTGTTGGCGAAGAAACCCGCCACGTCCTCCAGGTCCCGCCGGCCCCGCCCGTTGGTGACGGTGCCGAAGGCGACGTCCCGCTGTCCGCAGTAGCGGGCGAACAGCAGCGCGGAGGCACCCGCGAACAGCGTGAAGACCGTCGTGCCGCGCCCCGCCGCCAGGTGCCGCAGCCGGGCGACCAGGTCCGCGGGCAGGTGGTGCCGGTGCGCCGCCCCGGCCGTGGTGCGGACCGCGGGCCGGGGCCGGTCGGTGGGCAGGTCCAGGTGCTGGATGCCCGACAGGTGCCGTCTCCAGTAGGCGAGGTCCGCGGCGTCCTCGCCGTCGGTCCGCTGCCGCCGCTCCCACGCGGCGAAGTCCGGGTACTGGACGGCGGGGGCGGGCAGGCCGTCCGGCTCGCCGGTGACCTCCGCGTGGTAGAGGGCGGCCAGCTCGCGGGTGAGCAGGCCCACCGACCAGCCGTCGGTGACGATGTGGTGCTGGGCCAGGAGCAGCAGGTGCTCGTCGGCGGCGAGGCGGACGAGCAGCGCCCGGGTCAGCGGGCCCGCCGTCAGGTCGTAGGGGCGGCTCAGTTCTTCGGTGAGCAGCCGCTCGGCGGCCTCGGCGCGGTGCCGCGCGGGGGTGTCGCCGAGGTCGGCGGTCCGCAGCGGCAGGGACGGCTCCGGGGCGACGCGCTGCGCGCCCTGCCCGTCGGCCGTGGTGAACGTGGTGCGCAGCGCGTCGTGGCGGGCGGCGAGCCGGTGCAGGGACCGGCGCAGGGCGCCGGGGTCCAGGGGGCCGCGCAGCCGCAGCGACACGCCGGTGTTGTACTCGGTGCCGCCGGCGGTGAGGTCGTCGAGGAACCACAGCCTGCGCTGGGCGCTGGACAGCGGCACGGTGCCCCCGCGGGGCGCGGGCGGTATCGGTTCCGGCGGGGCGGCGGCGGACGGCTCGCCGAGCAGGGCGGCCAGGGCGGCGACGGTGCGGGCGGTGAAGACGTCCCGCACCGTCAGCCGGACGCCCAGGTCCTCCCGGATCCGGGCCAGGGTGCGGGCGGCGAGGATCGAGTCGCCGCCCAGGTCGAAGAAGTCGTCGCCCGCGCCGACCGCGCCGACGCCCAGGACGTCCGCCCAGATCGCCGCCAGGGACCGCTCCTGCTCGGTGCGCGGGGGCACGTGGCCCGCGGCGGGCACGTGGTCGGGGACGGGCAGGGCGCGCCGGTCGATCTTGTGCTGGGCGGTGAGCGGCATCCGGTCCAGGACGACGACGGCGGAGGGCACCATGTGGGCCGGCAGGACGGCGGCCACGGCCGTGCGCAGGGCCGCCGGGTCGGGGGCGCGCGCGGGCTCGACGGGCGTGACGTAGCCGACGAGGCGCTGTCTGCCCGGCTCGTCCTCGCGGACCACGACCACGGCCTCGGCGACGCCGGGGTTCCGGCGCAGCGCCGCCTCGATCTCGCCCGGTTCGATCCGGAAGCCGCGGACCTTGACCTGCCGGTCGAGCCGGCCGAGGAACTCCACGTCCCCGTCGGCCGTCCAGCGCGCCCGGTCGCCGGTGCGGTACAGCCGGGCACCGGGCGGTCCGAAGGGGTCGGCGACGAAGCGGGCGGCGGTCAGACCGGGGCGGCCCAGGTAGCCCCGGGCCAGCGCGTCGCCGCCGATGAACAGCTCGCCGTCGGTGCCGGGCGGTACGGGCCGCATCGCGGCGTCGAGCACGTGCACCCGGGTGTGCGGCAGGGCACTGCCGATGGTGGGCGCGCCGCGGCCGGCGGTGAGCGGCCCGGTCCAGGTCGCGACGATGGTGGCTTCGGTCGGGCCGTAGGAGTTGATCATGCGGCGGCCGGGTGCCCAGCGGTCGACGAGCGCGGCCGGGCAGGCCTCGGCGCCCACGACCAGCGTGCGCAGGTGGCGTGCCGTGCCCCCGGCCGGGTCGGGGAGGGTGGCCAGGGCGGCCGGCGGGATCAGGGCGTGGGTGATCCGGTGGCCGTCCAGGACGGCGGCGAGTTCGTCGCCCAGCCAGGGGCCGTCCGGCGGTACGACGAGGGTGGCGCCCGACAGGACGGAGATGAACAGCTCCAGCACGGAGGCGTCGAAGCTGGGCGAGGAGAACTGCAGCACGCGGTCGCCCGGGCCGACGGCGTACTGGGCGGCGGCGGCCGTGGTGAAGCCCACGATGCCGCGGTGGGTGACCGTCACGCCCTTGGGGGTGCCGGTGGAGCCGGACGTGTAGATCACGTAAGCCGCGTGGTCGGCACCGGTCTCGGCTCCGGCCGGGTACGCGGGTGTGGGTGTGGGTGTGGGTGTGGGTGCCACGCTGCCCGCGGTATCAATGTGCCCGGCATCCATGGGTTTCGCACCCATGTGCCTGGTGCCCGTGTGCCGGGGATCCACGTGCGTGCCACCCATGTGCGCCGCGTCCACATACGCGCCGTCCATGAGGTCACGGACCTGCCGCGGGTCGTCGAGGATCACGGCGGGCGCGGCGTCGGCGAGCATCAGTGCCCGCCGCTCGGCGGGGTAGGCGGGGTCCACCGGCAGGAAGGCGGCGCCCGCCCGGGCCACGGCCAGCTCGGCCGCGATCAGTTCCATGGAGCGCGGCAGCACCAGCGCGACCACCCGGTCCGGTCCGGCGCCCCGTGCCGAGAGGTGGCCGCCCAGCCGGTCGGCGCGGGCCGCCAGTTCCCGGTAGCTCCACGTCCGCCGGCCGTCGGTGAGCGCCGGTGCGTCCGGGGTGCGGGCCACCCAGGCGGTGAACAGCTCGCCGAGCGTCGGGGGAGCCTGCGCCGCGGCGCTCCCGGCGGGCCCGGCGGCCTGGTCGGCCTGGGGCAGGGGGGACGCCGGTGCGGGCTTGTCGTGCAGGTCCGTCATGGGTCAAGTCCTTCGGAAGCGGGACGGTGCGTCGGCAGCCCGGACCCACCGGAGCGGTGCGGCGGGTCGGCACGGGCGGGGCACATCGGGCATGCGGGGGCGGTGCTGCGGGGCGGTGCTGCGGGAGGACCGCCCCGCCGGGGCCGGTCCGGTGACCGCACTGCGGGGGAACAGCGTCACCGGACGGTGCGCCGGGGCGGCCGTGGGCGGTCGGCGGTGGCGCCGGAACCGGCGCGTCGCCCGCGTGGCTCAGCCGTCGCCGGTACGGCGGGCCGTGCGCCCGGATATCTGTACGCGGTCGATGCCGCCGGTGACGGGGTCGCGGTGGAACCTGCCGCCGGGCTCGGGCCGCCCGGTGACCGGGTCGACCAGGTCGCACGACAGGTCGGCGTGGCACACCAACGGGAGGGGCAGGTCACCGTCCACGGACAGGGTCACCGAGCCGTCCGGCCGGGAGGCGACGTGGTAGGTCAGGGCGCCGTTGCGGTAGGTGCCCACGCAGTCGGGCAGCACGACGGGACGGCCCCGCTCGGCGGGCGTGACGGCGGCGGGCACGCGCACGCCGGCGATCCGGGTCAGGTCCTCGGCGAAGTCGCGCCAGAGCGCGGTGGCACCGCCGGCGTTGCCGGTGAAGGCGACCACCACGCCGCTCACCGGGTCGGCCCGCAGGTGGCAGGAGGTGCCCTGGGCGTTGCCGTCGTGGCCGCACCACACGCGGTCGTCCTGCCGGTACAGCGCCGCTCCCGCCCCCCAGCCGTCGGCCAGCGCGCCGGGCCGGGCCGCGGGCTCGGGGCGGCGCATCTCCTTGGCGGTGGCGGGCGGCAGGACGTCCGAGCGGCCGATCAGCGCGGCGCCCAGCGCGGTCAGGTCCAGGGCGCTCGCGAGCAGCGCGCCGGCCGGTGCCTCCACCGGGGCCAGGTTCTGGCGGGCCGGGCGGGCCCGGCCGGTGGCGGTGTTGAGCGCGTGTCCGGCGGCGACCGGGCGGCCGTGGGTGCGGTCGCCGAGGAACGCGGGGACCGTGCCGAGCGGTTCGAGGAGGAGCGCGCGGACCGCCTCGTGCCACGGCATGCCGGTCACCGCCTCCACCAGCCGTCCGGCGGCCACGTAACCGGCGTTGGAATACGAGAAGTCGGTGCCGGGCGGGAAGAGCGCGTCGTCGGCGGTGCACACGGTGGCGAGGTAGCGGGCGCCGGTCAGCGCGGCGGCCGTGTCGGAGTCGGGCCCGGTGGGCAGCCCGCCGGTGTGGCTGAGGAGCTGGCGGATGGTCACCTTGGGCGTCGCGCGCAGCTCGGGGAGGTGGTCGGCGGCCGGCTCGTCCAGGTCGAGGTCGCCGTCGTCGGCGAGGAGCAGCACGAGGGCGGCCGTGTAGGGCTTGGTGAGCGATCCCAGGGGTACGGCCGTGGCCGCGGTGAAGGCCGCGCCGGTGGCGGTGTCGGCCGTGCCGGTGTGCAGGCTGACGACGTCGGTGCCGGTGTCCAGGGCCAGTTGGGCGCCGGGCACCCGGTGGACGCGGGCCAGGGTGTCGAGGCGGTCCTGCAACTCCTGGCGTAACGGGGACGGCGCCCAGGGGGTGGGCGGGGCGGCGGGGACGGTGTACGGCATGAGAAGGGGACTCCCGTTGCGTGGGTCTCATGTGCGGGTGGAACGGTCCGGCCCGTGAGCGAGCGGGTGCGGGGGCCGGCCGGGGCGAAAGGCGCCGGGGCTTACGCCCGGCTGACCTCGACGGGCAGGTGGCGGACGCCGACGATGACGGCCGGATTCTGGAAGACGACGTCCTCGTAGGAGGGGACCGCCAGCACGGGGAACCGTTCGTGCAGCATGCGCAGGGCGATCCGCGCCTCCAGCCGGGCCAGCGGCGCGCCGAAGCAGAAGTGGATGCCGTGACCGAACGTCAGGTGGGGATTGGGCTGACGGGTCACGTCGAAGACGTCGGGCGCGTCGAAGGCGGCCGGGTCCCGGTTGGCGGCGCCGATGTGCGCCATGACCAGGCTGTCCGCCGGGAGTTCGTGGCCGCCCAGGACGACCGGCCGGGTGACGCGGCGCCCCAGTTCGGGGAAGGGGGGCAGCCAGCGCAGCACCTCCTCGACGGCCGGGGGCAGCAGGCCGGGGTCGGCGCGCAGCGCGGCGCCGGTGCCGGGACGCCGGTCGAAGGTGACGACGGCGTTGCCGAGCAGGGCGGTCGTGGTGATGTGCCCGGCGACCAGCAGGAGTGCCACGAACCCGACCGTCTCCTGGTCGGTGAGGCGGACGCCGTCCACCTCGGCGGCGATGAGCCGGCTGGTGAGGTCGTCGCCGGGGCGGGCGCGGCGGGCGCGGATGTGTTCCAGCACGTAGCCGTTCATCTCGCGCACCGTGGGGGCGACGGCCTCCAGCGCCCGTGCCAGGTCGGCCGTGTCGGGCGCG
Organism: Streptomyces sp. TG1A-8; assembly: GCF_030499535.1. Taxonomy (NCBI): domain Bacteria; kingdom Bacillati; phylum Actinomycetota; class Actinomycetes; order Kitasatosporales; family Streptomycetaceae; genus Streptomyces; species Streptomyces sp. TG1A-8. Next base: position 887,727 of record NZ_JASTLB010000001.1, read on the forward strand.
TCGCCGAGCTGGTCGCCGCTGAAGAGGACGGCGGCCCACTCCTGGAAGAGCCGGTGCTCCTCGGCCGGGATGCCGAGCAGTTCGGCGATGACGATGATGGGCAGCGGATAGGCCAGCGCGTCGACCAGGTCGAACCGGTCCCGGTCGGCCACGGCGTCCAGCAGGTCCGCGCACACGGCCTCGATGCGGGGGCCGAGGCCCTGCACGACCCGCGGGGTGAACGCCTGGCTCACCAGCGTGCGGAGCTTGCGGTGCTCGGGCGGGTCCATGCCGACGAAGTTGCCCTGGCGGAAGGTCTCGAAGTCGGACTGGGTGGGGGCCAGGGCGGAGAGGTCCGAGGAGTACGTCGCCGGGTCGGCGAGCACGGCGGCGACCGTCTCGCGGTCCAGGACCTGCCAGGAGCCCCGGCTCTCGTGGTAGCGCACCGGACCGGACGCGCACGGGCTCCGCCAGCGGCCGGGTAACTCCTCCGGCAGGAGCGAGTCACCCGTCAGTTCGTTGCCTATCACCATTTCTCCTCGGTACGGCGCGCGGGAAACGCAGGGATCGTGCGGGCGTGGGTGCCGCGGGGCGACTGCGGGCGGGGCAGGCCGCACAGGGCGTGGGTCACGGGCACGCCTGCGGCACCGTCGACGGAACGTCGGGGAGCGCGGAACGTGTGACCCGCGTGGCTTCGTCGTGCGCGGCGCTGCGGCCGGATGCCGTCAGCCTGCCGCCGGAGCGGTCCGGAGCGTCTCGACACGCCCGGGGAGGGGCGTGCCGGCGCCACGGCCGTCACTGCCCCGTGCCACTGGGCTCTGCGGCCCGTCGGACCAACTCATCGCGCATCCCCCTTGATGTCGCCTTCCCGCGCGACGACCGCGCGGGACCCTCCCGGCTCCTGAGCGACGGCGGGCCACCGACCCGACCGTGTGAAACGAGGCGAGAGAATACTCAGTACCGACCGGTACTGCCTCACGATTGGCACGATACGCACCCAGAATCGCCTTCGTTTCCATGGAACTCGGCCACAGTCTTCACGGCCTGTCACCCGAAGGCAACCCCATGAAATCGAACGGAGCGTGATTTGGCGGTGCTTTTGCGTCACCGCTTCGCCACTTCGACACGGGCGGTGCACCCACGTCGCCCGGGTCGGATCCCGCCTCGGCGCCCGCTCCGGCGATTCGCCGGCAAACCCGTGATTCTCGAAAAAGACGCCTGTCGCCCCCCCTCCGCCACACCGACCGGCCGGCCCGCCCCACCGCCCCGGAGTCCGCCGCGACGGCCGGCACCACCCCTGATCTGGAGGAATGTTTCGGCCAACGACAAGCGAGGACACATGGACACAACCGGAACACAACGTACCGGTCAGCGGGCCGATCGCCGACCGACGGGAACCGGCCGGCACGCGGTCCGTGCGGCCGACACGTCGTCTGGTCGGCGCCGGGCACCGGGATCGTTCCCCCTCGTCCGCCACCCCCGGCCGCCGGGCGTCGCAAATCAGCCATCCTGGCGCGTAGGAGCACATGAACCATGTCGGCTCGCGCCCCGATCACGCGGGCTTGAAGGAAGCGGATCCGGGTATGCGGGTGGGTTGGCTCGTCCCGGTCCGGGCGCGGCACGGGCGGGCCGCACGACGCGCGGGCGGGTGGTTCGCCGTGCGCGGGGCGCGTCCGCGAGGGAGCCTTGACCCGGGATGCGACGCGCGGCCGTACGAGGAGGTGGTCGGCGTGCCCGACGGGCCAGGACCCGGGCAGGCGCCGGGTGCCGCCGACACGGCGGACGGCCGGCCGCTGCTGTCGCTCGCGCTGACCGCGATGATGGAGCAGGTGCACGCCCACACGGGCGCGGTGTACCTGCTCCGGCCCGACGAGCCGGTGCTGGAGATGGTGGTGATGGCGGGCATGCCCCGGGCGTTCGCGGCGCCCTGGGAGCGGGTCGGGCTGAGCGCGCCGATCCCGGTCGCGGACGCGGTCCGCGAACGGCGCCTGGTCTGGGTGGGCGGCGAGGAGGAGATGGCGCGCCGCTACCCGCGCGTCTCCGTGGTGCTGCCCTACCCGTTCGCACTGGCCGCGGTACCGGTGGCGACGGGACGGGCCGTGTACGGCGCCGTCTTCGTCACCTGGCCCGGCGGGCACCCGCCGGAGCTGTCCGACGGGGAGCGCGAACGTCTGACGGCGGCCTGCGGCCGGCTGGCGCAGCGCCTGGAGCTGGTGGCCAGGGAGAACCGGCGGCTCGGTCCGGAGACCGATCTGGTCGCGACGCCCTGGGCCGGGGTGTCGGGGACGCTGGAGTCGCTCGAGGCGGCCCGGATGGTGGCCCGGCTGCCGTACGGGCTGGTGTCGCTCGACCTGCTCGGGCGGGTCTCCTTCGTCAGCCCGGCCGCCGCCGACCTGCTCGGCCGGCCCGCCCGGGAGCTGCTCGGCACCCTGCCGTGGGTGTCGGTGCCGTGGCTGCGCGACCCGGTGTACGAGGACCGCTACCGGGCCGCCCTGCTGAGCCAGCAGGCCACGTCGTTCGTGGCGCTGCGTCGGCCGGGCGACCCGCTGTCCTTCCGGCTGTATCCGAGCACGACCGGGCTGAGCATCCGCGTCAGCCGGGCCCCGGCGGTGGCGGACACGGCGGTGGCGGACACGGCGCGCGCGGCACCGCGGGCGGGCCCGGGGCCGTCGCGGCTGGTCACCATCTCCCAGGTGCTGAGCCTGGCCGGGGCGCTGACCGAGGCCGTGGGGGTGCAGGACGTCGTCCAGCTGGTCGCCGACGAGGTCGCCCCGGCGGTCGGCAGCCGGGCACTGGTGATCCTCGGCACCCGGGGCGGGCGGCTGCACGTCCTGGGACACCGCGGGTATCGGGACCCGCGCGTGGTGGAGCGGCTGGACGGCCTGCCGCTGGGCGAGCGCACCCCGGGCACCCAGGTCCTGACCACCGGAGTACCGGCGTTCCTCGACTCGCGCGAGCAACTGGAACGGCTGTATCCGGGCCGGCCCGCGGCCCCGGACGGATTCGCCGCCTGGGCCTACCTGCCACTGATCTCCTCCGGGCGGCCGGTCGGCACGTGTGTGCTGGCGTACGCCGCCCCCCGCGTCTTCCCCGCCGACGAGCGGGTGGTCCTGACCAGTCTCGGCGGGCTGATCGCGCAGGCGCTGGAGCGGGCCCAGCTGTACGACGCCAAGCACCGGCTCGCGCACGGACTGCAGGAGGCGCTGCTGCCGCACTCGCTGGCGCCGCTGCCCGGCGTCGAGGCGGCCGCCCGCTATCTGCCGGCCACCCACGGCATGGAGATCGGCGGCGACTTCTACGACCTGGTGCCGGCCCGGCCGCTGCCGGCGGCGGTGATCGGGGACGTGCAGGGGCACAACGTGACGGCGGCGGCCCTGATGGGGCAGATCCGCACCGGGGTCCGGGCCTACACCACGGTGGGGCAGGCGCCCCACGAGGTGATGAGCAGCGCCAACCGGCTGCTGATCGACCTCGGCAGCGAGCTGTTCGCCAGCTGTCTGTACCTGCGGCTGGACGCGGCGCGGGGGCGGGCCGTGATGGCGCGCGCGGGGCACCCGCCGCCGCTGCTGCGCCACCCGGACGGACGGGTGCGGGTGCTCGACCTGGCCGGGGGGCCGCTGCTGGGCATCGACGCGGCGGCCTCGTACCCGACGACCGAGGTGGCACTGGCCCCCGGTTCCGTGCTCGCCCTCTACACGGACGGCCTGGTCGAGTCGCCGGGCGTCGACATCGAGGACGCCCTGGTCGGGGTGGGTGGGCTCCTCTCCGAAGCGGGCGAGGAGCCGCTGGAGAACCTGGCCGACGCGCTCGTCCGCCACGGCGCGGCGGGTGGGGAGCGGATCGACGACGTGGCGGTCCTGCTGCTGAGGGTCCGGAACCCCGCCTGAGGCCCACGCCCGCCGCGCCCGCCCGCTTTTCCGGCGGTCCCGGTCCGGCCCTCCCGCCGGAGGGCCGGACCGCTCGCGGCCGGCCGGTGCCGGACCGTGCGGACGGCTCAGCGGGTCCCGGTGAGGGACGACCCGCCGACGGCCCCCGTGCCGTAGGGGTCACCGCCCGCCCGGTCGTCCCCGGCACCCGCCCGGTCGTCCCTGGCGCCGGTGGGGTCGTCCGCTCCGGCCGTGTCGCCCGCGCCGGCGCCGAGGGTGGCGCCGGTGGCCCGGAGGGCGGTGGTGACCGGCTGGAAGAAGGTCTCGCCGCCGCTGGTGCAGTCACCGCTGCCGCCCGAGGTCAGGCCGACCGCGCCGCCGTCCGCGGTGAACAGGGGGCCGCCGCTGTCGCCCGGCTCGGCGCAGACGTCGGTCCGGATCAGACCGGTGACGGTGTCGACGCCACCGGGGTCGGTCTCGCTCTGGAAGTTGACGGTGGCGTCGAGGCCGGTCACCTGCCCGTCGTGCAGGCCGGTGGTGGAGCCCATCCGGAACACGCTCCCACCGACGGTGGCGTCCTCGGCCCGGGTGATGGGCACGGTCCGGCCGTCGCCGGTGTCGACCTCGCCGGGCGCCCGGGTGGCGGGGTCGTCGTACTTGACGAGCGAGAAGTCGCCCCCGCCGGGGAAGGTGGCCCGGTCGACCGTGGCGACGGGCTGCCCGGCCTGGGAGTCGGACCACTCCTTGGCGGCGACTCCGCAGTGACCGGCCGTCAGGAAGGCGGGACCGCCGTCGGCGGCGGTGACGTTGAAACCGAGGGAGCAGCGGACGGTGCCGCCCTGCACCCGGGAGAAGACGGCGTCGCCGCCGGAGGCGAGGGTCTTGAAGGTGCCCGCGGACTTCTTGAGGGTCGCCGTGCCGGGCCCGAGGCCGCGCACGGTCGACCGCAGCCGGTCCCAGCGGGCGCCGGTGACGGTGGAGTCGGCGGTGACCACGAGCCGGTCGGTGCGCGGGTCGACGGCCCAGGCCGTGCCCGCCATGGTCGCCCGGGTCCGCAGGGTGCGGGCGGCGGACCGGAGTTCGGCGGCGCTGTTGTCGACCCGGCGGACGACCGCGCCGGTCCTCCTCACCCGCGCGACGGTGTCCTCGTCCGCGCCGGCCACGTTGACGACCAACCGCCGTCCGCCACCGTCGTAGTAGGAGCCGGCGAGGGTGTCGCCGAGCGTTCGCCGCAGTCGTGCGGCGAGGTCCGAGGCGTCCGCGGCCCGCAGCGTCCTCGCGGTGACGGTGGCGCCCGCGACCCCGTCCTGCGAGGCGTTGGCGTGGGGCAGCAGCAGGGCGGCGGCTCCGAGCGCCGCGACACCGCCGGCCGCCAGCGCGGCCTTCCGCCTGGGCATTCGCTTGTGACTCAACCTTCTCGACCTCCTGGGGGACGGGGACCTGCCGCTGTCGGGCGGTCGACCGGGGCGCCTGGACGGCTGTGGGTACGGCGGGCCGGGCCGGTGCGTTCAATTCCGCTTCCCGGCCCCCCGCCGGCGGAGGGCCGGGCCGGCCCCTGTTCCGGATGCACCGGGTGAGCGGGCGGTGACCTTCCGTTCCGAACACGTACCGGAATCCCCGCTTCAGGAAATCTGCACAGCGCGCACCCAAGCGGGTCACCGCCGTCAGCGGTCCTGCACATCCGTGCGCCCCCCGGCACACCTTTGGCGTGGAGTGCCGGATTCACCTCCCGGGGGGCAAGGACACGGGGCCGCCGATGCCGCGCGGCGTGTGAAGGAGTGGCCGACATGTCGTGCGGACGCCTGCACGGAAGGACCCCCACGAAGGAGAAGTGCCCTGGTGAGAGGCCTGGTTGAGTGGAAGCACGGCCCGCGTGCGTGCTTTGATCCATCGCACCGCGGGGGTCCTGCGGGTCTCCGTCCCACGGATGCCCGGCGCCCGCGGCCGCGGCCGTCCGTCTGTACCCCAGAGGGGGCCGCTCCCCCCATGTGAACCATCCGTACGAAGGGAAGTCCCCCCATGAACTCCACCTCCCGGGTCGAGACCGCCGAGATCTCGGACGCCGAGCTGGACAACGTCTCCGGCGGTCTGTCCGTGAACGCCCTGGCCACCGTCACCGGCGCCGTGAACGGTGTCGTCCCGGTCGCCGGTCTGGTGGACACGGCCGTCGGCACCGTCGAGGGTGCCACCGGCCTGAGCGTCCAGCCGGTCACCAACCTGGTCGCCGGTCTCTGACCGCACCTCGGTGTCCCCCGTGTCCCGGAGCCGCCCCGGCTCCGGGACACCCGGGTGCCCGGGCACGTCGTGACGTCGTCTCTCCTCGGGTGAGGGAAGTTCCGTGCAGTTCCGCCAACAGGCCCTCGCCAAGCTGCAGTCACCGGAGGAACTGGACCTCCCGGTGCGGCTGGCGCGCCCGCAGGGCCGGCTCGCGCTGGGCGTCACCGTCGTCGTCATGGCGGCGGCCTCCGTGTGGGCGGTGACCGGTTCGGTCGCCTCCACCGTCGGCGCGCAGGCCGTCCTCACCCACGCACAGGGCAGTTACCCGCTGCAGAGCCCGGTGACCGGCCAGGTGACCGCCGTCCTCGCCCGGCAGGGCGAGCGCCTGCCCGCGAACGCCCCCGTCCTCAGGGTCCGTACGGACCGGGGCGACGCGGTGGTCCGGACGGTCGCCGCGGGACGGGTCACCGCGCTCGCCGCCGCCCTCGGGCAGATCGTGCGCACCGGCACCACCGTGGCCTCCGTCGAGAAGGTCGCCCACGCCTCGGACCCGCTGTACGCGACGGTCTACGTCCCCGCCGAGAACGCCGCCGCCATCCCCGCGCACGCCCCCGTCGACCTCACCGTGGCGTCGGTGCCGGCACAGCGGTACGGCGTGCTGCGCGGGCACGTGAAGGCGGTGGACCGCAGCGCGCAGTCCGCCCAGTCGATCTCCGCGTTCCTCGGTGACGGCCAGCTCGGCGAGCAGTTCACCCGGAACGGGCGCCCGGTGGCCGTCCTGGTGTCGCTGGACAGGTCGGCGTCCACGCGCAGCGGTTACCGCTGGTCGTCCGCCGGCGGACCGCCCTACCGGCTCGACTCCATGACCCTGGCCGAGGCCTCGATCCGGCTGGCCGACCAGCGTCCCGTCGACTGGCTGCTCCCGTGAGCGCCGTCCGGCAGGGCCGCGGCCGCAGGCGGGCCGCCCCGTCCCGGCGTCCGGTCCCCCGTCCCCGCACCGGCACCGTCCGCACCCCGACCGTGCTCCAGATGGAGGCCGTCGAGTGCGGCGCCGCCGCCCTCGCCATGGTCCTCGGCCACTACGGCCGGCACGTCCCACTGGAGGAACTGCGCATCGCCTGCGGGGTGTCCCGGGACGGCTCGCGGGCCGGCAACCTGCTGAAGGCGGCCCGCGGTTACGGGCTGACCGCCAAGGGCATGCAGATGGACCTGGCCGCGCTCGCCGGGGTGCGGGCACCGGCCATCCTGTTCTGGGAGTTCAACCACTACGTCGTCTTCGACGGCATGGGCCGCCGCTTCGGCCGCCGCGGGGTGTACGTCAACGACCCCGCCAAGGGCCGCCGGTTCGTCCCCATGGAGGAGTTCGACGGCAGCTTCACCGGGGTCGTCCTGGTGCTGGAGCCCGGCGAGGACTTCACCCGGGGGGGCCGCAGGCCGGGCGTGCTCGACGCGGTGCCGGCCCGGCTGCGCGGCACCGCGGGCACCCTGCCGGCGGCGGTGCTGGCCAGCCTGCTGCTGGTGGCGGTCGGTGCGGCCGTGCCCGCGCTCAGCCGCACCTACATCGACATGTTCCTCATCGGCGGGCAGACCTCCCTGCTGGGCGTGCTGTTCACCTCGATGGCCGCCTGCGTGCTGCTCACGCTGGTGCTGACCTGGCTCCAGCAGGCCAACCTGCTGCACGGCCGGATCGTCTCCTCCACGCTGTCCAGCGCCCGTTTCCTGCGCCACCTGCTGCGGCTGCCGGTGACGTTCTTCGCCCAGCGCTCCCCGGCCGACCTGGTGCAGCGCCTGCAGTCCAACGACCAGGTCGCCGAGACGCTGGCCCGCGACCTCGCGTCGGCGGGCGTGGACGCCGTCGTGGTCGTGCTGTACGCGGTGCTGCTGTACACCTACGACCCGCAGCTGACGTTCGTCGGCATCGGCGTGGCCCTGCTGAACGTGGTGGCGATGCGGCTGGTCGTACGGCTGCGGGCGGCCCGGACGGCGAAACTGCGCGCGGACACCGCGCGGCTCACCAACACCGCGTACACCGGCCTGCAGCTGATCGAGACGCTGAAGGCGACCGGCGGCGAGGACGGCTACTTCCGCAAGTGGGCCGGGCAGCACGCCACCACGCTGGAGGAACAGCAGCGGCTCGGCGTGCCGAGCGCGTGGCTCGGCGTGGTCGCCCCGACACTCGCCACCTTCAACAGCGCGCTGATCCTGTGGATCGGCGGTCTGCGGGCGGTCGAGGGGCACCTCTCGGTCGGTCTGCTGGTCGCGTTCCAGGCGCTGGTCACGCGCTTCACCGCGCCGCTGACCCGGCTGAACGGCGTGGCGGGCCGCATCCAGGACTTCGCGGCCGACGTGGCCCGGCTGAAGGACGTGGAGGACTTCCGGGCCGATCCGCTGCACGCCCGCCCCGGTGCCGGTGACTCCACGCGCCGGCTGCACGGGCACGTCGAGCTGGAGAACGTCAGCTTCGGGTACAGCCCGCTGGACCGTCCGCTGCTGACCGGCTTCGACCTGAGCGTCGGCCCGGGACGGCAGGTGGCGCTGGTCGGCGGCTCGGGCAGCGGCAAGTCGACGGTGTCCCGGCTGATCTCGGGCCTGTACGCGCCGTGGGACGGGGTGATCCGCATCGACGGCCGCCGGCTGGAGGACATCCCGCGCGGCGCGCTCGCGGCCTCCGTCTCCTTCGTGGACCAGGACGTGTTCCTCTTCGAGGGCTCGGTCCGCGACAACGTGGCCCTGTGGGACCCCTCGGTCCCGGACGAGGCCGTGGTGGAGGCGCTGCGGGACGCGGCCCTGTACGACGTGGTGATGCGCAGGCCCGGCGGCATCCACAGCAGGGTTGAGCAGGACGGCCGCAACTTCTCCGGCGGGCAGCGCCAGCGCCTGGAGATCGCGCGGGCGCTGGTGCGCGGGCCCAGCGTCCTGGTGCTGGACGAGGTGACCAGCGCGCTGGACGCGGAGACCGAGCTGGTCGTGATGGACAACCTGCGCCGGCGCGGCTGCGCCTGCGTGGTGATCGCGCACCGGCTGAGCACGGTCCGCGACAGCGACGAGATCGTCGTGCTCCAGCAGGGCACGGTCGTCGAGCGCGGGCGGCACGAGGAACTGGTGGCGCGCGGCGGCGCGTACGCCGCGCTGGTCAGGGAGCGCTGAGATGACGTCCGTGCACGGAGGCGACCCCGTCCTCGACGCCCTCGGCTCGCTGGGCACGCCGATCGACTGCGCCGGTCCCGGCCGGCTGGACCTGGCCGGTCCCCAGGTGCTGTGGCTGGTCGCGGCCGGTGCCCTGGACCTGTTCGCGGTGGACGCGGACCAGCAGGGCCACTGGCACCCCCTGGGCCGGCTGGAGGCGGGCGCGCTGCTGCTCGGCCCGGTCTCGGGCCCCCGGCACACCCTCGTGGCGCGTCCGGTGCGCGACTGCGTGGTGCGCCGCGTCGCCCTGCGCGAGCTGTACCGGACGGAGCCCGCCCCGGCGTGGCCGTCCGACGGGTACGGCGGTCCCCGGTGCGTCCCACCGGCCCCGGACCCGCTCGAACACGCCCTGGCCCTGGGCGTGGGCCGCGGCCTGTCCGTCCTGTTCCAGGCGCCGGCGGCCGAGGAGCGGGCCGCGGCGCCCGCCGACGACGACGTGTTCTGGATGCAGGTGCCGCCCGGCAGCGTGCGGTACGGCTCCCTGTACGGCGCGGAGGCCGCCGCCGACCTGCTGGTGGACCCCGTGCTGTGGCAGAGCATGGTCGATCAGCAGTACCGGCTGCTGACCGTGCTGGACCGGTGGATCGAGCAGCTCGAACGCGCCCACGAGATGCGCACGGCGGCCGGGATCGAGGCCGGTGAGGCGGTGCGCGCCCAGGCCGACCGGACCCTGCTGGCGTCCATCGGCAAGCGCTCGGCGGGCCGTCCGACGGCCGCCGACACCGACGCCGGCCACGCCGCCTGCAGGCTGGTGGCCGAGGCGGCCGGGATCACCCTCGCCGAGCCCGTGGGCGCCGGCGCCGGGAGCGAGCGGCTGGACCCGGTCGAGCGGGTGGCCCTGGCGTCCCGGGTGCGGACCCGGGCCGTGCGCCTGGACGGGCACTGGTGGCGGGAGAACGTGGGCCCGCTGGTCGGTCACCGGGCGCTGTCGGGGGCACCGGTCGCGCTGCTGTGGCGGCGCGGCGGCTACGTGGCCGTGCACCCGGTGACGGGACGCCAGACCCCGGTCGGGAAGGCGAACGCGACGGAGTTCGAGCCGCGCGCGGTGATGTTCTACCGGCCGCTGCCCGAGCGGCGGCCCACACCACTCGGCCTGCTGCGGTTCAGTCTGCGCGGCACGCGCGGCGACCTGCTGAACCTGCTGCTCGCCGGGCTGGTGACGGTGGCCATCGGCGCGCTGGTGCCCGTCGCCACGGGCAAGGTGCTCGGCGAGTACGTGCCGAGGGCCCAGGAGGGCCCGATCGCCCGGGTGTGCCTGGCGGTCATGGTCAGCGGGGTCGTCTCGGCCGTGTTCACCCTGCTGGAGAACCTGACCGTCCTGCGCCTGGAGGGCCGTGTCGAGGCGGCGCTGCAGCCGGCGGTCTGGGACCGGCTGCTCAGGCTGCCGGCCCGGTTCTTCACCGGACGCTCGACCGGTGAACTGGCGAGTGCCGCCATGGGGATCAGCGCGATCCGGCGGCTGCTGGCGGGCGTCGGCCCGGTGGTCGTGCAGTCGGTGACGGTCGGCACCGTGAACCTCGCCCTGCTGTTCTGGTACAGCGTGCCGATGGCCGCGGCGGCGCTCGGCATGCTCGTCGTCATCGGTGTCGTCTTCCTCGGGCTCGGACTGTGGCAGGTGCGCTGGCAGCGCCGCCTGGTGGTGCTCGGCAACAAGCTGAACAACCAGGCCTTCCAGACCCTGCGCGGCCTGCCCAAGCTGCGGGTGGCGGCGGCGGAGAACTACGCCTACGCGGCCTGGGCGCGGCAGTTCGCGCGCAGCCGGGAGCTGCAGCGCAAGGTGGGCCGCATCAGGAACCTCACCTCGGTGCTGGGCGCGGTCTACCTGCCCGCCTGCACCCTGCTGATGTTCATGCTGCTGGCCGGTCCGGCGAAGGGCGCGATGCCGGCGGCGGCGTTCCTCACCTTCAGCACGTCGGTGACGATGGTGCTGACCTCCGTCACCCAGCTCACCGGTGCCTTCGTCTCCGCGGTGGCCGCGCTGCCGCTCTTCGAGGAGATCAGGCCGGTCCTGGACGCCACGCCCGAGGTGCGCACGGCGAGCACCCGGCCGGGGCCGCTGTCCGGCGCGGTGGAGGCCCGCCGGCTGTCCTTCCGGTACGCCGACGACGGCCCGCTGGTGCTGGACGACGTGTCCTTCGCCGTCCGTCCCGGCGAGTTCGTGGCGATCGTCGGCCCCAGCGGCTGCGGCAAGTCCACCCTGCTCAGGCTGCTCATCGGCTTCGACAGGCCGGTCTCGGGCAGCGTCCTGTACGACGGCCAGGACCTGGCGGCCCTCGACCGGTCGGCGGTGCGCCGCCAGTGCGGTGTCGTCCTCCAGCACGCGCAGCCGTTCACCGGTTCCGTCCTGGACGTCATCTGCGGCTCGGAGCCGTACACGCCCGAGGAGGCGATGGCCGCCGCCGAACTGGCGGGACTCGCCGAGGACATCCGGCGGATGCCGATGGGCCTGCACACGATCGTCGCCGGCAACGGCGCGATCTCCGGCGGGCAGCGGCAGCGCCTGATGATCGCCCAGGCACTGATCCGGCGCCCGCGCATCCTGTTCCTCGACGAGGCGACCAGCGCCCTGGACAACGAGACCCAGCGCACGGTCATCGAGAGCACCCGCAAGCTCAACGCCACCCGCGTCGTGATCGCCCACCGCCTGTCGACGGTGCTCGACGCGGACCGGGTCGTCGTCATGGAGGACGGCAGGATCGTCCAGCAGGGCCCGCCCGCCGACCTGCTCGCCGACACCGGCGGCCGGCTGCACGAGCTGGTGCGCCGGCAGCTCGCGTAGGCCCACCCCGCCGGTGACCGGCCCCGGCCCCTGGCGGGCCGGGGCCGGTCACCGCCGGTGCGTCCACGACCGCCGACTGCGCGCTCCCCCGGGCCGGGCCGCCCCGTGAGCGAAACTTTGCCGTTTCGCTAGGAGTGCTCTAGGCTCGATGTGTACGAAACGGTTTCGTTTACGCGCTCTTTGCACGCGATCAGCGAACGACTTCCCTGGAGTGGTTCCCCCATGCCCCACAAGACCCTGGCCGACGGCTCCCCCGCGGGAACCCTGCAGACGGCCCCCGCCGAAGCCCCGCCCAGGCGGTGGTGGGTCCTCGCGGTCATCGCCACGGCCCAGCTGATGGTGGTCCTCGACGCCACGATCGTGAACATCGCCCTGCCCTCCGCCCAGGCCGACCTCGGCTTCTCCGACGGCAACCGGCAGTGGATCGTCACCGCCTACGCGCTGGCCTTCGCCTCGCTGCTGCTGCTCGGCGGCCGCATAGCCGACCTGTTCGGCCGCAAGCCCGCCTTCCTCGCCGGCGTCGTCGGCTTCGCCGCGGCCTCCGCGCTCGGCGGTGCCGCCAACGGCTTCACCATGCTGGTCACCGCGCGTGCCCTGCAGGGCGCCTTCGGCGCGCTGCTCGCGCCCGCCGCGCTGTCGCTGCTCAACACGACGTTCACCGACGCCAGGGAACGGGCCCGCGCCTTCAGCGTGTACGGCGCCATCGCCGGCGCCGGCGGCGCGGTCGGCCTGCTGCTCGGCGGTGTGCTGACCGACGCGTTCGACTGGCGCTGGACCCTGTACGTCAACGTGGCCATCGCGGTCCTCGCCTTCACCGGCGGCTGGGTGCTGCTGGGCAGCCACCGCGACGCGGCCGGCGCCAAGCTGGACGTGCCCGGCACGGTGCTGGTCGCCGCCGGCCTGTTCTCCGTGGTGTACGGCTTCTCCAACGCCGAGACGCACGACTGGGACTCGCCGCTGACCTGGGGCTTCCTGATCGCGGGCGGTCTGCTGCTGACGGCCTTCGCCTGGTGGCAGACCCGGGCGGCGCACCCGCTGCTGCCGCTGCGCATCCTGCTCGACCGCGACCGCGCCGCCTCGTTCCTCGCGGTGCTCATCTCCGGCGCGGGCATGTTCGGCGTGTTCCTCTTCCTGACCTACTACCTCCAGCTCAACCTCGGCTTCAGCCCCACCAGGACGGGTGCGGCCTTCCTGCCGATGGTCGGCGCGCTGATGGTGACCGCGCAGCTCGGCACCACCGTCCTGCTGCCCCGGATCGGCCCGAAGGCGGTCATCCCGCTGGGCTTCGCGATCGCCGCGGTGGGCATGGCCTGGCTGACCGGCATCGACGTCGGCTCGCACTACGTCAGCGCGGTGCTGCCGCAGCTCGTCGTGACCGGTGTCGGCCTCGGCCTGGTCATGCCGCCCGCCATGCAGCTGGCCACCGGCGGGGTCGCGGCCGAGGACGCGGGCGTCGCCTCCGCCACCGTCAATGCGATGCAGCAGGTGGGCGGCTCGATCGGCACCGCCCTGCTGAACACCCTGGCCGCGAGCGCCGCCACCGACTACCTGGCCGGCCGCGACGCCACCAGCAGGCTCGTCCGGGCCCGGGCGACGATCGAGAGCTACACGACCGCCTTCTGGTGGTCGGCCGGCTTCTTCGCCGCGGGCGCGGTCATCGCCTTCCTGCTCCACCGGCGCGGAGCGCCGACGCAGGACGCCGGGGCCGCACCGGTCGTCCACATGTGAGGCCACGGGCGGGAGCCGCCGCGGCCGGCGCGTGATCACCGTGCCGGTTCCGCGGGGCCGCCGAGCCGAGCCGTCCGGTCCCGGGGGCCGCCGTCAGCAGGGAGACGGCGGCCCCTTCCCGTCGTACCCGCGGCGGGGACGCTTGAGGACGCGCGGGCGGGTAACCCGCTGTGGATCACGGCCCCAGCGACGGAAGGAGACGGCGTGTCCGGCGAGAACGACCACCGGGAACGGCCCGAGACGGCCCTGGAGGAGGTCCTCCAGGAGGCCGAGGAGGCCCAGAAGCGCAACGTCGACGGCGACGGTGACGACGAGCGGGACGGGGGCGAGGCCGCCGACGCCATCACCCCCAACGTCCGGGCGCAGGAGGAGTCGCGGGGGAACTGACGGCCGCGGCCGGCTGGCCCGGGCGAGCGCCGCGCACCGGCGCCACCGGTCCGCCGCGGAGCGCGGCGGACGAGCGCCCACCACTGTTTCCGGGGCGCGCGGGTACTAGAGGTCCATGAACCACCACCTGCGAGGACCCGAGCTGCCCCCGGCGCGCGGACCGCTGTCCGCCGCCGTCGCCGCGTACCTGCGCGGCACCGGCCCGCTGCCCGGCCCCGACGGGGCCGGGGACGCCGACCCCTACGGCGACGACCTGCAGCTCGCCCTGTACCTGTGCTACGAGCTGCACTACCGCGGCTTCGCGGGGGTTTCTCCGGAACACGAGTGGGACCCCGGGCTGCTGCGGGTGCGCGCCGCGCTGGAGGGGCGTTTCCTGTCCGCTCTGCGCGCCGACACACCCGGGCACGACAGCCTCGACGACGCGCTCGCCGGCCTCCTGTCCGAGCCGGTCGAGGGTGCGGGCGTCTCGCACTTCCTGCGCGACGAGGGCGAGCTGTGGCAGCTGCGCGAGTACGCGGCCCAGCGCTCCCTGTACCACCTGAAGGAGGCCGACCCGCACGCCTGGGTGCTGCCCCGGCTGTGGGGCCGGGCGAAGGCCGCCATGGCGGCGGTGGAGTTCGACGAGTTCGGCGGCGGCCGGGCCGAGCGGATGCACGCGCGCCTGTTCGCCGACCTGATGACGGACCTGGGCCTGGACACCGCCTACGGCCGGTACCTGGACGCGGCCTGCGCCGAAATGCTCGCCGTGGTCAACCTGATGTCCCTGTTCGGACTGCACCGGGCGCTGCGCGGCGCGCTCGTGGGCCACTTCGCGGACGTCGAGATCACCTCGTCCCCCGGCTCGCGCCGGCTGGCCGAGGCCATGCGCCGCACCGGCGCGGGGCCGGCCGCGGAGTTCTTCTACGACGAGCACGTGGAGGCCGACGCGGTGCACGAGCAGGTGGTCCGGCACGAGGTGATCGCCGGTCTGCTCGCCGAGGAACCGGAGCTGTCGGCGGACGTCGCCTTCGGGATCGACGCGACCGAGTACCTGGAGGACCGGCTCGCGCGGCGGCTGCTCGGCGAGTGGCGCGCGAGCCGGTCGTCGCTCCGTGTGCCGCTCGTCCCCGAAACGGCCCATACATACTGATCGCCGGGGTACTCGGGCCACGTGATCGCTATGGTGCTCCCGGGCGTGTACGCCCCACAGGACGACACGGCCCTGCTGGCCGAGGCTCTGCAGGAGGAGGCGCCCCTGCCCGGCGTGCGGGTGCTGGACGTGGGCACCGGCAGCGGCGCCCTGGCGTTGGAAGCGGCCCGGCACGGTGCCGAGGTGACCGCGGTGGACGTGTCCCGGCGGGCGGTGTGGACGGCGCGGCTGAACGCGTGGCTCACCCGGCTGCCGGTGCGGATCCGGCGCGGCAACCTCTTCGGCCCGGTCCGGGACCGGACCTACGATCTGATCCTCGCCAATCCGCCCTACGTGCCGGCGCCCGACGCCGGACGGCCGCGCGGCCGGTCCCGGGCCTGGGACGCGGGCCACGACGGGCGACTGGTACTGGACCGGATCTGCCGGGACGCCCCCGGACTGCTGCGGCCCGGCGGTGTGCTGCTGGTCGTGCACTCGGCGCTGAGCGGTCCCGAGCGCACGCTGGAAATGCTGCGGGCGGCCGGCCTGAAGGCCACGGTGGTCCGGCGCCGCTGGATCGCCTTCGGCCCGGTGATGCGCTCGCGGGAGGGCTGGCTGCGCCGTCGCGGCCTGCTCTCGGCGGCCGACGAGAAGGAAGAACTGGTGGTCATCCGTGCCGAACGACCCTGCTGAGCAGGCCGCCGAGCGGCCTCGCCGGATCCGGATGCAGCGGCAGGGGCCGCTGCTCGTGGACGGCCCGGTGGAGGTGGAACTGGAGGACGGGAGCACGGTCTCCTCGGACCGGTTCCGCGTCGCCCTGTGCACCTGCCGGCGCAGCCGCCGCTACCCGTGGTGCGACACGAGCC
Organism: Streptomyces sp. TG1A-8; assembly: GCF_030499535.1. Classification (NCBI taxonomy): domain Bacteria; kingdom Bacillati; phylum Actinomycetota; class Actinomycetes; order Kitasatosporales; family Streptomycetaceae; genus Streptomyces; species Streptomyces sp. TG1A-8. Next base: position 903,843 of record NZ_JASTLB010000001.1, read on the forward strand.
ACCGGCCGCGGATCTGAGAAACCGGCCGTTTTTCGCCGCTCTCCGGACGGCCCCCCACGGGCCTGTCCGGAGAGCGGCTGTGCACCGGGGCCGGCGGATGGCCCCACTCCGCCCGCCGATCCCGGCTGCGGGACCGCGGGGTTCCCCGCCCGAGGGGCCGCACTCCCCAGTTGCGGACCTGATCCGGCGTGGACGGGGACCCCGGTGCGATCCCGGTCCCTAGAACGCGAAGACGCTGCTGTCCAGCGCGTCCTTCGCGCAGCTGTTGCCGAAGGTCCGCTCGTACGAGACGCGCTCGCCCCGCCAGACGCCCTCGACGGTGACGACGACGGGGTCGTAGAGCCTGGTGCACCGTACGTCGGTGCGGCCCGTCAGGGCGTCGAGGTCGCCGCCCACGTCGCGCAGCTCGGCGCAGGCCCGGGCCGGGGCCGGGTGGGTGCCGGAGGCGGTGGGAGCGCAGGAGAGGGTGACGGCGCGCTCCGGGACGACCGTGGCGGCGGTGTCGCCGTGGCCCGTGGCGAGGACCAGCGCCGAGGGGGCGTAGAGCGACGGCGCGGCGTCCGGCGCGGCGACGGAGGCCCCGGTCAGGGGTCCGCAGACGGCGGCGGCCGTGAGGCCGAGGGTCATTGCCCAGCGCGCGGTGTTCCGCATTGTGTGCATCCTTCCGCTCGAACGGATCGGGTGCCGGCTCCGGTCCGGTGGGACCGGGAGCGGCGAGCGCCACTCTGCCGAGTCCGCCGTGGAAACACACATCGAACCCATAGGTTTCGGTAACCTTGTGTGTTCAATCAGTGGCGTGAAGTTACGGAAATCGAACAACTCGGCCCCGTGACTGCGCGGTCCTTGATCATGGCAAGCGGTCACATGGCCGAAAGACGCCGCCTCGTCAATCGGCCTGAAACATTCCGGTACCGGCGCGCGCCGACGTCTCCACGATCCGTCCACGCCTTCTCGCGTTCATCCCCGCGTCCGGTCCCGGAGCGCGGTCGGGGGACCGCCGTGGTCGCCGGTACCACCGGTCAGTATCGTCTGGCTCCGGCGCGTACCTCGGCGGCGAGAGGCGGGAGCGGCGGATGGCCGGACACTGGGGCGACTTCCAGTACGAGATCTACCTGAACGGGATGACGGGCGCCGTGCCCCGGCTCCCCACCGACCTGACGCGCCTGGAGGAGCTGGCCGAGCACCGGCTCGGACCGGGCCCGGTGGGCTACGTGGCGGGCGGCGCGGGCGACGGCAGCACCGCCCGGGCCAACCGGGCGGCGCTGGCCCGGCGCCGGATCGTGCCGCGCATGCTGCGGGACGTGGCCGAGCGCGACGTGTCGGTGGAGGTGCTGGGCCGCACGCTGCCGGCACCGCTCGCCCTCGCTCCCGTGGGCGTGCTGTCGATCGTGCATCCGGACGCCGAGCCGGCCGCGGCCCGGGCCGCGGCGGCACAGGGCGTGCCGTACGTCCTGTCCTCGGCGTCCAGCACGCCGATGGAACAGGTCGCCGAGACCATGGGGGACGCCGAGCGGTGGTTCCAGCTGTACTGGGGCAAGGACCGCGAGGTGACGCGGAGCTTCCTGATACGGGCCCGGGCCTCGGGCTTCTCCGTACTGGTCGTCACCCTGGACACCCCGCTGCTGTCCTGGCGGCCGCGCGACCTGGACCAGGCGTACCTGCCCTTCCTGCACGGGGTGGGCACCGCCAACTACTTCACCGACCCGGCCTTCCGGGCGGGCCTCGCCAAGCCCGTGCACGAGGACCCGAACGCGGCGGTGCTGCACTTCCTCGGCCTGTTCGGGGACGCCGGCCACACCTGGCCCGACCTGGGCTTCCTGCGGGAGAACTGGGACGGGCCGATCGTCGTCAAGGGCGTGCTGCACCCGGACGACGCCCGGCTCGCCGCGGAGGCGGGCATGGACGGGGTGGTGGTCTCCAACCACGGCGGCCGGCAGGTGGCGGGTTCCGTCGCCGCGGCCGACGCGCTGCCCCGGGTCGCGGACGCGGCCGGCGACCGGCTCACGGTGCTGTTCGACAGCGGGGTGCGCACCGGCGACGACGTGTTCAAGGCGCTCGCCCTCGGCGCGCGGGCGGTGCTGCTGGGCCGGCCGTACGTCTACGGCCTCGCCCTGGACGGGCAGGCCGGGGTCGAGCACGTCGTCCGCAGCGTCCTCGGGGAGTTCGACCTCACGCTCGCCCTGTCCGGGCACCGCACCCCGGCCACCGTCACGGCGGCCGACCTCGTCGAGTCGCCCGTGTGAGGCCACGGTCCGCCGGTGCCGCTCCCACCCCGGCGGCCGGCGGCCCCGGCGGTCTCCCCCGCCCGCCGGGACGGATCAGATCTGCCAGGAGCGGAGCCGGTCGGCCGCGCCGTACACGTCGGCCTTGCCGGCCATCAGGTCCCGGGCCAGGTCGACGAGCGCACCGTAGGGCGGATCGATGCCCACGCCGCTGACGAACATGTAGGCGACGGCGGTCGCGCAGGCGAAGCGGGCGTTGGCCGCGGGCAGCGGCTTGAGCAGGGCGAGGGTGTGCAGCAGGGCGGCGGCCCGCCAGGCCGGGTCGGAGTCCACGCCGAGCCGGGGCGGGTCGACGCGGTGCCGGGCGACGGCGGCGACCAGCGCGGAGAAGTCGTCCACCGTGGGCTGGTCGGGCAGGACCTCCTCGTGGCGCTGCAGCAGCCAGGGGACGTCGATGTGGATGACGGAGGGCATCATTCAGGCGGCCTCGCCCCGGGCGGGGGACTCGTCGTCGGGGAACGCGGCCGCGAACTCCTCGGCGTGGGTGGTGAAGAAACTCCGGAAGGCCTCCGCGCCCTCCTGCAGCGCCCGGTGCCGGGCGATGTCCGCGGCGGCGGCCTCGCGCACCAGGGCCTTCATCGACGTACCGCGCTCCTTGGCGATCTGCCGCAGGTCCTCTAGTTCGCGTTCGCTGAACTCCACGTTGAGAGCTGGCATGCTCCTCACGGTACCGCGCGGGTACTCCACCGTAAATAGCCGCAGGTCAAGCGCTTCCACCTCCGGTACCTCAGGAGGTACGGGCGGCTCGTCGCGGCACGCTCCCGCGGTCCGCGCCGGGCGGCCCCGTCCCGGGCCGGCGCCGACACCCCCGAACGCGCCGCTTTCATTCCGTCACACAGCCCTGCACAACCTGTCTCATTTCAGGCATGCACACACCTTCACGGCGTACTCTCCTCCGTGCCCCGACCGCGGTCGCCGCGGCGGGGCTCCTCGCTTCCTGCACCGGCACCGGCACCCGGTCCCGCTCCGGCGCCCGGGGCGGCGGGACGGGCGAGGGCGGCTTCGTTCCCCCCGGCCCCAGGGGATATGTCGACCCGTCGGGGCCGCAGGTCCGGGCCGCCGAGCGCAGGCGCGGCTCCGGCCCGGTCCGCATGATCAGGTTCACCGCGGCCGAGACCACCGTGGACCTGGGCGGGCGGAGCGTGCGGACCTGGACGTACCACGAGACGCTGCCCGGCCCGCTGGTGCGCGTCACCGCCGGCGACGTCCTCAGCCTCACCCTCGCCAACCGCCTGCCGGCCACCACCACGCTCCACTCCCACGGCGTGCGCCTGCGCTGCGACATGGACGGCGCCCCCGGTCTGACCCAGAACGCCGTTCCCCCCGGGTCCGACTTCACCTACCGCTTCACGGTCCCGCACCCGGGCACCTACCTGCTCCACTCGCACGTCGGGCTCCAGCCGGACCGGGGTCTGTACGCCCCGCTGATCGTGGACGACCCCAAGGAGCCGCTCTCCTACGACAAGGAGTGGATCATCGTCCTGGACGACTGGCTCGACGGCGTGCAGGGCTCCACCCCCGATCAGGTGCTCACGCAGCTCCTGCCGGACGCCGGCGCGTCGACGGCGGCCGCGTCGGCGGGGAGCATGGCGATGGGCCCCGGACCCGGCCGTCCGGCTCCCGGCGGGAACGCGAGCCCGCACGCGTCGCCCCCGCACCGGCCGACCGGCCCGTCCCGCGTGCTGCACCGGTCGTACAGCCGCGCGCTCGGCGGTGACGCCGGCAACGTCGCCTACCCCCACTACCTGGCCAACGGCCGGCTGCCCGGCAACCCGTCGGTGTTCCGCTGCCGTCCCGGCGAGCGGATCCGGCTGCGCATCATCAACGCCGGCTCCGACACCGCCTTCCGCGTCGCGCTCGGCGGCCACGCCATGACCGTCACGCACACCGACGGCTATCCCGTGGCGCACAAGGACACCGACGCCCTGCTCCTCGGCATGGCGGAGCGGTACGACGTCCTCGTCACCGCCGGGGACGGCGTCTTCCCCTTCGTCGCCCTGGCCGAGGGCAAGAAGGGGCAGGCCCTCGCCGTGCTGCGCACCGACAGGGGCAGGACCCCGCCCCCGGCCGGCGTCCGCCCGGGCGAACTCGACGGGCGGACCGTCCCCGCCCACCGCCTCGCACCGGACGACTCCGTGGCCCTCGACCACCGCGAGCCCGACCGCGAGCTGCGCCTGCGGATCACCGGCACGATGCGGAAGTACGACTGGGGCTTCGACCACCAGCCGTACTCCGCGAACCGGCGGCACCCGGTCCGCGAGGGCGAGCGGGTACGGCTCACCCTCATCAACGCCACCGACATGTGGCACCCCATGCACCTGCACGGCCACACCTTCGCCCTCACGGGCATCGACGCCGCCGGCGCGCGCAAGGACACCGCGGCGGTCCTGCCCCACCGCAAACTGGTCGTCGACTTCGACGCCGACAACCCCGGCCTGTGGATGCTCCACTGCCACAACCAGTACCACTCGGAGACCGGCATGATGACCGTCCTCGGCTACCGCGCGTGACGGGCGCGGCCTCACGCGAACGGCCCGGGCCGCGTCACCGCGGCGCCCGGCCCGTCCCCCCGCCCCGGGCGTCGAGACGGCTGATCCGCACCCCTCCCCGGGGTTCGCCCGGGTGCGCGCCGGTCGGCGGGAGCCGGGTGCGGGGCCGCGCAGCGGGTCGAGGGGGCACCGGCCGACCGCAGTCGTGGTCTGCGCCCGCGCGCGACGCACTGCGCTGGAGCGCGAGTGGTGCCACCTGTTCACTGTGGGTGTGCGCTTGGGAGCGGCGACGATGAGCCGGGTCCATCCGTTCGACGACGCGGCGACGGCCCGGGCTGTCATCGACGACGACGGAACGCTGGTGGAGTGGAACGAGGACGCGCGGCGCCTGCTCGGCCACCCCGCCGAGACCGTCGTGGGACGTCCCGCCGTCCGGCTGCTGGCCGGGGACGGCGGGACACCGGTGCCGTCCCGCGCGCGCTGGGAGGGCACCGTCGAGCTGCGCCACCGGGACGGCCGTGCCGTTCCCGTCCGGCTGATCGCCCACCGCCGGCCGCCCGCCGCCGGCCGCGGCGGTGACTGGCTCGTGGTCACCCCGCCGACCGGCACCCGGCTCCCCGCGGTCGGCGACCCGCTGGCGGCGGCCGGCCCCGTCCAGTCGCCCTGCGCCGTCGCCGTCTACGACCACGAGCTGCGGCTGCGCCGGATGAACGGCGCCATGGCCGCGATCACCGGCCTGCCCGAGGACCGGGTGCGGGGCCTGCGGATCTCCGAGATCAACGGCGGGCCGCAGGGCGAGGAGCTGGAGCGGAGCACGACGCGGCCACGCTGATCTGCGAGGTGTCCGACACCAGCCACACCGCCCCGCACCTCAGGCGGGCCAAGACCTTCGACGAGGGCGGCCGGGGCCTGCTGCTGGTCGCCCAGCTCACCCAGCGCTGGGGCAGCCGGCACACCTCGGAGGGCAAGACGATCTGGGCCGAGCTGGGGCTGCTGGAGGAAGACCGGTAGGCGCGGGCCGCCGGGGCGGTCAGTCCGCCCTCAGCCAGGGCCGCACCTGCTTGCGGGCCTCGTGCAGGCGGGACTTGAGGGTGCCGAGGGGGATGCCGGCCCGCTCGGCGGCCTCGGCGTAGTCGAGCTGGCAGATGTCCCGGTAGACCAGGGGCGCCACCAGGTGCGGGCGCTCGCGCTCCAGCCGCTCCAGCGCCTCCAGCAGGTCGACCCGGGAGCCGGCGATGACGCTGGTGGTGCGCGGATCGGCGGGCTCGGCGGGCTCGACGGCCACGGGCTGCTCGGCGGCCCGCCGCCTCAGCTCGCGGTACTTCTGCCGGCAGCAGTTGGCGACGACCGTGTACAGCCAGGTGCTGAAGCGGCTGCGGCCCTCGAAGGCGGTGATGTGCCGGGCCACTTGGAGCAGCACGTCCTGCGCGGCCTCCTCGGCGTCCTCCCGGCAGGGCAGGAAGCGCCCGCAGCGCAGCACGGCCTCGGGCCACAGTTCGGCCAGCAGCCGGTCCAGGGCCGCCCGGTCGCCGGCGGCGGCACGCCGGGCGAGTTCTTCGGCCGTCGCCTCGTCCCGCACGTCAAGGCCCCCTCGGAGTCGATCTCAGGGCAGGCATGATAGTCGTATGCACTCCCCGGAGCGGATCGGCCGCTACCGCGTCCAACGGCGTCTGGGCACCGGCGCCTTCGCCACGGTGTGGCTCGCCCACGACGAGGAACTGCAGGCCCCGGTCGCGGTGAAGGTCCTCGCCGAGAACTGGGCGCACCGGCTCGACGTCCGGGAGCGGTTCCTGTCCGAGGCCCGGCTGCTGCGCCGGGCCGGCTCCAGCCGGGTGGTGCAGGTCCACGACATCGGTGAGCTCGCCGACGGCCGGCCGTACTTCGTGATGGAGTACGCCGACGGCGGCACCCTGGCCGATCTGCTGACGGCCGGTTCACTGCCGGTGGCGCGGGCGCTGGCGCTGACGGCGCTGGCCGCGCGGGGCGCCGCCGCGCTGCACGAGGCGGGCATCGTGCACCGCGACATCAAGCCGACCAACGTGCTGCTGCACACCGCCCCGGACGGCGAGCGGCGGGTGCTGCTGGCCGACCTGGGGCTGGCCAAGAGCCTCGCGCAGGCCTCGGCACTGACCCTGGCGGCGGGCTCGGCCGGTTACCAGCCGCCGGAGCAGGCAGAGCCCGGTGCGGGCATCGACGCGCGCGCCGACGTCTACAGCCTGGGCGCGGTCGGCTACGAGCTGGTCACCGGGACCGTGCCGGGGCCGCCGGGGAAGGCGGTGCCGCCCGGCCGGCTGAGGCCGGGACTCGACGCGGACGTGGAGCGGGCGCTGCTGCGCGCCCTGGAGCCGGACCGGGAGCGGCGCTGGCCCGGCGCGCAGGCCTTCGCGCAGGAGCTGGAGCGGCTGGCGGCGGGTCCGCCCGCCCGGCGGGGCGGACGGGCCGGCACCGTCCGGGGCCGGGCCGCCGCCGCGCTGTGGCTGGCCGCGGCGCTCGCCGCCGCGGTGGCCGCCGGCGCCGTCACCCCGGCGCTGCACCGGCAGGGCGGCGGTGCCGGGGGCACGCGGGTGACGGACTCCACCGGGCGGGTGGTGGTCGAGGTGCCGGCCGGCTGGGGCCGTGAGCTGCGGGACGCGGGTTGGGACCCGCGCGCGCTCGGGCTGGCGGCGGGACACGAACCCGGGTTGGTGGTCGCCGACCACCTGGCCGGGTGGTCCGACCTGAGGGCTCCGGTGAACGGGGTGTTCGTCGGGGTCGGCGGGCACGGCGACGTCACCGCCCGGGTGTCCGCCCTCACCCACCCGGGCTGCCACTACACCGGCAGCCGCGCCTTCACGGGTGCGGGCTGGCGCGGCAGGGTGCGCAGCTGGAGCGGCTGCCCGGACGGCGGCTCGGTCACCGAGACCGCGCTGCGCCCCGCGCACGGCGCCGGCCGGCCCCAGGTGTACGTGCAGGTGCGGGAGCAGGGCGCGGACGCGACCGACGGCATACTCCGCTCCCTGCGGGTCACCTGAACGGGCGGAACGGGGCACCCGGGGCCCACGGCGGGGTGCGGAACCCCGGGCGTGCCGAACTTTTCCGCCGCCCCGCGCATCGGAGTGGGTGGCGGCGCATCCGGCGCCGCGGGCACGCGTGCGTCGCGTGCCGTGGAGAACCAGGAGTGTTGAGCGAGATGGCGTACTCATCCCAGTCAATTCAGCGCGGGGCCCTGCTCGCGGGCGCGGTCGCCGTCCTGGGCCTCCTGACCGCCTGCGGCGGCGAGGACGTGCAGGCCGGGCCGGTGAGGACGGCTTCCGGCACGGCCGCACCGGCGACCGGGGACACCGGACGGCCGACGTCCCCCGCCGCCGCCACGCCGTCCGGCGGCACCTCGTCCGGCAGCACGCCGTCCGCCGCCCCGCGGCCGACCGGCTCCGCGACCGAGGACACCGGCACCGGCACCGGCGGCGGGACCGGGAGCACCACCACCCGCTGCCACACCTCCGAACTGCGCGCGTCCGTCGGCCGCAACGACCCGGGGGCCGGTCAGGAGAACTTCCCGCTCGTGCTGACCAACAGGTCCGCCCGGACCTGCACCCTGCGCGGTTATCCGGGCGCGGCCTTCGTGAACGCCTCCGGCACCCAGCTCGGTCCCGACCCCAGGCGTTCCACCGCCTCCCCGGTGACGGTCACGCTCAGGCCCGGGCAGAGCGCCTGGGCCGGGCTGACCTTCTCCAATCCGGAGATCAGCGGCGCGAGGACGGCCGCACCGGCCGCCCTGCTGATCACCCCGCCCGACGAGCGGGACCACCTGCGGGTGGCGTGGACGGCCGGACGGGTCCCGGTCTCCGGTGACTCCTCCACCGTCTCCCTGACCGTCTTCACCCCCGGAGCCGGGGCCTGACCAGAGCTCCCCTCCCCCGTGCCCCGGCGCACCCCGGCGCCCGGGCACGGGGTGCGCCGGGGCGGTCTGCTTTCATGGGCGGGCGCCGCCTGACCGACCCCGGAGGGGACCGCCCTGAACACCGCACTCGCCGAGGCCCTGTCCGCGGTCCTGCTCGCCGCCGTGCTCGCCTGGGCCGTCGTACGGCCCTTCGGGTGGCCGGAGGCGGTCATGGCCGTCCCGGCCGCCGGCCTGGCGGTCGCCACCGGGGTGATCCCGCTGGAGCACGCCCGGGCCGAGGCGCAGCGGCTCGGTCCGGTGGTCGGATTCCTCGCGGCGGTGCTGGTCCTCGCCCACTTCTGCGACGTGGAGGGTCTGTTCCGGGCCTGCGGGGCGTGGATGGCGCGCTGGTCGGCGGGCCGCCCGGTGCGGCTGCTGACGGCGGTGTTCGCGCTGGCGTCGGCGATCACCGCCGTGCTCAGCCTGGACGCCACGATCGTGCTGCTGACCCCCGTCGTCTTCGCCACCGCCGCGCGGACGGGCGTACGGCCCGGACCGCACGTGTACGCCTGCACGCACCTGTCGAACACGGCGTCGCTGCTGCTGCCGGTGTCCAACCTGACGAACCTGCTGGCCTTCGCGGCCAGCGGGCTGAGCTTCACCCGGTTCGCGGCGCTGATGGCGCTGCCGTGGCTGGTGGCGATCGGGGTCGAGTACCTGGTGTTCCGGCGGTTCTTCGCCCGTGACCTCGCCGCGGCGGCCCCCGTCGGCGCGGGCACCGGGGAGGCGCCCGCCCCGCCGTGGTTCGCGCTGGTGACCGTGGGCTGCACGCTGGCGGGGTTCGTGGTGGCGTCGGCGTTCGCGGTGGACCCGGCGTGGGTGGCCGCCGCCGGGGCGCTCGTCCTGGCCGGGCGGGCGCTGCTGCGGCGCCGGGCGACCCCGCTCACCGTCGTCCGCGCGGCGGCACCGGCCTTCCTGGCGTTCGTGCTCGCGCTGGGCGTCGTGGTGCGCGCGGTCGTCGACAACGGACTCGCGGACGCGCTCGGACGGGTGCTGCCGGGCGGGGCCGGGCTGCCCGCGCTGCTGGGGACCGCGGCGCTGGCCGCCGTCCTGGCGAACGTGATCAACAACCTGCCCGCCGTGCTGGTGCTGCTGCCGCTGGCCGCTCCCGCCGGTCCCGGCGCGGTGCTGGCGGTGCTGCTCGGGGTGAACATCGGTCCGAACCTGAGCTACGCCGGGTCGCTGGCCACCCTGCTGTGGCGGCGGATCGTGCACCAGCACCGGCACGGCGTGGACCTCGGCGAGTTCACCCGGCTCGGCCTGCTGGCCGTGCCCTCGGCGCTGGCGGTGTCGGTGGTGGCGCTGTGGGGCTCGCTGCGGGTTCTGTGAGGGTGCGGGAGCGCCGCGGGAGGCCGACCGGATGCGTGTGATCGCCTGGCTCGTCGAGGGCACCTGGCCCGCCTGCGTGGACGCGGTGCGCACCCACGCCCCGCACGCGTCCGAAGTGGTGCTGCTGCACGTGAACGGCCCCGAGGTGCCCGGCGTGGCGCACGGTGCGTTCGCCGGACTGCTCGGCCGCGGGCACCCCGAACGGGACCCCGGTGACCGGCTGGAGGAGCTCGGCGGCGGTTCGGCCGCCGAGCTCCTCGACGCCGCCGCCGGGCGGCTGGGACGGCCGTGCCTGCGCGAGGAGCGCTCGGGGCGGGCCGAGCGGGAGGTGGTGGCCGCCGCCGAGGGCGCCGGTCTGCTGGTGCTGGCCCGGGACGGCGACCGGTCCCGGCTCGGGCCGCACAGCCTGGGCCCCGCCGCGCGGTTCGCCGTCGACCACGCGCCGTGCCAGGTCCTGCTGGTGTGGCCGGAACCGGCGCCCGGCCCGGGCACGCCACCTCCCCCGCCGCCGCACCGCCGCCCCTGAGCCCGGAGCCGGTCAGCGGCGGCGGTCCCGGCTGCCGCCGGGGCCCCGGCCGCCGTCGTGACGGCCGCCCGCGGCGCAGGGGGACGGGCGGACGGCGCAGCCGTCGGGCGCTGCCGGGCGGGCGGACGGCTGCGGGGCCCGCGCGGGGCGCGGGGCCGTCCCCGCCGGCGCGGCGGGGGACGGAGTGCTGTCCGCGTCCCAGCCGGCGGTCCGCACCTGCGGGTCGGTCCGGGCGGGGTCGACGGTCCAGCGCTGGACCGCGGTGCCGGTGCGGTTCTTCAGGACGAGCGTGCCGGAGCCGTCGGTGGCGGCGGGGGTCAGCGCCAGGTCCTGGTCCCGGCGGGGCACGAAGACGCCCTGGAGGGTGAAGTCGTAGCGGACGCCGCGGGCGGCCCTCCCGGTGGCCGTGCAGGAGGTGAGCCGGACCGAGTAGCCCAGGCGGGAGTCCAGGCACAGACCGGGATCGGAGGCGCTGCGCAGCAGTCCGTCGCTCTCGTACCGCCACTGCTGGTCCTCCGTGCCGGAGCAGGGGGCGAGTTCGGCCTCCGCGCCCCGGACGGCCTGCCCGCCGGCGACGTCCACGCACAGTCCCGAGGCGAGGTTGCGCAGCCGGCCGGCCAGTGCCCCCCGGGCGCCGCCGTTCCCGCCCGCCCAGGACGCTCCCGGCGCCGGGGGCTTTTCGCCGGAGGCCTCCGGGGGGCTGCCGGGGGCGCCGGCCCGGTCGCCACCCCCGGAGCCGAGCACCGACCACAGGGCCAGCGGGAGGATCACGAGACCGCCGACCGCGCCGGCGGCCAGTGCGAGGGTGCGGCGGCGGGCGCGGCGGGCGGCCCGGTGCGCGGAGCGGCGGGACGGACCGGGCGCGCCCGGGGGCGCGGCCGGGGCGGCGGCCCGGGCCCGCCGGCGTGGCGGGCGTGCGGCCGCGGCGGCCGGCGGGGGCGCGGCCGGGGCGCCGAAGTCCTCGCCGCCGGGCGGTGCGGGCGGGGTCGCCCGCGGGCGCGGCCCGGTGGTCCCGCCGTCACGGGCCGCCCGGGACTCCCGGTAGGCGCGGGCGCCCCAGCCGAGGACCGCCTCGGCCAGCGGGAGGCCGAGGCCCGTGGTGAAGTGGTCGAGCTGGTCGGCGGTCCGCCGGCAGTGCCGGCACCCCGCCAGGTGCTGCCGCAGGTCCGGGTCGACGTCGGTGCCGCCGCGCCGGAAGGTGACGTCCAGCATGCGCAGGTAGCGCCGGCACTCGTCCTGGGGGGCGAGTTCGCGGTGGGCCTGGAGGCATTCCTCGCGCAGTCGCTCACGGGCCCGGCGCAGTTCGCCGCGGGCGTCCTCCTCGTCCAGGCCCAGCAGCGCGGCCGGGACGGCGAGCGGCTCGGCCTCGGCCTCGGCGTGCCACAGCAGGACGCGGGCGGACTGCGGGAGCCGCTGGAACGCCCGGGTCAGCAACCGGCGGCCGGGCGGCGGGAGCAGCCGGGCCACCGCGCGCTCCCCGGTCCCGGCGTTCGACCGCAGGGCGGGGTGCAGCAGTTCCCGGCGGCCGTCGCCGTCCCATTCCGCGGCGATGTGGCGCACCGTGACCAGCAGGTGGGGCCGCCAGGCGGCGGACGGCCCGGCCTGTCCGAGGGACTCCCCGAAGAGGCGGGTGAAGGCGGCGGTGGTGAGCATGCCGGCGGCGCGCGGTCCGTCGGTGCACAGCCGGGCGTAGGCGAAGGCCGCCGCCCAGTGCCGGTCCAGGAGGACGCCGACGGGGTGGAGCGCGGGCGCCGTCACCGTCCACTTCCTCAGCGCGGCGCTCAGTTCCTCGTCCGAGACGTCGGACGGCCGGCCGGAGGCGGGGGGATCCGGCGGGCCTGCGTCGTTCACGGCGGCATTCCTCCGGCGGCTCTTCTCGAGCGTGGGGGACGTACGGGAGCGGCCTGGCGCGTGCGGGGGAGGAAGTCAGTGGCTGCACGCCGGCAGCGCACACTTTCGCACAGGCCGGCAGCGCGGAACAAGGGACCCTCCACCGCGCGCGGTTGCGCGCGGGAAGTCCTCTTCCGGCGTCGCGCCGGCGAAAGCCGGCCACCGTGGAAGCGGGGGCCGTGCGCCCGCCCGGCGAGCCCGCCGGCGTCGCCGGGCGGGCGGGTTTCAGTGACCGGCGACGGCGCGGGGCGTGCAGGGCTGCTGCGGTTCCTCGATCTCCTCGTCGCTCCGCCGGAGTTCGACCGCGGCCACGGCGTCCTCGATGTGCCCCGGCCTGGCGGCGCCGACGATCGGCGCGGTCACCGTGGGCTGGTGCAGGAGCCAGGCGAGGGCCACCTGGGCGCGCGGGACGCCGCGGTCGCCGGCGATGCGGGTGACGGCCTCGACGACGGCGCGGTCGCCGTCGGAGTGGAGGCCGCTGCCGAAGGCGTCGGTGGCGCTGCGCTCGGTCGCCGTGCCCCCGCCGCGGGTGAGCCGGCCCCGGGCGAGCGGGCTCCACGGCAGCACGCCCACGCCCTGGTCCGCGCAGAGCGGCAGCATCTCCCGCTCTTCCCCCGCTCTTCCTCGCGGTAGAGGAGGTGGTAGCGGTTCTGCACGGACACGCACTTCGTCCAGCCGTGCCGCTCCGCCGTGTACGGGGCCTTGGAGAGCTCCCACGCGTACATCGAACTCACCCCGATGTAGCGCACCTTGCCCGCCTTCACCAGGTCGTGCAGCGCCTCCGTCGTCTCCTCGACGGGCGTGGCGTGGTCGAAGCGGTGGATCTGGTGGAGGTCCACGTAGTCGGTGCCGAGCCGGCGCAGGCTGTGGTCGATCTCGGTCATGACGGCTTTGCGGGACAACCCGGCGCCGTCGGGGTCCGGCCGCATCCGGCCGTGCACCTTGGTGGCGAGCACGATCTCGTCGCGGTTCGCGAACTCGCACAGGGCCTTGCCGACGATCTCCTCACTGGTGCCGTCGGAGTAGACGTCCGCGGTGTCGAAGAAGGTGACGCCCGCCTCCAGCGCCTGGCGGATCAGCGGGCGGGACGCCTCCTCGTCCAGGGTCCACTCGTGCGCGCCGCGGTCATGCAGCCCAGACGGATCCGCGACACCCCCAGACCCGTCGAACCGGGCTTCACGTACTGCATCGTTGCTGCTCCCTGCCTCCAGACGGTGGGCGCGTCGAGCGTACGGGCTGCCCGGGGCCGGCTTGACCGCGGCCACGCCCGGACGGTTGGATCCTGGCGTGCCACGCACCCAAGACCCCTCCCGCGTCCCAGGTCCCCGGACGACCGCCGGTGCCGCGCTGCTCGCCCTGACCGTCGTCGCCTGCGGGCTGTCCGGCTGCCGGGCCGACGGCACGCACTCCGGCGCGTCGGAGCCCCCCGCGGTGCGCCTGCCGCCGCGCCACGCCGGGTTCGACTACCAGATCGGCGGCGCCTACCCCCCGCCCGCCGGGGTCCGGATCGTCAGCCGCGACCGGTCGGACTCCCCCGCGCCCGGCCTGTACAACATCTGCTACGTCAACGCCTTCCAGGCCCAGCCCCAGGAGCGCTCCGCCTGGCCCGCCGACCTGCTGCTGCGCGACGCGCACGGTGACGTCGTCATCGACCGGGACTGGAACGAGCCGCTGCTCGACATCCGCACCCCGGCCAAGCGCGAGCGCGTGGCCCGGCGGGTGAACGGGTGGATCGACGGCTGCGCGAGGAAGGGCTTCGACGCCGTCGAACCCGACAACTACGACAGCTACACCCGCTCGCGGCACCTGCTGACCGCCGCCGACGCCACCGCGTTCATGCGGCTGCTCTCCCGGCACGCGCACGCCCGGCGGCTGGCCATCGGGCAGAAGAACACCGCGGAACTGGCCGGGCTGCGCGAACGCGCCGGGCTGGACTTCGCGGTGACGGAGGAGTGCGGGCAGTACGACGAGTGCGGGGTGTACGCCGACGCGTTCGACAACCGGGTGGTGGACATCGAGTACACCGGCACCGGTCTGCGCAGGGCGCGCGCCCGCTGGGGCGGCCGGATCAGCATCGTCCGCCGTGACGTGAACGTCTCCACCCCGGGCAGCGCGCAGTACGTCCGCGCGGTGCGGTGACGGCCCTCAGGGCCGCTCCAGCAGGTCCAGGGCCCGTTCCCAGCCGAACGCGGGCCGGGTGCCGTCCGGCCGGGGCGCGCCCGAGTACCGCTCGCCGAGGCGGACGCCCGTGCCCCGCAGCCGCGGCAGGCTGTCCCGGCAGGCGGGGTGGGCGGCGAGCGCGTCGGCCACGCAGGGCAGGACGGCGATCGGCACCCCCAGGCCCAGGGCCTCGCACAACGTGCCCGGGGCGAGGGTGCCGGCGGTCCCGGCCGCCCACTTGTTGACCGTGTTGAAGGTGGCGGGCGCCACCACCGCGGCGTCCGGCGGCGGGAACGGCCGGGGGCCCTCCGGGGAGCGCCACGCCGACCGCAGGGGACGGCCCGCCCGGGCCTCGACGGCGGCGGTGTCGAAGAACCCGCCCGTCGCGACCGGTGTCGCGATGACGCCGGCCTGCCAGTTGCGCTCCCGCGCGGGCCGTGACCAGTTCGCCGGCGGCGGTCCCGGCCGCGCAGACGACGTAGCGGAAGGGCCGCCCGGTGTCTTCGGTCATCCGGGCACCCTGCTGACGCCGCCGTCCGGGCCGCGGCCGGTCCCTGCCGTCAGCCTGCCGCCCCGCCGATCGTGATCGCGCCGACCGGGCAGGCGCGGGCCGCCTCCCGGACCATCGCGTCGCCCGCGCCGTCCTCGCGGCCGGGGATCAGCGTGCTGTAACCGTCGTCGTCCTGGGTGAACACGCCCGGCGCCGCGAGCGCGCACTGGCCCGCGCCGATGCAGGCGTCCTTGTCGATGTCGATGTGCATGGGCAGAGCCTTACCAGGTCACGGGGAGTTCCAGCATCCCCTGGATGGTGTCGCCGGGCTTGAAGGGGATGTCCCGCGCGGGTGCGGCGAGCCGGAGGCCGGGCAGCCGCTCGAAGAGGCTGCCGAGGGCGATCTCCAGTTCCGCGCGGGCGAGGTTCTGGCCCAGGCACTGGTGGATGCCGAAGCCGAACGCCACGTGGTGCCGGGCGGAGCGGTGCCAGTCGAGGGCGTCGGGGTCGTCGTACACCGCCGGGTCGCGGTTGATCACCGAGGTGGCGAAGAGGACTCCGTCCCCGGCACGGATCGTGACGCCGGCGACCTCGATGTCC
This sequence comes from Streptomyces sp. TG1A-8, assembly GCF_030499535.1. Taxonomy (NCBI): domain Bacteria; kingdom Bacillati; phylum Actinomycetota; class Actinomycetes; order Kitasatosporales; family Streptomycetaceae; genus Streptomyces; species Streptomyces sp. TG1A-8. The sequence goes on from NZ_JASTLB010000001.1 coordinate 919,528, forward strand.
TCCAGGGCGATGCGCTGCAGTCCCTCCGCGATCGACAGCATCCGCATCAGCTCCTCGACGGCCGCGGGCAGCAGCGCCGGATCGGTGCGCAACTCCGCGAGCCGGTCGGGGTGCTGGAGCAGGGTGTAGGTGCCGAGGGAGATCATGTTGGCGGTCGTCTCGTGGCCGGCGACCAGCAGGATGACGGCCATCGAGACGAGTTCGGCGCGGTCGAGCGTGCCGTCGCGGAGCTGGTGGTGGACCAGGTCGTCCAGGACGCCGTCGCCGGGCGTGCGCTGCTGCGCCTTGCGGTCGACCAGCGCGCCGAGGTAGGCCTCCAGGCGGTCGCGCGCCTGTGCGGTGTCGGCGGCCGTGGGACCGCGCAGCAGCGTGCGGGACTGCTCCTCGAAGAACTCGTGGTCCTCGTACGGCACTCCGAGCAGCCCGCAGATCACCATGGACGGCACGGGCAGGGCGAACGCGGAGACCAGGTCGGCGGGCGGCCCCTTCTCGATCATCGCGTCCAGCAGCCCGTCGACGGTCCGCTGGATCTGCGGCCGCATCCCGGTCGCCCGTTTGAGGGTGAACGACGGCACGACCGTCCGCCGCTGGGCGCGGTGTTCGGGGTCGTCGACACCGAGGAGCCCGACCCGGCGGCCGCGGCCGGCCAGGAAGCGGGGGCTGGGCACGGGGAAGTCGTGGCGGCTCCGGTCGGAGGACAGCCGGCTGTCGGCCAGCAGTGCGCGGGCGGTGGCGTGCCCGGTGACCAGCCAGACCTCGCGGCCGTCGAAGAGGGTGACGCGGGACAGGGCTCGCCCGTCGCGCAGCGGGTCGTATCCGGTGGGCGGGTGGTAGGGGCAGGTGCGGTCCTGTGGGAAGGGGACTGGCGCGGCCGGGATCTCGGGGCCGGTGGTGTCCGTGCCTTCCGTCAGTTCCGTCAGTTCCGGCATGGAAAGACCTCGCAGACGAAGGAGTGCGTCGTACCGACCTCCATTAGATGCCTCAGGCACCTATATGGCGACGGCAAGTCCGGCCAGATCGGTGATCGGCGGGATCTGGCCGAAGAGCGCGCGCACGCGGGGCGGTCACCGGCCGCGGTCCGCACCGGGTGCGGTGCCCGTGGGGCGGGCTCACGGGGTGTCCGGCGCGAAGGCCCGGGCCACGGCGAGGCTGTCCTCGTACACGTGGTGGCGTACGACCAGGCCGTCGCGGACCGTGAGGTGCAGGGCGAACCGGGCCGCGTAGGAGCGGCCGGTCGGCGCGGCCGTCTGCCGGACGACGCCGAGGACGACCGCGTCCTCGCCGTCGACCAGGATGCGTTCGACCGCGGTGTCCGCTTCCTCCGGGACGTGGTGGGCGGCCAGTGCCCGGTAGTGCGCGGCGGCGTCGGCGCGGGTGCGGCGGTGCCGGATCCACGGGGTGTCGGCGCGGCCGTGCTCGTCCTGCGGCCAGCTCAGCCGCCAGTCGCCGCGCTCCGCGTAGAGCTCGGCGATCCGCGCCGGATCGCCCTGGCCGATCCGGCGCAGCAGTTCCTCCACGACGGAACGGGTCGGGGTGGTGCAGTCGACGTACACGAACGGTCCTGCCCCCTTCCAGCGGCCGGGTGCGGCGGGTGCGCGGCGGTCACCGCGCCCACCACTGTGCCGCAGCCGCCGCGGACGGCACGGTGACGCGCGCGGTAATCACTCCCCCGGGGAACGTGCCCGCGGTGCGGATGATTCGGGCGGCCGCCGGTGTTGAAGGGGGTTGCAGGTGACCGTGATGAGCCGTTGGACCGATGAAGGGGACGGAATTCCATGCCGCTTGAGGGCGAGTACGAGCCCAGCCCGACCCAGTGGGTGCGCGAGCAGGTCGAGTTGTACGAGAGGTCCGGCGGGACCGAGGGCACGACGTTGCGGGACACCGGGCTGCCGGTCATCCTCCTGACCACCCGCGGCGCCCGCAGCGGCAAGCTGCGCAAGACCCCGCTGATGCGGGTCGAGCACGAGGGCAGGTACGCCGCGGTGGCCTCGCTCGGGGGCGCGCCCAAGCACCCGGTGTGGTACTTCAACGTCCTGGCCGACCCGCACGTCGAGCTGCAGGACGGGCCGGTGAAGCGGGACATGACGGCCCGTGAGGTCACCGGGGCGGAGAAGGCCGAGTGGTGGGAGCGTGCCGTGGCCGCGTTCCCGCCGTACGCGGAGTACCAGGAGAAGACCTCCCGGGAGATCCCGGTGTTCGTCCTGGAACCCCGCGACGGGGACTGAATCCCGCGCGCGGTTCCGGCCGGGGAGCGGTTCCTTCCGGAAATGCCCGTGCGCGGGCGCATGAACCGGCTCCCCGGCGGGCAACGGTGCGTCAGGCCCCGCCGCGCTCCCCCGTAGCGGCGGGGTTTCTTCCTGCCTCGCCCGCCGGCCGGTCGGTGATGTCGAGGAAGATCTGGTCGGTGGCCGGAAACATGTGGGCGAGCGAGCGCTTGATGCGTACGGCGACCTCCTCGACGCGCTCGCTGTCCAGGCCGGGGACGAGGTCGATGCGGGCGGCCACCATCGTGGAGTCGAGGCCCATCTGCATGGTGAACAGCGCCTCCACGCTGTCGATCTCCGGCTGGGCCTCCAGCAGCGCCTGGATCCGGCCGCTCAGCTCGGGGTCGGCGGCCTCCCCGATGAGCTGGTCGCGGGCGTCACGGCCGAGCCGGTAGGCGACGTACACCAGCAGCAGGCCGATCGCCAGCGAGGCGGAGGCCTCCCACACGACCTGTCCGGTCACCAGGTGCAGGGCCATGCCGATGAGGGCCAGGGTGACGCCGAGCACCGCCGTGCCGTCCTCGGCGACCACCGTGCGCAGCGCGGGGTCGCGCAGTCCGCTGAGGCCGCCGCCCTGCCGGCGCACCTGGTGCAGCGCCCGCAGCAGCGACAGGGCTTCGGCGACCAGTGCCACGCCCAGCACCGCCAGGCCCACCACGTAGCCGCTGAACTCCTCGTCGGCGCCGCTGCGCAGGGCCTCGACGCCCTGGTAGAAGGAGAAGCAGCCGCCCATGACGAAGATCCCGACGGCCGCGAGGAGGGACCAGAAGAACCGTTCCTTGCCGTAGCCGAAGGGGTGCCGCCGGTCGGCGGGGCGGCGGCTGCGGCGCAGGGCGGCCAGCAGGAAGACCTCGTTGAGGCTGTCGGCGACCGAGTGCGCGGCCTCCGACAGCAGTGCGGGCGAGCCCGCGAGCACGCCGCCGACGGCCTTGGCCACGGCGATCACCAGGTTCGCGGCGAGGGCGACGAGCACGGTGACGCGGGTGTGCCGGTCGGCCTGGGAGTCCTCCGGCCGGCTCGCGGCACGCTCCGCCGGGGCGGCGCCGGGTGCCCGCGGGTCCGGATCGTGCGGGACGGCGCCCTTCGGCGACGTCCGGGGAGCGCCGTCGGCGGTCCGGTCCCGTGCCCCGGCGGTCGGTTCGGTGGTCGGTTCGCGCGTGGCCGTGTTCGTCCTCCCGGTGTCGTGTCCGCCGACCGGCGGCGCAGACGTGCTCGCCTCTCCGGTCCTGTCCTCGGCCGTCCGTGCGGCCCTCTCCCGTTCCGAGGATGTACCGCTCACCTCTCGGCGACTGCCCGCGCCCACGCGGATCACACCGTGCCGGCGGCGGGAAACGGTGAACGCGTCCGGCGCGGGCGCCCCGCTGCGCGCAGGCGCGCACTGCGGTCTCCGGCGGCTGGAGGCGCCCGCCTCCCGGCCGCCGGGGCAGCGCCGCCGACCCCACCGGCGTCCTCCCGCTCGGCCCGGACCCCGCCGAACGGCACACCGCCCCGCGCCACCGCCCGGGCCGGTGCCGCAGGGCGAACGAGTGGCGCCCGAAGGAGGCCTCGCATGAGGGCCGGATGACGAGGAAGGAGTCACACATGGCGAAGAACAAGAGCAAGAGGAAACAGGCGCTGCCCCTGGCGTACAAGCCGGTCGGTTTCGTGCTCAGCTGGGCGGGCGGCGCGCTGGCGGGAATGGCCTTCCGCAAGGCGTGGAAGATCGTGCGGCACGAGGAGGACGCCCCCGACGCGCTGGACCCGGACCGCGGCTGGGGCGAGATCCTGCTGGCCGCGGCGGTCCAGGGCGCCATCTTCGCGGTGGTGCGCAGCGCCGTGGACCGCACCGGGGCGAAGGCCATCGCCCGGTCCACCGGTGTGTGGCCGACCACCGACAAGGGCGGCCGGGACTGATTCGGGCGTCAGGGGGGTGTCTTCCGGGCCGGACCACCAGTCCGGCCCGGAAGACACCCCCGCGCCCTGTCCTCGGCCCTGTTCCGGGGCCTCAGCCCTGCTTCGGGGCCGTGGGCTGGACCAGGCGCAGGGTGAAGGAGTGGCCGGCCGGGTCGGCGTAGCCGCGCTCCTCGTAGGGGCCGTGGGCGTCCCGCGTCTGCAGCGGCCGGCCGCCGAGCGCCACCACCCGGCGTTCGGCCTCGTCCAGGTCCTCGACCAGGAAGTCCAGGTGCGCCTGCAGGGAGTTCTCGGGGCGCGGCCAGCTCGGGGGGGTCGCGGCCGTGTCCCGGCGGCAGGCGATCCGGATGCCGTCGGCACCCCTGACCTCCACGAGGTTGGCGGACGCCTCGGTCTGCCGGCCTTCCAGCAACTCCTTGTAGAACTGGGCGAGTTTCTCGGGCTCGACGCAGTCCAGCACCACGACGCCCGCGGTGACGAGGGGCATGTCTCCTCCTGGATGTCCTCTTGTCCTGGGACGCCCTCTTGCCGTCCTTCCCCTGCGGATACCCCGCCCACCGGTTTCACTCGGCGCCTCCTTTCTTGGACAGGTGTCCTGTTATCCTGGGCACCTGTCCAAGAAAGAGGGTGCCGATCGTGGAGATCGCGGCGAAGATGCTGGTCGGCCTGGTGGCCGTGCTGCACGTGTACTTCCTGGTGCTGGAGATGTTCCTGTGGCAGCGCGCTCCGGGGCGCGGACTGCACGGCCTGGATCCCGGGACGGCCCGGGCGACCGCACCGCTGGCCGCCAACCAGGGCCTGTACAACGGCTTCCTGGCGGCGGGCCTGGTGTGGGGGCTGGCGGCGGCCGGACCGACCGGATTCGGGGCGCGGGTGTTCTTCCTGGTGTGCGTGGTGGTGGCGGGTGTGTTCGGCGCCGTCACGGCCAACCGGCGCATCCTGTTCGCCCAGGCTCTGCCCGGAGCGCTCGCACTGGCCGCGGTGCTCGTCGCCCGATGACCCGGGCGCCCCAGGAGGACCCGCGGGCGGCGCGCACCCGTGCCCGGTTGCGCGCCGCCCTGCTCGACGAGTGCGCCGAGCGCCCGCTGGCGGAGGTGGGCGTGGCCGCCCTGGTGCGCCGGGCCGGGGTGGGCCGGGCCACGTTCTACGTGCACTACGACGACCTGGAGGCGCTGGCGGTCGACGCGTGCGCGGACGTCGTACGGCAGGCGGTGGACGCGCTGCACGCCTGGCGGGGGCGGCCCGACCCGGTCAACGCCCCGTCCGCGCTGCGGGAGTTCTTCCTGGGCCTCACCCCGCACGCGGGCCTGTACCGCTCGCTGCTCGCGCCGGGCGGCGGCGGCCCGCTGGGCCGGGTGCTGCACCGGGACCTGCGGGCGCGCAGCCTGGCCGAGCGCGAACTGGCGGGTGCGGCGGACGCCCCGCTGGTCGCCTCGGCCGTGGCCGCGACCTTCGCGGGGGTCCTCGCCGACTGGCTGCACGGACTGCTTCGGGCGACGCCGCGGGAAGCGGCGGACCAGGTCTGGCAGTTGCTCGTCGCGCTGCACCGCAGCCGGTGACGGTCGGCCGGTGGCGGTTCAGTCGCGGCCGGCGCCCTCCCGCACCCGGGGCCGCTCCTCGACCCCGTCGGGCGTGCGGACGTAGACGCTCGCCCGGTCGGCGGTGAGCCACAGCCGCCAGTGGCGGTAGTGGTACCCGGTGTCGCGGGCGCCGGCGGGCATGCGGGTGTCGCCGTCGTACCGGCCGATGAGCAGACCGTCGCCGGTGAGCACCCCCTCCGGGTCGCGGGCGTACTGCCGGGTGCCCGCGCCCTCGTCCGGTACCGGGAAGGAGGCGCTCTCCCCGCCGCAGTGCTCCGCGCCGGCCCCCGCTGCGGAGCCGGCTCACCGGCACCCGCCCGCCGTGCCCGTCCGTCCACACCTGCCGCCCCGGGGCGGCGGCGTACCGGGCGGGCAGTTCGGCGGGGTCGCAGGAGGCGTCGGTCTCCGGGCCCCGGCCGGGGCGCCCCTCCTGGTCCTTGGCGACGACGGCGGCCTTGGTCCGGCCGCCGACGCCGAAGGAGTACAGCACCCGGTCCGCCTCCGTGCGCTCCGCGCGGTAGCCGTCGCCGGGCCGGCTGGGTCGTGTCGAAGTGGAGCCCCAGCCCCTCCTCCGGTGTGTCCCCGCCGTCGGACGTGCTCCACTCGTCGGGTCCGCCGCACCCGAAGATCTCCCCGTCGTACTCCAGGGCCCGGCCGGCCGCCCCGGAGGCCGGCCGCAGGGCGCGGGGCCCTGTCCGCACGGCCCCTTCACCAGGACGTACAGCGGGCCGCCAAGGCGCGCGGCGCCCACGTGATCGGCACGGCGAGCGCGGGCAAGCACGGCTTCCTGCGGGGGACCGGCGTGGACGAGCCGGTCGACTACCGGTCCGTCGACGTCACCGGGGCGGTGCGGGACGTCGACGTGGTGCTGGACACGCCGGGCGGCGAGAGGTCCGTGCGGACCCTGCGGCCGGGCGGGGTCGTGGTGTCGGTCCCGCCGGGCGGCTCCCGGGACTTCCCCGACGAGGCGGCGCGGCCGGGGGTGCGCGCGGTGCGGGTGCCGGTGGACACCGACCGCTCCGGGATGCGGGCGGTGGCGGACCCGGTGGAGTCGGGCGGGCTGCGTACCACGATCGCCGGGACCTTCCCGCCGGCGGATGCCGCCGAGGCCCGTGAACGGGGCGGCACCGGGCGCACGACGGGCAGGCTGGGGCTGCTGGTGGACTGAGTCCGGCGAAATCTGGTGGGCGTCGCAGGCACCGCGAAGACATATGTCAATCGAACATGCTCAAATTCACTCCATCGAGGGTAACTTGACGAGCGTGAACCGATGCCGGGGCGCGGGGTGGGAGGTAAAGCCGTCATGGGACAGGGACCCGCACCGTCCGACCGGCACCTTCGGGTGCACGAGTACCGCGGCCACACGGTGCTGGAGTTCCGCGGCGAGATCGACATCGCCGCGGCGGCCGAGGTCCAGCCCGCGCTGGACCGGATCACCGACCGGCCGGGCCTGCGCGCGGTCATCGACCTGCGGCGGGTCGAGTTCTTCGACTGCTCCGGAGTGCGCCTCATCCACCGGGCCCGCGGCCGGGTGCTGGAGCGGGGCGGGCGGTTGCACCTGGTGTGCGCCCATCCGCTGACCCTGCGCGTCTTCCGGGTCACCGGGCTGACCCGGCTGCTGACCCCCGAGCCCACGCTGGATGCGGCCCTCACCCGGTCGGAGGCCGCGTCCGGCTTGCCGTGAGGCCGGCCGGCGAGCGGGGACCTCGGTGCCTTTCGGCCAACTCTTCGGTCTGGCACGCCCGGTGGCGGGCATCCGGAGAGCAGGAAGGAGGACCCTCCCATGACGACTTCGGTCAGGCGCCCGCCCCGGCACGTGCCCGGCTGGGCCAAGGTGATCGCCGCGTTGGTGGTGGTGCTCATGGTGCTGTTCGCGGGGATCCGGCTGGCCGTGCTCCCGGGCGTCAAGGACCTGTTCGGCACCGAGACCCACGACCGCTCCGGGCCCGCACTCCTGAAGTCCATCCAGGAAATGAGCCGTTACGACGCCGCGTCCGGCAACTTCCAGGTCGTCGTGGACCTGGAGAAGGACGCCAGGTTCCTGCCGGACGCGATCCGCGGCACCCGCACCCTCTACGTCGGCGCGGGCACCGTGGACGCCTACGTCGACCTCGGCCGGATCGGCCGCGACGACGTGCGGGTCGACGGTGACCGCACGTCGGCCACCCTCCGGCTGCCGCACGCGCGCCTCGGCCGGCCGGCCCTGGACCCCGACCACTCCTACGCCGTGTCCAAGCAGCGCGGTCTGCTGGACCGGCTCGGCGACGTGTTCTCGGACAACCCGAACAGCGAGCAGGCGGTGCAGAAGCTCGCGGTGCGGCACATCGGCCAGGCCGCGCGGAGCAGCGGACTGACCACGCGGGCCGAGACGAACACCACCGGCATGCTCCGGGGGCTGCTGCGCTCCCTCGGCTTCAAGGAGGTGCACGTCTCCTACGGGTCCTGAGACCCGGCCACCGCGGTCCCGACCGCTCCCCCACGGCCCCCGCCCGGCCTGCCGCGACTTCCGGGCGGGGGCCGTCGCGCCCGGCGGGGGCCGTCGCGCCCGGCCGTCCCGTTCGCGGCCCCTTCGCGGCCCGTTCGCGGCCCTGGCGGGAAGGGGGACCACCGGTGCGCCGGGCCCCGGGGCGACGGCATCCTCGGCGGCCCTCCGGGTAACCGCCTGGACGCGGGGACGCCGACGACTGGAGGATCGCATGGACCGGACCGCCCTACGCCTGCCCGCGGCGCTGCGTGCCCCGAGGAAGCGGCAGCCCGCCGGGGAACCGCCCCTGGAGCGGGAACACCACGTGCTCGCGCTGCCGTGGCGGGTGCTGGCGATGCTGTGCGCCTTCGTCTTCATGGTGGCCTTCGCCGTCGTCCTCGCCCGGATCACCCTGCAGCCGTCCCCGGCGTCGGTGTCCCTGACCCACAGCAACCTGCACCCCGGACGCTCCCTGCGGGCCTACGTGGACCACGCCCCGGTGCGCGACGCGGTCAAGCAGATCGGCGGCAACGTGCTGCTCGGCGTCCCGTTCGGCGTCCTGGTGCCGGTGCTCGCCCCGCGCGCCCGGCGCGTGCTGCGGGTGCTGCTGCTCACGGCCCTCGTGATGCTGATGGTCGAGATGGCGCAGGGCGCGCTGGTCACCGGGCGGGCCTTCGACATCGACGACGTCATCCTCAACACCACCGGGGCGCTGATCGGCTGGCTGCTCCTGGGACGGCGGCTCGGACGGGCCGTGCACGCGCGCGTACGGCGGCCGGCAGCTGAGTGACCGTCACGCAGAGGTCCGTACCAAGGTATTGACGCCTTCCTTATCTCACTCCTTAAATCAAGAGGCGTCACTCCCCCCACGTGAAACGGAGAGTCATGGCCTCCCCCGCCTGCTCCGCAGATGTCTGTTCGCCGCCCTGTCGGCCGCGCTGGTCGGTTCGGTCGCCGTCGGCCCGGCCCAGGCGCACACCGCCACCCCGGCCGTCGCCACCGCCACCACCTTCTCGGACACCTTCGACGGTCCCGCGGGTTCCGCGGTCGACTCCTCGAAGTGGACGACGGAGACCGGCGACAACGTCAACAACCACGAGCGGCAGTACTACACCTCGGGCACGAAGAACGCGGCCCTGGACGGCCAGGGCCACCTGGTGATCACGGCCCGCAAGGAGAACCCGGCCGGTTACCAGTGCTGGTACGGCAGCTGCCAGTACACCTCGGCCCGGCTGAACACCTCCGGCAAGTTCGCCGCCCAGTACGGCCACGTCGAGGCCCGGATGAAGATCCCGCGCGGCCAGGGCATGTGGCCCGCCTTCTGGATGCTCGGCAACGACATCGGCCAGGTCGGCTGGCCGAACTCGGGCGAGATCGACGTGATGGAGAACGTCGGCTTCGAACCCTCGACCGTGCACGGCACCATCCACGGACCGGGCTACTCCGGCTCGGCCGGCATCGGCGCGCCCTACACCCTGCCCAACGGCCAGGTCTTCGCGGACGCCTTCCACACCTTCGCCGTCGACTGGGCCCCCGACTCCATCACCTGGTCGGTGGACGGCACGGTCTACCAGCGGCGCACGCCCGCGGACGTGGGCGGCAACACCTGGGCGTTCAACAAGCCGTTCTTCCTGATCCTGAACCTCGCGGTCGGCGGCTACTGGCCGGGCGACCCGGACGCCTCCACGGCCTTCCCGGCGCAGCTGGTGGTGGACTCCGTGTCGGTGACCACGAGCAGCACCGCGGCCGGCGTCCCGATCACGGGCCTGGCGGGCAAGTGCGTGGACGTGGCCTCGGCCAGCTCGGCCAACGGCACGCCGGTCCAGCTCTACGACTGCAACGGCAGCGCCGCCCAGCAGTGGACGGTCGGCTCCGACGGCACGATCCGGGCGCTCGGCAAGTGCCTGGACGTCACCGGCAACGGCACCGCGGACGGCTCGACCGTCCAGCTGTGGGACTGCACGGGCGGCCCCAACCAGAAGTGGGCCGTCTCGGCCGCGCACGACATCGTCAACCCGCAGGCGAACAAGTGCCTCGACGTGCCCTCGGCCAACTCGGCCAACGGCACCCGGCTGCAGATCTGGACGTGCAACGGCACCGCGGCCCAGAAGTGGACGGTGGGCTGAGCCACCGGTTCAGTGCAGCGTCCAGGTGAACTTGTCACCGCCCACCCAGCGGACCACGTCCGGGTCGTCCAGGTCGTGGACGGTGATCCCGAAGGACGCGGCGGCCTCCAGCACGTCGGTGACGGTCCTGGCCTCGCCGACCACCTGACCGTCGATCTCCATGATCCGGAAGGGCGGGCGGCCCGGCTTGCCCGGCATCACCCCCAGCACCAGGATCCGCGGGTGCGGGATGTGGGGAGCTGCTTGTTCGGTCATGCCTTCGAGGGTAGAACGCGGGCCGCTCCGGCGGCTCGTCCGCAGGAGCCGTCGAGGAGGTCGAGCACCGCCGCCTCGACGGCTCCCTGCGTGGCCGGACGCCCGAAGTCCCCGTGTTCGCCCAGCCGGGTGAGCGCGGGGGCGACGGTGACGTCCTGCTCGAACAGCTCGAAGACCTGCGGGTCGATGTAGGAGGCCCGGCACACCGCGGGGGTGTTGCCGAGGTAGTGGCTGACCTCGCGGACCGCGCGGCTGATCTGCCGGCGCCGGGAGGCCTCGGTGGCCCGGGCCGTCCCGTGGGTGACGGCGACGGCCACGGCGGCGAGCACCGTGGCGTGCCAGGTGCGGAAGTCCTTCGCCGTGACGTCCGTGCCGGACAGCCGGCGCAGCGCCTCGTTCAGGTCGTCGCCGTGCAGGTCGTGCCAGGCGCCGCGCTCGTGGAAGACCAGGAAGCGGTCGCCGCCGCGCGGACGGCGCAGCAGGGCCCGCGCCACGGTGTTCACCTGGTCGTCGACCAGGGCCCGCACCATCTCGACGCCGCCCTTGGCGGGGAAGTTGAACGTGATCTCGCCCCGGCCGCAGCTGACGTGCTCGCGCAGCATCGTCGTCAGGCCGTAGGTCTCGCTGTTGCGGGTGTGCCGGTCGCTGCCGATGCGGAAGAACCCGAGGTCGAGCAGGCGCACCGCGCAGGCGGTGACCCGCGCGCGGCTCAGCCCGCGCCCCGCCAGGTCGGTGGCGACCTTGGCCCGCAGCTCGGGCAGGGCCCGCGCGACCTGCCGCACGTGTTCGTGCTTGGCCCGGTCCTGCTCCGTCCGGAACTGCTCGTGGTACAGGTACTGGCGGCGGCCGGCGTCGTCGGTGCCGACGGCCTGCAGGTGGCCGTTGGGCCAGGGGCAGATCCACACGTCGCGCCAGGCGGGCGGGATGGTCAGGGACCGGATCCGGGCCAGCTGCCCGGAATCGGTGAGGGGTTCGCCGGTGGCGTCGGCGTACCGGAAGCCCCGGCCGCAGCGGATGCGCTTGTAGCCGGGGCCGTCGCAGGAACTCGTGCGCAGCCTCACCGGCGCCTCACGGACGGCGCCAGTCGTCGCTCGTCAGGTGCGAGCCGGCCTGCGGGCCCATGCGGAGCATGCCGCCGTCGACGCTCCAGGAGGCACCGGTGACGTAGGAGGCGTCCGGGCCCGCGAGGAAGGCGATGACGGCGGCGACCTCGCGGGCGTCACCGGGGCGGCCGAGGGGGACGCCGGGACGGCGCTCGGTGTGCACGTCGGTGTCCTCCTGGCCGGTCATCGGGGTGGCGATCTCCCCCGGCGCGACCGCGTTCACCGTGATGCCGTGCTCGGCGAGTTCCAGGGCCATGACCTGGGTGAGCAGGCCGAGGCCGCCCTTGGCCGCGCAGTAGGGGGCGGCACCGACGCGGGGCTGGTGCTCGTGGACGGAGGTGACGTTGACGATCCGGCCGCCGTCGCCCTGCCGGATCATGTGCCGCGCCGCGCGCTGCCCGCACAGGAACGGGCCGACGAGGTCCACGTCGAGCACCTTCCGCACATCCTCCAGACCGAGGTCGAGGAACGGGGTCATGGTGCCCGTGCCGGCGTTGTTGACCAGCACGTCGACCCGGCCCAGGGCCGCGCACAGCTCGTCCACGGCGTCCGCCGCCTCGGGCAGCCGGGTCAGGTCCAGCCGCGCGAGCGCGGTCCGGCGGCCGGTCGCGCGGATCTCCTCCGCCGTCCGTTCGGCGCCCTCGCGGTCGCTGTGCCAGGTGATGCCGACGTCCAGGCCCTCCCGGGCCAGGCGTACGGCGGTGGCGCGGCCGATGCCGGAGTCGGCGCCGGTGACCACGGCCGCCCTCGGCCGCCCGGCGGGAACGGAAGCGGAATCGGGCATCGCGGACCTCCTCACGGTGGGACGGTGGGACATCGCAGTACCCGGTGCCGACACGGGCAAACCGGGCCCGGGAACCGCGGGAGGGGACGGTCCGAGGAGCCCGCGGGCCGTGCGCGGGGCCCTGACCGGGCAGGTCCCGGACCCGCCCGCGCGAGCCGGGGCGCGGCCTGCGCCGGGCCGGGCACCGTCACGCGTGACGCGGGCGTGGGGTGGTACCCGGTCCGCAGCGAGAGAAAGGACCCCCGCATGGACCGCGCCGCCGTCTTCGACGTCGACGGGACCCTCGTCGACACCAATCACCTGCACGTCGTCACCTGGTGGGAGGCCTTCCGGCAGGCGGGCCACCGGGTGCCGATGCACGCGGTGCACCGGGCGGTGGGACTCGGCTCCACGGATCTGATCGCCCACCTGCTCGGGGAGGACCGCGACCCGTCGCAGGACGCCGAGCTGAGCGCCGCGCACAAGGCGCTGTACGGGCAGTACTTCGACCGGCTGCCCGCCCTGCCCGGGGCCGGGGAGCTGCTGCGGCGGCTGCACCGCGAGGGCTGGGCGGTCGTCCTCGCCACCTCCGCGAGCGGCGGCGAACTGGGCGCGCTGCGCCGGGCGATCGACGCGGACGACGCCATCACCGGCACCGCCAGTTCGGACGACGTGCAGGAGGGCAAGCCGGCCGCGGAGCCGGTGGAGCACGCCCTGGAGCTGGCCGGCGTGCCCGCCTCCCGGGCGGTGTTCGTCGGGGACACCGTGTGGGACATGCGGGCGGGCGGCAAGGCGGGGGTGCGCTGCGTGGGCCTGCTGTGCGGCGGGATCCCGCGGGCGGACCTGACGGAGGCGGGGGCGCATGAGGTGTACGCCGACCCCGCCGACCTGCTGGCCCGGCTGGCGGACAGCCCGCTGGGCTGACCCGCCGCCCGGGTGTCCCGAGTCACAGGAGGAGCCGGAACGGCCCGGGGTGGTTGGCCGTTGAACGAACCGTGGGTGTGGACGGGACGGTGTCCGGGCCCCACCCACGGCCCACGGGGACGATCGTCCGGCTGAAGCCCTGTGGAGTCCCCGCCGCGGGGCGACCGCCGTCCGCGCCCGCACCCGGACCGCCCCGGCCGTGATTCCCCCGTCACGGCCGGGGCTCTTTCCCTGTCCCCGTTTCCCACCGCCGCCGTGTGCGGGCCGACCGCCCGGGTACCCGGGCGGTCGGCCGAGCCCCCCGCCGAGAGGAGCCGAAGGTGAACACACCAGCGGGCAGCAGGGTGGTCGTGACGGGCGCCACCGGGAACGTGGGCACGAGCGTGGTCCGCCTGCTCTCGGAGGACCCCCGGATCGCGTCGGTGCACGGTCTGGCACGGCGGACGCCCGAGTGGTCCCCGCCGAAGACGCAGTGGTCGGCGGTGGACCTGGCGTCCGGGACGGCCGGCCCGGCCGAGCTGTTCGAGGGCGCCGACGCCGTGATCCACCTGGCCTGGGCGTTCCAGCCGACGCACGATCCGGCGACCACCTGGCGGACCAACGTCCTGGGCAGCATCCGGGTGTACGAGGCGGTGGCCGCGGCCCGGGTGCCGGTGCTGGTGCACGCCTCGTCGGTGGGCGCCTACTCCCCGGGGCCCAAGGACCGCCCCGTGGACGAGTCGTGGCCGACGCACGGCTGGCCGGACGCCGCGTACTGCCGGGAGAAGGCCTATCTGGAGCGCACCCTCGACGTCTTCGAGCGCGACCACCCCGAGGTGCGGGTGGTGCGGATGCGTCCGGCGTTCCTGTTCAAGTGGCAGTCGGCGAGCGAGCAGCGCCGGATCTTCGGCGGACGCTTCCTGCCCGGTCCGCTGGCCCGGCCCGAGCTGTTGCCGTTCCTGCCGGACGTCCCCGGGCTCCGGCTGCAGGCGCTGCACACGGACGACGCGGCCGAGGCCTACCGGCTCGCGGTGCACTCGGACTCCGCCCGGGGCGCGTACAACCTCGCCGCCGAGCCGCCGGTCGACGCCGCGATGCTCGCGGAGATGCTCGGCGCCCGCCCGGTCCGGCTGCCGCGCACGGCGGTCCGTTCGGCGATCGCCGCGGCCTGGGGACTGCACCTGTTGCCGGCGTCCCCGCACCTGTTCGACGCGGTCCTGCGCCTGCCGCTGATGGACTGGAGCCGGGCCCGCACCGAGCTGGGCTGGCGGCCCCGGTACACGGCGGACGAGGTGCTGCGCGAGTTCCTGGACGGACTGCAGAAGGGCGGCGGCATGGAGACGGCGCCGCTGCAGGGACACAAGGTCGGCTGATCCGGCCGGAACGAGGAGTGAGTCATGACGGCACAACCCGAACAGCCTGCGGCGCCGGAGCCGGGGCCCGGCTCCGGCACGGACCGCCCGGTCCCCCGGGACCTGCCCGATCAGCAGGCGCGTCCCGGTGAGGACCCCTGGGAGGTCGCCCCGGCGGAGGCGGCCGGTGACGGCGCGGCGGCAAAGGACGCGGACGACGTGCCCGACCCCGACGAGGCCGGCGCGGGCCGCCGGGGCGGACCGGACCCCGCGGTGGCCCCCTCCGACGGGCCGGCCCCGGAGGAGTCCTCCGGCTGAGCGCTCCGCGCGGCCGGTGTGCTCAGCGCGGTGTCCGTTCCCGCAGGGCGGCGCGCCAGGCAGGCAGGCGGGCCTCGGTGACCGGTTCGGGGCGGTGGCCGCCGCGGGCGAAGAAGTCGGCCAGCGGCAGGATCGCGGCGCCGACGGTGACGGCGTCGGGACCGAGCCGGCCGAGGTCGATGGTGACCTTGTCGCCCGGGTGACGCAGGGCGTACGTCGCCGCGTGGCGGCGCACGGCGGGCAGGAACCGGGTGCCGAGCTGGAGGCCGGCCCAGCCGCCGATGAGGATCCGCTCCGGCTGGAAGAGGTTGATCAGGTCCGACAGGCCGGCGCCCAGGTACTCGGCGGTCTCCTCCAGCACGGCCAGCGCGACCGGGTCGGCCCCGGTGCCCCCGGGCGGGTAGGCGGCGGCGAGCATCGCGGTGAGCGCGGTCTCCTCGTCGGTCCCCTCCGGCGGGCGGCCGCCCTCCTCGCGCCAGCGGGCCAGCAGTGACTCGGCGCCGGCGTAGGCCTCCAGGCAGCCCGGTGCGCCGCAGCGGCACCGGCGGCCGCGGACGCGCACCGTCAGATGACCCCATTCGACGGCCCGCCCCTGCTCCACCTGGGGGGTGACCAGGCAGGCGCCGACGCCGGAGCCGAAGAGCACGACCACGGCGTTGCGGGCGCCGCGTCCCGCGCCGAACCACATCTCGGCCTGGCCCAGCGTCTTGGCGCCGTTGTCGATGAAGTACGGGACGCCGTCGGGGAGGCCGGAGGTCGAGTGGAGCAGTTCCTCCAGCGGGACCGCGTCCCAGCCGATGGTCTGCCCGTGCACCACCGCGCCCCGGTCCGCCGTGTACTCCACGATGCCGGGGACGCCGACGCCGACGCCCAGCAACCGCTCGGGCGCCGCCTCCCGGGCGGCGAGGACCTCCGATACGCCGTCGCGGATGTGACCGGTGATGACGTCGACGTCGTAGCCCTGCGGGCTCAGCGGGCGCTCGGTGCGGGCGAGTTCGGTGAGGGCCAGGTCGAACAGCTCGACGCGGACGCGGGTCTCGCCGACGTCGACGCCGACCATCTGCCCGCTGTGCGGGGCGACGCGCAGCAGGGTGCGGGGGCGCCCGCCGTCGGAGTCGACGCTGCCGGCCTCCTCGACCAGGCCGTCGGCCACGAGGTCCGCGACCACGTTGCTGACCGAGCCGGAGCTGAGACCGGTCGCGGGGCCCAGCTCGAAGCGGCTGAGCGGGCCGTCGAAATAGAGCCGCTGCAGCACGGCCGTGCGGTTGCCCCGTCTGAGGTCGCGTACCGTGCGCCCGCTCCGCGCCGCCATGTGGCCCCCTCCGTACCGTGTCCGACCTGCAACATACCCTCGCGGCCCGACCCCGGGCGACTTCGTTCCCCCTTATTTCAAACTGTGAGCGAAGCAGGAACCGGCTGTTTCCGGCCGGCGGGCCGGACCGTGTGCCCCTGCCGCGGGGCGCACGGGGCGCGGAACGGCTCACCGGCGCCCCGGGCCGCCGGCCGGGTCCGCCGACCGACGCACTCCGCACCTGCACCCGCACCCGCACCCGCACCCGCACACCGAAAATCCATTGGCCCATCCTTTTCTGGCTACGTAGGCTAGCCATGCACCTAGACCCCATAGGTTCACACTCCGGCGCTCCGGAAGGACTTCCCCCATGAGACCGCTCACCGAGCAGGACATCCGCAAGTCGTTCGTCAACTGCTCCCAGGGGGAGGCCAAGCGTCTGGCGGTCCCGCGCGATCTGGGCGAACGCCCGTGGGACGACCTCGACTTCCTCGGCTGGCGCGATCCGGGGGCGCCCGACCGCAGCTACCTGGTCACCGAGCGGGACGGCCGGCCCGTCGGCGTCACGCTGCGCTTCCCGGCCGCGCAGCGCGGGTTCCTGCGCCGCAGCATGTGCTCGGTGTGCCTGACGACCCATCCGGGCGGCGGGGTCTCGCTGATGACCGCGCGGAAGGCGGGCGCTGCGGGCCGCGAGGGCAACTCGGTCGGCGTGTACATGTGCACGGACCTGGCGTGCTCGCTGTACGTGCGCGGCAAGAGGCTGCCGCAGTCCGGGACGCGGTTCGAGGAGAGCCTCACCCTCCAGGAGCAGATCGCCCGGACCACCGCCAACCTCCGGGCCTTCCTCGACAGGCTCCGGGCCTGACGGGCCGGGCGCCCGGCCCGCCCCCGCCGGGGCGGATCGCCCGCACGCCGTACGCCTCCTGACCGAGGTGATCGATCCGGAAGGTCCGCGGACGGACACGGTCCCGGAAGAAGCACGTTCGACGCACCGGCGGAACGGGAACAGGCCAAAGGATGCACGACGTACGGAAATGGACAGCGGAACTGCAGCGCATGCTGGGACGCCGCCGGGAGCCGGTGGTCGTCCAGACCCTGCGATCGGCGACGGCGGCGACGATCGCCTACGTCATCGCGCTGCGCCTGAGCCCGGAATCCGCCCCCCTGACCGCGCCCCTGACCGCCCTGCTGGTCGTCCAGGTCACCTTCTACGCCACGCTCACCAACGGCATCCGCCGGGTGAACGCGGTGGTGGCCGGGGTGCTGGTCGCCATCGCCTTCAGCCTGCTGGTCGGGCTGACCTGGTGGAGCCTGGCGCTGCTGATCGTGGCCGCGCTGGGCGTGGGGCACCTGGTGCGGGTCGACGAGTACGTGGCCGAGGTGGCGATCAGCGCCATGCTGGTGCTCGGTGTCACCGCCCACGGGTTCACCGCCTGGGCGCGGATCGTGGAGACGCTGATCGGCGCGGTCGTCGGGATGGCCTGCAACCTGCTGCTGCCGCCCCCGGTGTGGGTGGACGAGGCCGGCCGGTCGATCGAGGACCTGGCGCGCCGGGTGCGGCAGCTGATGCTGCGGATGGGCGAGGAGGCGGCCGGCCGCATCCCCTGGGAGCGGGCGGCCGAACGTCTGCACGAGGCGCGCCGCCTGGACCACGACATCGTCCGGGTGGACGCGGCACTGCGGCAGGCGGAGGACAGCCTGCGGCTCAACCCGCGCGTGAAGGAGGGGCTGCTGCACCGGGTGGTGCTGCGCACCGGACTGGACACGCTGGAGATCTGCACGGTCGTCCTGCGGGTACTGGCCCGCTCCTTCACGGACCTGGCCAAGGCCCGCGGCCCCGAGGAGCTGTTCCCGCCCCGGGTCGGCGCGGCCGTGGAGCAACTGCTCTCCGAGGTCGGCGACGCCGTCGTCAGCTTCGCGGTGCTGGTGACCACCGACCTGAGCGAGAACGCCGAGTCGGCGGAGGCGCGGCTCACGGCCGAGCTGCACACGGCGACCGGCACCCGCGACCGGCTCGCCGGACTGTTCCGGGAGGAGATCCGCGAGGACTGGGAGAACTGGCAGCTGATGGGCGCGGTGCTGACCGAGGCCGACCGGATCATCGACGAGCTGAACACCGAGCACCGCACCCGGCGCCTGCTGGAGGAGCTGGACCGGGTCTCCCAGGAGCAGCGGGCGAAGCTGCCGCGGGTGACCCGGCTGCGCGACCGCCTCGGCGTCCAGGAGGAGCTGTGGCGGAACCGGGCGGGGATCGGCGAGCGTTCTTCGTGAGGAGTGCCGGGCGGGGCCCGGCACCGCGGGGGAGGGAGCGGACCGGTGGGCGCGGTACGGATCGACGGGAACACACTGCGGTTGCGCGGCGGGGTGGCGGTGCGGTTCGTCCGCACGCTGCGACTGCCCGAGACGGGCACGCACCCGCTGCCGCCGGGGCTGGGCGAGTTCCCGGTCCGGCGGGTCGCCGACCACGCCGACCGGGTCCCCGGGGAGTGGCGGGCGCGCGGCGGCGTGATGCTGCCGGTGCACCTGCGCGAGGCGATGTGGCTGAGCTTCGCCGGTACGACGGAACCGGCCGCCCTCCAGGT
This sequence comes from Streptomyces sp. TG1A-8, assembly GCF_030499535.1. Classification (NCBI taxonomy): domain Bacteria; kingdom Bacillati; phylum Actinomycetota; class Actinomycetes; order Kitasatosporales; family Streptomycetaceae; genus Streptomyces; species Streptomyces sp. TG1A-8. The sequence goes on from NZ_JASTLB010000001.1 coordinate 938,419, forward strand.
CGGGGTGGGCAGGGTGTGCGCCGTGTCGGGCGGCCCGTGGAGCGACCGGCTGCGCCGCGACCCGCAGAACTACGTGGTGCTGCCCCGCCAGCCCTGGCTGGACGGCATCAACTCCGGCACCGGGACGGTCCGCCAGTTCGTCGCCGTGCCGCTCGGGCTCGGTGCGACCGTGGAGGGGCAGGTCACCGGCGAGGAGGTGTGGGGCGGAGTACAACTGCAGGCGTTCCCGCTGGGACAGGACGTGCTGGCCGGGTGGCGGCGCCGGGAGCAGGAGCGGCTGCGCGCCCGGCACCGGGCGCCCGGGGTGTCCGCCGGCCCCGGCGCACCGCCGCCGGCCCCCGGTGCCTTCGGGACGCCCGCGCCCGTGGCGGCCGCCCCCGGCGGGCCGCCGCCGCCCGCCCCGGCGGCGGCCGGGGCTCCCCCGCGGCGGGCGGCGGCCATGGGGCTGGGCGTCGGCGGCACGATGCGCCAAGAGGTCCACCAGGACGACCGGCCGCTCCCGGACTGGTCCGAAACGCCCGCCGGGCGGGTCTTCGTCCACCTCGTCGCACCCCCGCAGTGGCGCCGCATCACGGGCGAGGCGCCGCCGCCCTCGCCGGTGGACCGGGCGGCGTACACGAGGGCGGGACTGCCCTGGTACGACCACTACGACGAAGGGGCCGAGGACCTCGCTCCCGCCGAGGCCCTGACGGCCGTCGAGCCGGTGGGGGCGTGGCTCGGGGACGACCTGGACCCCTGGCAGCAGCCGTCCGCCGGCCAGGTGCTCCCGCTGGGGGACGCACCGGGCGAACCGGTCGAGGACGGGCAGTGGTGAGCGCCGGTCCCGTTGCGCACGACGCAACAGGTTTTGCCGCCCTTGCCTTTGACGGTGGGTCCGCGCCATGGTGGCGGTCACGGACGGGGCAACCGACGACCTGAGGTGAGGGATGGACACGGACGGGCGGGCGGCACGGGACCAGGGGCCCGCGGACGGCTGGAGCAGGCGCCGGTTCGTCGGGGCGGTGGCGGGCACGGCCGCCGTGGTGGTGGTGCCCTCGCCGGCGGCCCCGCCGGCGGGCGGCGCACCGGCCCCCGCCGGGCGGCCGGCCGCCGTGCCGCCCCGCGGGTCCGCCGGCCCGCGTCCGCTGTACGTCGGCACCTACACCTCCACCGACGGCGGCGGCGCCGGCATCGGCCTGGCCTCGTACGACCCGGCGACGGGCCGGATCACCGGCTCGGGGACGCTCACCGGGATCCCCGACCCGTCGTACCTCGCGGTCCACCCGGACGGCCGCACGCTGTACGCGGTGGATGAGCGCCAGGACGGTGCCGTGACCGCCGTGCGGACGACGGACCGGCGGATCCTGGGCAGCCGGAGCACGGGCGGGGCGGGCCCGTGCCACCTGTCGGTGCATCCCGGCGGGCACTGGCTGCTGAGCGCCAACTACACCTCGGGCAGCGTCGCGGTGCACCCCATCGACGCCTCGGGCGCCCTCGGCGAGCGCACCGCCCTGGTCACGCACAGCACCCCGCCGCCGGGCCCCGGCCAGCAGGGCCCGCACGCGCACCAGTTCCTCACCGCGCCCGGCGGCGGTCACGTCCTCGCCGTCGACCTGGGCACCGACACCGTCTACAGCTACCGCCTCGACACGGCCTCGGGCACCCTCACCGAGGTCGCCCGGGCCCGCACCCGGCCCGGCGCCGGACCGCGCCACCTGGCCTTCCACCCGGGCGGGCGGTACGCCTACCTGGCCAACGAGGTGGACGACACGGTCGCCGTCTGCGCCTACGACCCGGCCACCGGCGGCCTGACGATCGGTGAGCCGCAGGCCACGGGCTCGCAGGGGGGCACCAACTACCCGGCGCAGTTCCTGGTGACCGCGGACGGCTCCCACGCCTTCCTCGCCAACCGCGGCCACAACAGCATCGCGCGCTACGCCGTCGAGGCGGACGGGGCCCGGCTGCGGCTGCTGGACACGGTGCCGGTGGCCGGGGACTTCCCGCGGCAGATCGCGTTCTCGCCGGACGGCCGACTGCTGTTCGCGGCGAACCAGCGGTCGGGCACGGTCAGCGTCTTCCACGTCGACGCCGCGAGCGGTGAACTCCACCTGGCGGGCGAGCCGTTCGCGTCACCCGTCGCCGTCTGCGCGCTGCCGCTGTAGGGCGCGGGGGCAGGCGGCGCCCGCCCGGGCCAGCAGCGCGTGCAGGCGTTCGGTGAGCTGCGCGACGTCGTCGGCGGGCGTGTGGAACGGCAGCCGTACGTCGCCGTGGGCGCGGGTGCGTTCGACGCGCAGGGTGAGGCCGTGCCGGTCCACGGCGAGGGGCACCACACGGGTCGCGGCGTGCAGGCTCCCGGGACGCACCAGCCGGGTGAGCCGCTCGACGGCGTCCGGGTGGGCGCCGGCGAGGTGGGTCAGCAGCCGGGCCTCGGCGCCGGCCAGCGGGTCGGGCCGGGCGGCGGTGAACTCGTCGGGGCCGACGAGCACGGTACCGGACGGCTGCCGCAGCACCACCCGGGTGGGCCGCAGGCGCAGCGGGCCGCCGTCGGCCGGGGCGAACCGGCCGGCGAGCCACAGCCGGGCCCGGATCCGCTGCCGCACCGGGACGGGGGCCACGTCGGCGAACTCCAGCACGGCGGACGGCCCCCCGCGCGGGGCGCGCGACGCGGCTGCGCGCAGGGGGCTGTCGCCGGGCAGGTCGAGGAGCACCTCGCCGTCGCCGGTCACCGAGTGCGCGCCGAGGTGCTCCTCGCGGACGCCGTCCGCGGTCACCGAGCACGACCACGCGGCGACCGGCACCGAACGCGCCCGTTCCCCTGCGCCGGGTCCGGCCGCCCGGTCCTGTGTGTCACCCATCCCCAGACCTCCTTAGGTAAGCCTTGCCTAACTTAGCCGAGATGTGCGCGCACGCCAACCGCCCCCGCAGCGTGCGCGGGCGTGACCGACGGTCCCGGGCGGCCGCCTACGCGAGGACGCCCAGCAGGGCGCGCGCACACAGGTCGCGCACCTGTTCCCCGGTCAGCTCGTCCTCGCGCAGCCACTCCAGGCAGACGGCCGTGGTGAAGGCGAGCCAGCCGCGCACGGCCAGCCGGACGTGCGGGGCGGTCCCGAAGCCGGGGCCGAACTCGGGGTCGGCCGCCAGCGCGGCGAGGATCTGCCGCTCCTGGGCGGCCAGGGCGCACCGGTAGGCGCGGCGCACGGCCTGGTCGCCCGCCGCGTCGGCGCGGTGGAAGGCGCGGAAGCCGTGCGCGTGGGCCCGGACGTAGGCGAGGTAGGTGTCGAGGCCGGCCGCGAGTTGTTCGCGCACCGGCATCCCGGGCACCGCCGCGGTCATGCGCAGCATCCGCCCGCTCTCGCGCTCCACGACCGCGGCGAAGAAGTCCCGCTTCGTCGGGAAGTAGTGGTACAGCAGCCCCCGGGAGACCCCGGCGAGCCCGGCGACCCGCTCGATGCGCACGTCGTCGTAGGGGCTCTCCGAGAACAATCGGGCCCCGACCGACAGAAGCTGTTCACGGCGCTCCTCGGTGCCGAGTCTGCGCCGGGCGCGCTCCCCCTGGTTCGCGGCCATGCGCTCACCTTACTTGACGCCGGTTCAACGGGCGGACCACACTGGAACGCGCTATTGAACACGCGTACAACACGCGGGTCGCAGGTCAACCGTCGGCTGGGTCGAGGGAGATCGCGTCATGGCGGAGACGACGGGGACCGGGTTGCCCAAGGGGTTCCGGGGCGCCGAGCAGGGCTGGCCCGAACTGCGGCGCATCCCGCACCCGCCGCACCGGGTGCCGCTGCTCGGCGACGTGCTCGGTGCCGACCGGCACCGGCCGCTGCAGGACTCCATGCGCCTCGCGCGCCGGCTCGGCCCCATCTTCCGGCGCCGGGCCTTCGGCAACGAGTTCGTGTTCCTGTGGGGTGCCCGGCTGGTCGCCGACCTCGCCGACGAGACGCGGTTCGCCAAGCACGTGGGCCTCGGGGTGGCCAACCTCCGTCCGGTCGCCGGGGACGGCCTGTTCACGGCGTACGACCACGAGCCCAACTGGCAGTTGGCGCACGACGTCCTCGCGCCCGGTTTCAGCCGGGAGGCCATGGAGGGCTACCACGGGACGATGCTGGCGGTCGCCGCGCGGCTGACCGGCCGCTGGGACCGGGAGCTGGCCGCCGGGCGGACGGTGGACGTACCCGGGGACATGACCAAGCTGACGCTGGAGACGATCGCGCGGACCGGGTTCGGGCACGACTTCGGCTCGTTCGAACGGGACCGGCCGCACCCCTTCGTCACCGCGATGGTGGGCACCCTCACCCACGCGCAGCGGCTGAACAGCGTACCCGTGCCGCTGGTGCCGCTGCTGCTGCGCGGCGCCGCCCGCCGCAACGCGGCCGACATCGCCCGCCTCGACCGCACGGTCGACGAACTGGTCGCCGCCCGGCGCCGCTCCGGCGGCGGGGACGGCGACCTGCTGGACCGCATGCTCCGCACGGCCCACCCCCGGACCGGGGAGCGGCTGTCGGCGGAGAACGTCCGCAGGCAGGTGATCACGTTCCTGGTGGCGGGCCACGAGACCACCTCGGGCGCGCTCTCCTTCGCCCTGTACCACCTCGCCCGGCACCCCGGGATCGCCGCCAGGGCCCGCGCCGAGGTGGACCGGGTCTGGGGCGGCACCCCGGAGCCCGGCTACGACCAGGTCGCCAGGCTGCGCTACGTCCGCCGGGTGCTGGACGAGTCGCTGCGGCTGTGGCCGACCGCGCCCGCCTTCGCCCGGGAGGCCCGGCAGGACACCGTGCTGGCCGGCGAGCACCCGATGCGGCGCGGCGCCTGGGCGCTGGTGCTGACGCCGATGCTGCACCGGGATCCGCAGGTGTGGGGCGAGGACGCCGAACGGTTCGACCCCGACCGGTTCGAGGCCCGGGCCGTACGGGCCCGCCCCCCGCACACCTTCAAGCCGTTCGGGACCGGCGCGCGGGCCTGCATCGGCCGCCAGTTCGCGCTGCACGAGGCGACGCTGGTCCTCGGCCTGCTGCTGCGCCGCTACGAGCTGCGGATCGACCCGGCCTACCGGCTGCGGGTCACCGAGCGGCTGACACTGATGCCGGAGGGACTGCGCCTGCGCCTGGAACGGCGCCCGGTGCCCGCGACCGCGCCCAGCGCGGCGGTCGCGGCAGCGGACGACGGCGCCGGATCAGCCGCGCGCCGCCCAGTGCACGGGGCGGGTGACTGACCCCGGCAGCCGGGTGCCGACGCTGCCGCGGGCCGCGTTCAGCTGGGGCTGGGTGAGGAAGAAGGCGCCGGTGAGATCGGCGTCGCTCAGGTCGGCGTCACGCAGATCGGCGCCGATCATGTCGGCCGCGCGCAGGTCGGCGCCGGTGAGGTCGGCGGCGATGAGGCAGGCGCCGCGCAGGCTGGCACCGCGCAGGTCGGCGCCCCGCAGCCGGGCGCCGAAGGTCCGCGCCCCGGCGGTCCTTCGCCCTGCCCTTCGCGCCCTTCCTGCCCTTCGCGCCGGCGGCGTCCGCGCGGATCAACTCGCTGGTGCGCAGCAGGAGGACGTTGACCTCCCGCCGGTGGGCGGCCACGTCCAGCGCGACCAGTGCCCCGGGGGTGCGCAGGCTGAGCCGTTCGGTGCGCTCCCGTGCCCGGCGCAGGTCGGCGTGGACGGGCCGGGCGGCGTCGAGGCCGAGCGCCTCCGTCAGGTACCAGAGCAGCTCGTGCAGCTGGCGGACCACGGGGAACACGTCGAACATCCGCCGCGCGCGCTCCGCGGACCCCGAACGCCAGTCCTGCCCGCCGAAGGTGACCTGCGAGACCTTCTGCCCCGCACCGAAGCAGTCGTAGACCGTGCAGCCGGTGAAGCCCCGCTCCCGCAGGCCGGCGTGGATGCCGCAGCGGTGGTCCTCCCGCAGGTTCGGGCAGGCCCGGCCCGCGGGTTTGTCGAGGGCGAAGTCCGCCGAGACCGCGAAGGGCAGGGCGACGCAGCACAGCCCGAAGCACTGTGCGCACTCGCCGCGCAGCCCCGAGCGGTCGGTTGTCTGATCCGGCATGGCGCCCAGCCTACTGATCCGCACCGCTCCCCCTCCTGCCGGCCGGGGGACGCGTCCCGGCGGTCGTGGCGCCCGTGACCGGCAGCGGCCCGCCCTCTCCGGCACCCGGGCCCCGCGCCCGTCGGCGGACCGTCCGCGGGGACCGTTCACACCTCGTCGCGGGCCAGTGCGAGCAGGCGGTCCAGGACGCGGGGGGCACCGGTGCGCAGGCCGTCGTGCTCGTACTCGTCGGTGACCCAGGTGCGCAGGCCGCGGACCGCGCGGGCCGTGCGCAGGGAATGCCCCGCGTCCACGAACATGTCGTCGTGGTAGACCACCGCGGCGGCCGGGACCTCGTTGGCGGCCAGGCGCGCCGGGTCGTACAGCGGTTCCCAGTCGGTGCGGGCGGCGAGCAGGCCGGCCGTCTCGCCGAGGGGGCGCAGGGCCGGGTCGGTGTCGAACGTCCAGGGGTGGACGCTCTCGCCGGTGAACAGCACCGGCGCGTCCCCGGCGAGCGCGCGCAGGGCCCGGCCGAGCCAGGCCTGCCGGCCGACGAACCGGTTCGCCCCGAAGCCGGGGCCGCCCTCCAGCTACAGCAGCCACGGCAGGTCCCGTCCCGTCCTGTCGTCCGCGACGACCTCCCGGGCGAACAGCTCGACGGTCTCGCCGCCGGGGTCGGCGTGGTCGAGGGGGACGGTGAAGTGGCGGTCGGTGAGGACGACGCCGGGCCGCCGGTAGCTGAGGCTCAACGGGTCTCCCGGGACGAGGGGGAAGGGACGGCTCCCAGTGGAGCACACGGACCGTCGCCGGCCGGTCCGCGGGCCGGGGACCGGCCGGCGGACCGCGGCTCAGCGGGCGACGAGGCTGGAGCGGCGCACGACCAGCTCGGGCTGGAGCACCACGCGGCGGTGCTGGTGCCCGGTGGCCCGGCCCTGCTCCTCGGTCTCCTCCAGCAGGAGTTCGGCGGCCAGGGCGCCCATGGTCACGGCGGGCTGGCGCACGGAGGTCAGCGGTACGGCGGCGGCCGCGGCGAACTCGATGTCGTCGTAGCCGACGATCGCCAGGTCGTCCGGGACCACCACACCGGCCGCGTACATGGCCTGGAGCACGCCGAGGGCGAGCAGGTCGTTGGCGCAGAACACGGCGGTGGGCCGGTCGGCCAGGCCGAGCAGGCGCGCGCCCGCGTCCCGGCCGGCGGCCACGTCGAGGCGGTCGGTGGGCAGTTCGCGCAGCGCGTCGGGGCCGAGGCCGGCCTCGGCGAGCGCGCTCAGCGCGCCGGTGCGGCGGTCGCGCACCTGGTTGAGGCCGGGCGGTCCGCTGACGTAGGCGATCGAACGGTGCCCGGCGTCCACGAGGTGGCGGACCGCGAGGGCCCCGCCGGCCACGTCGTCGACGGACACCGAGCACTCGGTGGTGCCCTCGGCGACCCGGTCGACCAGCACGAAGGGGATGCCGTGCCGGCGGAACACCGCGATGTTCCGGCCGGTGGCGTCGGCCGGGGTCAGCAGCACGCCGCGGACGCGCTGTTCGGCGAACAGGGACAGGTACTCGGCCTCCTCGGCCGCGTTCTGGGCGCTGTTGCAGATCATCACGCCGAGTCCGGCGTCCCGGGCGGCCCGCTCGGCGCCGCGAGCCACGTCCACGAAGAACGGGTTGCCCATGTCCAGCACGAGCAGGCCCATGATCCGGCTGCGGCCCGCGCGGAGCTGGCGCGCGGACTCGCTGCGGACGTAACCGAGCCGGTCGATCGCGGACAGCACCCGTGCACGGGTCTCGCCGGCCACGGTGTCCGGGCGGTTGATGACGTTCGACACCGTGCCCACGGAGACTCCGGCGGCGCGGGCGACGTCCTTGATACCCACCGACTGGGCCATCGGGCAGGGACCTCCAGGAAGACGAGGGGCGGCGGGTGCGTGGAGGGGGATCCTCACGGGGTGGTCCTCACCGGGGAAAGGACCTTCACATTACCGTCAGGGGCGGCGCGGCGGCCCCGGCCGGACGGGCCGCGCAAAGTCCGCGGCCCGCGGCGGCGGGGGCGGCGCGCCGGGACGGAGCACCCGCCCGCCGGGCGGGATGGTGCTCCGCCCCGCTCCCCCTCGTGGCGCGGGGCCCGGGACCGCGGCCCGTGGGGTGCCCGGCGCGGCGCCACGAGGTGCGGCTCCTCGGGGGGTTCAGGCCAGGTGGAAGACCTCGGCGAGCGGTTTCATGGCCTCGTCGGGCCGGGCGCCGTCCGGTGACTCGAAGAACGGCGCCATCTCCGCCTGCCAGCGGGCGTTGACACCGGTGGCTTCCATGCCGGCCCGGGCCGCGGCGAAGTCCTCGGTCTCCAGGTAGCCGACGAGCAGGCCGTCCTCGCGCAGGAACAGTGAGTAGTTGCGCCAGCCGGTCGCCCGCAGGGCGTCGAGCATCTCCGGCCAGACGGCCGTGTGCCGCTCGCGGTACTCGTCCAGGCGCTCCGCCCGGACCTTCAGCAGGAAGCACACGCGTTGCATCAACGGGCCCCTTCGGCCTAGAAGTTGAACCGGTCGATGTTCTTCGCGTCGAACACGGTCGGCTTGCCCAGGTCGACCACGCCGTTCTTGCCGAGGGTGTACGTGGTGGAGCCGGCCTTGAAGGTCTCGCCCTCCTTGCCGGTGATCTGCCCGGACGCCAGGGCCACGGCGGTGCGGGCGGCGAGGGCGCCGAGCTTGGCCGGGTCCCACAGCTCGAAGGCGTCGACGGTGCCGTTCTTGACGTACTTGCGCATGTCGTTGGGGGTGCCGAGGCCGGTCAGCTTCACCTTGCCCTTGTACTTGGAGCCGGACAGGTACTGGGCGGCGGCCTTGATGCCGACGGTGGTCGGGGAGATGATGCCCTTCAGGTTCGGGTGCTCCTGCAGCAGGCCCTGGGTCTGCTGGAAGGACTGCTGGGCGTCGTCGTTGCCGTAGGCGATTTTGACGAGCTTGACGTCCTTGTACTTGGGGTCCTTCAGCTCGTCCTTCATGTAGCCGATCCAGGTGTTCTGGTTGGTCGCGGTCTGCGCGGCCGACAGGATCGCGATCTCGCCCTTGTAGCCGATCTGCTGCGCGAGCAGCTGCACCTCGGTACGGCCCAGGTCCTCCGCGCCGGCCTGCGAGACGAAGACGTTGCGGCAGCCGGGGTTGGTGTCGGAGTCGTAGGTGACGACCTTGATGCCGCCGCTCATGGCCTGCTTGAGGGCGGTGCACAGGGCTCCCGGGTCCTGCGCGGAGACGGCCATGGCGTCGACCTGCTGCTGGGTGAGCGTGTTGACGTAACTGACCTGTCCGGAGGTGTCGGTGGCGCTGGAGGGTCCCACCTCCTTGTAGGACGAGCCCAGTTCGGTGAGGGCCTTCTGGCCGCCCTTGTCGGCGGTGGTGAAGTAGGGGTTGTTGACCTGCTTGGGCAGGAAGCCGACGGTCAGGCCCTTCTTGGTGGCGGCGTTCGGGTCGGCCTTGCCGGCGGAGGCGGCCGATCCGCCGTCGTCCTTGACGTCGTGCTTGGTGGTGCCGCCGCAGGCGGTGGCGGCGAGGGCGAGGGTGGTGACGGCGGCGAGGGCGACGCCGGCGCGGCGGACGGAGGACGTGCGCATGGAGGATTCCTTTACGGGGGTGAGCGGGACGGGGGTCACGGCGTCGGTGTCGAGGTGACGGCCCTGCGGCCCCTCGCGACGGAGATCTGGCGTGCGACCCGGGGGCCGAGCACGGACACCACGAGCAGCACGCCGGTGACGACGATCTGCGACTGGGCGGAGACGTTGAGCAGGCTCATCACGTTCTGCAGCACGCCCAGCAGGAACACACCGGCGATCGCGCCGCCGAGCGTGCCCCTGCCGCCGTCGAAGTCGATGCCGCCGAGCAGCACGGCGGCGACGACGGACAGTTCGAGGCCCGTGGCGTTGTCGTACCGGGCGCTGGCGTAGTGCAGGGCCCAGAAGACACCGGTGAGCGCGGACATGAGGCCGGTGGCCACGAAGAGCAGGAGCTTGGTCCGACGCACCCGGATCCCGGCGAACCGCGCGGCCTCCTCGCTGGCGCCGACCGCGAACAGCGAGCGGCCGAACGGGGTGGCGTGCAGGACGACGACGGCGATCGCGAGCAGGACCAGGAAGGGCAGGAAGGCCTGCGGCAGGAAGGTGCCACCGAGCCGGCCGGCGGCGAAGTCGAGGTACCGGCCGGGGAAGTCGGTCACCGCGTCCGAGCCGAGCACGATCTGCGCGATGCCCCGGTAGGCGGCGAGGGTGCCGATGGTGACGGCGAGGGAGGGCAGCCCGAGCCGGGTGACGAGCAGGCCGTTGACCAGCCCGCAGACCACGCCGAGCAGCAGGCACAGCGGGATGATCGTCTCGATGGTCATGCCCTCGTTCCACAGCTTGCCCATCACCGCCCCGGACAGCCCGGCGGTGGAGGCGACCGACAGGTCGATCTCGCCGGCGACCACCAGCAGGGTCATCGGCAGGGCGATGAGCGCGATCGGAAGCGTGTTGCCGATCAGGAAGGACAGGTTGAGGGCGTTGCCGAAGCCGTCCACGCATCCGAACGACAGCAGCAGCAGGACGATCAGGAGGGCGCCGACGACCGTGTCCCAGCGGATGGCGCGCGTCAACGACTCAGGCACCGGCGTTCTCCTTGGTCAGGGCGGTCTTGCGGCGCGCCGACTTCTTCTTCAGGGCGGTGGCCACCCGCAGTGCGACGATCCGGTCGACGGCGATGGCGAGCAGCAGCAGGACGCCGTTGATGGCGAGGACCCATACGGAGCTGACGCCGAGCGCGGGCAGCACGCTGTTGACGGAGGTGAGCAGCAGGGCGCCGAGGGCCGCGCCGTAGACGCTGCCGGAGCCGCCGGTGAAGGCGATGCCGCCGACCACGACCGCGCTGACGACGGTGAGTTCGTAGCCGTTGCCGGTGCCGGAGTCGACGTTGCCGAAGCGGGCCAGGTACAGCGCGCCGGCGAGCCCGGCGAGGGCGCCGCAGAAGGTGTAGGCGGTCAGGATCCGCTTGCGCACGGGGATGCCGGCGAGGCGGGCGGCCTCCGGGTTGGAGCCGAGGGCGTACAGCTCCCGCCCGCTGCTGAAGTGCTTGAGGTAGTAGGCGGTGGCGACCAGGACGACGAGCGCGATCAGGGCGAGCCAGGGGACCGCCGCCAGGCCCTTGGAGCCGAAGTCGACGAAGCCGCCGGGCAGGTCGGCCGCGGTGATCTGCCGGGAGCCGACCCAGATGGAGTCGATGCCCCGGATGATGTACAGGGTGCCGAGGGTGACGACGAGCGCGGGCACCTGGCCGAGGCTGACGAGCAGGCCGTTGAGGAGGCCGAAGCCGACGCCGAGCAGGACCGCGAGGAGCAGCGCGACGACCGTGTCGCCCCCGCCGCGCAGGTAGGTGCCGGCGGCGAAGGCGCTGATGCCGAGGGTGGAGCCGACCGACAGGTCGACGTTGCGGGTGACGACGACCAGGGACTGGCCGGTGGCGACCAGCACCAGGATGGTGGCGTTGAGGAGCAGGTCCTTGACGCCCTGCTCGGACAGGAACTCGCTGTTGCCGGCCTGGGTGACGGCGATCATCGCGAGGAACACGACGAGGATGGCGAGTTCGCGCATCTTGAAGACACGGTCCACCAGCCGGGTGCCGCTGGTCGCGGACACGTCGGCGGGCGGGGCGTGATCGGGTGCGGTCACCGTCATGCGGCGGCCCTCCTGGACAGGGGCCGCGCGGCGGCCCTCACGGCGGTTGTCGTCCTCATGCGGCGGCCCTCCCGGTGGCGGCGGCCATCACCGTCTCCTCGGTGGCCGCCTCGCGCGGGATCTCGGCGGTGATGCGGCCCTCGTGCATGACGAGCACGCGGTCGGCCATGCCGAGGATCTCCGGCAGGTCGGAGGAGATCATCAGGACGGCGACCCCGTCGGCGGCCAGTTCGCTGAGCAGGCGGTGCACCTCGGCCTTGGTGCCGACGTCGATGCCGCGGGTCGGCTCGTCCACGATCAGCACCTTCGGGCCGGTGGCGAGCCACTTGGCGAGGACGACCTTCTGCTGGTTGCCGCCGGACAGGGTGGCGACGGCGTCGGCGATCCGGGCGTACTTCACCTGCAGCCGCACCGCCCAGTCCAGGGAGCGGCTGCGTTCGGCGCCCCGGTCCACCAGGCCCGCCCGCACGGTGGTGCGCAGGCCGGTCAGGCCGATGTTCCGCTCGATGGACATGTCCATCACCAGGCCCTGGGCGCGCCGGTCCTCCGGGACGAGGGCGAGTCCGGCGGCCATCGCGGTGGAGGGCGCGCCCCTGGTGAGCCCGCGTCCGTCGACCTCGACCTCGCCGGCGTCCCACCGGTCGACGCCGAAGACGGCCCGGGCCACCTCGGTGCGGCCGGCGCCGACGAGTCCGGCGAGACCGACGATCTCACCGCGGCGCACCTCGAAGGAGACGTCGGTGAACACCCCTTCGCGGGTCAGCCGCCGCACGCTCAGGGCGACGTCGCCGGGGCGGACGTCCTGCTTGGGGTACAGCTCGTCCAGGTCGCGGCCGACCATCCGGCGGACCAGGTCGTCCTCGGTCATGCCGTCGAGGGGTTCGGAGGCGATCCAGGCGCCGTCCCGCAGGGTGGTCACCCGCCGGCAGATCTGGAAGATCTCCTCCAGGCGGTGGGAGATGAACAGCACCGCGGCCCCCTGGTCGCGCAGGGTGCGCACCACGCCGAAGAGCCGGGCGACCTCGCTCCCGGTCAGGGCGGCCGTGGGTTCGTCCATGATCAGGACGCGGGCGTCGAAGGAGAGCGCCTTGGCGATCTCCACGATCTGCTGGTCGGCGATGGACAGCCCGCGGGCGGGCCGGTCGGGGTCGAGGTCGACGCCGAGCCGCTTCATCAGGGCGGTCGTGGCCGCGCGGGTGGCCTTGTGGTCGATCCGGCCCAGAGTCCGGCGGGGCTGGCGGCCCATGAAGATGTTCTCGGCGATCGACAGGTCGGGGAAGAGGGTGGGCTCCTGGTAGATGACGGCGATGCCGGCGTCGCGCGCGGCGCCCGGGCCGTCGAAGACGACGGGCTCGCCGTCGAGCAGCACCTGCCCGGTGTCCGGCCGGTGGACCCCGGCGAGGGTCTTGATCAGGGTCGACTTGCCCGCGCCGTTCTCGCCCGCGAGGGCGTGCACCTCGCCAGGCAGCAGCTCCAGGGAGACGTCCCGCAGGGCGCGCACGGCGCCGAACGACTTGGAGACGCCCGTCAGCGCCAGCACCGGGGTGGGTCCCGTGTCGGGCGGGTGGGTCATGGGGGCTCCTAGACGACACCGGCGGCAGCACCTCACGGCGTCATGAAAGGTTTCAACTGGATTGCCGGGACGTTAGGCACCGCAGGGTTGTCGCGTCAATGGTTCCGTGTCGAAAAACTTCCGAAAGCTCTAGGTCACGGACGGGTCACGGGAAGAGAGCACCGGCGGATCGCTTGACACCCATCCGGGGGGCTCATAACTTGCCGTCCTGAAACGTTTCACGCATTCCAGCGTTCCGACCCACCCCACACCTCAGGAGTCCCGAAGTGACCGACCTCGCCGCGGTGAAGGCCGCGCTCAAGACCCAGGCCGTCGAGACGCCGTCGTGGGCGTACGGGAACTCCGGGACGCGCTTCAAGGTGTTCGCGCAGGCCGGTGTGCCGCGCTCGCCCTGGGAGAAGCTCCAGGACGCCGCGAAGGTGCACGAGTTCACGGGCGTGGCGCCCACGGTCGCCCTGCACATCCCGTGGGACGCGGTGGACGACTACGCCGCGCTCGCCGAGTACGCCGGGGAACGCGGCATCGGGCTGGGCGCCGTCAACTCCAACACCTTCCAGGACGACGACTACAAGCTGGGCAGCATCTGCCATCCGGACGCGGGGGTGCGCCGCAAGGCCGTCGACCACCTGCTGCGGTGCGTCGACATCATGGACGCGACCGGCTCCCGGGACCTGAAGCTGTGGTTCGCGGACGGGACCAACTACCCCGGCCAGGACGACGTGCGCACACGCCAGGACCGGCTGGCGCAGGGGCTGACCGAGGTGTACGCGCGGCTCGGCGACGACCAGCGCATGCTGCTGGAGTACAAGCTCTTCGAACCGGCCTTCTACACGACGGACGTTCCCGACTGGGGAACGGCGTACGCGCACTGCCTCAAGCTCGGGCCGAAGGCGCAGGTCGTGGTCGACACCGGGCACCACGCGCCGGGGACCAACATCGAGTTCATCGTGGCGACGCTGCTGCGGGAGGGCCGGCTCGGCGGGTTCGACTTCAACTCGCGCTTCTACGCCGACGACGACCTGATGGTCGGCGCCGCGGACCCGTTCCAGCTGTTCCGCATCATGTACGAGGTCGTCCGGGGCGGGGGGTTCACGTCCGAGGTCGCGTTCATGCTCGACCAGTGCCACAACATCGAGGCGAAGATCCCGGCGATCATCCGCTCCGTGATGAACGTCCAGGAGGCCACGGCCAAGGCCCTGCTGGTGGACCGGGCGGCGCTGGCCGCCGCGCAGGCCTCGGGGGACGTGCTGGGCGCCAACGGCGTGCTGATGGACGCCTACAACACGGACGTGCGGCCGCTGCTGCGGGAGGTCCGCGAGGAGATGGGGCTGGACCCCGACCCCATGGCCGCGTACGCGCGGTGCGGCTGGGCCGAGCGGATCGTCGCCGAGCGGGTCGGCGGGGAGCAGTCGGGGTGGGGCGCCTGAGCGCCCGCCCGGTCCCCGCCCGCCACGGGCCGCGTGCGGCCGGCCGCTCCCGCACCACGGCCCCGCGCCCCTGATCCTCCGACCGTCTCTCCAGTAAGGACCGCATCGCCATGGCAACCCATCCCGAAGCCGACGCCCTCCTCGCCCGTTCGCACCGGCTCGGTGCCGATCCCCGCAACACCAATTACGCCGGCGGCAACGCCTCCGCCAAGGGCACCGGCACCGATCCCGTCACCGGTGGGGACGTGGAGCTGATGTGGGTGAAGGGGTCCGGCGGCGACCTCGGGACGCTCACCGAGGCGGGCCTGGCCGTGCTGCGGCTGGACCGGCTGCGGGCGCTGGCCGACGTCTACCCCGGCGTGGAGCGCGAGGACGAGATGGTCGCCGCCTTCGACTACTGCCTGCACGGCAGGGGCGGGGCGGCCCCCTCCATCGACACCGCCATGCACGGGTTGGTCGACGCCGCGCACGTGGACCACCTGCACCCCGACTCGGGCATCGCCCTCGCCTGCGCGGCCGACGGGGAGGAGCTGACCGCCGAGTGCTTCGGCGACTCGGTGGTGTGGGTGCCGTGGCGGCGGCCCGGGTTCCAGCTCGGCCTGGACATCGCCGCGGTCAAGGAGGCCAACCCGCGGGCCGTCGGGTGCGTCCTGGGCGGACACGGCATCACCGCCTGGGGCGACAGCTCCGAGGAGTGCGAGCGCAACTCGCTGCACATCATCCGCACCGCCGAGGCCTTCCTGGCGGCCAGGGGCAGGGCCGAGCCGTTCGGCCCGGTGATCGAGGGCTACGGGGCGCTGCCCGAGGCCGAGCGGCGGGAGCGGGCCGCGGCCCTCGCGCCGTACGTCCGGGCCATCGCCTCCCGGGACCGGGCGCAGGTCGGTCACTTCACCGACTCCGAGGTCGTCCTCGACTTCCTGGCCCGCACCGAGCACCCGCGGCTCGCCGCGCTCGGCACCTCCTGCCCGGACCACTTCCTGCGCACCAAGGTCCGCCCCCTCGTCCTCGACCTGCCGGCGACCGCCCCCGTCGAGGACGCGGTCGCCCGGCTGGCGGAGCTGCACGCCGCGTACCGCGAGGAGTACGCCGCCTACTACCGGCGGCACGCCGAACCGGACTCCCCCGCCATGCGCGGCGCCGACCCGGCGATCGTGCTCGTGCCCGGCGTGGGCATGTTCTCCTTCGGCAAGGACAAGCAGACCGCCCGGGTGGCCGGCGAGTTCTACGTCAACGCCGTCAACGTGATGCGCGGGGCCGAGGCCGTGTCGGCGTACGCGCCGATCGAGGAGGCGGAGAAGTTCCGCATCGAGTACTGGGCCCTGGAGGAGGCCAAGCTCCGGCGGATGCCGAAGCCGAAGCCGCTCGCCGCGCGGGTCGCCCTCGTCACGGGGGCCGGCAGCGGGATCGGCAGGGCGATCGCACACCGCCTGGCCGCCGAGGGGGCGTGCGTCGTCGTCGCCGACCTGGACGGGCGCAACGCCTCGGCGGTCGCCGAGGAACTGGGCGGTCCCGACAGGGCCGTGGCCGTCACCGTCGACGTGACCGACGAGGAGCAGATCGCCGCGGCCTTCAGGGCGGCCGTACTGGCCTTCGGCGGGGTCGACCTGGTGGTGAACAACGCGGGCATCTCCATCTCCAAGCCGCTGCTGGAGACGTCGGCGAAGGACTGGGACCTGCAGCACGACATCATGGCCCGCGGGTCCTTCCTGGTGTCGCGGGAGGCGGCCCGGGTGATGATCGCGCAGCGGCTGGGCGGCGACATCGTCTACATCGCCTCCAAGAACGCCGTCTTCGCCGGCCCGAACAACATCGCCTACTCCGCCACCAAGGCCGACCAGGCCCACCAGGTGCGGCTGCTGGCCGCCGAGCTGGGCGAGCACGGGATCCGGGTGAACGGCGTCAACCCGGACGGGGTGGTGCGCGGCTCGGGGATCTTCGCGGGCGGCTGGGGGGCACAGCGGGCCGCCGTGTACGGGGTTCCGGAGGAGAAGCTGGGCGAGTTCTACGCGCAGCGGACCATCCTCAAGCGCGAGGTGCTGCCCGAGCACGTGGCGAACGCGGTGTTCGCGCTCACCGGCGGCGAGCTGACCCACACCACCGGACTGCACGTCCCCGTCGACGCGGGTGTGGCGGCCGCGTTCCTGCGATGAGCACGGGAACCAGGGCGTACGCCGCCGTCGACCTGGGCGCCTCCAGCGGGCGGGTGATGGTCGGCCGGGTCGGCCCCGGCCTGCTGGAGCTGCGCGAGGCGCACCGGTTCCCGAACCGGCCGGTGCGGCTGCCCGAGGGCCTGCGCTGGGACGTCCTCGGCCTGTACGCGGGGGTCCTGGAGGGACTGCGCGCGGCGGGCCCGGTGGACTCCGTGGGCGTCGACAGCTGGGCCGTGGACTACGGGCTGCTGGACGCGGACGGCGCCCTGCTGGGCAACCCGGTGCACTACCGCGACGCCCGCACGGAGGGGATCGCGGAGAAGGTGTGGGCCACCGTGCCGGCCGGCGAGCTGTACGCGGCGACCGGGTTGCAGCACGCCCCGTTCAACACGCTGTACCAGCTGGTCGCGGCCCGCTCGGCCGACCAGTTCGCGCACGCGCGGCGGCTGCTGCTGATCCCCGACCTGCTGACGTACTGGCTGACGGGCGAGCAGGGCACCGAACTGACCAACGCCTCCACCACCCAGCTGATCGATCCCCGCACGCGCGACTGGTCGTACGGGGTCGCCGAGCGGCTGGGCATCGACCTCGGCCTGTTCGCGCCGCTGCGCCGCCCCGGTGATCCGGCCGGTGCGCTGCGGCCGGAGGTGCTGGCCGGGACCGGACTCGACGGACCGGTACCGGTCACCGCGGTGGGCTCGCACGACACCGCCTCGGCGGTGGCCGCGGTCCCGGCCGGCGGCGAGCGCTTCGCCTACGTCTGCACCGGCACCTGGTCGCTGGTGGGCCTCGAACTGGACGCGCCGGTGCTCACCGAGGAGAGCCGGGCCGCGAACTTCACCAACGAGCTGGGCCTCGACGGCACGGTCCGCTACCTGCGCAACATCATGGGGCTGTGGCTGCTCCAGGAGTGCGTCCGGGCCTGGGGCGACCCGGACCTGGGCGCGCTGCTGCGGGAGGCGGCCGCGGCCCCGGCCCTGCGGTCGGTGGTGGACGCCGGCAGCGAGGCGTTCCTCGCACCGGGCCGGATGCCGGAACGGATCGCCGAGGCCTGCCGGGCCTCGGGGCAGCCGGTGCCGCTCACGCGGGCCGAGACCACCCGGTGCATCCTCGACTCGCTGGCCCTGGCCCACCGACGGGCCCTCGCGGACGCGCAGCGGCTGGCCGACCGTCCGGTGGACGTCGTGTACGTGGTCGGCGGCGGCACCCGCAACGCACTGCTGTGCCAGCTGACCGCCGACGCCTGCGGACTGCCGGTGGTGGCGGGCGCCACGGAGGCGGCGGCCCTCGGCAACGTCCTGGTGCAGGCCCGCGCGCACGGCCTGGCCGGTGACCTCGCCGACATGCGCCGGCTGCTCTCCCGCACCCAGCCGCTGACCCGGTACGCGCCCCGGGGCGGCACCGCGCCCTGGCGCGCGGCGGAGGAACGGCTCGGCGCGCGGTGAGCGGCCCCCTCCCGCCTGCGCGGGCGGCTCCGCCCGCCCGCGTGGCCCGGCGCGCGTGCCGCACTAGGCTCGACTCCGCGAAGGTGCCCCCGCCCCCGTCCGCCCCCCACCCCGCCCCCACCCGCCCGACGACCGACCCCGAGGAGCCGCGATGCGTGTCGCCCTGTTCCTGACCTGTGTCAACGACACGCTCTATCCGGACACCGGCCGCGCCGTGGTGCGCCTGCTGACGCGGCTGGGCGTCGAGGTCGACTTCCCGATGGCCCAGACCTGCTGCGGACAGGCGCACTACAACACCGGCTACCGGCACCAGAGCGAGCCGCTGGCCCGGCACTTCGCCGAGGTCTTCGCCCCGTACGAGGCGATCGTGACCCCGTCCGGGTCGTGCGGGGCGATGGTGCGCGAGCTGTACCCGCGCCTGGGCGAGCGGGCCCGGGCCGAGGGACGCGGGGACACCCTGGCGGCCGTCCTGGCCCCGGTGGTGCCCAAGACGTACGAGCTGACCGAGTTCCTCGTCGACGTGCTCGGGGTGACGGACGTGGGCGCCCACTACCCGCACAAGGTGACCTACCACCCCACCTGCCACGGCCTGCGGGGCCTCGGCCTCGGCGACCGCCCGCGCCGGCTGCTGCGGGCGGTCCGGGGGCTGGAGCTGGTCGAGCTGCCGGGCGCGGAGGAGTGCTGCGGCTTCGGCGGCACGTTCGCGGTGAAGAACGCCGACGTCTCGGCGGCGATGGGCGCGGACAAGGTGCGCAACGCGCGGTCCACGGGCGCCGAGGTGCTGTGCGCGGCCGACAACTCCTGCCTGATGCACATCGGCGGCACGATGAGCCGGCTGCGGACGGACCTGCGGCCGGTGCACATCGCGGAGATCCTGGCGAGCACGGAGGAGGACCCGGCGGCATGAGCACCACGTTCGTCGGCATGCCCGGGTTCCCGCAGGCGGCGCGCGAGGCCGTCGGCAACCCGGTCCTGCGCGGCAATCTGCGGCACGCCACGCACACCATCCGGGCCAAGCGGGCCAAGGCGGTCGCCGAGGTGTCCGACTGGGCCGAGCTGCGGGAGGCGGGCAAGCGGATCAAGGACCACACCCTGCGTCACCTCAACCGCTACCTGGAGCAGCTGGAGGAGTCCGTCACCGCCGCCGGCGGCACCGTCCACTGGGCGGCCGACGCCGACGAGGCCAACCGGATCGTCACCCGGCTGGTCAAGGAGACCGGCGAGAGGGAGGTCGTCAAGGTCAAGTCGATGGCCACGCAGGAGATCGGGCTCAACGAGGCCCTCGAGGCGGAGGGCATCCGCGCCTACGAGACCGATCTCGCCGAACTGATCGTGCAGCTGGGCAGGGACCGGCCCTCGCACATCCTGGTCCCGGCCATCCACCGCAACCGGGGCGAGATCCGGGACGTCTTCCGCACCGAGATGGGCCGGTGGGGCCGGCCGGCTCCCGAGGGACTGGGCGACACGCCCGCCGAACTCGCCGAGGCGGCCCGCCTGCACCTGCGGGAGAAGTTCCTGCGGGCCCGGGTCGGCATCTCCGGCGCCAACTTCATGGTCGCCGAGACCGGCACGCTGGTGGTCGTGGAGTCCGAGGGCAACGGGCGGATGTGCCTGACCCTGCCGGAGACGCTGATCTCGGTCGTCGGGATCGAGAAGGTGGTGCCGGCCTGGCAGGACCTGGAGGTCTTCCTGCAGACGCTGCCGCGCTCCTCGACGGCCGAGCGGATGAACCCGTACACGTCGATGTGGACCGGCACCGCCGACGACGACGGTCCGCGCGCGTTCCACCTGGTCCTGCTGGACAACGGCCGCACCGACACCCTCGCCGACGAGGTCGGCCGCCAGGCGCTGCGCTGCATCCGCTGCTCGGCCTGCCTGAACGTGTGCCCGGTGTACGAGCGGGCGGGCGGGCACGCCTACGGCTCGGTCTACCCGGGCCCGATCGGCGCCATCCTCAGCCCCCAGCTGCGGGGCACGGCGAGCGCGATCGACGCCTCCCTGCCGTACGCGTCCTCGCTGTGCGGGGCGTGCTACGAGGTGTGCCCGGTGGCGATCGACATCCCCGAGGTGCTGGTGCACCTGCGGGAGCGGGTCGTTCAGGGCGGTCCGGCGGTCCGGGAGGGCAACAAGGTGGTGCTGAAGCCGGCCCGGGGGCACGCGGCCGAGCGGGCGGCGATGCGGGCGGCCCGCTGGGCGCTGGCCCGCCCGGGCGCGCTGCGCGCGGGGCAGCGGCTCGCCTCGCGCACCCGCCGGCTGCACCCGCGCACCCTGCCGGGCCCCGGCCGGGCGTGGAGCGGGACCCGGGACCTGCCGGCCGTGCCGGCGGAGCCGTTCCGGGACTGGTGGCAGCGTACGCACGGGGGGAAGGACGCCACATGAGCAGCAGGGAACGGATCCTGGGCCGGGTGCGGCGCGCCCTCGCGGACGTGCCGCGGGACGACCGGCCCTACGCGCAGGCGGTGGGCCGGGACTACCTGCGCGAGCACGGCGGCCGTACGGCCGGGCAGAACGTGGACCTGCTGGCCGAGAACCTGGCGGACTACCGGGCCGTCGTGCACCGCTGCGCACGGGCCGAACTGCCTTCCCTCATCGCCCGCCTGCTGGCGCGGCGCGGGGCGGGCACGGTGCTCGTGCCGCCGGGAGCGGCATCGCGGTGGTTGGCGGAGGCGGACGTGGTGCGGGTCGCCGACCGGCCCGGGAGCACCCCGGCCGAGCTGGACCGGGTGGACAGCGTGGTCACGGGCTGTGCGGTGGCGGTCGCCGAGACCGGCACGATCGTCCTGGACGGCGGCCCGGACCAGGGCCGCCGCCGCATCAGCCTGGTGCCCGACCACCACATCTGCGTGGTGCGGGTGCCCTCCCAGGTGGTCGCCTCCGTGCCGCAGGCCCTCGCCCGCCTCTCCCCCACCCGCCCGCTGACCTGGATCTCCGGTCCGTCGGCCACGAGCGACATCGAGCTGGACCGGGTGGAGGGCGTCCACGGGCCGCGGACGCTGGAGGTCGTGCTGGTGGACTGACGGGCTGGGCGGGCCGCTGCCGGTGGGGCCCGCCGGGTCCGGCGGGACCGGGCCGACCGGGGCGGTCCCCCGGGCCCGTCCCTCGCGGCACGCGGTGGGCGGGGAGCCGGAGGAGGCGGGCCGGTGCGGGCCCGTCCGCCCCGATCGCGCCACCGGGTACGGCCGGCCCGGGGCAGGGGCCGCGGACCCGGGTCACGCCGGAGGTGTCCGGGGTGCCGGACGCCGGACGCGGCCGGGCCGTGGGCACCAGCCGTGGGCACCGCTCGTGGTGGCCGCTCGTGGTGGCCGCTCGTGGTGGCCGCTCGTGGTGGCCGCTCGTGCCCGGGTGGCCGGCCGGAACCCGGCCTCCGCCGGCCCGGTCGCCGGGAAACCGCCGAACGGACCCGGACGACCGGGTGCGGCGGCGGCAGGGGGGCCGGTGAGCGCGTCACCGGTCCCCCCTCCCGCCGCCCCGGGGCCCGCCGCGCCTACACGCGGCCCGTCGTCCCCCGCGCGGACACCTCCGCCGCGGGCCCGGCCGGCCCCGCGGCCGCCCCGGCCGGGAGCGGCGCGGTCCGGCGCGGGATGAACGCGGCCACGAGCAGGGCGAGGAGCGCCGCGCCGGAGCCGATGGCCATGACGACCTTGAAGCCGTTCTCGGAGGGCAGCCTTACCGTGCCGAAGGACGTGGTCATCTGGGCGAGGATCACACCCGCGACGGCACTGGCGGTGGAGGTGCCGATGGACCGCATCAGGGTGTTGAGGCTGTTGGCGGCGGCCGTCTCGGACGGGTCCACGGCGCCCATGATGAGCGCGGGCATGGCGCCGTAGGCGAAGCCGATGCCCGCGCCGATGACGCAGGAGGCGACGAGCAGCTTCCAGACGGCGTCCATCATCACGACGCTGAGCCCGTAACCGGCGGCCACGATCACCGCGCCGCACATCAGGGTCACCTTCGGGCCCCACTTCCTGGAGATGACGGCGGACACGGGCGCCATCGCCATCATGACCAGGCCGGTCGGGGCCATGACCAGGCCCGCGTCGAGCAGCGACTTGCCCAGTCCGTAACCGGTGGCCCGGGGCAGCTGCAGCAGCTGCGGGAGGACGAGGGACATGGCGAACATGGAGAAGCCGAAGGCGACCGAGGCGAGGTTGGTGACCAGGACCTGCCGGCGGGCGGTGGTGCGCAGGTCCACCAGGGGCTGCTTCGCGCCGAGTTCGTAGCGGCCCCAGGCGAGCAGGGTGACGACGGCCGCCGCGAAGAGGCCCAGCGTGGTGCCGCTGCCCCAGCCCCAGTCGGCGCCCTTGGAGATGGCGAGCAGCAGGCAGACGAGGCCGGCGGCCATGCCGAGGGCGCCGGGCAGGTCGAAGCGGCCACCGGTGCGCACCGCCGACTCGGGGACCAGCAGCAGGACGAGGACGGCGGCGACGACACCGAGGCCGGCCGAGGTCCAGAAGAGCATGTGCCAGCTGAAGTGGTCGGCGATGAGCGCGGCCGCGGGCAGCCCGAGGGCGCCGCCGACACCGAGGGAGGCGCTCATCAGCGCGGTGGCGGAGCCGAGCCGTTCGGCGGGCAGCTCGTCGCGCATGATGCTGATGCCGAGCGGGATGACGCCGGAGGCGAGGCCTTGCAGCGCCCGGCCGACGATCATCGGGGCGAGGGAGTCGCTGAGCGCGGCCGTGACCGAGCCGATGACCAGCATGGCCAGGCTGGCCAGCAGGATCAGGCGCTTGCCGTACATGTCGCCGAGGCGGCCCATGACGGGCGTGGCGACGGCGGCCGCCAGGAGGGTGGCGGTGACCGCCCAGGCCGCGTCCGAGGCCGGGGCGTGCAGCAGGTGCGGCAGTTCGGGCACGATCGGGATGACCAGGGTCTGCATCAGCGAGACCACGATCCCGCCGAGGGCCAGCACGACGACGACGACGTTCGGGCGTGCCGCGGCGGTCTCCCCCGTCTCGGCGGGCCGGGGTTGCGCAGGGGACATGATCGGGCCTCCACGAAGAACACACGGTCTGACGGTCGACCCGAATGTAGGTCAGTTGATTGACTTAAGCAAGCAGGATGGGGGCGGCCCCGCCCCTCCGGTCCGGGGCCCGGGGCCCCGGACCGGACCCCGGACGGGTGTGCGGGGAGGACCGCGGCCGGCCCCCCCGCGGCCGGACCCGTTCGGCAGCGGCGGCGGGCGGCCGCTAGGTTGTCCGGCACGACGTTCACCCCGATCGTCGGCGCCGACCTCGCGCTCGCCCGCGGCACCGAGACCCGGCTGCCCCTCGAACCCGATTTCGAGTACGGCGTGCTGGCCATGTCCGGCGAGGTGCACGTGGACGGCGTACCGGTGCTGCCGGGCTCGATGCTCTACCTCGGCTGCGGCCGGGACGAGCTCCCGCTGCGCGTCGAGTCGGACGCCGGGATCATGCTGCTGGGCGGCGAACCGTTCGCCGAGGAACTGCTCGTGTGGTGGAACTTCGTCGCCCGCTCCCAGGAGGAGATCGTCCGGGCGCGCGAGGACTGGATGCGGGGGAGCCGTTTCGGCAGGGTCGAGGGCTACGACGGGGCCCCGCTGCCCGCACCGGAACTGCCGCCCGTGCCCCTGAAGCCGCGGGGAAGGGTGCGCTGACCTCCGGAACCCGGACGTCCGGCCCACTGCGGCGGGGCCGCCCGGGGAGCGTCAGGACCGCCGCGGCGCGTCGCCGTCGCGTTCGGCGACGGCGGCGGCGGGGTGCCTTCGGACCGTCCCCGTCAACGGGTGCTCGGCGCCCAGGACGCGCGCGGCGGGGGCACCCGTGCCAAGCTCGGAACGGGCGGTGAGCGGCCGGCCGCGGCGCGGCCGCGGGACCGGGCGGCAGGAAGGTGAAACCACCGTGACGGTGTCTCACGAGGACGGGGCGGCCCGGCCCGCGGCGCGCGGTGAGCGCGCCCGGCAGGCGTCCCCCGGTCCCCTCCGCGGGCGAGGGGTTCCGGCCCGGGGCGTTTCCCGGCCGCCGGTCGTTCCCGCCCGGCGGGACCGCCCTGCACGGCCTCCCGGCGCTCCTGGCCGCGGGTGTCCCCCTGACGTTCCGTTTCCGTCCCGGCACGGCGGAGGAGTCGGACGGCGCGCGAGCGAGGAGGTTCGCACATGACGGATGACACCGCCGCGCGAGCGGCCGGGGCGGACGGGACCGCGGTGCGGGGCGACCGGCCGTCCGGCCCGCAGCCCGACGTGGCGCGGGCGGCCGGGTACACCGACGCCCCGCCCCGCATGGGTTTCTTCACGGACACCTCGGTGTGCATCGGCTGCAAGGCGTGCGAGGTGGCCTGCAAGGAATGGAACGCGGTGCCGGAGGGCGGCCTGGAACTGACCGGCATGTCCTACGACAACACCCAGGGGCTGGGCGCCAGCACGTGGCGGCACGTGGCGTTCATCGAGCAGCGCAAGCCGCTGGGCGGGCAGGAACCCGGGGTCGGGCACGAGGACGTCGACGTGTTCGCCGCCGCCCGCGGTCTGGGCGCCTCCCCCGCCTCCCCCGGCCCGGGGGCGACGACGCCCGTACCGGGCGGCGCGCCGGCGCCCGCCGCGCCCGCCGGGGAGGTCTCCCCGCTCGCGCCCGACGGGCGCACCGAGCTGCGCTGGCTGATGTCCTCCGACGTCTGCAAGCACTGCACCCACGCCGCCTGCCTGGACGTGTGCCCGACCGGCTCGCTGTTCCGCACGGAGTTCGGCACGGTCGTCGTCCAGGAGGACGTCTGCAACGGCTGCGGCTACTGCGTGCCCGCCTGCCCGTACGGCGTCATCGACCAGCGCGAGGAGGACGGCAGGGCCTGGAAGTGCACCCTGTGCTACGACCGGCTCGGCGTCGGCATGGAACCCGCCTGCGCCAAGTCCTGCCCGACCGACTCCATCCAGTTCGGCGCCCTGGACGAGCTGCGGGAGCGGGCCGCCGCCCGGGTCGCCCAGCTGCACGCGGCCGGCGTCGCGGACGCGCGCCTGTACGGCGAGGACCCGCGGGACGGCGTCGGCGGCGACGGGGCGTTCTTCCTGCTGCTCGACGAACCCGAGGTCTACGGCCTGCCCCCGGACCCGGTGGTCACCACCCGGGACCTGCCCGCCATGTGGCGGCACGCGGCGGCGGCCGCCGCCTCGCTCGCCGCGCTGGCCGCCGTCACGTTCCTCGGGAGGCCCCGGTGACCGGATCCGACGTCACGGGCGACGGGGTGGAGAACGCGCGGCCCGGACGCGACGCCCCCACCGGCGCCCAGGCCGGGCGTCGACGGCGGCGCCGCGGGCGCGGCGAGCGGGCCGTGGTGCCCGACGCGGAGTTCTCCTCGTACTACGGCAGACCCGTCCTGAACAGACCGACGTGGAAGCCCCTGGACATCGCCGGATACCTGTACCTGGGCGGTCTGGCGGGCGCGTCCTCGCTGCTGGCCGCCGGGGCGCACGCCACGGCCCGGCCGGCACTGGCCCGGACGGCGAAGCTGGGAGCGGCGGGTGCGATCTCCCTCTCGCTGGTCGCGCTGGTGCACGACCTGGGCCGCCCGGCCCGGTTCGTCAACATGCTCCGCGTCTTCAAGCCCACCTCCCCCATGAGCGTGGGGTCGTGGCTGCTGGCGGGTTACGCGCCGCTCACGCTGGCCGCCGCGGCCGCCGACGTCGCCGGCCGTCACCGCCTGGCCGGTGCCGCCGCCACGGCGTCCGCCGCCGTGCTCGGCCCGGCCGTCGCCACCTACACCGCCGTGCTGATCTGCGACACCGCCGTGCCGTCGTGGCACGAGGGCCACCGCGAGATGCCCTACGTCTTCGCCGGGTCGGGTGCCACCGCGGCGGCCGGACTCGCCCTGGCCTGCACCCCGACCGGTCAGACCGGCCCCGCGCGCCGCCTGGCCGTCCTCGGCGCCGCGCTCGAACTGGGCTGCTTCCGGCTGATGAAGCGGCGCATGGGACTGGCGGCCGAGCCCTTCGGGCAGGGCAGGCCGCACGCGCTGCTGCGTGCCGCGGAGGCGCTCACGGTCGGGGGCGCCGCCCTGGCTGCCCGCGCGGGCGGGCGGAGCCGGCCGGCCGCCGCCGTGGCGGGCGCGGCCCTGCTGGCCGGTTCCGCGGCCCTGCGGTTCGGGATCTTCCACGCCGGGGTGGCCTCGGCCGAGGACCCCAGGTACACGGTCGTGCCCCAGCGGGAACGGCTGGCCGCACGGTCACGGTCCGGGGAGTCCGGCGCCCCCCGGACGGACTCCTGACGCGGCCCGGCGCCGTGCCGGCCGCGTCGGGCGGGTGGCGGTCGTGGGCCGGCAGGACACCGGCGGGCGCGGCGGGGGCCGTCCCGTGCCGGCACCGGGGGCAGTCCCCGGCCGGCAGCCCGCGGCCCGGCGGGAGTGCGCGGCCCCGCCGCGCCGGCACCGCGCCTTCCGTCCGGAACGCCTCCGGTCCGTCCGCGCGGTGAACGGTCCGGCCCGCGCCGCGGCGGGTGCCCCGCGGCGACCCCGGCGGGGAAGGACGGGGCAGCTCCCGCACCCCCTCGTCCCGGCCGGTGCGGCAGGCGCGTGGCCTCCGAGGTGCCGCGTCCGCGCGGCTGCGGCAGGATGTCCCGCAGGGGAAGACGGCGCCGGTCCGACTGAACGGCGGAGGACCGGGCACCCGTGACGGCACCGGGCACCACCGGGAAGGGCGGGCGTGATGGGCGTACGCACCTGGATCGACTCCTGGCCGGTCTACCGCCAGCTGACGGGGACCGATCCCCTGGGCCGCGGGGCCGCCGCCCGGAGCGGCGCCAGCGCGCGGCTCACGCCCCGGGTCGCCTCCGCGGACCGGGTGGTGCGGTCCGTCTGCCCGTACTGCGCGGTGGGCTGCGGCCAGAACGTGTACGTCGAGGACGGCCGCGTCACGCAGATCGAGGGCGACCCCGACTCCCCCGTCTCGCGCGGTCGGCTGTGCCCCAAGGGCGCGGCCAGCCTGCAGCTGACCACCGGCGCCGCCCGCGAGCACCACGTCCTGTACCGGCGTCCGCACGGCACCGAGTGGGAACGCCTGGACCTGGACACGGCCATGGACATGATCGCCGACCGGGTGATCGAGGCCCGCCGGGCCGGCTGGCAGTGGGAGGCCGGCGGGGCCCGCACCCGGCGCACGCTCGGCTTCGCGAGCCTCGGCGGGGCCACGCTGGACAACGAAGAGAACTACCTGCTCAAGAAGCTGTTCACCGCGCTCGGAGCGATCCAGATCGAGAACCAGGCGCGTATTTGACACTCCTCCACCGTTCCCGGTCTGGGAACCTCGTTCGGACGCGGCGGCGCGACCACCTTCCAGCAGGACCTGCAGAACGCCGACTGCATCCTCATCCAGGGCTCGAACATGGCCGAGTGCCATCCGGTCGGGTTCCAGTGGGTGATGGAGGCCAAGGCCCGCGGCGCGAAGGTGATCCACGTCGACCCGCGCTTCACCCGCACCAGTGCGCTCGCGGACCTGCACGTGCCGCTGCGCGCGGGTTCGGACATCGCGTTCCTCGGCGCGATCATCAACCACGTGCTGCGCAACGACAAGCACTTCCACGACTACGTGGTGGCCTACACGAACGGGCCGGTGATCCTGCGGGAGGACTTCCGCGGCACCGAGGACCTCGACGGCCTCTTCTCCGGCCTGGACACCGGCAGCCGCACCTACGACAACAGCAGCTGGCAGTACGCGGGGGCGGAGGCCCGGGCGGCCTCGGGCGAACGCGACCAGGGGGACGGCAGGCGCACCGGCGGCAGCAGCCCGGCGAAGGACGCGGCACGCGGTGAGAGCCACGGAGCGGGCGGCGCCGACATCGGCGGGGGCGAACCCGAGCGGGACGAGACGCTGACCCACCCGCGGTGCGTCTTCCAGGTGCTCAAGCGGCACTACGCCCGCTACACCCCGCAGATGGTCGAGGACATCTGCGGCGTGCCGCAGGACCTCTTCCGCCAGGTGTGCGAGCTGATCACGGAGAACTCCGGCCGGGAGCGGACCACCGCGTTCGCCTACGCGGTCGGCTGGACGCAGCACACGGTGGGCGTGCAGTACATCCGCGCCGCCTCCATCCTTCAGACGCTGCTCGGCAACATCGGCCGGCCCGGCGGCGGCATCCTCGCCCTGCGCGGACACGCCTCCATCCAGGGCTCCACGGACATCGCGACCCTGTACAACCTGCTGCCCGGCTACATCCCGATGCCGCACGCGCACCAGCAGGAGGGCCTGGACGCCTTCGTGGAGGCCGAGGCGACCCACAAGGGCTACTGGGGCAACATGCGCGCCTA
Source organism: Streptomyces sp. TG1A-8 (assembly GCF_030499535.1). Taxonomy (NCBI): domain Bacteria; kingdom Bacillati; phylum Actinomycetota; class Actinomycetes; order Kitasatosporales; family Streptomycetaceae; genus Streptomyces; species Streptomyces sp. TG1A-8. The sequence continues at coordinate 966,923 of NZ_JASTLB010000001.1, forward strand.
CCTCGTCAGCCTGCTCAAGGCGTACTGGGGCGGGGCCGCCACCGAGGACAACGACTTCTGCTTCGACTACCTGCCGAGGCTGACGGGCTCCCACTCCACCTACGAGACGGTCATGGCCCAGCTGGAGGGCACCTGCAAGGGGTACTTCCTCATCGGCGAGAACCCCGCGGTCGGCTCCGCCAACGCCAAGCTGCAGCGCCTCGGCATGGCCGCCCTCGACTGGCTGGTCGTCCGGGACTTCTCCCTCATCGAGTCGGCCACCTGGTGGAAGGACGGCCCGGAGATCGGGACCGGCGAGATGCGCACCGAGGACATCGGCACCGAGGTGTTCTTCCTGCCGGCCGCCGCCCACACCGAGAAGGAGGGCAGCTTCACCAACACCCAGCGGCTGCTCCAGTGGCACCACCAGGCGGTCCCGCCGCCCGGGGAGGCGCGCAGCGACCTGTGGTTCGCCTACCACCTCGGACGCATCCTCCGCGAGAAGCTCGCCGCGTCCACCGATCCGATGAACCGCCCGCTGCTCGACCTGACCTGGGACTACCCCACCAGGGACGAGCACGCCGAACCGGAGGCGGAGGCCGTCCTCGCCGAGATCAACGGCCACGACGCGCAAGGCGCCCCGCTGGCCTCCTCCGAGCAGCTCGGCGACGACGGCTCCACCGCCTGCGGCTGCTGGATCTACTGCGGGGTGTACGCCGACGGCGTCAACCAGGCCGCCCGCCGCAAACCCGGCGGGGAGCAGAACTGGGTGGCGGGCGAGTGGGGCTGGGCCTGGCCCGCCAACCGCCGCATCCTGTACAACCGCGCCTCGGCCGACCCGGACGGCAGGCCGTGGAGCGAACGCAAGGCGCTGGTGTGGTGGGACCCGGACAAGGGCGACGGCGGCGAGTGGTCCGGCCACGACGTCCCGGACTTCAGGAAGGACAGGTCCCCCGATCACGAGCCGCCCGCGGACGCCACCGGCCCGGAGGCCCTGTCGGGCACCGACGCGTTCATCATGCAGGCCGACGGCAAGGCCTGGTTGTACGTGCCCTCCGGCATCGTCGACGGGCCGCTGCCCGCGCACTACGAGCCGCAGGACTCGCCGTTCCCCAACCTGCTGTACGAGCAGCAGCGCAACCCGGTGCGGCAACTGCTGCGCCCGCACCCCGACAACCGCTACCAGCCCAGCGGCGACGAGCCCGGCGCCGAGGTGTTCCCGTACGTCGCCACCACCTACCGGCTCACCGAGCACCACACCGCGGGCGGCATGTCACGGTGGCAGCCCTACCTCGCGGAGCTGCAGCCGGAGTTCTTCTGCGAGGTCTCCCCCGAGCTGGCCGCCGAACGCGCGCTGGAGCACACCGGCTGGGCGACGATCGTCAGCGCCCGGGGGGTGATCGAGGCGCGGGTGCTGGTCACCGACCGGATGGCGCCGCTGCGGGTGCGGGGCCGCACCCTGCACCAGGTCGGCCTGCCCTACCACTGGGGCCCGAACGGCTACAGCACCGGCGACGCGGCCAACGAACTGCTCCACCTGTCCCTCGACCCCAACACCCACATCCAGGAGACCAAGGCGTTCGCCGTCGACATCCGTCCGGGCCGCCGCCCCCGCGGTCCGGCGTCGGTGGAGCTGGTGCGGGCGTACCGGGCCCGGGCGGGCATCGACGAACGTACGGGCACCGGGCCGTGACCCCCGTGCGCCAGGGGCTCACCCGTACGGCGGTGCGCCCGGGGACGGCCGGCGCCGGGCCCGGTGGAGCGCGGCGGGAGCGGTGCCCGGCCGGCCGTCCGTCCGCCCCTGCCCGCTCCCGCGGCGATGGCGGGTGGGAGCCGTAGCCGTGCCGATGCCCGTTTCGTCCACCCGCCCTACGGTGGTGCCATGGCGGTGATCGACGAGGGGTGGTCCGGGGCGCGGGCCCGGATCCGCGCGGCGGAGGCCATGGGCGCGGCCGTGCTGTTCGTGCTGTCGGTCGTGGCGGCCTCGGCCGAGCCGCACCGGCACGAGTTCCTGTTGCGGTGGTCCGCCGTCGTGCCGGCGGCCGTGGGCTGCCTGGTGCTGCTGTGGCGCCATCGTCACCCGTTCGGCGTACTGGCCCTCGCCCTCGGCTGCGGGGTGGTCTTCCAGTTGCTCGGGTTCCGGCAGAGTCCGCTGGTGACGAGCCCGGTCCTGGTGTCCGTGTACACCGTGGCCGTGCGCACCGGCCGGCGTACGGCCTTCAGCGCGGCGGCCGTTTCGGCGGGCGTCCTGGTGGGCGCGGCCGCGGTGGGGGACCCGGCGTCGTGGCTGAACCCGGACAAGGCCGCGATGCTGGCCTGGACGGGTCTGGCCGCCGCCGTCGGGGACGGGGTGCGCTCGCGCCGGGCCTACGTGGCGGCGGTGGAGGAGCGGGCGGAGCACGCCGAGCGCACCCGCGAGCAGGAGGCGCGGCAGCGGGTGGCGGCCGAACGCGTCCGGATCGCACGCGAACTGCACGACATCGTCACGCACCACATCGCCCTGATCAACGCCCAGGCGGGCGTCGCCGTCCACCTGGTGGACAGACGGCCGGAACGGATCGTGGCCGCGCTGGAGGACATCCGGGACACCAGCCGCTCGGCCCTGGACGAGCTGCGGGCGACCGTCGGCCTGCTCCGGCAGTCCGACGATCCGGTGGCCCCCCGCGACCCGATGCCGGGCCTCGCGCAGGTGCCGGCCCTGCTGGCCTCCTTCGAACGCGCGGGGCTGACCGTGCGCCACGTCCGGCGCGGCACCGCCGAACCGCTGGATCCGGCGGTCGACCTGGCCGCGTACCGCATCGTGCAGGAGTCCCTGACCAACGTGCGCAAGCACGCCGGCGCCGGCTGTGCCCGGCTGCTCCTGCACCACGGCCGCGACCGGCTGACGATCACCGTCGAGGACGACGGGCCCGCCGGAGCGCACCGTTCCCACCCCGGGGCCGGCCACGGGCTGATCGGGATGCGGGAGCGGGCGGCCGCGGTCGGGGGCACGCTGACGGCGGGACCGCGCCCCGGGGGCGGTTTCACCGTGGCCGCGGAGCTGCCGCTGCACCCGGGCCACCCCGGCCCGGCACGGGAGCCGGAGGGACGGGCACGATGATCCGCGTACTGCTCGCCGACGACCAGGCCCTGCTGCGGGGCACCTTCCGCATGCTGTTCGACGCCACGGACGACATGGAGACCGTGGGCGAGGCGTCCGACGGGCGCGAGGCCGTCGAACTGGCCGGCGCCCGGCACCCCGACGTGGTCCTGATGGACATCCGCATGCCGGAGATGGACGGCATCGAGGCGACGCGGCGCATCACCGCGTCCGAGGACCTCACGGGCGTGAAGGTGCTCGTCCTGACCACCTTCGAGGACGACGAGCACGTCGCCGAGGCACTGCGCGGGGGCGCGAGCGGCTTCCTCGGCAAGGGGGCGCGGCCCGAGGAGCTGCTCGACGCCGTCCGCACGGTCGCCGGCGGGGAGGCGCTGCTGTCGCCGACGGCGACCCGGGCGCTGATCACCCGGTTCCTGGCCCAGCCGGACCCCTGTCCGGGCAGCGTCCACGAACGGCTGGAGTGCCTGACACCGCGGGAACGCGACGTCACCGGCCTCGTCGCGCTGGGCCTGTCCAACGACGAGATCGCCGAGCGCCTGTTCGTCAGCCCGCTGACGGCCAAGACCCACGTCAACCGGGCCATGACCAAGCTGGCGGCGCGCGATCGCGCCCAGCTGGTGGTCATCGCGTACCAGTGCGGACTGGTCAGTCCGGCATCCCGGGAGGAGCCGTCCCGGGATGCCGGCGTGAGCGCTGGTACGGGGTGCCGCGGCCCGTTCCGGCGGTAGGCCGGCGGCCCGGATACCGCAGGCGTGGTACCCCGGAATCGCCGCGCGCGGACGATGCGCCGGGGGCCGTTCCCGGGCGAGGGTGGAGGAACCACGAACGGAGGTTCCCGCCATGACCGAGACTCACCGTCCCACCAGGAACACCGAGGAGAAGACGGCCGTGGCGGAGTGCCGCACGGTCTGCGACCTGCTGGCCGGACACGCGCTCGCCGCCCTCGCACCCGGCGAGGCGGCCGCGGTGGGGGCGCACCTGGCGTCGTGCGGCAGGTGCCGGGACGAGTACGACTGCCTGGCGAGGGTGGCCGCGCACCTGTCGTCCCTGCGCGCCGCCGCCCCGGCCGGCCGCGGCGGCCCGCCGTCGCCCGGTCACCGCAGGCCGCACCGGCCCGTACCGCTCACCCTGCCCCAGTGGGTCAGCAGGACGGCGGCGGCCGGCGGCGGCCCCCGGTGCGGTGACGGCCGCGCCCGCGAAGCCGCCGCATGACCGGCCCGGCCGGCCCCCGGACGGCGTTCCGGGGGCGTCCGCCCGTGTCGCAGGTGGTCGGTGGCCCGGTGGGACTGGGCGTCCCCGGCGGGGCGGTGTGCGGCCGCGGAACCGGCGGTGACGGCTCCGCCCCGGCCGTCCGCGGGTGGAGCGGACCCGCGGGGGCGACGCACCGGGGACGACGTTTCCCTCCGTGCCCGCCCGGTTACCCATGGAGCACCGGCGTCCCGGACCCCGTGGTCCGGCGAAGCGGGCAGCCGGGGACGGCCGCCCGGTGCGCAGGACCAGAACGGAGTTCCCATGGCCAGCACGAAGGTGTCCGACCACGTCCTGCAACGGCTGCGCGACTGGGGTGTGGACCATGTCTTCGCCTATGCCGGGGACGGCATCAACGGTCTGCTGGCGGCCTGGGGGCGGGCGGGGAACGAGCCGAAGTTCGTCCAGGCCCGGCACGAGGAGATGGCCGCCTTCCAGGCGGTGGGCTACGCCAAGTTCTCCGGCCGGGTGGGGGTGTGCGCGGCCACGTCCGGACCGGGCGCGATCCACCTGCTGAACGGGCTCTACGACGCCAAGCTGGACCACGTGCCCGTCGTGGCGCTGGTCGGCCAGACCGACCGCAGCGCCATGGGCGGCTCCTACCAGCAGGAAGTGGACCTGCAGAGCCTGTACAAGGACGTCGCCTCGGAGTTCTGCGGGACCGTGACGGTGCCCGAGCAGCTGCCGAACCTCATCGACCGGGCGGTGCGCACCGCGTACGCCAGGCGCACCGTCACCGCGGTCATCCTGCCGGCGGACGTGCAGGAGCTGGACTACAGTCCACCCACCCACGCGTTCAAGATGGTGCCGTCCAGCCTGGGCCTCGGCCGCTACGCCCCGGTGCCCGCCGACGAGGACGTCCAGCGGGCCGCGGACGTGCTGAACGCCGGCGAGAAGGTGGCCGTCCTCATCGGGCAGGGCGCCCGCGGGGCACGCGACGAGGTGGAGCGGCTGGCGGACGTACTGGGCGCCGGGGTGGCCAAGGCCCTGCTGGGCAAGGACGTGCTGCCGGACGACCTGCCCTACGTGACCGGCTCCATCGGCCTTTTGGGCACCCGCCCGTCGTACGAGCTGATGCAGGGGTGCGACACCCTGCTGATGATCGGTTCCAGCTTCCCGTACACGCAGTTCATGCCGGAGCTGGACCAGGCGCGGGCGGTGCAGATCGACATCGACCCGCACATGATCGGCCTGCGCTACCCCTTCGAGGTGAACCTCGTCGGCGACGCCCGCGAGACCCTGCAGCGGCTGCTGCCGCGCCTGCACCGCAAGGAGGGCCGGGCCTGGCGGGAGAAGATCGAGAAGAACGTCGCCCGCTGGTGGGAGGTCATGCAGCGCCGCGCCGCCGTGGACGCCGACCCGCTCAACCCCGAGTACGTGGTGCACGCCCTGGACGGCAGGCTGCCCGACGACGCCGTCCTCGCCGCCGACTCCGGCTCCGCCGCCAACTGGTACGCCCGCCACCTGCGGCTGCGCGGCCGGATGCGGGGTTCGCTGTCCGGCACCCTGGCCACCATGGGACCCGGTGTGCCCTATGCCATCGGCGCGAAGTTCGCCCACCCCGACCGTCCGGCCATCGCCCTGGTCGGCGACGGCGCCATGCAGATGAACGGCATGATGGAGATGGTCACCGCGGCGAAGTACCACCACGAGTGGTCCGACCCGCGGCTGATCGTGGCCGTGCTGAACAACGGCGACCTCAACCAGGTCACCTGGGAGATGCGGGCCATGTCCGGCGCCCCGCAGTTCGAGGAGTCGCAGGCCGTCCCCGACCTGCCCTACGCCGGGATCGCCCGGCTCATCGGCCTGGACGGGGTGCGGGTGGACAAGCCCGAGCAGGTCGAGGCCGCCTGGGACCGGGCCCTGGCCGCCGACCGGCCCTTCGTCATCGACTTCCGCACCGACCCGGCCGTCCCGCCGATCCCGCCGCACGCCTCCCTGGACCAGATCGAGGCCGCCGCCTCCGCGATCCTGCACGGCGACAGCGACCGCGGGTCCATGGTCCGGCAGGGCATCAAGGCCAAGGTGCAGGAGATGCTGCCGGGCGGCCGCCACCGCGGTGACCGTCCCGGCGCCGGCCGGCACGACAGCTCCGCAGGGAACGGGTGACGCGCCCGACGCCCGGGGCAGTCGGCGAGGACGGTGCCGCGCCGAGCCGCGGCCAGGAGATGAGGCACGCCGGGCCCGCGCGTATCGTGGCTGCCGGTGGACCGGGGCGTGGCCTCCGGGCAGCGAGTGCCCCCGCCGGACCGGCCTGACCTGCCGCGCTCGCACGGCTTCCGCCCCGCCGCCCCAGCCATTCGGGCCGCTTCGGCCGTTCACCCGGAAGGATCAGCAATGAGCACGATCACCACCCAGGACGGCACGAGCATCTTCTACAAGGACTGGGGTCCGCGCGACGGCCGGCCGATCGTCTTCCACCATGGCTGGCCGCTCAGCGCCGACGACTGGGACAACCAGATGTTGTTCTTCCTCGCGCACGGCTACCGGGTGATCGCCCACGACCGGCGCGGGCACGGGCGCTCCTCCCAGACCGGGACCGGCCACGAGATGGACACGTACGCCGCGGACGTGGCGGCGCTGACCGAGGCGCTGGACCTGCGGGACGCCGTCCACGTCGGGCACTCGACCGGCGGCGGTGAGGTCGCGCGCTACGTCGCGCGCGCCGAGTCGGGCCGTGTCGGGAAGGCGGTGCTCGTCGGCGCGGTGACGCCGGTCATGGTCAGGTCGGCGGCCAATCCCGGCGGCCTGCCGATCGAGTCCTTCGACGAACTGCGCGCCGCCCTCGCCGCCAATCGTTCGCAGTTCTACATCGAAGTGCCGTCAGGTCCGTTCTACGGTTTCAACCGTCCCGGCGCCGAAGTCTCGCAGGGGCTGATCGACAACTGGTGGCGGCAGGGGATGATGGGGGCGGCCAACGCCCACTACGAGTGCATCAAGGCGTTCTCCGAGACCGACTTCACCGAGGACCTCGAGGCGATCGACGTTCCGGTCCTCGTCGCGCACGGCACCGACGACCAGATCGTGCCGTACGCGGATTCGGCCCCGCTGTCGGTCGAACTCCTGAAGCACGGCACCCTGAGGAGCTACGAGGGGCTTCCGCACGGCATGCTGTCCACCCACCCGGAGATCCTCAATCCCGACATCCTGGCCTTCTTGCAGGAATGAGGACCCCACCGCGGGTCCCGGCCGGGACCCGCGGGACGGGCCGGACACCGCCGCCCCGCCCCGTGCCACGCCGGGACGGGGCGGGTGTTGTCGTGCGCGGACCCGTGCCCCGCTCTCGGGCGGCGCAGCCGTCGCGCCGCCCGCCACCGCGCCGCCCCGCTTCGAAAGGACGAGCCCCGTGCTCACGTCGTACGCAGCCCACTTCGACACGCCCGCCGGGTACCTCGACTTCGCACGGTTCGGTCCGCCGTCGCGGGACGCGGTGTCCGCCACCGCGCGGGCCGCGGCGGAGTCCGCCCGTGCCGACCACACCACCGTGGACGGCCTGATGCGCGCGGAGGGAACCGCGCGGGAGACGGCCGCCCGCCTCGCGGGCACCGACGTCCGGCACACCGTGCTGCTCCCGAACGCGTCCACCGGCCTGTTCCACGCCGCCCTCGGCATCCGGGAGGGTGTGGTCCTCGCACCGCGCACCGACTTCCCCGCCAACCACTACCCGTGGCGCCGCACCTCGGACCTGGGCCGGGCCACGCCGCGCTGGCTCGACCCGGCGCCCGGCGGCGGGGTCACCCCCGGCCTGGTGCGCGCCGCCCTGACCGACGACGTCGTCGCCCTGTCCGTCAGCGCCGTCGACTTCCGCACCGGCTTCCGCGCCGACCTGGCGGCGCTGCGCGAGGCGATCGGACCGGACCGGCTCCTGGTCGTGGACGCCATCCAGGCGTTCGGCGTGACCGAGATGCCCTGGGAGGCGGCCGACGTGCTGGTCGCGGGCGGCCAGAAGTGGCTGCGTGCCGGATGGGGCACCGGCTTCGCGGCACTGTCCGAGCGCGCGCTGGAACGCCTGGAGCCGGTCCTCACCGGCTGGACGGGCGTCGAGGACGCCGGCCTCTTCGACGGCAGGGAGCACCCGCCGGCCCCGGACGCGCGACGGTGGTCGATCACCCATCTCAGCCCGGTGACGGCCGCCGCCTTCGCGGTCGCGCTGGACCTCGTCGAGCGCCACACCGTCGCGGCGATCGAGACCGCGATCGCCGCGCGGATCGCCCAGCTCACCGAGGTGGTCCGGGAGCACGGCGGCCGGATCCTCTCCCCCACCGACCCGGCGCGGCGCGCGGGCATCCTCTCCTTCACGGTGCCGGGCCACGACCCGTCGCTCGTCGCGAAGTCGTTGCACGCCGAGGGGGTCACTCCGACGGTGCGCACCGACTCGCTCAGGTTCTCCCCGCACGCCTCGACCCCGCCGGAGGCGTGCGAACGGGTCGCCGCCGCGCTGTCGTCGCTGCGCGCCTGAACCCGGCCGGCGGGGCGGCGGTCAGGTACCCGCTTCGTCGGCCGTTCCGCCGGCCGGGGATCCCGTCCCCCCGACGCGGGGCGAAGCCTGCTGCAGGCGGTCGATCATACGCGACGCCTCCGCTTTGGTGAGGTTCTGCGGGACCTCCTCGCCCGCCTCACGGGCCAGGGTGCTCAGGTAACTCAGCTGCGGACCGGTGGCTGGTTCCCCGCCAGTCGCCCAGTCCTCCACGGCCTTGTCCGGGTTCGCTTCACTCATGTCCCTCGGGTACCCCGTTTCCCCACCCGTCTCCACCCCGGGCCCCGGGATCACACCGTCCGCGTCACTCCCCTCCCCCGGCCTCCGCCGTCCGGGGGACGGGGCGCCGGCCGGCGCCCCGTCCCCGTCCCGGCACCGGTCACCGGTCACCGGTCACCGGTCCCCGGTCCCCGGTCCGCAGGCGTTCGAGGACCGCCGGGCGTACGGGGCCGCCCGCCGCTGCACCGCCTCGCCACAACCGGCCCGGCCGACCACAACTCACGCCGGTCCTCGCGGGTCCAACCCCACCACGGGCCACACCTGGACGAGACAAGGGGAGACACACCATGACGCACAGGCGCTCCGCGACCGTCGCCGCCGCCTCCTTCCTGCTGCTGACCGGGGCCGCCGTCACCACGGCGCCCGGCGCCTTCGCGGCCGCGTCCGGCGGCACGCACGCCGCCGACCGCGACAGCGACTTCGACGGCGACGGCTACGACGACGTCCTGACCGGCGCCCCGGGCGGCACCGACGGCGGCCACGGGAGCGCCGGTTACGTCACCGTCCAGTACGGTTCCGCAAGCGGCGTGGGCACCGCCACCGGCACGCGCAGGGGGCGGACCGCCGTCTTCGGCCAGGACACCCCCGGCGTCCCCGGCACCGCCGAGGCCGGCGACGGCTTCGGCACCGCCGTGGCCACCGGGGACCTCGACGCCGACGGCTACGACGACGCGGTCGTCGCCGCGCCGGGCGAGGACATCGGCACGCTGAAGGACGCGGGCCGGGTGACCGTGCTGTTCGGCTCGGCGGCCGGACTGGGCGCCGCCCGCAGCGTCACCCTCGCGGCAGCCGCGCCCGGGGCCGGCGCCGGGTTCGGCCTGGCCGTCGCCGCCGCGCGGTTCACCGGCGCCGCACCGGGCGTCGTCCTCGCCGTGGCGGACCGGCAGGGCGCGGACCTGTTCGCCTACGGCGCCGGGGCCCTGGAGGCGGCGGGCCGCATCGACACCACCGGTGCTCCGGGGGGTGAGCGCATCCAGCCGGCATCGCTGACCACGGGCGACTACGACGGTGACGGTGACGCCGACCTCGTCGTGTCCGGCCGCAGCCTGGAGGAGGACGGGACGGGACGGTCGGCCGTGTACGCGGGCGGTGCCGGAGGCCTGGCGTACGCACGTGACCTGGCCGGAGGCCCGGCGACCGCCTCCGGGGACATCAACGGCGACGGGTACGACGACCTCGTCCACGGCAGGCCCGACCGTCCCGAGGACGTCTACGAGCCCCTCACCGGGGGGACCGTCCTCGTCTACCCGGGCGGCCCCGGGGGATTCGAGGACGTGGACGAACTGGGCACCCCGGCACAGGTGTGGGCCCAGTACACCGCCGGTGTGCCGGGCACCGCCGAACTCGGCGACGCCTTCGGCGCCGACGTGTCCCTGGCCGACGTCGACGGCGACGGCTACGCCGACCTGGCCGTCGGCACGCCCGGCGAGGACGTCGGCACCGTGCCGGACGCGGGTGCCGTGGTGGTGCTCCGCGGTTCGGCCGGCGGGCTGACCGCGGTCGGCGCGGTGTCCTTCCACCAGGATTCGGCCGGCGTGCCGGGTACGGCGGAGAAGGGCGACCGCTGGGGCGGGCAGGTCCGGCTCGCGGACACGGACGGTGACGGCCGCTGCGAGCTGCTGGCCGCCGCGCCCGGCGAGAACACCTCCGACGGGGTGGTCTGGCTCCTGCCCGCGTCCGCCGCCGGGGTCGTGGCCGGCGGCTCGTGGTCGTACGGCGGCGGTTCGCTCGCCGCGCCGGGCACCGGCGCACGCTTCGGCGCGGCGATCGACGAATGAGCCGGCCCGCCCCGCGTTGCGGTGGCACGGGTGCCACGCCCCGGCGGGCGCCCGGGTCCCGGCACCGCGGTGGCCGGGCCGTCCGGAGCGGGGTCCGGTACCCGATCCGGTCGGGCCGCGGCCGGCCGGGCGCCGATTCACGCCATTCGCGAGGAAACGGCACTCCCGGGATTGTGGGACAGGTCACGATACGACCCAACGAACTCCCGTTCGCATCGGTCAGAAGGAGCGCTCGTGACGCAGACCGTTCCCCCTTCACCCGTGCTCATCGAGAACCCGTCCGTCAAGTTCTCCAGTGCCCCGCAGCGGCCGGCGCTGCGGCACCTGGGCAGGCCCTCGCTGCGCACGTCGGTTTCCGGCACCCGGCGGCGCGCCCGCGGCGAGGCGCCCCGCGTCCTGCTCGTCGTGCCCTCGTACACCCGGGTCGTGGAACCCTCCCCCGAGCGGAGCAGCTTCCGGGCGCTCGGCCTGAACACCTTCGAGGTCATGAAGCGGGCGGGCACCCCGATCGGCCTGCTGCGCATCGCGACCAACGCGCGCCTGGCCGGCTTCGACGTCCGCATCGTCGACTCCCCCTTCGCCGGCTGGGAGCAGGAACACCGGCTGGTCGACCTCGGCGGTGGCGGCAACCTGGTCCGCTACGGCCTCGACGATTCGCAACTCCGTCGCATCATCGAGGAGTTCGAGCCGGACGTCGTCGGCATCCAGTGCATCTACACGGTCCAGTGGGGCAACGCGCGCGCCCTCGCCGACCTGGTCAAGGACATCGACCCGGCGATCGTGACCGTCACGGGCGGCGCCCACCCCAGCGGCGACTGGCGGTACGCCGTGCCGGACTCCCCCTTCGACCACGTCGTCATCAACGAGGCCGACCAGACCTTCACCGCGCTGCTGCAGGCGCTGACCGAGGAGGGCGGCGACATCGACGCCGTGCCCGGCGTCGCCTACCGGCGGGCCGACCTGGCGGTGGTCCGGACCACCGCCAGGTCGCCGTACATGCGGATCCTGCCGAAGAAGCAGGGGCTGGACCAGCGGCTCGGCATGATGCCGCTGCCCGACTTCGGGATGCTGGACATGCGCCAGTACGAGCAGGCGTACCACTCGTCGGGGAAGCGGGTGCGCGACCACGGCTCCTGGGCGCAGATCTTCTCGACCATCGGCTGCAACGTGGGCTGCGACTTCTGCTACATCCCGATGGTGAACGGCCCGTGGCGAGCGCTCGGCACCGACTGGTTCGACCTGCACCTCGCCGAGATCACCAAGCAGGGCGTGACCGAGGTGCTCATCGAGGACGACCACCTGCTGCACGACCCGCTGTACGCGATGCGGGTCTTCGAACTGCTGCGCAAGCACGACCTGCCGTGGGTGGAGGAGGGCGGTCTGAGCCTGTTCAACCTCGTCCTGCTGCACCTGGGCGAGGGGTTCGCGAACGGCATGGACGACGCCGAGCGGCGCAACCCCAACTTCCGCAACGTCCTCGCGGCGATGCGCTCCGGACTCACCTGCCGGAACCTGATCAAGGCGATGGCCGACGGCGGCTGCTACAGCGTCTACCTCGCCGTGGAGAGCGCCAACGAGGACAGCCTGGAGCAGTCGGGCAAGCCCCGGCTCAACGCCATCCAGCAGGCCACCGGCGAGATCGTGGAGATGTTCACGGAGTACGGCATCCAGGTCACCGGCGGTTTCATGCTCGGCTTCGTCAACCCGCCCGAGCGGCCCGGGGGCGAACCGTACGTCGAGTCGATGGAACAGATCGAGAAGACCATCGACTACGCGGTCACGCTCATGGGCCACGGGATGGCGTACGCCAACCCCTTCATCGTCACCCCGCTGCCGGGCACGAAGATGTGGGACTTCCAGAAGGACTACGTCGTGCGCCACTACGACAACGGCTGGTCGCACGAGAAGGCGACCATGGCGACCGACAAGTGGAGCGCCGAGGACATCGAGCGCATGCGGCTGGAGCTGCTGGTGCGTGCCAACGGCGCCGACAAGGTGACTGAAATGGTCCGCCGGGGGACCTGGCCCGTGGACGCCTGACGCGGCGCCGCCGGCGGGCTCAGCCCCGGCGGCGCGCCGCACGCAGCGCGTCCGCCGAGGCCAGCACGGCGCCACCGGTGATCAGCACGCAGGCGGCGGCGACGGGCCAGCTCGCGTCGGCCCGTCCCGCCGCGATCAGCAGGGCGGTGGACAGGAGCGGGGCGAAGTACGACAGGGTGCCCAGGAGCCGGATGTCGCCGTGCTTGGTGCCGTGGTCCCAGACGTAGAACGCACCGCCGACCGGTCCGAGGCCCAGGGCGAGCACGGCGAGCCACTGCCCGCCGTCGGGCCGGACCGTCTCCTCGAACAGCAGGTGGCAGACGGCCGCGAGCACCGCGGTGGCCAGGCAGAAGAACGCCACCACGTCCGTCGGGACCCCCGGGTACCGCCGGTTGACCACCGAGTACGCCGACCACACCACCGCGCAGACGGCGGCGGCCGCGTATCCGAGCAGGTACTCCCCGCGGAAGTGGACGCCCTGCCCGCCGGTGACCAGCAGGAAGGTGCCGCCGAGTCCGAGCACCGCGCCGGCCGCGTGCCACCAGCGCAGCCGCTCGCCCGGCAGCAGGGCGGAGAGCACGACGATCAGCAGCGGCCACAGGTAGGCGATGAGGCCGGCGTCGACCGCGGGGGCGTTGCGCAGGGCCAGGAAGTAGAAGAAGTGGTAGCCGAACAGGCCGCCGACGCCGAGCGCCCAGGCGCCGCGGGGCACCGTGCGGGCGAGGGCCGCGCCACCGCGCACCGCCCGGGGCAGTCCGATGATCCCGCCGACCGCGAACGCCATCGCGGTGAGCTGGAACGGCGGTATCCGCCCGGTCAGCGTGGTGAACAGGGCCAGTGACGCCCACAGCAGCACGGCCCCGGCACCGATCCCGGTGGCCCTGAGCCGGCGCGCCGGATGCGTCGCCGCGCCGTGCCCGTGTCCCGACGCCACGGCGTCGGCTCGCGTCCCCTGAGCGTCCACATGCCCTCCAGCCCACCGTCGTGGATGACGGTCCGTCAGTCGGCGACCGCCGCGAGCATCGTAGGGACGCGCACCCCGGGCACCCGCGCTTTCCGGTCAGCCGGGGCAGACGCCGGCCCGCCCGCACCGCGTACCGCGCGGACGCGCACCCCGGGCCGGCTTCGGTGCGGGGAAGCACGCCGCCCGCCCGCTTCCCGATCACCGGGTGCCGGGGTGCGCGGCACTGCCGGAGACGGAGGGCGGGCGGGTGTCAGGGGGTGCCGGCAATGAGCTGCCCGGCCTGTCCGGTGGTCCTCCGAGCCGGACGGCGCGTCGTCACCGTGGCGGCGTTCCGGGCGGTCACCGGGCGTCGTGGAAGATCACGCCCAGGGCGTGGCGGTGCCCGCTGTGCACGGCGCTCACACCGTGACGCAGCATCACGCGGCTGTGGCCGCGCGCCGAGCGAACCGGGCGGCCGCTGACCGCGAAGACCAGGGCCTGGCCCCGCTGGGGCCGCTTGACGACGGGGCGGGAGCGGGCCCGCGGCCGCTGCTCCACGAACACGCTCTCACCGCCCGTGAAGTCCTCGTCGGGCCGGTCCAGCATGACCTCCACCTGCAACGGGAAGGTCAGGTCGCCGTACACGTCCTGGTGCAGGCAGTCGTAACCGCCCGGTCCGTGCCGGAGCAGCAACGGTGTCGGGCGGTGCTGCCCGGCAGCGGCGCAGGCCGCCACGAGGCCGTCGTGGTGCGCGGGGAAACCCGGTTCCCCCAGCCGCTCGGCCCAGGTGTTGGCGATCCGGGCGAGGGGCGGGTAGAGCTGCTGCCGCAGTGCCTGTACCACCTCGGGCAAGGGCCGGGTGAAGCAGCGGTACTGGCCCTCGCCGAAGCGGTGCCGGGACATCACCACCGTGCTGCGGAACCGCGTGGGGTCGTCGAACAGCGCCCGGAGCTCCGCGCACTGCTGGTCCGTCAGCAGCGGTGGGGTCAGCGCCACTCCTTCGGCGTCCAGTTCCGCCCTCAGCACGGCCCAGTCGAGGCCGCGGGGCGCGGTGAGTGTGCCATCGGCGGGGCCGCGGGAGGCACCGGGCGAACGGGCTGCGCCGGACGGATCCTCCTCGGCGACGCCGGGCAGCTGGAGTGTCTCGTATGCGCTCATGTGCTTCGCTTTCGACGGTACGGCGTAGGCCTCCCTGATATCCGCCGGGCCGCCCGTGGAACCTGTGATCCGATGGCGGCCGTGAAGCGTGGCGGCGGTGGTGCGGCCGGCCGGGTCGCGCGGCGCGGCCGGCACCCGCCGGGCCCTCACCCCTCCCACCGGGTGAGGGCCCGACCGGACGGCGCGCGGGGTCAGCGCGGCTCGGCGAGGTTGCGGCGCAGCGACCCCGGCGCGCGCAGCGCCCGCTCGATGTCCTCCAACGGCCTGTTGCGCGTCTCGGGCACCTTCAGCAGGACGAAGACGACGCAGACCGCGTTGAGGGCGGCGTACAGGAAGAACGTTCCCGACCGTCCGACCAGGTCGATGGCGGTGAGCGCCGTGGCGGCGATCAGGAGGTCGAACCCCCACACCGTCACGGTGGCCAGACTGGTGGCCGGCCCCCGCACACCGAGCGGAAGGATCTCGGGCGCGATCAGCCAGACCACCGACTGCATGCCGATGCCGTTGCACAGGATGTACGCGAACAGCGCCACGATCACGATCCAGTGCTGCGCGGACGAGTCGTGCATGAGGAAGGCGAGCCCGAGGACGGCCATCGCCAGGCCGGACAGGGGCAGGAACCACAGCATGGTCCTGCGGCGGCCGATGGCGTCGACCGCGATCGCGCCCGTGATGCCCGCGACCACCAGCATCGCCCCGATGCCGATGCCCGTGACCAGCGCGACCGACTCCCCGAAACCCGCGTCCGACAGGATCGTGGGGGCGTAGTAGACGATCGCGTTGATGCCGGTCAGCTGGGAGAACGCGGCCACGCCCAGGGCGACGACCAGGGCGGGGCGCAGCCAGGGCTGCAGCAGCGCACGGCTGTCCTGGCGCGGGGCCGACACGGACACCTCGCGGATGCCGGCGATCTCCGCGGCGATGTCGGCCTCCGGCGGGCGCAGCCGTCGCAGCACCGCTCCGGCCGCGTCGGGACGTCCCTGCTCGACCAGCCAGCGCGGGCTCTCCGGCAGCCGGGTCATGCCGAACGCCAGCACCGCGGCCGGTACGACGGCCAGGCCGAACATCACCCGCCACCCGCCGCTGCCGGCGAGCAGCCAGCCGCACAGGTAGGCGATCAGTTGCCCGATGGCCACCATCAACTGGAACAACACCATGAGGCGTCCGCGGATGGCGGGCGGGGCCACCTCCGCGATGTAGACGGGCACCATGTTCGAGGCCCCGCCGACCGCCAGGCCCAGGACCAGGCGGGCGGCGACCAGAGTGCCGGTGTCCGGTGCGGCCGCGGCGCCGAGCGCCCCGGCCGCGAAGACGATCGCCACCCAGAACACGATCCGGCGTCTGCCGTGCCGGCCGGCCAGCCGTCCGGAGACGAGGGCCCCGATCATCGCGCCCACGAGGATGACGCCGACGACGATCTCCTGTTGCTGCGAGGACAGGTGCAGGTCCTGGCGGAGGTAGAGCAGCGCGCCGGAGATGATGCCCGTGTCGTAGCCGAAGAGCAGGCCGCCCAGGGCGGAGACGGCCGCCACCGCGTAGACCTGGACGGGCCGGCGTGATCTCTGCGGCGCGGTGGCCGCCGCGCGCGTCACGGTCTCAGGCATCGCCCATGACCAGACCCTCGATGGTGTGCTTCTGGGTGACCGGCACCAGTTCGTCCACCACGGGGCAGTCGAGGTGGCGCCGCACCCGCTCGGGCAGGGTCTCCCAGTAGCCGCGGGTGACGGCGGTGTCGTGCCGCTCGCCGTTGTTCGCCTCCGGCCCGTCCACGCCCAGGACGAGGACCGGACGCGGCTTGGCGGAGTGGTTGGTGGTGCCCCGGTGGATGGTGAGCGCGGTGCGCGCGGAGATGTCGCCCCGCTGGGGGTACTTGCGCACCGCCCGCTCCAGGTAGCGCCCGTAGTGCGACTTCGGCGGGAACATACCGTGCTCGAACTCCGGACCGTCGTCCCACTGCGTGCCCGGAGCGATCTCGAAGGGTCCCATGTCCTCGGCGGTGTCCACGGTGGTCACGTTGAAGGCGAGCGAGGTCAGCCGGCGCTCGCGGCGCGTCTCCTCGGGCATCGGGAAGTCGCGGTGCCAGGGCTGGTTGACGGCGCCCTCCAGGGGGACGTCGAAGCCGAGCTCCACGATGCGGTAGCCGGGGCCCAGCACCGCGGTGCACAGGGACCGCACCCAGGGGTGGTCGACCAGTTCGACGAAGCCCCTGATCTGCTCGGGGTGGATCTCGACGTAGTAGCGGTTCGGTCCACGGCCCACCGCACCGCCCGGGCGGTCGAGCGCCTCGGCGAAGGCCGCGTCGACGTCCTCGCGCAGCCGGTCCGCCCACTCGGGGAGAACGCGCCCTTGCGGGCGGTGATGCCGTCCTCGTACAACGCGGCCACGTCGGCCGCCACGTCGGTGTCGAGACCCCGGGTGCTGATACCCGGATACCCGTGCGTGGTCATGGTGCGCCTCCTTGCGCCTGAGTGCCGTTCCCCTATGTTGCAGCGATGAATGCAACGTTGCAATAGGCTCCCGGATGTTCTCGTGCCCGACTCCGGACGTGTCAGGATGGCCACCGTGAGCAGTCGCCTGAAGGACGTCGCCGCCCTGGCCGGCGTGTCGGTACGCACCGTGTCCAACGTCGTCAGCGGTTCGGCGGCCGTCGCCGAGGAGACCCGCGCGCGGGTCCAGGCCGCACTCGACGAGCTCGGTTACCGCCCGAACCTGGCCGCGCGCAACCTGCGCGGCGGCCGCACCGGGCTCATCGGGCTCGCCATCCCCGAGCTGTACTCCCCCTACTTCGGCGAACTCGCCGGCCTGATCGTCGAAGCCGCCCAGCAGCGCTCGTGGACCGTGGTCATCGACCAGACCTTCGGCAGCCCGGAGGCCGAGCGGCGGCTGCTCCGGGGAACCGGGGGCCGCCTGGTGGACGGACTGATCATCAGCCCCTGGGCGCTCGGCCCGCAGGAGCTGACCGCCCGGGCCCGCAACGTGCCCGTCGTGCTCCTGGGGGAACGGCACCCCCTCGGCCTGGCCGACCGTGTCGCCATCGACAACGTCACGGCCGCCGACGAGGCGACGGCCCACCTGCTGCGGGCCGGACGCACCCGCATCGCGGCGATCGGCCCGCAGCCCCAGTTGGACAACGGCACCGCCCACCAGCGGCTGGCGGGACACCACCGGGCCCTGCGCCGGGCCGGCCTGACGCCCGATCCGGCGCTGGAGGTGCCGGTCGGGTCCCTGCACCGCCGGGACGGCGCCGAGGCCCTGGCCTCGCTGCTCGACGCGGGCGTACGGCCCGACGCCGTGTTCGCGTTCACCGACGAACTCGCCCTCGGCGCGCTGCACGTCGCCCACGAGCGCGGGCTCCGCGTCCCGGATGACCTCGCCCTCGTGGGCTTCGACGGCATCGAGGACGCGCGCTACTCCCACCCGCCGCTGACCACCGTCGTACCCGACAAGCGGCAGATCGCCGAGCGCGCCCTGCAGTGCCTCGCCGACCGCATCTACAGTCCGGCCTCGAAGGTGCCACCGCTGGACATCGTGATCCCCCACCGGCTCGAAGTCCGTGGCAGCAGTTCGCCCGCGGCGCACCCCACGGTGGCCGCCGCGCGGAAGGACTGACGCGGCGCCGGTTCGGCCCGGGCATGGGGGGCGTCCGACGGCACCCCGCCGTTCCCGTCAGGGGCGCGTCAGCCCGCCGTCAGGGCGCTGCGCCACCATGGTGCGTGTGAACGGCGGACGGGACACCGGAAGCCGGGAACGGGGAGAGGTGCCCGGAGTGGTTGATCGGGGACCACGAGCACGGCTCGCGGCCGGGCCCCACGGGGCCCACGCAGGTTCGAATCCTGCCCTCTCCGCCCCACGCCCGCCCGGACCCCGGCGGGCGGGGCGGCCCGCAATTTTGTGGAATATTCAACTGTCTCCGCCGGTTGGCCCCGCCGAAGGAGGTCTTCCGTGAACACCACGTACTACGACCAGGGAACCGCGGCCGAGCGCTGGGAGCGGGCGCAGATGTTCTTCGCCGCCAAGGACTACGCCGGCGCGGCGCGGGTGCTGGCGGGGCTGGTCGAGGAGGTGCCGGAGCAGACCGGCCCCCGGCTGCTGCTGGCCCGCGCCTACTACCACTCGGCCCAGCTGGGCCGTGCCGAGCACGAGCTGCGGCGCATCGTCGAGCGGGACCCGGTGGAGCACTACGCCCGCCTCCTGCTGGGCCGCACGCTCGAACGCCGGGCACGGCACGAGGAGGCCCGACGGCACCTGCGCATCGCCTCGGTGCTCGCGGGCGACCTCCCGCGCGGGTGAGCGGCGCGGCCGGGGGCGCGGCGGCTGGAAGCAGGGCGGCGCCCCTTCCGGGGCCGGGGCGGGGCGGGGGCATGGCATCCTGGCCCGATGGCACCTCGCAGTGATGACGCGCCGCCGGCCGAGCGGGTCGAGGAACTCCTCGCCGCCGGCGGCCCCCTGCCCATCGTCACGGCCGGCACGCCGGTCCTGCGCCGGGGCACCGAGCCGTACGACGGCCAGCTCGACCCGGCCCTGCTGGCCCGCTTCGTCGAGGCCCTGCGCCTGACCATGCGCGCGGCGCCCGGCGTGGGCCTCGCCGCGCCGCAGGTCGGCGTCCCGCTGCGGATCGCGGTCATCGAGGACCCGGCACCGGTGCCGCAGGAGGTGGCGGTGGCCCGGGGCAGGGTGCCGCAACCGTTCCGGGTGCTGGTCAACCCGTCGTACGAGCCGGTCGGCACCGGCAGGGCCGCCTTCTACGAGGGGTGCCTGAGCGTGCCGGGCTGGCAGGCGGTCGTGGCCCGCCACGCCGAGGTGCGGCTGCGCGGCGAGGACGAGCGGGGGCGTCCGCTGGACGAGGTGTTCTCGGGCTGGCCCGCACGCATCGTCCAGCACGAGACCGACCACCTCGACGGCCTGCTCTACCTCGACCGGGCCGAACTGCGCTCCCTGTCGACGAACGAGGCCGTGGCGGCCCGGTGGGCCCAGCCGGGGCCGGAGGCGGCGGCGCGGGCCCTGGGCTTCGAGCTGCCGTAGGCGGCCGTGGCGGTCGCCCGCGGACGGGCGCTCAGTTGTCCCGGTAGGCCTCCAGCAGCCGCAGCCACACCTCGCTCAGCGTCGGGTACGACGGGACCGCGTGCCACAGGCGGCCGACCGGGATGCGGCCGGCGACCGCGACCGTCGCGGAGTGGATCAGCTCGCCCACTCCGGGCCCGACGAAGGTGACGCCGCGCAGGACCTCCTCCTCCAGGTCGACCACCATCCGGGCACGTCCCCGGTAGCCCTCGCCGTACAGTCCCGCGCCCGCTACCGAGGAGAACTCGACGTCGACGGCGCGGACGCGGTGACCGGCCCGTTCCGCCTCGGCCAGGGAGAGGCCGACGGCCGCGGCCTCGGGGTCGGTGAAGACCACCTGGGGGACGGCGTCGTGGTCGGCGGTGGCGGCGTGCGCGCCCCAGGGCGCGTCCAGGAGGGGGTCGCCGGCGGCGCGGGCGGCGATGGCGGCGCCCGCGATGCGCGCCTGGTACTTACCCTGGTGGGTGAGGAGGGCGCGGTGGTTGACGTCGCCGACCGCGTACAGCCAGTCGGTGCCGGTGACGCGCAGGGTGTCGTCGGCCTCCAGCCAGGACCCGGGTTCCAGGCCGACGGTGTCGAGGCCGATGTCGCCGGTGTTCGGCGAGCGGCCCGTGGCGAACAGGATCTCGTCGGCCTCGATCCGCTCGCCGGTCCCGGTGACCGCCACGACGGTGCCGTTCTCGCGGCCGACGGACTCGACGGAGGTGCCCGTGCGGATGTCCACGCCCGCCTCGGCGAGCGCCTCGGCGACCAGTTCGCCGGCGAAGGGCTCCATGCGCCCCAGCAGGCCCTTGCCGCGGACCAGGAGGGTGACCCGGGAGCCGAGCGCCTGCCAGGCGGTGGCCATCTCCACGGCGACGACACCGCCGCCCACGACGATCAGCCGGCCGGGGGCGGCCTTGGCGCTCGTCGCCTCGCGGCTCGTCCAGGGCTCGACCTCGGCGAGGCCGGGCAGGTCGGGGAGCTGGGCGCGGGTGCCGGTGCACACGGCGACGGCGTGCCGGGCGGTGAGGGTCGTGACCGTGCCGTCGGGGCCGGTCACGGTGACCGTGCGGGGGCCGGCCAGACGGCCGTGGCCGCGGTACAGGCCGGCGCCGATGCCGTCCAGCCAGCCGACCTGGCCGTCGTCCTGCCAGTGCGAGGTGTACGCGTCCCGGCGGCCGAGGACCGCGGCGGAGTCGAGGGGGCCCCGCACCGCCTGGTCCAGGCCGGGCAGCCGGCGGGCGTCGGCCCGGGCGATGACCGGCCTGAGCAGCGCCTTGCTGGGCATGCACGCCCAGTACGAGCACTCGCCGCCGACCAGCTCGCTCTCGACGACCGCGGTGGTGAGACCGGCCGCACGGGTGCGGTCGGCGACGTTCTCCCCCACGGGCCCGGCCCCGAGCACCACGACGTCGTACACGATGGTTTCCGTTTCCGTCATGGGGTCAGTCTGAGGGGTGGTGGGTGCGCGGGCCACACGGGGTACGCGCGCGGGACGGTGCCCGGCGCGCCCGGAATAGGCGCTGCGGCCTCCGTGTTTCCGCCGTCGGCACAACCCCACTCGAGGAAGAGGGAACCACGCCATGAGCACTGTGGAGCTGACCAAGGAGAACTTCGACCGGACGGTCACGGAGAACGAGTTCGTTCTCATCGACTTCTGGGCGTCCTGGTGCGGGCCGTGCCGTCAGTTCGCGCCGGTCTACGAGAAGGCCGCCGAGGACAACCCGGACCTGGTGTTCGGCAAGGTGGACACCGAGGCCCAGCCGGAGCTGGCCGCGGCCTTCGAGATCCAGTCGATCCCGACGCTGATGATCGTCCGGGACCAGGTCGCGGTCTTCGCCCAGCCGGGCGCCCTGCCCGAGGCGGCCCTCACGGACGTCATCGGCCAGGCGCGCAAGCTCGACATGGACGAGGTCCGCAAGAGCATCGCCGCCCAGCAGGGCGGCGCCCGGTAGTCCGCCCCCGTGAGGGGCGGGGCGGCCGTCCCGCCCGTCCCACCGCGCCGGGTCAGCTGGACGCGCGCCGCACGAGCGTCGCACCCAGCACCTCGCGGACCTCGGGGTCGCCGCCGGGGTCGCGGACCGCGCGGTCGACCAGTTCCGCCAGGTCCTGCCCGGAGGGCAGTTCGACGCGGACGGTGCTGAGGCGGGGCCGCAGCAGCCGGCCGAGCATGAGGTCGTCGGCGCCGACGACGGCCACGTCCCCGGGGACGCCGACCCCCTCGTCCTGCAGGGCGCGCATCAGCAGCATCGCGTACTCGTCGTTGTAGGCGAACACGGCGTCGAGGCCCAGCCGGGGCCAGCGGGCGGCCAGTTCGGCGGCGGCTTCCTCGGTGTACGGCAGCGGCAGCTCGGTGACCGCGGCGTCCGTGCCGTGCGCGGCCCGGCGCACGCCGGCGAGCCGGGGCCGGGAGAAGACCTCGAGGCCCGCCTCCCCGGGGACGACGACCCCGATCCGGCGCCGGCCGCGGGCGAGCAGGTGGGTGCCGGCGCAGTGGCCGACGGCGGTGTGGTCCATGAGCAGGGCGTGGGCGCCGTCGACGCGCCGGGGGCCGAGGGTCACCACGGCGCGGGCGCCGGCCCGCTTGAGGACGGCGACGCCCTGCGGTCCGATGTCCGCGCCGGGCACCAGGACGGCCACCGGACGTAACTCCGCCCAGGCGCGGGCGGCTTCGTCGCCGCGCGGACCGGCGGTGCCGTACTGCACGACGGTGTAGTCGAGTCCGCCTAGGGCGGACTGCAGTTCGCCGAGGAAGCGGCTGTAGAGCGAGCCCACGGGAATCGTCGGGGTGGGCATCAGGACCGTACGGCTGTGTCCGGCGCGCAGGCTGCGGGCGGCCGCGTGGGGCACGTACCCCAGTTCGCGCGCGGCCTCGTGGACACGGCGGCGCGTCGACTCGCTGATCCGCACCGCGCTGGTGTTGTTGAGGACATAGGACACGGTCGCGCGCGAGACCCCGGCCAGGCGGGCCACATCGGTACTCGTGGGCGTGTTCGGTATCTGCACCATGACGGTCGGCATCCTGGCAGAGGCGCGGCGGCCGGCAGCGGGCGGGGGAACGTCGTTCACCACTGGACCAAGGGCCCGCCACCGCACCGCCACGGGCACCTCCTCCACCTTTTCGAACATGTTCGTTGCGAACTTGTTCGCGGCGAACATGTTCGTTACCGTCGTGGCATGACAGCGACCCCCCGCTCCCGCCGGGAACGCCCGGCCAAGCCCGCCCTCACCCGCGAGGGCATCGTCTCCGCCGCGGTCGCGATCCTGCGCGCCGAAGGGCTGCGCAAGGTGACCATGCGGCGCCTGGCACAGGAACTCGACACGGGCCCCGCCTCGCTGTACGTGTACGTCCGCAACACCGACGAACTGCACGCGGCCGTCCTGGACGAACTGCTCGGCACGGTCGGGCCCGCCCCGGCCGGGGGCGACTGGCGGCAACGGCTGGAACGGGTGCTCACGGCGTACACGGACATGCTCCTGGAGCACCCGGGCCTCGCCCGCTCGGCGCTGACCGCGCGGCCGAGCGGCCCGCACTACCTGAACCTGATCGAGACGCTGCTCGCGCTGCTCGACGAGGGCGGGGTGCCGCGCGAGCGGGCGGCCCGGGGTGTGGACCTGCTGCTCCAGCACGCCACCGCCACCGCCGCCGAGCACGCCGGCGAGGAGCCCCTGGGCGGGTGGCAGGCCGTGGAGCGTGCCGTGCGGGGCGCGTCCGGGCGCACCCACCCGCACATCGCCGCCACCGCGGACGACCTGCTGTCGGGCACTCCCGAGGCCCGGCTCTCGTGGGCCCTGCAGGCACTGATCACCGGCATCGAGCACACCGCCGTACCGGCTTGACCCCCGGACCCCGTCCTTTTCCCAAAGCCCCTCAGGAGGCCACCATGACCGTCCCCCACCACCGCGTCGCCGTCGTCGGCGCAGGACTCGGCGGGCTCGCGCTCGCCCGGGTGCTGCACGTGCACGGCGTCGACGCCGCCCTGTTCGACCTGGACGCGTCGCCGGCCGCGCGCACCCAGGGCGGCATGCTCGACATCCACGACGACTCCGGCCAGGAGGCGCTGCGCGCGGCCGGGCTGCACGACGCGTTCCTCGCCCGGGTGCACCCGGGCGGCGAGGCCCGGCGGATCCTGGACCAGCACGGCACGGTCCTCCGGGAGGGCCTCGACGACGGCACCGGCACGCGCCCCGAGATCGACCGCGGCGACCTGCGCGACCTCCTGCTCGGCTCCCTGCCCGAGGGCACCGTCCGCTGGGGCGCGAAGGTGACCGGCGCGCGCCCGCTCGGCGGCGGCCGGCACGAGGTGACGCTCGCGGACGGCACCGCCTTCACCACGGACCTGCTGGTCGGCGCGGACGGCGCCTGGTCGCGCATCCGCCCGCTGCTCTCGCCCGCCCGGCCGGCGTACACGGGCGTGTCGTTCGTCGAGGCCGACCTGCTGGACGCCGACACCCGCCACCCGGACGCCGCCCGGGTGGTCGGCGGCGGCATGCTGTTCGCGCTCGGCGCGGGCCGCGGCTTCCTCGCGCACCGCGAGAGCGACGGCAGCCTGCACGTGTACGTCGCCGTCGAGGCGCCGGAGGACTGGCTCGACGGCATCGACTTCACCGACACCGGGGCGGCCGGGACGGCCGTGCTGAAGGAGTTCGACGGCTGGGACGAGAACCTGCGGGCGCTGGTCACGGACGCGGACGGCGCGCTGGTGCCGCGGCGCATCCACGCCCTGCCGGTCGGGCACCGCTGGGACCGGGTCCCCGGCGTCACGCTGCTCGGCGACGCCGCCCACCTGATGTCGCCCTTCGCCGGCGAGGGGGCCAACCTCGCGCTGCTCGACGGCGCCGAGCTGGGCCTGGCGCTGGCCGCGCACCCCGGGGACACCGAGGCCGCGCTGGCCGCCTACGAGGAGCGCCTGTTCCCGCGCAGCGAGGCGTCCGCGGCACAGTCCGCGCGCGGTGCGGCCCTGCTGTTCGGCGCCGACGCGCCGCAGGGGCTGGTGGACGTGTTCGCGGCGCACGACGGCTGAGCGCGGACCGGGCCGCGGCCGGGCGGGTCTCAGCGCGGCGGTTCCGTGCGGGTCACCCGGGCGACCAGGTCCGTCCAGCCGGTCTCCAGCCGCTCCATGGGCATCCCGCACTGCCTGGTCAGGTGGTGGATCAGGGCGGGGTCGAGATAGGCCATCAGCGTCTGGGCGAGCAGGGGGCAGTCGGCGTCCGGCACGATCTGCCGCAGCAGGACGGTGGCGTGGGTGTGGAGCGCCTGGAAGGCGGGGTGGGAGAACCGCCGGGTCGGCTCCGGCTGGGCGGCCAGGTGGAGATCCAGCTGCTCCGCCGAGCGGTACAGCACGGCCACGCCGAACGCCCGCAGCCGCTCCAGGGGCGGTGCCCCGGGGCCCAGCGGCGGCGGCCCGCCCAGGAAGTCCGCCTGCAGCCGCCGGCCCGAGTGGTCGAGCAGCGCCATGAGCAGTCCGGTGCGGTCGCCGAAGCGGCGGAACACCGTCCCCTTGCCCACCTGGGCCGCCGCGGCCACCGCCTCCATGGTCACCCCGGCCACACCGTGCTCCGCGATCAGCCGGGCGGCGGCCTCCAGCAGGCGGGCCCGGTTGCGGGCCGCGTCGGCACGCAGGCACGGCTCGCCGGCGGCCGGGGCGACCTCCAGCAGCCGGGGCGCGTCGAAGGGCTCCTGGGGCAGGGGGAAGGGAGGCGGGACGCTGGACATGACGACAGCGTAAAGCATCGGGAACAGAACTGGACCGTGGTCCGTTTGGCCTGATAGAAATTCAACCGGACCCCGGTCCGGATCGTTACGGCGTTGTTCCAGCGCTCCCGTGTTCCACCCCCCTTTTTTTGGAGTACCCATGTCTGTTCGGATCCTCGCGCTCATCGGCAGCCTGCGCGCCGGTTCGCACAACCGCCAGCTCGCCGAGGCGGCCGCCAAGCTCGCACCGGAGGGCGTGGAGGTCGGGCTCTTCGAGGGCCTGGCCGACGTCCCCTTCTACAACGAGGACCTCGACGTCGAGGGCGACGTCCCGGCCGCCGCCGCCAAGCTGCGCTCGGCCGCGCAGGAGGCCGACGCGTTCCTGCTCTTCTCGCCCGAGTACAACGGCACCATGCCGGCCGTCCTGAAGAACGCCATCGACTGGCTGTCCCGCCCCT
This sequence comes from Streptomyces sp. TG1A-8, assembly GCF_030499535.1. Classification (NCBI taxonomy): domain Bacteria; kingdom Bacillati; phylum Actinomycetota; class Actinomycetes; order Kitasatosporales; family Streptomycetaceae; genus Streptomyces; species Streptomyces sp. TG1A-8. The sequence goes on from NZ_JASTLB010000001.1 coordinate 993,121, forward strand.
ACGGTGCCGGTGCCTTCGGCGGCAAGCCGGTCGCCGTGATCGGCACCGCCTTCGGCCAGTACGGCGGCGTGTGGGCCCAGGACGACACCCGCAAGTCCGTGGGCATCGCCGGCGGCAAGGTGATCGAGGACATCAAGCTGTCCATCCCGGGCTCCGTGACCCGCTTCGCCGAGACCCACCCGGCGGACGACGCCGAGGTCGCCGCGCAGCTGACCGAGGTCGTGACGCGCCTGCACGGCACCGTCGCGGAGACCACGGCCGCCTGAGCCGGGACATGTTCCAGCAGGGCCGGGGCCTCGGGCGGGCTCCGGCCCTTCGCGCTGCCCGGCCGCTCCCGGGGGCCGGGCAGCGCGGGTGTGCGACCGCGGGGCCGCGGCGGCCGCGCGCCGGGCCGGGGTGTCCGGCCGGTGCGTGCGGCGCCGGGGCCCGGAGCGCTCCCGAAGTGGAGCGGACACGCGTCGGCAGGCGTCCGCCACGGGGTAGGCGGGTCCCGTGGCCGCACGTGCGCACGAGGAGCGCCGCAGGCCACGGACAGCACCACGCGCCGCATGAGCCACGCAAGGAGTAACCATGCCCCTGGTCCCGCCGCCGCTCGATCCGGAACTCACCGCCGCCCTGGAACCCTTCGGGGACCTGATCTCCCCCGGCTTCGGCCCGGAGGAGATCGGCACGGCGCGGCAGGGCGCGGGAACGGAACTGCTCGACCTGCTGGACCTCACGATGGACGGCGCCTTCGAAGCGGAGGACCGCACGGTCCCGGGGCCCGACGGCGCCCCCGACATATCCCTGCTCATCTGCCGTCCCACCGACCCGGAACGCTCCGCCGCCCTGCCGGTGATCTACCACGTCCACGGCGGCGGCATGGTCCTGGGCAACAACCGGGCCGGCGTGGACGCGCCCCTGGCCTGGGCGCGCGAACTGGGCGCGGTCGTGGTGTCGGTGGAGTACCGGCTCGCGCCCGAACACCCCCACCCGGCGCAGATCGACGACGTCCACGCCGGTCTGGTCTGGACGGCCGCGCACGCAGAGGAGATCGGCGGCGACCCCGACCGCATCGTGCTCGCGGGCGCCAGCGCGGGCGGCGGCCTGGTCGCCGCGCTCGCCCTCCTCCTGCGCGACCGCCAGGGCCCGCCGGTCCTCGGCCAGCTGTTGATGTGCCCGATGCTGGACGACCGCAACGACACCGTCTCCAGCCACCAGATGGCCGGCACCGGTGTCTGGGACCGCACCGCCAACGAGACGGCCTGGACGGCCCTGCTCGGCGAGCGCCGCGGCACCCCCGACGTCTCCCCCTACGCCGCCCCCGCGCGCGCCGCCGACCTGTCCGGCCTGCCGCCGGCCTTCCTCGACGTCGGTTCCGCGGAGACCTTCCGCGACGAGGCCGTCGCCTACGCGTCCCGCATCTGGCAGTGCGGCGGCTCGGCCGAACTCCACGTCTGGCCGGGCGGCTTCCACGGCTTCGCCTCCTTCACCCCGCAGGCGGCCCTGTCCCGGGCGGCCCGGGCGGCCCAGCTGGACTGGCTGCGGCGCCTGCTGGCGCGGTGACGGCCGTCCCCGCGGGGCGGGCGCCGCACGCGGTGGCTCAGCCCGCCCGCACCGGTTCCCCACCCGGTGCCCGCCGGACCGCCGCCCGGTCGAGGTGGACCACCACCTGCGCGTAGAAGCGCTGCACGGCGTCGTCCACGCTGCGGATGAAGCCGGTCCCGGCACCGCCGCGGCCGCTGCCCATGCCCTTGAGGAGGGGGAGGCGGAACCCGGTGACGCCGGCCTTGCCGGCCCGGGGCAGCAGGTCCGCCGGTTCCGGGCGGCGGGGCCCCGCCGGCCGCGGTCGGCCCGCCGGTCGCCCACGGCCCGCGGGTCGCCCACGGTCCGCTCCCGGAGCCGTCAGGTTCCGAGCAGGGCGGTGCCGAGGGCGATCAGGGCCACGACCTTGACCGCCTCCAGCGCCACGTACCACAGGTGGCTGCGGGAGCGGGGCAGTTCCTCCCCGGCGAGGACCCGGTCGGACCTGCGGTTGAGGAAGGGGCGGACGACGGCCAGCTGGACGAGGAGGAGCACGGCGGCGGCCCCGGCCGGCCAGACGACACCGGCCGGGGCGCCACCCGCGGCGACCGCGCAGACCAGGACGGCGGCCAGGACGGATTCGACGGCGTTCAGGGCCCGGAACACCAGCCGGCCGATGCCCAGCCCGACGGGGACCGTCACGCCCGGGGCGCGGAACTTCAGCGGCGCCTCCAGGAAGGAGATCGCCAGCACCATCCCGAGCCAGACGAAGGTGACCGCGGTCGCGGTGGCGGCCGACGTGGTGTTCATCGGGACTTGCCTCTCTCCGCCGGCCGGTGCGGCGGGGTGGAGCCGGGGTGGGCGGTGCCCCGGGCGGTACGGCACGGTCGCCGCGTGGCGGCGCGGGTGACCCGGCCGGCGGGACGGGGGCTGCGGCCGCTGGACCCGGGGCGGGCGGCCCGGGCGGCGCGGCCCCCTCCGCAGACCCACGCCCGATCACCCCTCCCACCTGGGTGTATTTTGCACGGCTCCGATGTGTAGTAATGGTAGGGCGGGCAAAGAAAGCCGAGGACCGAGGGGCACGCATGACGCCGTCTTCCGTGATCGACACCGGGCCGGACGGGCCCGCCGGGCCGGCTCCGCGCGTCCTGTGCGACACCCGGGCGCTGGCCGAGGCACCACCCGTCCCGGCCGGGGTGCTGTGGAAACTGGCCGAGGGCGGACGCCAGCTCGACGCCAACGTCGTCCGGCTCGCCCCGGGCGCCCGCGTCGCCACCCACACCGAGCCGGAGCTGGACGTCCTGCTGCTGGTCGTCTCCGGTGACGGCGTCCTCGGCAAGGGCGTCGAGGACGCGCCCGAGCCGGTCGCCGAGGGCGCCCTGCTCTGGCTGCCGCACGGCTCCACGCGCAGCGTCACCGCCGGTCGGCGGGGCCTGTCCTACCTGACCGTGCACCGCCGCCGTCCGGGTCTGCGGATCCAGCCGCGCCCCGGGACCGCGCCGGTGTGACCGGTGGTCCCGGGGCGCTCGTCGCGCGCCGGGACGGCACCACTAGGGTGCCCGCGTGAGCACGCTTGCCGATGAGAACGTCCCGGGCCGCCACGGCCCCCACGCCACCACCGAGGCCGACCCGCGCGAGGTCGGCCGGGTGTGCACCGAGTACTCCCCCGCCCACGACGGCGACCCCGATCCGGGCGAGATCGTGTGGACCTGGGTGCCGTTCGAGGAGAACGACGGCCGGGGCAAGGACCGCCCCGTGCTGGTCGTCGCCCGGGAGGCGGCGGGCACCGTCCTCGCCGTGCGGCTGTCCAGCCGACGGCACGACGGCGACCGGGAGTGGGTGGCCATCGGCAGCGGGCCGTGGGACCGCTCGGGCCGTGACTCGTGGGTGGCCGTGGACCGGGTGCTGCGGCTGCACGAGGCGGGCATGCGCCGCGAGGCGTGCGCCCTGGACCGGATGCGGTTCGGCCTCGTCCGGCAGCGGCTGCACGAGCGCTACGGCTGGACCTGAGCCGCGCACGCCCGCGCGAGGCCCGGGCGCCGCTCCCGGCGCCCGGGAAACGCCCGTACGGACGCCCCCCGGTGACGTCCCGCCACCGTGACCGCTGCGGCCTCCCGGGCGGTGCCCCGCGGGCGCACGTTCACGGCGCCACCCCCGCGGGCGCCGTGGACGCGGCCCGTGCGGCCCGCCCCGTCGTGCTCATGCACGCATCCTGGGTGATGCTGGGAGGCGGTGCAACGCAGTTTCCGGGGCCCGCGGCCACCCCGGAACGCGCACGCACACGGAGACGGCCGGTCCGGAACGTTCCACGGGGCCCCCTTGTGCGAACGGGTACGAGGGTCTTGGGTGGGGCGGGTGTCCGTCCGGCTCACCCGGAGCCGGGTCGGCGGCATGGTGGAATCTCAGGAGGATCCCGACATGTCCGACTCAATGACCGACGGCGGCGGCTGTACGCGGCGCCGCGCCGCCGTCACCGAAGCCGAGGTCGAGGCCCTGGTGAGGGGCATCTGCTTCAAGACCGGACCGCCCCGCAGGCTCGGTGTGGAAGTGGAGTGGCTCGTCCACGAGCTGCGGCAGCCGCAGCTCCCCGTGACACCCGGACGGCTCGAAGCGGCCTACGCCTCGCTGCGGACCGTTTCCCTGGGCTCGGCGCTCACCGTCGAACCCGGCGGCCAGCTGGAGCTCAGCTCGCCGCCCGCCGACTCCCTGATGGAGTGCGTACACACCGTCTCCGCCGACCTGGACGCCGTCCGCGCGGTCCTCGCCGGCGACGGCCTCGCGCTCGCCGGATTCGGCCACGACCCCTGGCACGTTCCCCGGCGCTTCCTGCGCGAACCCCGCTACGACGCCATGGAGGCCTGCCTCGACCGCACGGGCCCGGCCGGCCGGCACATGATGTGCGCCTCGGCCTCCGTCCAGGTGTGCCTGGACGCCGGGTACGAGGAGCCCGGCCCGCTCGGGCACGGGCGGCGCTGGTGGCTGGCGCACCACTTGGGCGCGGTCCTGGTGGCCGCGTTCGCGAACTCCCCGCTGGTCGGCCGGCGGCCCACGGGCTGGCGGTCCACCCGGCAGCTGCTGTGGGCGCGGATCGGCGCCGGCCGTGCCGGCGCCCCCCCGCCGGACGGGGAGCCGCGCGCGTCCTGGGTCCGGCACGTGCTGGACGCCCCGGTGATGTGCGTCCGCGGCAAGAACGCGCCGTGGGAGGTGCCCGACGGACTGACCTTCCGCGAGTGGACCCGCTCGCACTCCCCCCGGCCGCCCACCCGGGCGGACCTCGACTACCACCTGACCACCCTGTTCCCGCCGGTCCGGCCGCGCGGCCACCTGGAGCTGCGGATGATCGACGCGCAGCCCGGCGACGACGGCTGGATCGTGCCGCTCGCGGTGACGGCGGCGCTGTTCGACGATCCGCAGGCCGCCGAGACCGCCCACCGGGCGGTGCTCCCCCTGGCGGAGCGGGCCCTGCCCCGGCCCGCCCCGCACAACCCGCTGTGGACCGACGCGGCCCGGCACGGGCCGGCCGACCCCGGGCTGCGCGCGGCCGCCGTCGCCTGCTTCACGGCGGCGCTGGAGGCCCTGCCCCGGCTCGGCGCCACGACCGCGGTCACCGACGCCGTGGCCGCGTACCTGAACCGCTACGTCGCCCGGGGCCGCTGCCCGGCCGACGACCTGCTGGACCGCTCGCGCGCCGGTGACGGCCGCGCGCCCGGGAGGAAGGACATCCGCACATGACCGCTCCCGAGACCGGGGTGACGGCCACCGGCGCGGACACCGGGCCGCTGCGCGACCGGGTGCTCGCCTCGCTCACCACCGCCCGTGCCCGCACCACGCTGCTGACCGGCTGCGTCGACGGCCCCGACCTCACCGCCCAGCACTCGCCGCTGATGTCCCCGCTGGTGTGGGACCTGGCGCACATCGGCAACCAGGAGGAACTGTGGCTGCTGCGCGGGGTCGGCGGCCGGGAGGCGATGCGGCCCGGGATCGACAGCCTGTACGACGCCTTCGAGCACCCCCGGGCCGAGCGCCCCTCACTGCCGCTGCTGGCGCCCGACGAGGCCCGGCGGTACGCGGCCGAGGTGCGCGGGCGGGTGCTCGACCTGCTGGACGGCACGGACTTCCACGGCACCCGGCTGACCGAGGCCGGTTTCGTCTTCGGGATGATCGCCCAGCACGAACAGCAGCACGACGAGACCATGCTGGTCACCCATCAGCTGCGCGAGGGTCCCCGCGCCCTGACCGCTCCCGACCCGGCGCCGGCCCCCCTGTTCACCGGCCCGGCCGAAGTGCTCGTGCCCGGTGGCCCCTTCACCATGGGCACGTCCACCGAACCCTGGGCGCTGGACAACGAACGCCCGGCGCACCGGCGGGAGGTGGCGCCGTTCTGGATCGACACGACACCGGTGACGAACGCGGCGTACCGGGCGTTCGTCGAGGACGGCGGTTACGACACCGAGCGCTGGTGGACACCGGAGGGCTGGGCGCACGTCCGGCGGCACTCCCTGACCGCCCCGCTGTTCTGGCACCGCGACGGCGGCCAGTGGTTCAGGCGCCGGTTCCAGGTCACCGAGGCGGTCCCGCCCGACGAACCGGTGCTGCACGTGTGCTGGTACGAGGCGGACGCCTACGCCCGCTGGGCCGGGCGCCGGCTGCCCACCGAGCCGGAGTGGGAGAAGGCCGCCCGCCACGACCCGGTCACCGGCCGCTCGCGGCGCTACCCGTGGGGCGACGCCGACCCGGCGCCCGAACACGCCAACCTCGGCCAGCGGCACCTGCGGCCCGCTCCGGCCGGCAGCCATCCGGCCGGTGAGTCCCCGCTCGGCGTGCGGCAGCTGATCGGGGACGTGTGGGAGTGGACGGCGAGCGACTTCCTGCCGTACCCGGGCTTCACCGCGTTCCCGTACAAGGAGTACTCGGAGGTGTTCTTCGGCACCGGCCACAAGGTGCTGCGCGGCGGTTCGTTCGCCGTGGACCCGGTGGCCTGCCGGGGCACCTTCCGCAACTGGGACCACCCCGTCCGCCGGCAGATCTTCGCCGGGTTCCGCACCGCCCGCTCGGAGTCCGTCTGATGTGCCGCCACCTGGCCTACGTAGGAGCGCGGGAGCCGCTCGGCCGGCTCCTCGTGGAGCCCCCGCACAGCCTGTACCGGCAGGCGTGGGCGCCCCGCCGGCAGCGGTACGGGACCGTCAACGCCGACGGCTTCGGGGTCGGCTGGTACGCCCCGGACGATCCGGTGCCGGCCCGCTACCGGCGGGCGGGGCCGATCTGGGCGGACCTGTCCTTCGCCGACCTCGCCCGGGTCGTGCGCGCCGGGGCCGTCCTGGCCGCCGTGCGCGACGCGACCCTCGCGGGCGCGGACGCGGAGGCCGCGGCGGCGCCCTTCGCCGCCGGGCGGTGGCTGTTCAGCCACAACGGCGCGATCGCCGGCTGGCCCGACGCGGCGGCCCCGCTGGTGTCCGCGCTGCCCGCGGCCGACCTGCTGTCGCTGCAGGCGCGCACCGACTCGGCGTTCGTGTGGGCACTGGTGCTGCGCCGGCTGCGCGGCGGCGCGGCGGCGGACCGGGCGCTGGGCGGAACGGTGCGCGAAGTGGCCGAGGCGGCCCCCGCCTCCCGGCTGAACCTGCTGCTCACCGACGGAGTCACCATCACCGCCACCGCCTGGGGCGACAGCCTGTGGCACCGCACGGAGCCCGACCGCGGCACGGTCGTCGCCTCGGAGCCGTACGACGACGACCCGCTCTGGCGGGAGGTGCCCGACCGCACCGTGCTCACGGCGAGCCGCGCCGGTGTGCTGCTCGCCCCGATCGAGGACCCGGCGTCCGCCGCACCGAAGGAGCCCTGCACGTGAGTCCCCTGCACGTCACCCGCACCCTGCCCGAGGACGCGACGCAGGCCGCACTGCGCGCCGACGTCCTGCACGGCCTGACCGCCACCCCCAAGTCGCTGCCGCCGAAGTGGTTCTACGACGCCCGGGGCAGCGAGCTGTTCGAGCGGATCACGGAACTGCCCGAGTACTACCCGACGCGCGCCGAGCGGGAGATCCTCCTGGCCCGCGCCGGCGAGATCGCCGCGGCCTGCCGCGCCCGCACCCTGGTCGAACTCGGCTCCGGCTCCGCGCGCAAGACGCGTCACCTGATCGACTCCCTGACCTCGCTGGAGGCGTACGTCCCGGTCGACGTCAGCGAGAGCGCCCTCACCCGGGCCGGGCGGGCGCTCATCGGGGAACGGCCGGGGCTGCGCGTGCACGCCCTGATCGCCGACTTCACCGCCCCGCTGGCCCTGCCCGGGACGCCGGGGCCCCGGCTGCTGGCCTTCCTCGGCGGCACCATCGGCAACCTGCTGCCGGCCGAGCGCGCCCGGTTCCTCGCCTCCGTGCGGTCCCTGCTCGCGCCGGGCGACGGCCTGCTGCTCGGCACGGACCTGGTCAAGGACGAGCGGGTCCTGGTCCGGGCGTACGACGACGCGGCCGGGGTGACGGCCGCCTTCAACAAGAACGTCCTCGCCGTGGTCGACCGGGAGCTCGGCGCGGACTTCGACCCGGACGCCTTCGACCACGTGGCACGGTGGGACGCGGAGCGGGAGTGGATCGAGATGCGGTTGCGGGCCCGCACCGCGCAGTCGGTCAAGGTGCCCGCGCTGGACCTCGCCGTGGACTTCGCGGCGGGCGAGGAACTGCGCACCGAGGTGTCGGCGAAGTTCCGCAAGGAGGGCGTGAGCGCCGAAGTGGCCGCCGCCGGGTTCGCATTCGGCCACTGGTGGACGGACGCGCAGGGCCGCTTCGCGCTCTCCCTGAGCGTCGCCCGGTGAACCGGGACCGGCCGGGCCGGGTCAGGCCGCGGGCACGCCGAGCAGTTCGGTGATCCTGCGGGAGGCGCGGCGGGCCTCGACGGCCGGGTCGGCCCCGCCGAGCACCCTGCTCATGTACCCCTTGATCGGGTTGTCGGCCTCGACCGCGGCCCACTGGGGGGTGTTGGGGGTCGCCCGGCCGTGCGCGGCGCCCGCCGCCATGGCGGCGACCCCCTCCTCCCCCGCCACCGCGTCCGCCAGCGTGGTCTTGTTGGGCACGTAGTTCATGGTGCGGGCCAGTTCGGTGTCCCACTTGGCGCCGGTGAGCGCGCCGATCACGGCGGTGGCGGCGAACTGGTCGTCGGTGTTCTGCGGCACGACCAGGTCGGAGCCGCCGGTGAAGACGGTCCCGGGCCGGGCGGCGGTCTTCCCGGGCACCGGGAAGTAGCCCAGCTCGTCCTTCAGTTCGGGGTTCTGCCGGACGATCGACTGGGCGAGTCCGGGTACGGCGATGATCTGGGCCACCCTGCCGCGGGCGAAGACCCCGGCCTGGGGCGGGTGTTCCTCGTCGGCGTCCGCGGGCCCCGCGCCGAGCGCCTGGAGCCGGCGGTAGAAGTCCATGCCGCGCAGTGCGGCCGGCGTGTCCAGGGTGCCGCGCCACTGGTAGTCGTTCGCCTCGGCGAGTTCGCCGCCCTCGTCCCAGACGAAGCCGGAGAGGGTGTACCAGTCCTGCCCGGCGAGGTAGATGCCCTGGTTACCGTCCGCGTTGAGCTTCTCGGTGGCGGCCGGCCACTCCTCGCGGGTCCTCGGCACGGCGGTGATGCCGGCCCGGGCGAAGAGGTCCCTGCGGTAGACGACCACCCGGTTGGCCGCGTACCAGGGCACGCCGTACTGGCTGTTGCCGTCCTTGCCGGGCTCGGCGAGACCGGGCAGCCAGTGTTCCTTGCCCCAGTCCCGGATCGATTCCAGGGTCAGGTCGGCGAGCCTGCCGTCCTGGACGTAGAGCGGGACCTGGGTGTTGCCGACCTCGATGACGTCGGGGGCGTCGCCGGCGTGGGAGTCGAGGGCCCTGGCGACCTTGTCCACGATCCCGGTCCACTCCTGGATGCAGATGTCCAGGCGCAGGTCGTGGTGGGTGCGCTCGAAGTCCTCGGTGAAGCGCCGGAGGAACGCCTTCGAGGCGCTGTCCTTCATCAACCACACGGTGACCGTGTGGCGTCCGTGTTCGCCCGGGAGGAGCCCGCAGGCGCTGACGAGCGAGCCGGTGGCGCAGAGGAGGGCGAGCAGGCGACGTTTCACGAGGGGTCCTGTTCTGTCGTGCCCGGGCGGTGCGGACAGGTGGAAGGGGGCCCGACGCGGGGGGGCGAGACGGGGCTCTCGTACGGGTGTTCCGGATTTTGGTATGGACCAATGCGTAGGTCAAGCGCTACCCGGAGGTACGGCGGCGCGACGGGCTGCGACACCTCGCGCGCCACCCGGGGATGGGGCACCGTGGAGTGTGCCGTGGCACGTCCCGGCCCCACCGGGGAGAGGAGCACCCGCATGTCGAACCACACCTACCGGGTCACCGAGATCGTCGGCACCTCGCACGAGGGCGTCGACCAGGCCATCCGCAACGGCATCGCCCGCGCCGACCAGACCCTGCGCAACCTGGACTGGTTCGAGGTCACACAGGTCCGCGGACAGATCGAGAACGGGCGCATCGAGCACTACCAGGTGGGTCTGAAGGTGGGCTTCCGCCTCGAGGACGGCGACTGAGGGCGCCCGGCCCGGGCATCGGGGGCGAGGAAGCCGGCCCGGGCGCGCTCGGGCCGCCCGGCCCGGTGGGCGGCCTCGCCCGCGCGGGCGACCCCCTTCGGCGAGCGGTGCGTCCCCGGGCGCGGCGACGGAGGACGGGTCCCGCTTCCGCGGACGCCCCGCGGGGAGTGCTGCCGGTGCGCGGTGCCGGTGAGGGTGCCGGCGGGGGCGGACACGGCGGGCGGGCGCCGGGGCCGGCACGCGGCCGCCCCGGCCGGCGGACCCGGCCCGTCCCGGTGGCGGGGAACCGCGGGAATCCTGGGACGGCGGCGGCGTTGAACCCTGCATGAGCGCAGTGATCGCCCGGACCAGGTTCTCCCTCCTCGACCGTTCCCGTATCCGCGCCGGGCACACGGACGCCGAGGCGCTGCGGGACACCGTCGCGCTGGCGCGCGAGGCGGAGGGACTCGGATTCCACCGCTTCTGGGTGTCCGAGCACCACGGCGTGCCCGGGGTCGCCGGGTCCGCGCCGACGGTGCTCGCCGCCGCCGTGGCCGCCGCGACCCGCACGATCCGGGTCGGCACCGGCGGGGTCATGCTGCCCAATCACCAGCCCCTGGTGGTGGCCGAGCAGTTCGGCGTGCTGGAGTCGCTGTTCCCGGGGCGGATCGACATGGGCCTCGGGCGTTCCGTCGGCTTCACCGACGGGGTGCGCCGGGCCCTCGGGCGGGGCAGGGGGGACGCCGAGGACTTCGCGGCACAGCTCGGCGAGCTGCTCGGCTGGTTCGCCGGGACCTCGCCCACCGGGGTGCGCGCCCGTCCCGCGGAGGGCCTCGCCGTGCCGCCGTTCGTGCTGGCCGTGGGCGAGGGCGCGCGGATCGCCGCCGAGGCGGGGCTGCCCGTGGTCATCGGCGACCTGCGCGACCGCGAGAAGCTGCTGCGCGGCATCGACCGGTACCGCTCCTCGTTCCGCCCCTCCCCCTGGGCCGGCGAGCCGTACGTGGTGGTCTCCGGCACCGTGGCGGTCGCCGCCACCGCGCAGGCGGCGCGCCGGCTGCTGGTCCCGGAGGCCTGGTCCATGGCGTACTCCCGGACCCACGGCACCTTCCCGCCCCTGGTCCCCGCCGGGGAGGTGGCGGCCCGCACGATGACCGCCAAGGAGCGCGAGTGGTACGCCTCCGGACTCGCCGGGCACGTCGCGGGCACCGCGGAGCAGGTCGCCGACGAGCTGGAGGCGGTGCTGGAGGACACGGCCGCGGACGAGGTCCTGGTCACCACCAGCACCTACGACCGCACGGCCCTGCTGGACTCCCACCGGCGGCTCGCCGCGCTCTTCACGCCCGCGCGCTGAGCGCCCCGAGATGCGGGGACGGCGCGGCCCGGTGACCCTGGGAGGGAAGCCCCAAACGACGAGGAGGGCCGCCATGTCCTTCATGGACAAGATCAAGGGCATGCTCAAGGGCCATGAGAACACGGCCGACAAGGGCATCGACAGGGGCGGGGACTACCTCGACCAGCGCACCGGGAACAAGTACCGGTCGCAGGTCGACACCGGCCAGGACAAGCTGAGGGACGAGTACGGCAACCCTCAGGACCGGCCACCGCAGACCTGAGCGCGACGTGCCCGGCTCGGGAAGTCGTCCCCGGCCCCGGGCACCGTCCGTGCCGGGGCGCGGCGACGCTCCTGGGAGCCGGGCGGCGTGCGCGCGACCGGTGGCGGGGGTGCGGGTGCGGGGACCGCTGGACGGTGTGGCGGCCCGCCGGGAAAGCCAGACGGGGCCGGGATGAGCACCACTCCGGCCCCGCCCGTCCGCCTGCCGGCGGACGTTCACCGCACCGCTCCCGACGGGCGCGGGGCCGCGCCGGCGTACGGCCCGCCCGTGCGGGCGCGAGCGGTCGCGGCGTTCCCACGGCCCCGGGCGGCGTTACCTCTTGCCCGACTTGCGGGCGGCCCGCAGCCATTCCTTGTTCATGCTGGTGATGGACATGAGCGGGATGCCCTTCGGGCAGACGGTCGCGCACTCGCCGGCCAGCGTGCATCCGCCGAAGCCCTCGGAGTCCATCTGCGTCACCATGTCCAGCACCCGCGTCTCCCGCTCGGGGGCCCCCTGCGGCAGCACGTTGAGGTGGTTGACCTTGGCGGAGGTGAACAGCATCGCCGCCCCGTTGGGGCACGCCGCCACGCAGGCCCCGCACCCGATGCACTCGGCGTGCTCGAAGGCGAAGTCGGCGTCGGCCTTCGGCACCGGCGTGGCGTGTGCCTCCGGCGCGGACCCGGTCGGCGCGGTGATGTACCCGCCGGCCTGGATGATCCGGTCGAACGCGGAGCGGTCGACCACCAGGTCCTTGATGACCGGGAACGCGGCGGCCCGCCACGGCTCGATGTCGATGGTGTCGCCGTCCCGGAAGGACCGCATGTGCAGCTGGCAGGCGGTGGTCCGCTCGGGGCCGTGCGCCTCGCCGTTGATGACGAGCGAGCAGGCACCGCAGATGCCCTCGCGGCAGTCGTGGTCGAACGCGACGGGCTCCTCCCCCGACAGGATGAGCTGCTCGTTGAGGACGTCCAGCATCTCCAGGAAGGACATGTCGGACGAGATGCCGTCCAGCTCGTACGTGGACATCGCGCCGTCGGAGTCGGCGTTCTTCTGCCGCCAGACGCGCAGGGTGAGCTTCATGCGTAGCTCCGCTGGGTGGGGTGGACGTACTCGAAGACCAGGTCTTCCTTGTGCAGGGCCGGGGCCTGGCCCGTCCCCGTGAACTCCCAGGCGGCCGCGTAGGCGAACTCGTCGTCCCTGCGGGCCGCCTCGCCGTCCGGGGTCTGGGACTCCTCGCGGAAGTGACCGCCGCAGGACTCGGAGCGGTGCAGCGCGTCGAGGCACATCAGCTCGGCGAGTTCGAGGTAGTCGACGATGCGGTTGGCCTTCTCCAGCGACTGGTTGAACTCCTCGCCGGTGCCGGGCACCTTGATGCGCCGCCAGAACTCCTCGCGGATCCGGGGGATCCGTTCCAGGGCCTTGCGCAGCCCGGCTTCGGAGCGGGCCATGCCGCAGAACTCCCACATCAGTTCGCCCAGTTCGCGGTGGAAGGAGTCGGGCGTGCGGTCGCCGTCGACCGCCAGCAGCAGGTTCAGGCGGTCCTCGGTCTCCGCCAGCACCTCCTGCACGACCGGGTGCTCGTCGGTGACCGGTTCCTGGTGGGGATTGCGGGCCAGGTAGTCGTTGATGGTGGCCGGCAGCACGAAGTAGCCGTCGGCCAGGCCCTGCATCAGCGCGGAGGCGCCGAGCCGGTTGGCGCCGTGGTCGGAGAAGTTGGCCTCCCCGATCGCGAACAGCCCCGGAACGGTGGTCTGCAGGTCGTAGTCGACCCACAAACCGCCCATCGTGTAGTGCACGGCCGGGTAGATGCGCATCGGCACCTGGTACGGGTCCTCGTCGGTGATGCGCTGGTACATCTCGAAGAGGTTGCCGTACTTGGCCTCGACGGCCCTGCGGCCCATGCGCCGGATGGCGTCGGCGAAGTCCAGGTAGACGCCCTGTCCGCCGGGGCCGACGCCCCTGCCCTCGTCGCAGACGTTCTTCGCGGCGCGGGAGGCGATGTCCCTCGGGACCAGGTTGCCGAAGGACGGGTAGATGCGCTCCAGGTAGTAGTCGCGCTCGTCCTCGGGGATCTCGTTCGGCGGGCGGTCGTCACCCTTGGCCCTGGGCACCCAGATGCGGCCGTCGTTGCGCAGGGACTCGCTCATCAGCGTCAGCTTGGACTGGTGGTCGCCGGTGCGCGGGATGCAGGTGGGGTGGATCTGGGTGAAGCAGGGGTTGGCGAAGTAGGCACCGCGCCGGTGCGCCCGCCAGATGGCGGTCGCGTTGGAGTTCATGGCGTTGGTCGACAGGTAGAAGACGTTGCCGTATCCGCCGCTGGCCAGGACGACGGCGTCGGCGAAGTACGTGGAGATCCGGCCGGTGATCAGGTCCCGGGCCACGATGCCGCGCGCCCGCCCGTCCACGACGATCAGGTCCAGCATCTCGGTGCGCGGGTGCAGCTCCACGTTCCCGGCGGCGATCTGCCGGGACAGCGCCTGGTAGGCGCCGAGCAGGAGCTGCTGGCCCGTCTGGCCGCGGGCGTAGAAGGTGCGCGAGACCTGGACGCCGCCGAAGGAGCGGGTGTCGAGCAGGCCGCCGTACTCACGGGCGAACGGCACGCCCTGGGCCACGCACTGGTCGATGATGCCCACGGAGATCTGGGCGAGGCGGTGCACGTTGGACTCGCGGGCGCGGAAGTCGCCGCCCTTGACGGTGTCGTAGAACAGGCGGTGGACGGAGTCTCCGTCGTTGCGGTAGTTCTTCGCCGCGTTGATGCCGCCCTGTGCGGCGATCGAGTGGGCCCGGCGCGGGGAGTCCTGGTAGCAGAACTGGACGACGCGGTAGCCCTGCTCGGCCAGGGTGGCGCCGGCGGAGCCGCCCGCCAGGCCGGTGCCTACGACGATGACCGTGTGCTTGCGGCGGTTGGCCGGGTTGACCAGCTTGGCCTCGAAGCGGCGCTTGTCCCAGCGCTCGTGGACGGGGCCCGACGGGGCCTTGGTGTCGGCGACCGGCTCTGCGGTCGTGTAGTCGGCGTAGGAAGTCATGTCAGCTCACCACTCCGGTCATGACGCCCACGGGTACGGCGACGAAGCCGGCCGTGAGCAGCAGCGCGAGGACGTTGGCGGCGGTCTTCAGGGCGCGGTCGCGGGCGCGGCTGCCGACGCCGAGGGTCTGCGCCGCGCTCCAGAATCCGTGCCGGATGTGCAGGCCGAGCGCGAGCATCGCGACGATGTAGACGACGTTGCCGTACCAGGTGGAGAAGGTGTCCACGACGTTCTGGTACGGGTGGCCCGGCTGGAAGCCGCCGGAGTGCACGGTGCCGGTGGTCAGGTCGAGGACGTGCCAGACGATGAACAGGCCGAGGATGATCCCGCCCCAGCGCATCGTGCGGGTCGCGTAGCTCGCCCGGGGCCGGGTGTGCACGTACTTGCCGGGTCGGGCCCTGATGTCGCGGCGGCTGAGCTGGTAGGCGGAGGTGGCGTGGGCGACCACGGCGACGACGAGGACGATCCGGATGAGCCAGAGCGTCCACTCGTAGTGCATGAAGGGCTCGCCCACGGTGCGCAGCCAGTGGGCGTAGTGGTTGAACTCGCCCGCCCCGAAGTAGATCTTCAGGTTCCCGATCATGTGCGCGATCAGGTACAGCAGCATGATCAGACCGCTGACCGCCATCACCGTCTTCTTGCCGACGGAGCTGTCCCACATCGTGCGCGCCATGGACGGCCGCCGGTCCGTCCGCGTTGCGAGTGCCATGACACAGCACGTTAGGACCGGAGACGCCGATCAGTCCAAGACATGGCCCGGCTCGTTTCCATAGGCAGGAGCTATTGTCGCAGGATGCAGTTCCAGCAGCTCCAGTATTTCGTGGCCGTAGCCGAAACCCGGCATTTCACCCGGGCCGCCGAACGGGTCCACGTGGCCCAGCCCTCCTTGTCGCAGCAGGTCAAGGCGCTGGAGCGGGAGCTGGGCGCGGACCTGTTCCTGCGGGCCCGGGGGAACATCACCCTCACCGACGCGGGCGAGGCCCTGCTGCCGCTGGCCCGGCGGATCCTCGCCGACGCGGACACGGCCCGCCACGAGGTGCAGGAGCTGGTGCAGCTGCGCCGGGGGCGGGTCCGGCTCGGCGCGACACCGAGCCTGTGCACGGGCCTGCTGCCGGACGTCCTGCGCGCCTTCCACGACCGTTATCCCGGCATCCGGCTGCTCATCGAGGAGGGCGGCTCGCACGACCTCGTCCGGGAGCTGGCCCGCGGCGCCCTCGACCTCGCCCTGGTCGTCCTGCCGCTGCCCGCGCCGGCGCCCGCGCTGACGGCGGTGGAGCTGCTGCGGGAGGACCTGGTGGTGGTGTCCTCCCCCGAGGTGCCGGCGCCCGGGCGGGACGGCCGGGCGGTCGAGGTCGGGGACCTGGCGGGCGAACGCCTGGTGATGTTCCGGCACGGGTACGACCTGCGGGAGCTGACCGTCGCCGCGTGCCGCTCCGCGGGGTTCGAGCCGGAGTTCTCGGTGGAGGGCGGCGAGATGGACGCGGTGCTGGGGTTCGTGCGGGCGGGGCTGGGGGTGGCCGTGGTGCCCCGGATGGTGGCCGCGCGGGCCGGGCGGGGGCTGAGGGTCACCCCGCTGGCTCGGCCGGGGCTGCACCGGGTCATCGCGCTGGCCCACCGCAGCGACGTGGCTCCGCCCCGGGCCGCGAGGGAGTTGCAGCGGATGCTGCTCGAACGGTGAGGGAGCCCGTGCCCGGGAGCGTCGGTGCGGGGAGCGTCGGTGCGGGGAGCGTCGGTGCGGGCCGCAGGGGGCGCAGTCGCGCCGTTCCCCCGTGCCCCTCCACGGACGCGCCGGTGCCGTTCCGCGCCGGTGCGGGGTGCGGGTCGCGGGGACCGGCCGCGCCCCTCCCTGGCGGGAGGGGGTGCCGGTCAGCCCGTGGTGTCCGCCAGCGCCAGGTCGTGCAGCCTTTCCGGGGGGCCCGGACGGGCGTAGTACCAGCCCTGGGCGGTGTCGCAGCCCAGGACGCGGAGCTGTTCGGCCTGGGCGCTCGTCTCCACGCCCTCCACGGTCACCGCGAGGTCGAGGCTGTGGGCGAGGGAGACGATGCCCTCGACGATCTTCAGGTCGACGGGGTCGGCCGGGAACTGCTGCATGCCCTGGGTGAAGGAACGGTCCAGTTTGAGGACGCTCACCGGCAGGCGGCGCAGGTTGGCCAGGTTGGAGTAG
The DNA here is from genome assembly GCF_030499535.1 of Streptomyces sp. TG1A-8. Lineage (NCBI taxonomy): Bacteria > Bacillati > Actinomycetota > Actinomycetes > Kitasatosporales > Streptomycetaceae > Streptomyces > Streptomyces sp. TG1A-8. The sequence goes on from NZ_JASTLB010000001.1 coordinate 1,009,929, forward strand.
CCGGTGCCGAAGTCGTCCAGGGCGATGTCGACGCCCATCTCGGCGAGCCGGCGCAGGGGCTTGAGGAGGTCGTCGTCGGCGCCGATCAGGGCCGACTCGGTGACCTCCAGGCAGAGCGCGTCCGGGGTGACGCCCGCGCGTTCCAGGATGTCGACCGTGTCCTGGACCAGGCCGGGATGGCTGAGCTGGCAGGGGGACAGGTTGACGTTGATGCGCAGCGGGCCCGCCGCCCGCTCGCGCTCGCGCCAGGCACGGGCCTGGCGGACGGACTCCTCCAGGACCCAGCGGCCGAGCGGCACGATCAGGCCCGTGTGCTCGGCGAGCGGGATGAAGCGGTCGGGCCCGAGGACCCCGTGCTGCGGGTGCAGCCAGCGCACCAGGGCCTCGGCGCCCCGGACGCTGCCGTCCCCGAGGTGGACGAGCGGCTGGTACTCGATGAAGAACTCACCGCGTTCCAGCGCCGTCGGGAGGGCCGTGGTCAGACCGTGCCGGGTGATGGTGCGGGCGTCGGCCTCGGGGTCGGCGAGTTCGGCGCGGTTGCCGCCCGCCGACTTGGCCCGGTACATGGTGATGTCCGCGCTGCGCAGCACCTCGGCCGCCGTGCGCTCCCCGGCCGGCCCCTCGACGATGCCGAGGCTGCCGCGCACCAGCAGGTCCCGGCCGTCGATGCTGATCGGCGTGACCAGCGCGTTCATGATGCGCTCGGCCAGTTCGTCGACCTCGCGCTGGGTGTCGGGGCCGGTGGTCAGCGCCACGAACTCGTCGCCGCCGAGCCGGGCGACCATCTCGCCGGGCGCGGTGGCGCAGGACTGGAGCCGGTCCGCGACCTCCACCAGCAGCCGGTCGCCGGCCGCGTGGCCGAGGCTGTCGTTGATGGTCTTGAAGCCGTCCAGGTCGAGGTAGCACAGGCCGAAGCGCTGGCCCTCGCCCGCGTTCAGGGCCTTCTCCAGGCGCTCGAAGAACAGGGTGCGGTTGGGCAGGCCGGTGAGCGCGTCGTGCGTGGCCTCGTAGCGCAGGCGGAGGTTGAGCAGGCGCCGCTCGGTGGTGTCCTCCATGAGGGCGAGCTGGTACTGCGGGTTGCCGTCGGGGTCCCGCAGCAGGGAGACGGTCAGGTTGGTCCACAGGACCGTGCCGTCGGGGCGGTTGAACGCCTTCTCGACGTGGTAGTGCTCGCGCTCGCCGCGCACGAGTTCGTCGTAGAGCCGCCACGTCTGGGGGGCGTCCTCGGGATGCGTCCAGTCCAGCACCTGCCGGCCGCGCAGGGACTGCTCGGGGAGCCCGAACATGCGCAGCAGCGCCTTGTTGACCTGGAGGACGTTGCCGTCGAGGTCGGCGATGCCGATCCCTATGGCGGCGCCCTCGAAGACCGCGCGGAAGCGGGCCTCGCTGGCGTGCAGCGCCTGCGCCACCACGCCCTGCGCCTGCAACGCGGCCTGGGCGATGGCCTCTTGTTCGGCGAGCGTCCGCGCGCGCAGGGCCTGCGCGTACCCGGCGGCCATGGCGTGCTGCATCCGGGAGGTCCGCATGCGCAATTCGTCCTGCGGGCCGTCGTCACCGCAGTAGAGGACGAGGTAGGCGTCGACGCAGTCCAGGGTGCGGCTGAGCGCCTCGGGATCGGTGCAGTGCGCCTCGACCAGCGCGGCGCCGACCGCCTTGGCCACCTCGGCGTCGAAGTTCCGGGCGCGCAGCAGGCCGCTCAGTCGGCGTGCGAGCGGCAGGAGCCGCGCCTCGAACTCGACCCGGGTCAGCGACGTGGAGGTGACCGGGTAGACCGCCCGGCTCCAGATCGTCGTCAGCCGGCGCAGTCTGTCCTCCGGCCCGTCCGGTTCCGTGCTCACGCCGAACGCCCCACACCTGCGAGCCCGGAGAAGGCGAACGGGTCCTCGTCCTCGGGCGCCGACTCCGGACGCCAGAGCGGCAGCGGCACCAGTCCGGGTTCCACCATGTCGTACCCCTCGAAGAACCGCGCGACGTCGTCGCGCGAGCGCATGATCAGCGGGTTGCGAATGTCCTTGTACACGTCCACCGCGCCCTCGGCCCGCTCCGCGGGCAGGGGCATTCCCTCGTACGAGGCGTGGGTGAGGATCAGCAGACTGCCGGGTGCGAGTGCCTCGCGCAGTTCGGCCACCGCAGCGTACGGGTCGTCCGCGTCTTCCACGAAGTGCAGTATGGCAACGAGCAGCAGGGCCACCGGCCGGTTCAGGTCGATCAGGTGCTGCAACCGGGGGCTGGCGAGGATCTCCTGCGGCTTGCGCAGGTCGGCGGCGATGACGTCGGCCCGCTCGTTGCCCTGCAGCACGGCCTGGCTGTGCGCCACGGCCACCGGGTCGTGGTCGACGTACACGACCCGGGCCTCCGGCGCGGCGGCCCGGGCCACCTCGTGGACGTTGCCGAACGTCGGGATGCCGGAGCCGATGTCGAGGAACTGGGTGATGCCCTCCGCGGCCGCGAAACGCACGGCCCGGCGCAGGAAAGCCCGGTTGGCCTGCATGGTCTTCGGCAGACCCGGCAGGTACTCCATTACCTTGCGGGCCGCCTCCCGGTCGACCTCGAAGTTGTGCGAACCGCCCAGGTAGTAGTCGTAGATACGGGAAACGCTGGGCACCGAGATGTCGATGCTCCTGGGAGCCCAGGCAGGACGCTCCATGTATCTCTCCAAGGCGTAGGCGGCAGGGACAGGCGATCCCGTGTTCGAGCTGAGGCTACTGATCGCCCGCCAAAGGGGCGAGTCCAAACGGAAATTGACCATCCGTTCCCGGTCACTGCCTGCGGCAAGTGCCCGTATGACCCCGGTGTGTGCCCGGGCGCACAGCGGTCCGCCCCCTCCGAGCGGTGCGGAGGGGGCGGACCGTAGGTCGCGCGCCGGCCGGGCGGGGCGGTCCCGCCCCGGGGCGGTGGTCCCGGGGCCTTTCCTCCGGATCGGGCCGGACCCCGCGGGCCCGGCAGGATCCGAACGGGGGCCCTAGTTGCCCGGTTCCCCGGCCGGCTTGCCGTCGGGCGCGACGGCGTACCACGTGCCGCCCACGCCCTGGCCGTCGGTGTCGCCCGGGGCGTTGTCGCCGGAGAAGGTGTAGACCGGCCAGCAGTTGACCGTCATCTGCTTGACCCCGTCGGGCCGGGTGAAGCCCATCAGGCCCTTCTTCCGGACGCCCTCGGTGTCATCGGCCGCGACCGGCGCGACCGCGGGCCACTTCTCCAGGCAGGCGCCCGTGCAGCGGGAGACGGACTTCGGCCACGCCTCGTCCTTCATGAAGCGGTAGACCGTCATGCCGTTCCGGTCGACGACGACGTCCCCCAGCTTCGGGTCCTTGCGCACGGACAGGCCGGGCAGGTCGGACCGCTTCGCCTTCTTGCCGGTGGGCGCGAGCGCGAACCACGTGCCGCCCACCCCCTGCCCGTTGACGTCACCGGAGGCGGCGTCCTTGGCATAGCGGTAGGCGGGCCAGCCGGCGACGGTGAGCTGCTTGCTGCCGTCGGCGCGGGTGACCTCGCCGAGCAGCGCCTCGTCGACGCCGGCACCGGCGGTGGCGTCGTCGGCGGGCACCGGCGGCCAGGTGGTGGCGCAGTCACCGGCGCAGTTCGACTTGGGCGGACGGGCGGTGTCCTTGTCGAAGCGGTACAGGGTGAGGCCGGAGCCGTCGGTCAGGACCTTGCCCAGGCCGGGATCGGGGGCCACGGACAGCCGGCCCGCGGGAGCGGGCGGGGCCGAGCTCTGGCCGCCGTCGGCCCCGTAGCCGCTGCCCGCGCCGATCGCGGAGCCGCCGTAGTCGCCCGCCGCGGCCGTGGCGCCGACGTTCCGGGCCGCCGAGGCCGGGGTCGTGGCGCTGTCCTGACCGCATGCCGTCGTCAGCGCCAGCACCGAAGCGGCCGCGGCCACCAGTGAGGCGGCCCGCCAGGAGGTCTTCATCGTCAGCTCCCCATATCTGCCTGGATGGCGCAGCGCCTTGCCGCGCCGCCGCACGGCCATGGGTACGCGGCGGAGGGGACCGGGCGTTCAACCCGGGCGTGACTTTCTTCCCGGACGCCGTCAAGGGGCCGCCGCCGGGAAGGTCGTACAGGTGTACGGGGAGGGCGCGTCGGTCGGTTCGGCGTGCCAAACCCCGGAGCGCCTCTTGTCCTCCCTTCGGGTCAATCGTGGTGCACTCCGGAGTACGGCCGGCGCTGTGGGCCTCATGATCTCCGTCGTGCGAGGACCCGAAGCGATCCGATGCGCCCCTGCCGTCCGGGTGCTGGCCCTGTTGACGCTGACCTGGACCCTGGTGGGCTGCCCGGCCGGCACGGCGTCCGCCGACGCCTGCGCGTACGCCTCCACGGGCCCGGGCGGCGCGGTGGCGGTGGCCTCGGCGGGCGGGGGGCACCACTGGCCCCACCCGCCGTGCCCGAGGCCCACCCCGCCGCCCTGTCCGCCGACACCGACGCCGTCACCGCCCCCCACGCCGACACCGACTCCGCCGACACCGACCCCGCCGCCCCGGCCGACGCCCACGCCGACGCCCACGCCGACACCCACGCCGACACCCACACCGGCGCCTCCGCCACGGCCGACACCGGTTCCGCACGCCCCGCCACCCGACCGGCCGGCCCCGGCGGCACCCGCGCCCCGGCCGGTCCCCGCGCCCCCTGCGCCACCCACCCCGGCCCCGCCGGCCGAGCCCGCCCCGCGCCCCGCCGCGACCCCGGTGAGCTACCCGGCGTACCACCCCCGGCACACGGCCCACGCCCCGCCTTCGCCCACCTCGCCGGTCACCTACGTCCTGCTCATCACCATCCCGGCGATCGTCGCCGTCGCGGCGCTGCGCCCGCGCTGACGCGCCGGCCCCCTTCCCTGGAGGCACCACTTGTCGGATTGGCTTGTTCTCGTCCTCGCGATGCTGGGGGCCTGTGCCGTCGTGGTCGTCACCACCGTCGTACGGCACAAACGGGCCCCGCAGGACGAGGACCCCAGCGAGACCCCCGACGTCATCGAGTACATGACGATGTGGATCGGCGTCGTGTACGCCATCGTCCTGGGCCTGGCCATCGCCGGCGTGTGGGAGGCGCGCAGCGCCGCCCAGGACCACGTGCAGGCCGAGGCCCAGGCACTGCACGAGATCTCCGAGCGGGTCCGGGTCTACCCGCCGGAGGTGCGTGACCGCATCCGGAACGATGTCAACACCTATGTCGGACACGTCGTGACCACCGAGTGGAAGGCGATGACGGATCACGGCCGGCTCACGGACCGCGGCACCGATCTGCTGGAGCGGGTCCGCCGGGACGTCACGGACCACCGGCCGGCGAACGACTTCGAGGCGCAGGCCTACCAGCCCGTGCTGGACCAGATGGCCGCCGCCGACCAGGCGCGCAACGCGCGGGCCGACTCCACCGGGGCGACCATGCCGCCCGTGGTGTGGTGGGGGCTGCTCACCGGGGCCGTCATCACCATCGGCATGGTCTTCGTGCTGCAGATCAGACGCACCGCGCGGGAACTGGTCCTGGCCGGGCTGTTCTCCGCCACCATCTCCTTCATGCTCTTCCTCATCTGGGACTTCGACGCGCCCTACAGCCGGGGCATCGCGGCGACGGCGGAGCCGTTCCTCAGCCTCTTCCCGGGCGCCGGCGGATAGGACGGGGCGTCCCGGCCGCGGCTGCTTCCCCCGGCGGTCCGTCGCCCCGGTCCCCTCGCGGGACCGGGGCGACGGACCGCCGACATGCGGATGTTCGGGGTGCCACGTGCGCTGCGCTCCGGCGGGAAGGGGGCCGGGGCCCGGTCAGATCCGCTTCTCACGGCGGCGGCGCAGCCAGAGCGCGCCACCGCCGATCACCGCGGTGGCCACGAGTCCGCCGCCGATGACCACGTCGGTGGGCGTGGCACCGCTGGAGCTGCTGCCGCCGACACCGCCCTGGACTCCGCCGAGCACGGTGAAGGCCCTCGGGCGGGTGAGGGTGCGTCCGTTGCAGTTGACCGTGATGTCGTAGCGGCCTGGACGGGTGTCGCGGTCGATGGCGGCGACGCCCCGCGAGGTGTCGTCGCGGGCCGGTGTCAGCCGGGTGGCGCGGAAGGCGCGGGAGGACATGGTGCCGCCGCGGCAGCCCTCGACCGTGACGGTGATCCGGCCGCCGGCGGCTACCACGCCCGGCGAGGCGACGATGTTGCGCAGGTTGCCGTCGCCGTGGCCCCCGAAGTCACCGCCCTGGCCGAAGTCGTCACCGCGGCCCCCGGAGTCGTCACCCCGGCCGTTGTTGCCGTTGTTCCCGTTCCAATTGCCTTCGCCGTTGCCGTTGTTGCCGTTGTTGCCGTTCCAGTTCCCGTTGCCGTTGTTCCCATTACCGTTGTTGTCGTTGCCGTTGCCGTTCTCGTTGTGGTTCTCGTTCCCGGCACCGTTGCCGTTGTGGTTTCCGTTCCCGGCACCGTTGCCGTTGCCGTTGCCGTTGTGGTTTCCGTTCCCGGCACCGTTCCCGTTCCAGTTCCAGTCCCCGTTCCCGTTCCCGTTGCCGTTCCCGTTGCCGTTGTGGTTTCCGCTCCCGGCGCCGTTGCCGTTCCAGTTCCCGGCACCGTTCCCGTTCCCGTTGTGGTTTCCGTTCCCGGCACCGTTCCCGGCGCCGTTGCCGTTCCAGTTCCCGGCACCGTTGCCGTTGCCGTTGTGGTTTCCGTTCCCGGCGCCGTTCCCGTTACCGTTCCAGTCCCCGTTCCCGAAGTGGCCGCTGAAAGTGCCGCTGAAGCTGCCGTTGTCCGGGCCGGTGCCCGTGTTGGTGGACGGGCCGCCCCCGTTGCCCATGCCGTCCGCGACGGCCACGGGGACGGCGAGCCCGAGGACGGCGACCGCGGTGCACGTGGCCGCCAGGGCACGTTGGTTTCGCATGTGATCCTCCGCGGAAGGCACCCGGGTTCCCGTTCCCGGTCGATCGGCGAGAAAGCACCTCCCGGAACGACCCTCGGACGCCCGGAACACGCCCGCATGTCGAGAATGGTCCGTCCTGGTGAGCCAACACGCCGACGGAAAACCACATAATCAGATATTGCCGCAGGTCACGGCCCGTCAGATTTTTCCCGCGTGCCGCAACTCGGATGGCGCACCGGCGCAGCGGTGCGCCACCCGTTCGCCCGCCGCCCCGTGGCCCGCGGTCCGCACGGGATTTAGCGTTTTCCCATGCGCGACGGACGTGGCGGCGGGCCGCGTCGAGAGGGGATGGCGAATGTCTGCGTCCGAGCTGGCCGAGCTGGCCGAGGAGGAGCGACGGAGGAGGCGTGCCCCGTGGGGCGTGGTGGCGCTCCTCCTGCTGACCGGCCTGGCGCTCATGCGCAACGGTTCGGGGGAGTTCGGCACCGGCCCTCCGCAACCCGCGTCCGCGGCCGCCCCGGACGGCCGCGCGGTGGCGGACACGTCCGCGGCCGCCCCGGCCCCGCTGCCGTTCTCCGCGGCCGACCGGGTGCGGATCCCCGCGATCCGGGTCGACGCGCCGGCCGTGCCCGTCGGTCTGGACGCGGCCGGCTGGGTGGGCGCGCCGCCGCCGGAGGACCCCAACCTGGCGGGCTGGTTCACCGGCGCGGTCTCCCCGGGTGAGAAGGGCACGGCCGTCGTCGTCGGGCACGTCGACAACCAGCAGGGACCGGCCGTGTTCTACGGGCTCGGGGCCCTGAAGAAGGGGAACAGGGTCGAGATCCTGCGCCAGGACGGGAAGACCGCGGTCTTCGACATCTACGGGGTCGAGGTCTTCGAGAAGAGCAAATTCCCCGGTGACCGCGTCTACGGCTCGAAGGGCACGCCGGAGCTGCGGGTGATCACCTGTGGCGGTGGTTTCACCAAGCAGAACGGCTACGACGGCAACGTCGTCGTCTTCGCCCGCCTGGCCGCGGTGCGCTGACCGCAACGGCCGGGCGGGGCCCGTCAGCCGAGCCGGCGGCGCGGCACGGTGAAGTGGTAGCCGGAGCCGATCAGGTGCGGCAGGTACCGGCGGATCGCGCGGACGCTCTGGGAACGGTCGCCCCCGGCGTCGTGGGAGAGCACCACGACGCCGGGGGCGGCGCCGCTCTCGACCCGGTCGACGACGGTGTCGGTGCCCGGGGCGGTCCAGTCGAGGCTGTCGACGGTCCAGGCCATCGGCTCCATGCCCATGTCGGCGCCGAGTTGGAAGGCCGCGCGGTTCCAGGCGCCGTAGGGCGCGCGGAACCACTGGGGGCGCTCGCCGTAGGCGTCCTCGATGACGTCGCTGGTGCGCTCCATCTCGGAGCGGATCTCCCCGCGGTCGAGGGTGGTCAGCAGGGGGTGCGTCCAGGTGTGGTTGCCGACCACGTGCCCCTCGTCGGCCATCCGGGCCAGCAGGCCCTTGTTGTCGACGGCCATCTCCCCGCACACGAAGAACATCGCCCGCACGTCGTACCGGGCCAGTGTGTCCAGGATGTGCGGGGTGTAGTCCGGGTGGGGGCCGTCGTCGAAGGTCAGCACCATGTGCCGGCCGCGTCCGGAGAGGCGCAGGATGGGTTCGTGCCGCACCTCGGGCCTGCCGGGGACGGGGCGCGGGGGGCCGTATCCGGTGAGTGGCCGGAGCCGGAAGGCGGAGGGCCCGAGCACCTGGCGCGCCTGGGGGCCGGGGACGGGGGCGGGGGTGGGGGACTGTGTCCCGCCGCCCTCCACGACCACTCCCGCGGCGCCCGCGGCTCCCAGCGCTGCGGCGCCGGTGAGCAGGATCCGGCGCCGCGTGAACAAGTGATCCTTCTGCATCACCCATCAGTCGCCCGGCGGGACTGCGCCGTACCGCAGCGACACCGGTGCGGCGGGAGCATTGCACTCGGTCGGCGTACGTCCTTCCACCTGCGCGAGAGCCCCGCTCGGCCCTCCTCTCCAGCGGCGGCGGACCCGCCGGAGCGGCCGGTGTGCGAAGGGGCGTCCCGGACGCGGGCCCGGTCGTGCGGGTCCGCGTCCGGGGCGACGGGTCCGGTCCCGTCCCCTCCGTCGGGGCCGAGCGCCGCCGGGACGGACGGGGCCCGCAGTGGTGACGGGCCGCCGCCCGGTCTTCGGGTGCCCCCTTTCACCGTTGTTTCGTGCAAGGGGACCGGCCGGGGGCCGCGCACGCCCGGTTCCCGGGCCGCCGCCCGGACTTCGGCGACCGGGACTCCGTGGTCCCCGCCCGTGGCCCCTCCGCCGGTGCTCCGCGGGTCACGGCGCACCAGGTCCGGAAGGAGCCGCTCCGGCCGGGGGGAGGGCACCGCCGGCCCGCCCTGCGAGCGGCCCGCGCACTGGACGGAGCCAGTGGTTCCGATAACCTCACCGCCGTGACGGAACAGCACGAACGACACGAGCGGCCCGCGTACCGCTTCGAGCGGGGCACGGACGGCCCGAAGGTCATCCTGGCCGGGGTGGACGGCTCGGAGTCCTCGCTGCGCGCCGCCGCGTACGCCGGTGGTCTGGCCCGGCGGCAGCACGCACTGCTGGCCGTCGTGTACGTGCAGCCGGTGCTGGCGGCCGGGGCGGCGCTCGGTGCACCGGTGGCAGAGACGACCGACGAGATCGCCGAGGACCTGATCACGCAGATCCGGGAGGCCGCGGAACGGGTCAAGGGGATATTCGACGTGCGCTGGGAGTTCCACACCTTCCGCGGCGATCCCTACAACGGTCTGGTGAAGGCGGCCGACGAGCTGAAGGCGGACGCGGTGGTGGTGGGCGCCTCGGAGCAGGCCGGGCACCGCATCATCGGCTCGGTGGCGATCCGGCTGGTGAAGGCGGGGCGCTGGCCGGTGACGGTCGTTCCGTAAGGCCGGCGCGGGCGCGGGTGGGCCCGCCGGGAGCGGGACGCCGGCCGGGGGCCGCGGCGCGGGTCGGGGACCGCGGACGGCGGCTGCGCGGGGCGGCCGGCCCACGGGACCGCGGCCCCGTCCGGTGCGCCGGCGGTGCCCGGGCTCCGGCCCGTGCGTGGCGTCTTCCGTCCGGGGCCGCCCTGAGCCATCATGTTCCGCCATCAGCCGTTTGCCTTCGGCGAAGAGGTGAGGCGCATGGCCAAGCTCCGCATGGGTGAGGGAATTCTCCGCCGCAAACCCATCGAGTTCGTCGAGGAGACCGAGGCCGGCGAGGGCACCGGGCTGGAGAGGTCGCTCGGCCTGTGGCAGCTCACCGCCATCGGCGTGGGCGGCATCATCGGCGCGGGCATCTTCACGCTGGCCGGCACGGTGGCGAACGGCACGGCCGGGCCGGCGGTGCTGGTGTCGTTCCTGATCGCCGGTCTCGCGAGTGCCTGCGCGGCGCTGTCGTACGCCGAGTTCGCGGGACTGATCCCGAAGGCCGGCTCGGCGTACACCTACGGCTACGCGGTGCTCGGCGAGTTCGCGGGTTGGTTCATCGGCTGGGACCTGCTGCTGGAGTACACCGCGATCGTCGCCGTGGTCGCCATCGGCATCTCCGGGTACTTCAGCTTCCTGGTCGAGGAGATGGGCGCGAACCTGCCCGCCTGGATGCTGGGGGCGCCCGGCACCGGGCACGGGCGCCGGGTCGACCTGTTCGCGGCCGTGCTGTGCCTGCTGATCGCCTACCTGCTCAACCTGGGCATCCGCAGCGCGGCCCGTTTCGAGACGTTCGTGGTCGCGCTGAAGGTGCTGGTGGTGCTGCTGGTGGTCGGAGTGGGGGTGTTCCACCTCGACACCGGCAACTACCGCCCGTTCTTCCCCTTCGGCGTGGGCGGGGCGTTCACCGGCGCGGCGACGGTGTTCTTCGCGGTGTTCGGCTACGACGCGATGTCCACGGCGGCCGAGGAGTCGAAGGACGCGCAGCGGCACATGCCCAAGGCGATCGTCTACTCGCTGGCGATCTCGATGGTGCTGTACGTGGCGGCGTGCCTGGTGCTGACGGGCATGCAGGACTACCGGCGCATCGACCCGGAGAGCGGCTTCTCGACGGCGTTCAAGTCGGTGGGCCTGAGCGGTCTCGCGGACGTGATCGCGGTGGGTGCGATCATCGGCATCCTCACGGTGATGTTCACCTTCATGCTGGGGGTGACCCGGGTGTGGTTCTCCATGTCCCGGGACGGGCTGCTGCCCCGGTGGTTCGCCAGGACCCATCCGACGCGGCACGTGCCGACCCGGGTGACCTGGATCGTCGGCGCGGGTTCGGCGCTGATCGCCGGGTTCGTCCCGATCGGGCAGGCGGCCGAGCTGACCAACATCGGCATCCTGCTGGCGTTCGTGGTGGTGTGCGCGGCGGTGATCGTGCTGCGCTACCGGCAGCCGGAGCTGCCGCGCACCTTCCGCACGCCGTGGATGCCGTTCGTGCCCGCGCTGGGTGTCGTCTTCTCGGTCTGGCTGATCACGTTCCTGCAGTGGCAGACCTGGGCGCGGTTCGCCGTGTGGTTCCTGATCGGCTGTCTGATCTACTTCGGCTACTCCTACCGCCGCTCGGCGCTCGCCGGAGGCCGGCGGGCCGGGTGAGCGGCACCGGGCCGGACCGGGGGGTCACCGCCCCGTGACGAGCCCGTCCCCGGCCGCGCCCCGGCTGAGGACGACGTCCCGGATGCGGTCGCGCACGCCGTGCAGGTCGGCGCCCCGGGCGATGGCCCGGTCGACGTCGACGACCCGGCCGGCGTCGAGGTCGTACATCTGCGGGACGAACTCGGCCCGGGTGACCCGCCAGCGGCCGCCGGGCCGGGTGGGCGGGGCGAAGGTGAAGCGGGCGAGGGTGGACTCGTTGCCGCGCGAGTCCCGCACGCCCCGGTCGTTGTACATCTCGCCGGCGATCTGGTCGCCCAGGCCGTAGACCACCCAGGTGCCGTTGACCTTCTCGTACGCCTGCGGGACGTGGGCGTGGGTACCGAGGATCAGGTCCACGTCCGGGCGCCCGTTGGTCCGCGAGGCGGTGAGCCGGTCGGCGAGGGCGACCTGCGCGGCGTCGGGGGCGTCCTGCCAGGCGGTGCCCCAGTGCAGGGAGACGACGACCACGTCGGCGCCGGCCAGCCGGGCGGCGCGGGCGTCGGAGACGATCCGCTGTTCGTCGATCAGGTTGACCGCCCAGGGCTGGCCTGGCGGGAGTCCGGGGCCGGCGGTGGCGTAGGTGTACGCCAGGTGCGCCACCCTGGCCAGGCCCGCCCGCAGCAGCGTGACCGAGCCGGCCTCGGCGTCGGTGCGGGCGGTGCCGGCGTGCTGGAGGCCGGCCCGGTCCATGGCCTCCAGGGTGCGCCGGATGCCGGGGGCGCCGTCGTCCAGGGCGTGCTCGGAGGCGGTGGAGCAGCCGTCGTAGCCGGCGGCGGTGAGTCCCTGGGCGAGTTGGGGCGGCGCTCCCGGCACGGGGCCGCCGTGGTCGCCGTCGGCGCCGTAGACGCCACCCAGGTGACACAGTGCCAGGTCGGCGTGGGAGGCGGCGGGTTCGGCGGCGGAGAGCATCGGGCGGAAGTCGTAGCCGCTGCCGCCGGCGTCGAAGCGCGCCCGGTCGGTCACGGAGGCGTGCGGCAGGATCTCGCCGGAGGCGACCAGGGTGAAGCCGCGGGCGGCGGGCGGTGCCGGGAGGCCCGCGCCGGCGGAGTTCTGCCGCGCGTGGTTCTGGCAGGAGGCCGCCGCGGCGAGGAGTGCGGTCAGGGCCAGCGCCACTCGTTGTCTGCGTCCGATCATCAGCTCACCCCAGTGTTGTCGTATTTACAGACGTGGCCGTGACAAAGACATGGGTATGAAGCCGGCCGCCCGCACAAACGGAACGGGGACTTTCCTTAACCCGTCCGGCGCTGTGCGCTTGCGGTCACGGACCGTTCGCCCGACCGTTCACCGACGCGATCCGACCGTCCGTCGCACAGCTGTGCGTGCTCCTTGTCCGCCGGCCGCAGCCTGCGCTGACATACGGCCATGACGGCCGGAACCTCACTTCCCCACGGGACGACGACCGCCGAGCACGAGCTGGCCGCGCTCCAGCGCGAGCACGGCGGCTTCCTGTTCGCGCTGCTGCTCAGGCTGAGCGACGGGGACCGGCAGCGCGCCGAGGACCTCGTGCAGGAGACCCTGGTGCGCGCCTGGCAGCATCCGGAGGCCCTGCGCGCCGACGCCTTCGACTCCGTACGGCCCTGGCTGCTCACCGTCGCCCGGCGGCTGGCGATCGACGCGCGGCGGGCCCGGCGGGCGCGCCCGGCCGAGATCGGCGACGGGGTGCCGGAGAACGCGCGGGTGACCGCCGACCACGCCGAGCGGGCCGTCGCGACGCTGGACGTCCGGCGGGCCGTGCGGACCCTCACCCCGGAGCACCGCGACGTCCTGGTCCTCGTGTACTTCCGCGGGGCCAGCGTGACGGAGGCCTCGGACATCCTCGGCATTCCGCCCGGTACCGTGAAATCCCGCGCGTACTACGCGCTGCGCGCCCTGCGGCGGGTCCTTCCGGGTTACGCGACCGACCTGCGGTGAAACCGGGCGCGCGGCAAAGCCTTCGCAAAGCGCCTTGCTGTCGTCCCCGTCCGGGCCATCAGCTGTCCTCATCCGCGTTCCGGTCGGGAGCCCGGGCCGGGCTCCGGGCGGGGGGTCCGGGCGACGCGCAGGCACCGGAGGAGGCAGGGAAGGATGCTGTACAGAGGGCACGACGACACGGAGGGTACCGATGGTGACGGCCTGGTCGTCCCGATGGCCTGGTTGTACGCCGAGTACATCGCCGACGAACTGCTGCGCACCGGCGACCTGATGCCGCCGACGTCGTTCGAGTTCCGGGCCGGCCGGGACGCGCTGGCGCTGACCGTCTTCCTGTCCGACACCGACGGCGAGCTCCCCGGCATCCGGGTGGTCTCGCAGCTGGAGACCTGGCTGTCGCTGACGGCGTACGACCAGCCGTGGCAGGACTGGGTGCGCGGGCGGCTGACCGAGCTGGCCGCCGAGGCGGCCGGGGCCGACGCGCCCGCGCCGGACCTGGCGCTGGCGGCGGACGCGTGGCGCTGGCTGCAGGAGACCGAACTGCTCGCGCCCGACCTGGACGCGGTGCCCGGCGGCGGCGCGGTGTTCGGGGAGGAGGACGGCCCGAAGGTGTGGACGCCGGCCTGGCGGCTCGGACTGCCCCTGGGGCACCTCGCCATCCACCTGTTCTGAGCCGCCGGTCCGTACCGGGTCCGAGCCGGGCCTGGGCCCGCGGAGTCCTGCGGACACCGGGCCGGTCCACGGGCCCGGCCGCTGCGGATCCCGCGACCGCGGTTCCGCGCGCGGCTTGAGTGATTCCGCCGTCCGCTGCGTACGGGTGGGTGCACGCAGTCACCCCCCACCCACGGCACGAGGATTCGGCATGAGGTCCCTGGAAAGGCATCGCGACGTCGGCGCGTACGCGCTCGGCGTGCTGGACGAGGCGGAGGCCTTCCGCTTCGAGGACCACCTCATGGAGTGCCCCCGGTGCGCGGCACACGTCACCGGGTTCGGCCCCACCACCCGGCAGCTGCTGCTGTACCGGCGCGCGACCCCGCGCTTCGTGCACCCGCTGGCCCAGCCCGGTCCCCGGCTGCTGGAGCGGCTCCTCGGCGAACTCGCGCACCGGCACCGGGCCCGGCGCCGCCGCCTGCTGTACGGCCTGGCCGCCTCGGTGGTGCTGGCCGTGGCCGGACCGGGCATCACGGCGTTCGCCGGTCGCGCGGAGCCGGAGGTGCGCGTCACCGCGGCCACCGATCCGCACACCGGGGTGTGGGCGCAGGTCACCGCCGAGGACTCGGAGGCGGGCAGCCGGCTGCGGCTGGAGGTCAGGGACGGCTCGGGACCGCACACCTGCCGTCTCGTGGCCGTCGGCCGGGACGGCAGCGAGCAGACCGCCGGCGACTGGTGGGTGCCCGCCCGCACCACCGCCACGACCACGACCCTGAGCGGCTCCTCGATGCACCCGCGGGAGATCGCCCGCTACGAGGTGCGCGCCGCGGACGGACGGCGCCTGGTCACGCTCCGGCAGCGGTGACCGCGGGGCGTCGCTCCGGTCTCCGGTCCCCGGGACGCCGACGGCTGACGGCGGTACCCGCGCCGCCCGGGTGCGCGGTGAGGGGGTCCCCCAGCCCGTCCCGCCCGGGGTGGTTCCGGCGCACGTCCACGGGGCCGTCCGGCGGCCCGCTCAGCCGGCGGCACCGGCCGGCACCCGGAACTCGCACCACACGGCCTTGCCGCCGCCTCGCGCCTCCACGCCCCAGCCGTCGGCGAGCAGCTCCACCAGGAGCAGCCCGCGTCCGGAGACCCCGCTCTCGCCCACCTCCCGGCGGCGCGGCAGCGCGCTGGAGGAGTCCTCGACCTCCACGCGCAGCCGGCGGTCGCCGTCGTCGACGACCCTGAGGGTGAGGATCGCCGAGCCCTCGGTGTGCATCAGCGTGTTGGTGATCAGTTCGTCGGCGGCCAGCTCGATCTCGTCGGCCCGGTCCCGGGCGCCCCAGGAGCGGACGGCGGCACCGATCATGTGCCGGGCCTCGGCGAGGGCCTCCGGGTCGCCGGGGGTCACGCGCTGCTGGAGCCGGCCGCCGGCCCGCGACGTCTCCGGCACCCGGCGGCGCAGCAGGAGCAGGGCCACGTCGTCGTCACCGCCGCGCTCATCGGCCACCTCGATCAGCCGGTCGGCGAGGTCGCGCACCCCCTCGGGGCCCTTGGCGATGAACCCGGCCAGGGCCCGCATGCCGTCGTCCAGGTCGGCCCCGGGCTGTTCGACCAGCCCGTCGGTGCACAGCAGCAGGGTGTGGCCGGGATCGAGTTCGAGGGTGGAGACGGGGTACTCCAGGCGGCCGAACTCGGCGGACAGGCCGAGCGGCAGCCCGCCCTCGGCCGGGACCCGGTGGCAGCTGCCGTCGGCGTGCCGCACCAGGGGGTCGATGTGCCCGGCGCGGACCACCTGGACGACGCCGGTGGCCAGGTCGGCCTCGGCGTACAGGCAGGTGGCGAAGCGGTCGGTGTCGAGTTCGTGCAGGAAGACCGAGGCGCGGGCCATCACCGTGGCCGGGGTGTGGCCCTCGGCGGCGTAGGCGCGCAGCACGATCCGCAGCTGGCCCATGACGGCCGCCGCGTGGGTGTCGTGGCCCTGCACGTCGCCGATGACCGCGCCGACCCGGCCGCCGGGCAGCGGTATCAGGTCGTACCAGTCGCCGCCGATGTCCCGGCCGACGGCGCCCCCGGCGGTGGCGGCGCGGTAGCGCACGGCCACGTCGGCGCCGCGGACGCTGGGGATGGTGCGGGGCAGCATCGCCTGCTGCAGGCTCTGGGCCAGGTCCCTGTCCTGCTCGTAGAGCATGGCCCGCTGCAGGCTCTGCGCGATGCTGCTGCCGAGCGCGACCAGCACGGTCCGCTCCTGGGCGGAGAAGCCGCGCCGGTCGCTGTAGAGCAGGCCCATGGCGCCGATCGGGCGGCCCTGGGCGATCAGGGGCAGGTAGGCGGCGGAGGTGATGTGCAGGCCGGTGAGGTGCGGCCACAGGACCGGGTAGCCCTCGGCGAACTCCTCGGGGGACTCGATGAAGCGCGGGGTGAGCGTGCACACGACCTCGCTCATCGGGTACGGCTCGTCGATCCGGGTCACCCGGGTGCCGGGCCCGGAGCTGTCGGCGGGGCCCTCGGCGGCGAGCCGGATCCGGCCGGCCTCCACCAGGCCTATCACCACGCCGGCCGCGCCGAGGTGGCGCACGCCGTGGGTGTCCTGGACGACGTCGATGACGTCCTGGACGCTGCGGGCGTGCGCGAGGGCGGCGGAGGTCACCTGGACGACGCTGGTCTGCTGGCGGAAGGCCTCGTCCTGGGCGGCGCGCAGGCTGCGGGCCTCGCTGTCGGCGAGTTCCCGGGTGGCGTCGCGGAGGATGCCGACGACCCGGCGCGGCCGTCCGGTCCCGTCGCGCCGGATGTAGCCCTGGGTGTGGGTCCAGCGGGAGGTGCCGTCGCGGCAGTGGATGCGGAAGTAGGTGCCGTAGGTCTCGCTGCCGCCCTTGATGGCGTTGGCGACCACCGTGTCGAGACGGGCGGCCTCGTGCGGCGGCACCCGCAGCGACAGGGACTCCACGCGGCCGTCGTATTCCTCGGGGAGCAGGTCGAACACCTCGTGGGCCTGGGCGTCCATGTGGAAGAGGCCCGCGTCCAGGTCCCAGTCGAAGCTTCCCATGCGGTTGAGCGCCAGGATCGGGTCCGGGTGGGCGGGCCAGTCCTCCGGGAGTGGCGGGGCACTCGCTCCCCGATCAGCCATGGGGCCACCTTGCCAGGGTTCGCCCGATTCTTCGACCGGGGCGGTGCCCGCCCCGCTCCGGGTTACGCGGGCGGAGCGGTGCGGTACACGCAGTGACGTGAACTGGTTCACCGCCCCCGACTACTGGCTGGGCCGGCTGGTCTTGCAGCGGGCCCTGGCAGGCGTGTACCTCGTGGCGTTCCTGACGGCCGCGCTGCAGTTCCGGGCGCTGCTCGGCGAGCGCGGCATGCTGCCCGTGACCCGCTTCACGGCCCGGGTGCCGTTCAGGCGGGCGCCGAGCCTGTTCCACCTGCACTACTCGGACCGCTTCTTCGCCGCCTGCGCCTGGACGGGCTGCGCGGTGTCGGCGGCCCTGCTCGCCGGCGCGGACGGCGCCCTGCCGCTGTGGGGCGGCGTCCTGCTGTGGCTGGTGCCGTGGGCGCTGTACCTGTCGATCGTCAACGTGGGCCAGACGTGGTACGCGTTCGGCTGGGAGTCGCTGCTGCTGGAGACCGGCTTCCTCGCGGCCTTCCTCGGCAACGACGAGGTCGCGCCGCCGGTCCTGGTGCTGTTCCTGCTGCGCTGGATCCTGTTCCGGGTGGAGTTCGGCGCCGGGCTGATCAAGCTCCGCGGCGACGCCTGCTGGCGGAGGCTGACCTGTCTGGACTACCACCACGAGACCCAGCCGATGCCGGGCCCGCTGAGCTGGTTCTTCCACCACCTCCCCAAGCCCGTGCACCGGGCGGAGGTGGCCGCCAACCACGTCACCCAGCTGGTGGTGCCCGTCCTGCTGTTCGCTCCGCAGCCGGTCGCCTCGGCCGCCGCCGCGCTGGTGATCGTCACCCAGCTGTGGCTGGTGCTGTCCGGCAACTTCTCCTGGCTGAACTGGATCACCATCGTGCTGGCGCTGTCCGCGCTCCGGCCGCCCGCCGCGGCACCGGCCGTGCCGCCCGCGCCGCTGTGGTACGAGGTCCTGGTGTCGGCGGTGGCCGCCCTCCTGCTCTGCCTGAGCCACCACCCGGTGCGGAACATGGTCTCGCGCCGCCAGGTCATGAACCGCTCCTTCGACCCCCTGCACCTGGTCAACACCTACGGCGCGTTCGGCAGCGTCAGCCGGGTCCGCCACGAGGTGGTGGTCGAGGGCACGCTGGACGCCGTACCCCGGGAGGACGCGGACTGGCGGGAGTACGAGTTCAGGGGCAAGCCCGGCGATCCCCGTCGCTGGCCCCGCCAGTTCGCGCCCTACCACCTGCGGCTGGACTGGCTGATGTGGTTCGCCGCGCTCTCCCCCGGCTACGCCGACGACTGGTTCGGCAAGCTGGTGGAACGGCTGCTGGAGAACGACCCCGACACCCTGAGGCTGCTGCGCCGCTCCCCGTTCCCGCCGGACACCCCGCCCCGTCACGTCCGCGCCCGCCTGTTCCGCTACCGCTACACCACCTGGCGCGAGCTGCGGGAGACGGGAGCGTGCTGGGAGCGGACGTACGTGCGGGAGTACCTGCCCCCGGTCCGGCTGGACTTGGCGGCCCGCCGGCCATGAGCCGGCCGGGACCGAAGGCGCCCGGGGGCCGGTCCCCCCGGCTCACGACGGCCCCGCCCCGGGCAGCAGCCCGAGGTCGCGCGCCTCCTGCCAGAAGGCGGCCGGGACGGGAGTGGCGAACTGGTCGGCACAGTCGTGCACTTCGGCGGCCGAGCGGGCACCGGCCAGGACCGTGGTGACGGCCGGGTGCGCGGAGCAGAACGCCAGGGCGGCGGCCCGCAGGGTGACGCCGTGGCGGCCGGCCACCTCCTTCAGCCGCAGGGCGCGCTCCAGCAGCTGCCGGGGCGCACGCGCGTAGTCGTACGTGGATCCGGGTGCGGGGTCGGCCAGGAGTCCGGAGTTGAAGGCGCCCCCGATCACGACCGACACGCCCCGCGCGGCGGCCTCGGGCAGCAGCTCGTCCGCCGCGCTCTGGTCGAGCAGGGTGTACCGGCCCGCGCAGAGCACCACGTCCACGTCGGTGTCGCGGACGAACCGGGTGAGCATCTCCGTCTGGTTCATGCCCGCGCCGATGGCGCCCACGACGCCCTGCGCGCGCAGTTCCTCCAGGGCGGGGTAGCCCTCGCGGAAGGCCTGTCCGGCGTGGTCGTCGGGGTCGTGGAGGTAGACGACGTCGACCCGGTCCAGGCCGAGGCGCGCCAGGCTGGCCTCCAGGCCGCGGCGGACGCCGTCCGCGCTGAAGTCCCAGACGCGGCGGTGCGTGGCCGGCACGGCGAAGCCGTTCGCCAGGTCGTCGCCGGCGGGGCCGTCCACCGGCTCCAGCAGGCGGCCCACCTTGGTGGAGACGGTGTACCGGGAACGGTCGTGGCCGCGCAGGGCCGCGCCCAGGCGCCGCTCGGACAGGCCGAGGCCGTAGTGGGGGGCGGTGTCGAAGTAGCGGATGCCCCGCTCCCAGGCGGCCCGCACGGCCTCGTGCGCCTGCTCGTCGCTGAGCGGGGTGTAGAGGTTGCCGATGCCGGCGGCGCCGAAGCCCAGCGGGCCGGTCCCGACGCCGCTGCGGCCCAGGGCGGTCACCGGGCCGCCGTCGGCGGTGGGGGCGGTGCCGGTGGCCGGGGCCCCCGGGCCCGCGAAGTCGCTCATGGTGTCCGTACCCTCCTCGTGTCCGGGCCGGCGGTCCGGGAGGTGCCGCCGGGTGGGGAGTACCACGCGCGGGACTCCGGACGCATGGTGGCCGATCCGCTCGCCGGTGAACAGCCGGTGGCCCGGGATCAGGGCGCGGTGCGGGCCGGGCCGGCGGGCCGGGCGGCCCGGGCGGAGCACCGGTGCGGCCCGGCGGGCGCGGCGCCGGCCTTCCGCCCCCTCGACGTGCCGCGTCCGACCGTGCACAGTTCTCCCTGCACGCCGGTTCGACACGCACCGGCAGCGGTACCGGGAGCCGAGGGAGGGTCCGTGAGCAGCTGGGCCGGACGGACCGCCGTCCAGATCGCCGCCGCCGTGCGCGCCAAGGAGGTCACGCCGCGGGAGGTGGTGGCGGAGCACCTCGCGCGGATCGAGCGGCTCGACGGGCGGATCGGCGCCTTCCGCACCCTCCGGCCGGGTGCGGCGCTGGCCGAGGCGGACGAGGTCGGCTCCCGTGCCGCCCTGTCCGAACTCCCCCTGGCGGGCGTGCCGGTGGCCGTGAAGGACAACCTGGCGGTGCGCGGCGAGTCCTCGCGCAACGGCTCCGCCGCGACGCCGGACACGCCCGCCGCGGAGGACCACGTCACGGTGGCCCGGCTGCGGGCGGCCGGTGCCGTGGTGGTGGGGCTGACGAACGTGCCCGAGCTGTGCGTCTTCGGCACCACGGACGGCGTCCACGGCACCGCCCGCAATCCGTGGGACACCTCGCGCACGGCGGGCGGCTCGTCCGGCGGCAGCGCCGCCGCGGTGGCCGCCGGATTCGTGCCCCTCGCGCTCGGCAACGACGGCATGGGCTCGCTGCGCATACCGGCGGCCGCCTGCGGCCTCGTCACGCTGAAGCCGGGACGCGGGGTGGTGCCGGCCGGGATCGGCAACGGCGGCTGGTTCGGCATGGCGGAGAACGGCCCGCTGGCCACCACCGTCGAGGACCTGCGTCTGGCGCTGGACGTCCTCGCCGGCGGCCGGGCCGGGCACCGGGAGGCGGACCGCGCACCGCGCTCGATCGCCGTCGCGCTGCGCAGCCCGCTGCCCGGGGTGGGCGTCGGCGCGCCGTACGCGACCGCGGTCCGGCAGGCGGCGGCCGTGCTGGCCGGGGCCGGGCACCGGGTGAGGCGGGCCGAGCCGCCCTACCCCCTGTCCCTGGGACTGACCTCGCTGCAGCACTGGACGGCGGGCACGGCGGTGGACGCGGAGGGTCTCGACCCGGCGCGGCTGGTCCGGCGCACCCGGGTGCACGCGGCGGTGGGCCGCCGCTTCCTCCGCGCGGTCCGCACGGGCGACCGCCGCGAGCGCCTCCGGGCCCGGCTGGTCCCGTTCTTCACCGAGCACGACGCCCTGCTCACCGTGGCCCTCGCCCGCCGCTCCCCCGCGGCCGCCCCGTGGCACGAGCGGGGCTGGCTGCGCAACCTCCTGGCGAACACCGCCGCTTCGCCGTTCACCCCGCCGTGGAACCTGACGGGCTGGCCCGCCATGTCGGTCCCCTTCGGCAGCCTGCCCTCCGGCGCACCCTGCGCCGTCCAGCTCGCCGGGCCGCCCGGCAGCGAGGTGGTCCTGCTGGGGCTGGCGGAGGAATTGCAGGCGCTGCGCCCGTGGCGGCGGACGGCGCCGCCGCCACCTCGCGCCCGGGGGCGGTCGTCGAGCGCCCTGTACTGATGTGCAGGCCGACCCGGCCGTAGCGGGGATGGTCGAACGTCTCGGGGACCGTGCCCAGGACGGTGAAGCCGAGGGACGTCCGCAGCC
Organism: Streptomyces sp. TG1A-8; assembly: GCF_030499535.1. Lineage (NCBI taxonomy): Bacteria > Bacillati > Actinomycetota > Actinomycetes > Kitasatosporales > Streptomycetaceae > Streptomyces > Streptomyces sp. TG1A-8. The sequence continues at coordinate 1,031,406 of NZ_JASTLB010000001.1, forward strand.
CGACGGCGGGATTGGTCCCGACGACGGCGCTGAAGACCCTGGCGCGGTAGCCGTGGGCCCGGGCCTCGGCCAGGACGTGCTCGGCGGGGGCGCGGCCGACCCCCCGGCCGCCGTGGTCCGGGTCGACCATGAACCCCGCGTTGGCCACGTCCGAGACGGGGTCGCCGTGGTTCGGGGCGAGGCGGGCCGGACCGAGCACGGTCCCGTCGTCGTCCTCGGCCGCGTAGAGGCGCTTGCCCTGACCCGTCCACAGGGCGCGGGCCTCCTCCTCGGAGGCGGCCGGGCCCCGGGCGTAGGTCTCGGCGGCGGCGACGATCCGGTGCCGGAAGGGCCGGATCGACGGCCAGTGCCCGGCCACGGTTTCTCTGATCGGCATGGGCGCGAGTCCGTCACGCCCACGCGCGCGTCGACCGCGAAGACGGGGCCCCGGGGTCAGTCCACGCTCGGCAGGATGTGGGGTTCGGCGAGGTCCTCCTCGTAGCCCGCGAGGCGGATCGGGGCGGACCGGGCCCACACGTCGAGGCTGCCGAGTTCTCCGGACCGGCGTCCGGCGCGCTCCATGCGTTCCTGGGGACGCTGTTCGAGGTTCGTCTTCTCCGGTGTCACCGCGCACTCCTTATGTGTCGGGTCACCCTCGGGCGTGCCGGACAGTATGTCCTCCGGTGCTCCACGCCCGCTCAGGTCTGGGTAAAGGGCCAGTTCGGACGCGGTGGCGCCGGTGATCCATGGCGGAGCGGGCCGCTGTCGACCGGCTCCGTCGCAGGACGGACGATGGGTGTGGGTGGGACCCCGTGCTGTTGTCCGTCCTCTCCAGATTAGCCAAATGAGCGGATGGCCGCTCGATAGGGGTGCAAACAAGATGTAACCATCGCGCATCGAACGGTTCCCAATACCCCTCAATATGCCGCTATTTACTACCGGACGCCTCGTCGGGACGGGATCGCCGTCACCCACTCGGCCTACTCGGGCGAACACGCCTTCGAGTCGAAGCCGCGTCTCCCGCGTCACGACACGCCCCGTTCCGGGTGGCGCCGGCCGGACCGCACGTGCGGGGCGCGGCGGTTGCGGTCCGGCCCTGACGCGAGGTCAAACCGCCGGGGCCCGGCCCGCCGCGGGGCCGGTGGGCCCCGGGCGCACGCCCCTACGGGCCGTTGTGGATGAACGGCACCCAGACGGTCGGATCGGTGAGGTGGTCGGCGCGCAGGGCCGCGACGGCCTCGTGCAGGGCGGTGGCGACACCGGCGGAACCGGGCCCCCGCGCCGTACCGAGGCGCCGGTGGAAGGACGCGGTGACCAGCGGGGCGACCGTGTCGTGAACGGCCCACAGACCTGCCACCACATGGCGGAAGCCGGCCATGCGGAAGGCCGCCGCGGTGTGCAGGGCCTCGTCCGGGAGCAGGGTGGTGCCGACGTGCGTGTGGCAGGCGGACAGGAACGCCAGCTCGGCGTGGTCCAGACGCAGGTCCGCCAGGTCCCGGAGGGTCAGGTCGCCGTCGCGCAGGCACAGGCCGGCCGAGGATCCGGTGAACAGGCCGGACCCGCCGTGGCAGGCGAAGTGGGCCCGGGGGCGACCGGGCAGGTGGCCGCGGACGGCCTCGACGGTGGCGTGCTCCTCACGGAGCACCGTCAGCCGGTCGCCGAGGTGCTCCCGCAGCGCCGCCAGCTCCGCGGCCACCCCCGGCAGGCGCCGGTGACCGCGTCCGGTGTCGGTGAGCCCCACGGCCAGCACGCGGCCCGGGGGCGCGGCCGGCCGGTTCCTGGCCAGGCTCAGGGAGGCCAGGGTGGTGGTGTAGGAGGACACCACTTCGTACGGCACCCCGGCCGGCCGCACGGGGTCGCCGCCGGTCCGCGGGTACCGGCCGGCCGCGTGGAGCGGCAGCACGGCCGCCGCGGCGGCCGGGCACCACCACACGCGGGGCGGCGGCCCGCCCGGGGGCCGTGCCGGGAGCCGGTCCATCTGCGTGCCGGTTCCACGCGGGAGTCCGGGTCGGGCCGGTCCCGCCCGTGCCGCTCGGCCAGCACGCCGAGGCGGTGGAGGGGGCTGAAGTCGCCGAGCGCGGCGGACCCTCCGGTCAGGGGCCCGCTCCCGTTGACCGGCCCGTGCCCGGCCGCCTCCGTGCCGACGTCATCCGGCGTCAACTCCCGCTTCCCCGGGCCCGGTTCGTCCCCCATGCACAGCCCCCGCCCCCGAAACCGTGAATCCACTCGCAGGTTAGTTCACGCTCATCTAGGTTGCCGCCATGTCTGGTGAAGCACCGCCCGCGTACGTGGCGACCTCCGATGTGCAGTGGACGAACCGGGCCTACCGCATGCTGCTCGACCGGCGCCCCACGGTCTCCCGGCGCGGCGGGGACGGTGTCCCGGGCCTCGTCGTGTCCGGTCCCTGCCCGCGCTGCGAGCACCACCTCGTCGACCGGCGGGTGCTCCTGGCCCTCACGGGCCTGGGGGCCACCCGGGGCGGCTCCGCGGGCGCTCCGGAAACCGTCGTCCTGGACGTCACCTGCGGCTGCGGTTCGACGCACCAGGACGCCCCCGAGGGCGTGACCGGGTGCGGCGCGAGCTTCCGCATCGAGCTGGAACTGCCGTGAGTTTCACGTTCCGGCAGCCGGAGCGGCCTCCGGCCGCGGCCGACCTGGCGGAGCGGGACCGGTTCGACCGGATGATGCGGGAGTCCCTGCCCGCGGTCCAGGCCGGCGCCGAGGCGTGGCGCAACGGACTCGCGGCGTTCCTCACCCTATCGGGACCGCGGTCGTGATCAAGGGGCGTGACACCACGGCGGGGCTGCCGACCGCCTGGAAGGCCGCCGTGACCGCCCTCGTCGGGGACGGCCTGGGGCTGGCCCTGGTGGGACTGTGGCTCGCGCTGGCCGCGCAGGCGGGCACCCGGCCGCTGGAGGTCACGCTGGCGGAGATCCACCGGGACCACGTGTCGGTGGACCACTTCAGGGTCACCCTGGCTGTGCGGGCGGCCCGCAAACTCACCCTGGCCCGCCGGACCGTGGCGCTCGCCCTGGTGCTGCCGTTCGCGGGCACCGCGCTCACCTGGTGGGCGCCCGACACCGCGCCGCCCTCCGGGCGGACGCCGGCCGTGACCGGCCCGGCGTCCCCCGCTCCGGGGAACCAGCGGTTCCCCGGGTGAACCACGGGGCGGTGCCGTCCCGGGACGGCACCGCGCTCTCACCACTTGCCCGGCGCGTAGTCCTTCAGGAAGACGCCGTACAGGTCCTCGCCGGCCTCGCCGCGCACGATCGGGTCGTAGACGCGGGCCGCCCCGTCGACCAGGTCGAGCGGGGCGTGGAAGCCGGCCTCGGCCAGGCGGACCTTGTCCGGGTGCGGGCGTTCGTCGGTGATCCAGCCGGTGTCCACGGCCGTCATGAGGATGCCGTCCCGGTCGAACATCTCCTGGGCGCTGGTGCGCGTGAGCATGTTCAGGGCGGCCTTGGCCATGTTGGTGTGCGGGTGCCCGGCTCCCTTGTAGCCGCGGGCGAAGACGCCCTCCATGGCGGAGACGTTCACGACGTACGTGCGCCGGGCCGGGGAGGCGGCCATCACCGGGCGCAGACGGCTGATCAGGATGAAGGGCGCCGTGGAGTTGCAGAGCTGGACCTCCAGCAGCTCGACCGGGGTCACCTCCTCCACCGTCTGCACCCAGCTGTTGGTGTCGTGCAGGTCGGGCACCAGGCCGCCGGCGTCGATCGCCGTACCGGCCGCGATGCGCTCCAGGGACGCCGAGCCGGAGACCAGGGCGAGGTCGGTGACGTCCTGGGCGGTGAGCGCGCCGACGCCCGCGGCCGGCAGCTCGGCGACGGCCCCGGAGCCGAAGGTGCCTATCACCCGGGCGGCCGGCAGCTCCCCGGTGGGCAGGGGCGCGGACTCGGCGGTGACCAGTTCGCTGTAGGCCTGCGGGGAGCGCCGTACCGTCTGGGCCGCGTTGTTGATCAGGATGTCCAGCGGTCCCTCGGCCGCCACCGAGTCGGCGAGGGCGACGACCTGGGCGGGGTCGCGCAGGTCGATGCCGACGATCTTCAAGCGGTGGATCCACTCGTCGCTGTCGGGCTGGGCCTTGAAGCGGCGTACGGCGTCGTTCGGGAAGCGGGTGGTGATGGTGGTGTGCGCGCCGTCCCGCAGCAGCCGGAGCGCGATGTACATGCCGATCTTGGCGCGGCCACCGGTGAGCAGGGCGCGCTTGCCGGTGAGGTCGGCGCGGGCGTCCCGCCTGGCGCGGTTCTCGTCGGCGCACTTCTGGCACAGCTGGTGGTAGAAGTAGTCGACCTCGACGTAGCGCTGCTTGCAGATGTAGCAGGAGCGCGGACGCTGGAGCACGCCCGCGATCCTGCCCTCCTCGACCTTGGAGGAGGGCAGGATGCCCTCGGTCTCGTCGTCGACGCGCTCGGCGGAGCCGGTGGCGGTGGCCTCGGTGACCGCGCGGTCGTGCGCGGTCTTGGCGGCCCGGCGCTCCTGGCGGCGGCGCTGCTTGACCGTGCGGTAGACGTGCGAGGTGGCCCGGCGCACCCTGATCGCGTCGGGGTGGTCGACGTCGAGCCGGTCGAGCTCCTCCAGCACGCTCAGGCAGACGGCGAGGCGCTCGGGGTCGATACCGGGCCCGTGGACCATCTCGTCCATGGAGGCGTCCGTGGGGACGCCCGTGGAGGCCGCCGTGGACGCGGACCCGTCCTCTGTCACCGTCATCGCGCTGCCGCTTCCCTGATCTCCCGGGCAGCGCTCCGACTCGCGCCCGCCTTCGAACGGGGAAGTGTACGGAGCGGGGGGCCGTACGGCCAAACCCGCTCCGTCAGTGCTCGCAGGCCGTGACCAGCGCCTCCGCCTCGTCCGCCACGGCGCGGGCGAACACGTCGAGGTCGGTGACGGCCCGGGCGTCGGCGACGAGCCCGTAGTGGGCATGGCCGCGGTAGGTGGAGACGGCGACCGCCAGCGACTGGCCGGGGGCGAGCGGGGCGAAGGGGTAGACCTCGGCGAGCCGGTGCCCGCCGAGCCGCAGGCCCGGGCCGGGCAGCGGCACGCTGGTGACGAGGATGTCGAACCACAGCCGGGCCGCCTGGCCGACCAGGGGGCCGCCGAGCCGGTGGCCGAGGGCGGGCACGTGGTCGGCGAGCAGCGCGAGGGCGCCGGCGCCCCGGTGGGGGCCCGCGTCCTTGTTGCGGAGCATCGCGGCGCGTACGGCGCCGAGCCGGCCGAGCGGGTCGGGGTCGTCGACCGGAAGCGGTATCAGGTACCCGGAGAGGCGGTTGCCCTGCGGGTGGGCGGTGTGCGGGCGGCGCCGGGAGACGGGGACGAGGGCGCGGGGCGCCACGCCCTCGCTGCCGTCGCCGCGCTCGTCCAGCCAGCGGCGCAGGGCGCCGGCCACGACGGCGATGAGCACGTCGTTGACGGTGCCGCCGGCGCTCTTGCGCACCCGGTGGACGTCGTCGATGTCGAGGACGGCCCCGGCGGTGCGGCGGGTGCCGCTGGGCGCGGAGGCCAGCGCGGAGGAGGGCCGCATGCCGAGGGTGGAGCGGGCGAGGGAGGCGCCGATGTCCAGGGCCCGGCCCACGTCGGACAGCGCGTCCTTGACCAGGCCGGGGAACAGACCGGGCAGCCCGCGCACGTCGGACGGCGGAGTGCGCGGGGACTCGACGGCGCGCGGTGCGCGCGCGGGCGGGCCGACCGGGTCCAGGATCCCGGCGGCCAGCTTCAGCGCGCGCAGGCCGTCGGCGAGGGCGTGGTGGAACTTGAACAGCACGGCGAAGGAGACCCCGTCCTCGCCGGGCAGGACGTGCGCCTCCCACGGCGGCCGGGCACGGTCCAGCGGGCGCTCCATCAGCCGGCCGGCGACCGCGTGGAAGTCGGCGGTCGGGGCATGCAGCCGTACGTGGTCGAGCGGGTCGAAGTCCGGGACGGGCTCGCGGGCGGCGCCGCCGAAGGCGAGCGGCTGCCACACGTCACGGATGCGCAGGCGCAGGCCGGGTACGGCGGCGGCGCGGACGGCGAGCAGGTCGGCTGCGTGGGCGCCCGCGGTGGGCGAGTGGGCGGTGAACACCCCGAGCGCGCCGAGGTGCATCGGGTGGCGGTCGCACTCCATGTTCCAGAAGGCCAGGTCCAGGGGGGCGAGCAGGTCGGGAGTCAAGGGCATGCCTCGTGTCGGCGTCGGGGTGGAACGGCCTCGGGTGGAGCTGCCGGGAAGGGGGCTGCCGGGGTCTGTCCGCGGTCGGACCCCCTGGGGTGGTTACGGCCGGGCACGGTCGTGCCGCGCACCGTTGGCGGCGGGCGGCGTCCCGCCCCGGAGGGGGGCGGGAGCCGGCGGATCCCGGGGCCGGTCCGGTTCAGTACAGCGCCGGGGGTGCCGCCCCGCGGGCCGTGCCCCACCCGGACGGGCGCGGGCCGACCGTGAACGCGAGCGTGCGCAGGGAGCGCAGCGCCCGCGTGGTCAGGTAGGTCCGCCGGTGCGGAGTGCCGTCGGTGCGGACGGCCTGGACGTAGCGGGAGGCGGCCGAGGTGCCGGGCGCGGTGACCGTCAGCCGGCCGCCCGGCCAGTAGCGGCGGTCCAGGGTGAGGTTGACGCGGTCGAAGACGGGGGTGGACAGGCCCCAGGTGTCGTAGCCGGGCTGGACGGGGAAGAGGCCGATGGACGACAGCACGTGCCAGGCGGACATCGTGCCGAGGTCGTCGTTGCCGGTCATCCCGGTGGGCCCGTCGGTGAAGAGGGTCAGCGCCGCGTGGACCACGTCCGTGGTCTTCCAGGGCTGGCCGGTGGACAGGTAGGTGTAGGGCGCGATCAGGTCGGGCTCGTTCATCGGGTTGTACTTGTCGGCGTCGTAGTAGTCGTACGCGCCTCCGTGCACCCACACCTCGCGGGCGGTGCGCTCCGGGTCCTCCAGCAGCCGGTCGTAGGCGAAGAAGGAGTCCAGGCGGTCGTTGGCGGCGCGCTGTCCGCCGATGAGGTCCACCATGCCGGGCAGGTCCTGCGGGACGAGCCACTGGTACTGCCAGGCGGTGCCCTCGTGGAAGCCCTCGCTGCGGGCCGGGTCGGGCGAGCCGGTGAAGGCGCCGGAGGCGTCGCGGGCGCGGAAGAAGCCGGTCGAGGGGTCGAAGACGTTGCGGTAGCTGCGGGCGCGGGCGGCGTAGCGGGCGGCGTCGGCCTCGTGGCCCAGGCCGCGCGCCATCCGGGCGAGCATCGCGTCGGCGAGGGCGTACTCCAGCGTGACGGACGCGCCGTGGTGGTAGTCGGAGTCGCCCGCCTTGGCGGGCGGGCGGTCCTTGACGTGGGGGGCGAAACCGCGCGCGATGTACTCGGCGTTGGCCTCCCGTCCGGTACCGGGGTGGTCCGCCGGCGGCACGCCGTCGGCGTTCTTCCGCAGCGCCCGGTAGGCCCGCTCCTCGTAGCCCTTGAGGAGGCCCTGCTGGTAGGCGTTGGTCAGGAAGGGGGTGACCGGGTCGCCGGTCATGATGTTCGTCTCGACGGTGCCGTAGCCCCACTTGGGCAGCCAGCCGCCCTCCTCGTCGATCCTGATCACCGAGATGGCCATGTCGCGGGCCTCGCGCGGCGCGAGCAGGGAGAGCAGTTGGGACTGGGTGCGGTAGGTGTCCCACAGCGACCAGTTCTGGTAGTACGTGAAGCCCTTGGCGCGGTGCACCTCCCGGTCCCAGCCGGTGTAGCGGCCGTCGGCGTCGCTGCCGGTGTTCGGCGCGAGGAAGGAGCGGTACAGCGACGAGTAGAAGGTGCGGCGCTGCTCGTCGCCGCCGCCGCGCACGCGCACGTCGTCGAGCCGGTCCTCCCAGGCCCGCCGGGCCGCGCGGCGCACGGCGTCGAAGGACCGGCCGCCCTCCGCACGCAGGTTGACGGCCGCGCCGCGCGCGTCGACGTACGACAGCGCGGTGGTCGCCTCGACGGTACGGTCCCCGGTGGTGTCGAACCGGACGTACGCCCCGTCGGAACCCGTCCTCGCGCCGTCGGTGACGGTCGATCCGTTCCAGGTGCCGTAGGCCGTGAAGGGCCGGTCGAAGCGGGTGACCGTGTGGACGGTGTAGGGGGCGGTGTCCCGGCAGAAGCCGTGGCCGGTGATCTCGGTGCGCACGGTGCGGTCGTCGAGGATCTCGACCGTGCTCGTGACCGGTCTGTGCAGCGACTGGGCGGCGTTGAGCAGGACGTTGGCCTTGTCGGTGGCCGGGAAGGTGTAGCGCTGCACGCCGGTGCGGGCGGTCGCGGTCAGTTCGGCGTCGACGCCGCTGTCCAGGCCGACGCGGTAGTAGCCGGGGCTCGCCTCCTCGTGGTCGTGGCCGAACCCGGCGGCGTAGCGCGCGTAGTCCGTCGAGGTGACGTCGCCGGTGGTCGGCAGCACCGGCAGGTCGCCGCCGATGCGGCAGCCGACCCCGGACAGGTGGACCAGCGAGAAGCCGCGGACGCGGCTGTGCCCGTAGTCGTAACCGGTGCTGTGCCCGGTGTCCGGGGAGAGCTGCACCATGCCGAAGGGCACGGCGGCGCCGGGGAAGGTGTTGCCCTCGTTCCGGCTCCCGATGAAGGGGTTCACCAGGTCGGTGAGGTGGCCGTCGGTCCGCTCGGCGGCTCGTGCGGCGGGGGTGGCGATCAGCGCGGACGCTGCCATCACCCCGGCCAGGCACAGCCGCGCGCGCCGGGTCCCTCTCATGTCGGATGACCTCCGCAGGTTCGACGTCGTTGCCTGCATCGTGCGGGGCGGACGGCGTGAACCAGGGCATCCCTGGCACAAGGGACCGGCGCGTCGCGGCGGCGCCCGGTGCGGACGGGGGGCGCGGGGCGCGGACGGGGGGCGCGGGGCGCTACGGCACCCGCTGGCCCTTCCCCAGGGCGATGACCCCGCCCTGGGAGACGGTGTACAGCTCGGCGTCCCGCTCGGGGTTGACGCCGATCGTCGCGCCGGGCGGGACCTCGACGTTCTTGTCGAGGACGGCGCCGCGGACGATCGCACCGCGCCCGATGCGGACGTTGTCGTGCAGCACCGAGCCCTGCACGACCGCGCCCGGGTCGACCCGCACGCCCGGGGAGAGCACGGAGCGGGTGACCTGGCCGCGGATCAGGCAGCCGGCGCTGATGATGGACTCGCTCGCGTTGCCGCCCGCGTTGAAACGGGCCGGGGAGAGCTGGTTGGAGTGGGTGTAGATGGGCCACTGCCGGTTGTACAGGTTGAAGGCCGGGCGCTCGGCGATCAGGTCCATGTGGGCGTCGTAGTAGGCGTCCAGGGTGCCCACGTCCCGCCAGTAGCCCTGGTCGCGGGTCGTTTCGCCGGGCACGTGGTTCTCGCTGAAGTCGTACACCTGCGCCTCGCCGCGCTCGGTGAGCTGGGGCAGGATCGAACCGCCCATGTCGTGCACGGAGTCCCCGTCCTCGGCGTCCCGCTGCAGCGCCTCGATGAGGACCTTGGTGGTGAAGATGTAGTTGCCCATGGAGGCGAACACGCACTCGGGGTCGTCCGCCAGCCCCGGCGGGTCGGCCGGCTTCTCCAGGAAGCCGTCGACGCTGCGGCCGTCCGAGCCCGGTGTGATCACCCCGAAGGACGGGGACTCCGAGCGCGGCACGCGGATGCCGGCCACCGTCACCCCGGCGCCGCCCTCGACGTGCTGGTGGAGCATCTGCCGGGGGTCCATGCGGTAGACGTGGTCGGCGCCGAACACGGCGACGTACTCGGGCTGCTCGTCGTGGACGAGGTTCAGGGACTGCAGGATCGCGTCCGCGCTGCCCAGGTACCAGCGCGGGCCGAGGCGCTGCTGGGCCGGGACCGGCGTGACGTAGTTGCCCAGCAGGCTGGACATCCGCCAGGTGGTGGTGATGTGCCGGTCCAGCGAGTGCGACTTGTACTGGGTCAGCACGCAGATGCGCAGCACGTCGGCGTTGACGAGGTTGGACAGGACGAAGTCGACGAGCCGGTAGGTCCCGCCGAACGTGACTGCGGGTTTGGCGCGGTCGGCGGTCAGCGGCATCAGCCGCTTGCCCTCGCCGCCCGCCAGTACAATTCCGAGAACCGAAGGCCCTCCACGACGCATGGCCGCTCCCCTCACCCTGGATGAACCATGGATGCCCCGAGTCGGCCGGACTAAGCCTGCTCGAGCAGCTCCTCGTACAGGTCCGCGGTGCGCCGCGCCACCGCGTCCCAGCCGAACTCGCCCACCGCGCGCCGCTGCCCGGCCTCCCCCATCCGCCGGGCCGCCCCCGGATCGCCGAGGACCGTGTCCAGCGCGCGGGCGAGGCCCGCCTCGAAGCCGTCGGTGTCCTCGCCCACGTCGACCAGCAGGCCCGTGCGGCCGTCGTCCACGACCTCCGGGATCCCGCCGACCCGGGAGGCCACCACGGGAGTGCCGCAGGCCATCGCCTCCAGGTTGACGATGCCGAGGGGTTCGTACACCGAGGGGCAGACGAACACGGCCGCGTGCGTGAGGAGCTGGACGACCTCCGGGCGCGGCAGCATCTGCGGGATCCAGAACACGCCCGCGCGGACCCGGCTCAGCTCCTCGAACAGCTCCCGGAACTCGCGGTCGATCTCCGGGGTGTCCGGCGCGCCCGCGCACAGCACGACCTGGGCACCCGGGTCGATGTCCCGCACCGCGCGCAGCAGGTGGGGCACGCCCTTTTGCCGGGTGATCCGGCCGACGAAGAGCACGTACGGGCGGGTGGGGTCGATGCCGTGCCGGACCAGGGCGTCGGTGCCGGGGTCGGGCCGGTAGATGGCCGTGTCGATGCCGTTGTGCACGACGTGGACCCGGGCCGGGTCCAGGGCCGGGTAGCAGGTAAGGATGTCGTCGCGCATGGCGCCGGAGACGGCGATCACCGCGTCGGCGGCCTCGACCGCCGTGCGTTCCGCCCAGCTCGACAGGGCGTAACCGCCGCCGAGCTGCTCCGCCTTCCAGGGGCGCAGGGGCTCCAGCGAGTGGGCGGTCACCACGTGCGGGACGCCGTGGAGGAGCTTGGCGACGTGGCCGGCCAGGTTGGCGTACCAGGTGTGGGAGTGGACGAGTTCGCGGCCTTCCAGGGCGGCGGCGATGGACAGGTCCACGGAGAAGGTGCGCAGCGCGTCGTTGGCGCCGTCCAGGGCGGGCCAGGGACGGTGGCGCGACACGCCGGCGCCGCGGCCCTCGCCCCAGCAGTGCACTTCCAGGTCCACCAGGGAGGCCAGCTCCCGGGCGAGGAACTCCACGTGGACGCCCGCGCCGCCGTAGACGTCCGGGGGAAACTCCCGGGTCAGCAGTCCCACTCGCACCCGTACAACCCCCTGGTCTCGTCGGCAGGTTCCTCCATGGTCACCCAGATGGGGCGCGTGGGGAAGTCCCCGGCGGCCGGGTGAAGCAGCAGTCGCCGCAGACCGAGCTGCCGGGGACGCGGTAGTACAGGCAGCAGCTGCGGCGGCGGAAGGCCGTGCCGGTGCGGCTGCCGGTGGGGCGCAGCAGGGGGTGGGCGAAGAGCGCGTCGGTGAGGGCGCGGGCCCGTTCGGCGGCGTCGCCGCGGCCGCTCGCGCGTGCCCGGCGGCCGAGTTCGCGGGCCGCTGCGGCGAGCGCCGAGCCGGCGTTGCCCCGCAGCAGGCCCGCCGCGATCCCGTACCTGGCTCTCAGGGCCTGCTCCAGGGGTTCGAGGTGGCCGTGCAGCACGGTGTCCGCGAGGGTGGCCGCGTCCCCGGGCCGCGCGCGCACCCCGGTCAGCCACAGGTCGTCGGGCGCGCTCGCGGTGGCGTCCCAGCGCAGCAGCGCGGGCGCGAGGTCGGGCGTCCGGCCGTACAGGGCGGCGCAGGCCAGGGCCACGGACCAGAGGCGGGCGGCGAGCCCCTGGTGGGCGAGGGAGGCGGAGACCCGCGGCTCACGGACGCGCAGCCGGTGCGCGACCGTGGAGACGCGGAGCACCAGCGCGTCGCGGCGGGCGTCCGCCGCGGGCGCCGCGTAGGCCTCCGCGAGGGTCGGCGGCACGGTGGCGGGCGGTGCGGCGTCCGCGGTCGTGCGCAGCACGAAGAAGCCGCCGAGGGGGCGGAGCGCGGCGAGGCCGGGGTCGAGGTCCACGAGGGGTACTGGTACCAGGTCCGCCCGCGGCCCGGGGCACCGGTCCCCGGCCCGTTGCGCCCGCCCGCCGGGTCCGTCCCCTGCTCACCCCCCTGAGGGATGACCGGGCCGGGGGCGTACTCCATCGGCAGTAGGACGCATGGCGTGCTCAGGTACGACGACGCAGCGGGCCCGAACGGGCAGAGTGGTCCCCATGAACGCCGACCGTGCGCCGCGCCGGGTCCCCGGGACCCGCTTCACGCAGAGGAGCCGCCGATGAGCGCCCTCGCGCTGTCCGTGCTGCTGTCGTTCGTCTCCGCCGTCGCGTACGCGGGCGGGGCGATCATCCAGGAGCAGGTCGCGGTGTCCTCCCCGGACGGTTCCATGCCGCTGCGGCGGCCCGGCTGGTGGGCGGCGCTGGCGCTGAACGGTCTCGGCGGCGTGCTGCACGTGGTGGCGCTGGCCTGCGGCCCGCTCAGCCTGGTCCAGCCGCTCGGCGCGCTGACGATCGTCTTCGCCCTGCCCATGGCGGCGCTGTTCGTGGGCCGCAGGGCCGGGGCGGCCGCCTGGCGGGGCGCGATCATGGCCACGGTGGGCCTGGCGGGCCTGCTGTCCCTGGTCGGCTCCTCCGAGGCGCACTCCCTCGGCGCGGCCCAGCGGGTGGCGGCCGGCGTGGTCACCGGCGCGGCGGTCGTGGCGCTGACGGCCGCGGGGCTGGCCGCGCACCGGCACCCGGCGGTGCGCAGCGTGCTGCTCGCCACCGCCTCCGGCATAGCCTTCGGCATGTCGTCGGTGTTCACCAAGACCGTCGCGGTCGACTGGGACAGCGGCATCGGCATCGGCGGCCTGTCCTCGCTCGCGGTGATCGGCGCGTTCTCGGTGGCCGGCGTCCTGCTGTCCCAGGCCTCCTACCGGGGCGGTGGCCTCGCCGCGCCGCTCGCCACGCTGACGGTGGTCAACCCGGTGCTGGCCGCCGCGGTCGGCATCCTGATGTTCGGCGAGACGTTCCGCCACGGCACCGCGGGCATCGTGCTCGCCCTGGGCTGCGGGGTGGTGGCCGCGGGCGGCCTGATCCTGCTGACGACGGAGCGGCTGGAGCAGACCCCGGCCGCGCGACCCGCCGGGGGGCCCGGGGCCGGCGCCGAGGAGGTCCCTTCGGCGCTCCCCCCGCAGCGCGCGGCGGGGACCGGGCCGGAGGAGGCCGCCTGGGCCGGGGCCGTTCCCGACGGGCCCCCTGCCGGCGTCCCGGACGGCGCCGCCCGGGACGGGGCGTCGCCGCCACCGCCCGGTGCCGCCCCGGTGGACGCCGGGGCGGGTCACGGTGAGCAGCCGCCCGGCCGTGGGACCGCGGCGGTCCGCGTCCCGTACTCCGCCGGCCTCCCGGTGCCGCTGTCCGTCGTGGACCGGCACCGTACGCGGGTCAGATCCTGACGCCGCCGGCCCGCAGGTAGGCGAGCGGGTCGACGTCCGAACCGAAGCCGGGGCCCGTCCGGACCTCGAAGTGCAGGTGCGGGCCCGTCACGTTCCCGGTGGAGCCGGACCGGCCGATGCGCTGCCCCGCGGACACGCCCTGCCCGGCCCGCACGGAGATCGCCGACAGGTGGGCGTACTGGGTGCAGCGGCCGTCGGCGTGCCGGATCACGACCTGGTAGCCGTAGGAGCCGCCCCAGCCCGCGGCCACCACGTGTCCGGCCGCCGCCGCTCTGACGGAGGTGCCGGCCGGCACGAGGAAGTCGACCCCGGTGTGGTAGCCCTTCGACCAGTGCGCGCCCGCCACGTGGTAGCCGGTGCCGACGGCGGCGCTGACCGGGGCGACGAGCCCGTGGCCGACGGGGGACGCCGGGCGGCCGCTGCGCGTGGGGGCCTTCTTCTGCGGGCTCTTCTTCCCCGAGGCCTGCTTCTCGGACGTCTGCTTCTCGGGCGTCCGCTTCCTCGGGGACTCGGGCGCGGTGCGGGTGCCGGCCGCCGGCTCGGCGGTGGTGCGCAGGCTCAGCCGCTGGCCCGGCATGATCAGGTCCGGGTCGGAGCCGATGGTCGTGCGGTTGCCCGCGTACAGCCGCCGCCAGCCGCCCCGGACGCGCTGCTCGCCGGCGATGCCGGAGAGCGTGTCGCCGTGCACCACCGCGTACATCTCGGCCCTGCCCGCGCGTGACTGCGGGGTCGTCTGCGGCCGCACGTCCGGCGCGCCGCCGGTCTTCGCCGGGTGGGCCGCGACACCGTCCGTGTGCGGTTCGGGCGCGGCGCCGCCCCGGGCCAGTCCGGCCCGCGCCGAGCACACCGGCCAGGCGCCGGGTCCCTGCCCGTCGAGCACCTCCTCGGCGACGGCGATCTGCTGCTCGCGGCTGGCCCGGTCGGCGCGCGGCGCGTACCGGGTGCCGCCGTACGCCTCCCAGGTGGACTGCGTGAACTGCAGCCCGCCGTAGGAGCCGTTGCCGGTGTTGGTGCTCCGGTTGCCACTGGACTCGCAGGCGGCCACCTTGCTCCAGGTGGCGGTGCCGGCCGCGTCGGCCGTTCCGGCGGCGACCAGCGGGATCGCGAGGCCGGCGCCGCTCGCCGTGACGGTGAGTGAGGCGCGGTTGATCCTGTTCGGCTGGTACCGGCGATGCCGGCCGCGTTCGGCCATGACCGAGTTCCCCTCGACATGCGTCAGGAGCGGCAAAAGTAAGCGCCGCGAACGGGCCGGGACAAGACGGCAATCGGCCTCCTGCGTCGGCCAAGTGGCCGGGGAAGAACTTTCCTTGGCGGCGCGGGAAGGGGCCGGACGGAGTGCGGTGCGGTGACGGACGGCGCCCGCTGCGGGGAGGTGACGGGCGCGGTCGGGTCCGGGGAGGTGGGTGGCGGACGCGGTCGGGTGCGGTGGCGGACGGAGCGCGGTGAGGCGGCGGGGGCCTCGCGCGCGCATGCGGGGGTGGCGGGCCTGATGTGCGCTCGCCGGGGCGGCACGACAGGATGGGCGGGGGCCGTACGGACGGTGCCGCGGACACCAGGCAGCTAGGGAGCAGGCACGTATGAGCACTTCAGCGCAGATCGGCGTCACGGGTCTCGCGGTCATGGGCCGCAACCTCGCCCGCAATTTCGCCCGCAACGGCTACACGGTCGCCGTGCACAACCGTACGGTGTCCAGGACGCGGGCGCTGGTCGAGGAGTTCGGGCACGAGGGGGACTTCGTGGCGGCCGGGACCGCCGAGGAATTCGTGGCCGCCCTGGAGCGGCCGCGCCGCCTGGTCGTCATGGTCAAGGCCGGTGAGCCGACGGACGCGGTGATCCAGGAGTTCGCGCCGCTGCTGGAGCCCGGCGACATGATCGTCGACGGGGGCAACGCGCACTTCGCCGACACCCGGCGCCGCGAGCGGGACCTGCGCGGGCGGGGCATCCACTTCGTCGGCACCGGCGTCTCCGGCGGCGAGGAGGGCGCGCTGCACGGACCGAGCATCATGCCGGGCGGGTCGACGGAGTCGTACGGGTCGCTGGGCCCGATGCTGGAGAAGATCTCCGCGAAGGCGGCGGACGGCGCGCCGTGCGTGACGCACGTGGGCCCCGACGGCGCCGGCCACTTCGTGAAGATGGTCCACAACGGCATCGAGTACGCCGACATGCAGCTGATCGGCGAGGCGTACCAACTGCTGCGCGACGTCGCCGGGTACTCCCCGGCGCAGATCGCGGACATCTTCCGCACCTGGAACACCGGCCGGCTCGACTCCTACCTGATCGAGATCACGGCGGAGGTGCTGTCCCACGTGGACGCGGCGACCGGCGAGCCGTTCGTGGACGTGGTGGCGGACCGGGCGGAGCAGAAGGGCACCGGCCGCTGGACGGTGCAGATCGCGCTGGACCTCGGGGTGCCGGTGTCGGGCATCGCGGAGGCGGTCTTCGCCCGGTCGCTGTCGGGACACGCGGCGCTCAGGGAGGCGTCGCGGGGCCTGGCCGGGCCCAAGGCGTCACCGCTGGGCGAGGCGGAGGCGGGCGCCTTCGCCGACCGGGTCGAACAGGCGCTGTACGCCTCCAAGATCGTTTCCTACACCCAGGGCTTCCACGAGATGGCCGCGGGCAGCGAGGAGTACGGCTGGGACATCGACCTCGGCCGGGTCGCCTCCATCTGGCGGGGCGGCTGCATCATCCGGGCGGCGTTCCTGGACCGGATCCGCGCCGCCTACGACGCCCGCGCCGACCTGCCGAGCCTGCTGTCGGACGAGACGTTCGCGCAGGAGATCGGCGCCGCGCAGGACGACTGGCGCGAGGTGCTGGTCGCCGCGACGCGGCAGGGCGTGCCGACGCCCGGGTTCGCGGCGGCGCTGGCGTACTACGACGCCCTGCGCGCGGAGCGGTTGCCCGCGGCGCTCACGCAGGGACAGCGGGACTTCTTCGGGGCGCACACGTACCGCAGGGTGGACCGGGAAGGGGCGTTCCACACGCTGTGGGGCGGGGAGCGGAACGAGGTTTCCGCCTAGCGGCGGCCCGGGGCGCCGGCCGGTACCGCCCGTACGGGGTGGGCCGCCCGCTGAATCCGGGGGGAGGCCGGCGGGCGCGGGCCGTTCGTGGCCGGCCGCGCCGGCTCCCCGTGTCCCTCGGGTGCGCCGCGCCCCGCTGGTGCGCTTCCGGCGGCCGGTGGGGCCACTGGCGCGGGGCGCACCGAGGGTGCCGACGGCTACGGGGCGCACAGGAGGCCGGCAGGCGCGGGGCGGGCGTGCGACTGCGCGCGCCCGCCCCGCGCCCCTCACAAGCGCTCGGCCCCGGCTTTGTCCCGGTGTTCCGGTGCCCCTGTGCCTCCGTGTCGCCGGGTCCCTACATGACGGGGTGGCCCGGGTCCGTGGTGGGGGTGGGGCCCGGAGGGCCGGGGGCGGGGGGCGCCGGGGGCGGGGTCGGGTCGGGGCCCGGAGCGGGCGGGGCGGGGTCCGGTCCGGGGGCGGGCGGTGTGGGCTGGGGGCCCGGCTCGGGCGGCGGGACCGGGGACGGGTAGGGGTCCGGCGGTGTGGGTTCCGGGGTGGGGGCCGGTCCCGGCGGGACGGGGTCGGGGTACGGGTTCGTCATCGTGTCCTCCCGCGCTCGTTGGACGTCACCTCTGGGTACTCCCCCCTACCCGACGCCCGCTCGCGCACTCACCCCCACGCCCGACCGCGGGACGCCGGCGCGCTCAGAACCGGCCGGGGTGCGCGCGCAGCCGGTCCTTGGCGGCGGCGAGCAGTTCCGGGGCGGCCGGCGGGGCCTCGTCGGGGTGGCGTTCGGCCCACCGGGCGACGTACGGGCACAGCGGGGCGACGGGTACGCCCTCGCGCTCGGCGACGGCGTACAGCTCGCGGGCGAGGGAGCCGGCGATGCCCTTGCCCTCGTGCGCCTGCTCCACGATCGTGTGAACCGGGACCAGGGCGCGTGCGGGCGAGTCGAGGACGAAGTACTCGAGGCGGCCGACCACGTCACCGCCGCCGACGGCCTCCAGGCGGCCCGCCCCGCGGTCGTCGCGGATCTCGATGTCGCTCATGGCCACGCACGCTCCTGGTCGTCGGCCGCCGGTCAGGCCGACACGGCCTGCGGGCTGCGCTCCTGGTCGGAACCGGGCACCGGCTCCGAGGCGTCGGCACCGAGGGCCACGATCCTGTTGTCGCGGTCGACGTGCACGACCCGCGGCCGCAGCTGTCGCGCCTCGGCGTCGGTGACCTGAGCGTAACTGATGATGATCACCAGGTCGCCCGGGTGGACGAGGTGGGCGGCCGCCCCGTTGATCCCGACGACCCCCGACCCGCGCTCCCCCTCGATGACGTACGTCTCCAGGCGGGCGCCGTTGGTGACGTCCACGATGTGCACGAGCTCACCGGGCAGCAGGTCGGCGGCGTCGAGCAGATCGGCGTCGATGGTCACCGATCCCACGTAGTGCAGGTCGGCCTGGGTGACGGTGGCCCGGTGGATCTTGGACTTGAACAGAGTTCGCAGCACTTTGGACTCCTGGAAGACGGCTCCCTGCCTGCTTCCTGCAGGTCAAGGGCGGTCTTCACTCTACCGCCGACACGCGCCCGGCCCGAAGACTGTGAGGAACGTCGCTTCACCCCCGCAACAGGGCTCCCCGTCTGCGTTTCCGTGCGAACCGGGCTGTTGTGACGCTGCCGCCAAGCGCCTGCCCGGACCCCCGCCCCGGAACGTGCGGGGACTGATGCTGATCGGACGCCGACTCACCTGACGGCGCATCAGGTACGTGAGGAGCGCGGGCGCGTCACTTGCCGGCAACACCTGGATCCGGGCGAAAGCGAGTACCGGTGCCGTCTGGCACCACGACGAGGAAGAAGCTCCGGCTTCCAGCAGGGGTCCGGTTCGAGCAGGTCCGCCGACGGAGGGACCGCGTCGATCGCCACAGGCGGTCCGTCATCCGCTTCTGCTCCTCCGTGTGGTGCCCGCCCGCAGCGGGCGGCAGGGCGTCGAGCCGGGCGAGCTGCCCGGGCCTCAGCCGGACCTCGGTGGCCGCCGTGTTCCCCTCGACGCGGGCGGCCCGTCGGCTGCCGGGGATCGGCACGACGCCCCCCGGGCGAGCAACCAGGCCAGGGCGACCTGCGCCGGGGTGGCGCCGGCCTCGGCGGCGACGGCCTCGATCCCGTCGGCGATGCGCAGGTTCCGCGGGAGGTTCTCCGCGGTGAGGCGGGGGTTGCCCACCCGCAGACACACCGGTCGTCCGGCCCTGTGATCCCACGCACGGCAACGGGCTGAAGCTGGCCGGCCACAAGACCCGGCTGATCGAACCGATGCGTGCCGAGATCGCGTCCTTCACCCGGGCGCTGCGGGCCCACGGGCAGTGGCCCGCGGGTCTCCACCTGGAGCTGACCCCGGACCCGGCCACCGAGTGCGTGTCGGAGCGGGACGAGCCGCCGCGGTTCACGGACTACCGGTCCACGTGCGACCCCCGTCTGAACCCGGGCGGTCGGCGGAGATGGTCTCCCATTTCCTCTCCCTGCTCTGAGGGGCGTCCCGTGCGCTCCGCGCGCACGGCCGGTGGCCCGTTCCCACGAGGAGGACGGGCCACCGGACACGGGGGGCGACGGTCAGGAAGGGGCCTGCACCGGACGCTCGGCCGGACGGTCCTCCGCGGCGCCGGTGCCGCTCCTGCCGCCGGTGATGCCGACGGCACGGGCCACGCCCGCCAGGACCAGGGCCGTGGCGACGAGCACGGCGCTCACCACCGGCGGCGAACGGTAGCCGAGGTCGGTGCCCAGGACGAGGCCCCCCAGGGCGGGTCCGGCCGCCGCGCCGACGTTCATCGCGGCGGTGGCGAAGCCGCCGGCCAGCGTGGGGGCGTCCGACGCCGTGTAGAGGGCCTGCGCGATCAGCGTGGAGCCCACGCCGAACGAGAGCGTCCCCTGGACGAAGGCGAGGACCAGCGCCGCGACCGGGTTCGCGGCCGTGAGGGCGAAGAGCAACCAACCCGCCGACAGCGCCGCACCACCGACCGCCAGCGTCTGGCCGGGACGGCTGTCCGCCAGCCGGCCGCCCACGTTGACCCCGACGAAGGACCCGATGCCGAACAGCGCCAGTGTGGCGGGCACCCAGCCGGAGCTCAGATCCGTCACGTTGGTGATGACGGGCGTGAGGTACGTGAACGAGCAGAACGTCGCTCCGTTGACCAGCGCTCCGAGCATGAGCGTCATGATCACCCGGGGCGTGCGGAACGCCCGCAGCTCGTGGCGGACGCTGGGAGCCGCAGGGTCGACGGGCGTCGCCGGTACGGACCGCAGCACCGCGAAGACCGCAGGGGTGGAGACGATCGCGACGCCCCAGAAGGCCGAGCGCCAGCCCCAGACCTCGCTCAGCACGGCGCCGAGGGGGACACCCGCGATGCAGGCGAGGGTGACCCCGCTCAGGAGCACCGAGGTCGCCCGGCCCTTGGCCTGGGGTCCGGCCATGCTCGCCGCGGTCGCGAGGCCGACGGCGAGGAAGCCCGCGTTGGCCAGTGCGGCGATCACCCGCGTGACGAAGAGGACCTCGAAGCTGTGGGTGAGGGCGCCCACGACGTGGGCCAGGAGGAAGGTGATGAGGAAGGCGAGCAGCGCCCGGCGGCGCGGCCACCGCAGGCTCAGCATCGCGACCAGCGGTGCGCCGACGATCATACCGACGGCGAAGGCCGAAGTGAGCGAGCCGACGGCCGGGAGGGGCACGCCGAAGTCGGCGGCCATGTCCTCCACCAGCCCGGACAGCATGAACTCCGAGGTTCCCTGGGCGAATACGGCCAGCCCGAGAACGTAGACGGCGAATGGCATGAAGAAGCTCCCACTACATCGCAGAAAGAGGAGACGCGACGCATGGACGGAAGGTCATGCGGTCGCGTGGGAGACGTCCCGGAGAGAGGTCCGGCCGTGATCCCGCGATGCGGTTGATCCGTGGCGGATGCGCGACCCGCTGCTCGGCGACGGGGCCGGGGGAAGCAGGGTCGTCGGAGGCTTACGCGATCAGCCACCGGATCACCGGTGGCCCGCTTCTTTCTGCCTCAGGACTCGACATACCTCTCAACATAGCTGGTCGTCACCAGCGGCGCGCACCGCGTCGACACCCGGCGCGTGGCCCGGCTGCGGGGCGTGGCCCACCGCCGGGTCCGGCACGCCGACCCCGAGTACGTCCTCCAAGTCACCGGTCAACGCGTCGGGGGCGTCGCCCCGATCGGCCATCCCGGCCCGCTGCCGACGCTGATCGACGAGCACCTGGACGCCTACCCGCACGTGTGGGCGGGAGCCGGTCCGCCGCACACGGTGTTCCGGACGACCCGCGCGGAACTGGCGCGGTTGACCGGGGCGGAAGTGGCGGCCGTGGGTGCGGGCCGGGCCTGACTCCGGCACGAAGAGCCGAGTGCCGCGGTCAGGCCGTCGCGGTCACGGGTCCGAACGAACCTTGCGGCCCGCCACTGCCGGCGGGCCCACCACGCTGTCCCCCCGGGCCCCGGGCCCCGGGTTCCCGGATGCCCAATCCCCCTCCCCACCGGCTGCCTCCACCCGCTGAAACTCCACCACGAGCAGCGGAAACGGGAGCGTGCGGCCGCAGGCACCACGTGGCAGCACGACGGGCACGCGTGCACCACTGCGCAGGACAGACCGATCGACCCGGCCACCCTGCCCCGTGTCTTCACCACGCTCCTGCGCAGGGCCGGCCTCCGCCGCATCCGCTTCCACGACCTCAGGCACTCGACCGCCGCCCTGCTCCTGGAACAGGGCGTCGAACTTGTCGTGATCAAGGTCGTAGGCGCGGGCGCCGGGAAGGGACAGGCCGGTGCTGGTGTCCTCGGTCTCGCCGAGGAAGCCCTTGTCGGTTCCGGCCGGCAGGCTGCCGCTGCGTTCGTCGCCGAAGGGCGTGTAGCGGCGGCGGGTCGAGGTGCCTGTCGTGGCATCGACGGCGATCTGTGTGGATGCCTGGCCGTCGGCCATCAGGTAGGTGAGAGTTTGCCGCCGGCGGTGGCGCGCACCGCCACGGCGCAGGAACCGCAGGTGTAGCCGGACGTCCTGGCGGGTTCGACGTGCTGGCCCATCTGGCCCGCGTCGTTCGGCGCGGGGGCCGTGAAGCGGGGGCGGAGCGAGGGGGGCAAGCCGTTCGCAGGCCCGGCGCACGACTGGGGCCGGGACCGCAGGCACCGGATCCGTTCGTCCGGGCCCGCGCACCGGCGTGCCCCGTCCGGCCGAAGGAGGGGCGGGGCACGCCCCGCGCGGTCGTGCTTTCCGGGACAGGCCCGTCAGGCGCTGGAGCGGGTGACCAGGTGCGTGGGCAGGATCAGCGGAGTGGGATCCTGTCCGTTGACGAGCGCGACGAGCATGCGCGCCATCTCCCGGCCGAAAGCCGTTATGGGCTGGTGGACGGTGGTGAGCGGCGGATCGGCGATCCGGGCCACGGTCAGGTCGTCGAAGCCGACGACAGCCACGTCGGCGGGGACCAGCCGGCCGGCCTCGCGCAACGTGCGCAGCGCCCCCGCTCCCATGTTGTCGTTGGCGGCGAACACCCCGTCCAGATCGGGATGGTTCGCCAGCAGTTCCGCCATGGCGGCGGCTCCGCTGGGCTCGGTGAAGTCCCCCTCCTGCGGCGGGAACGGATCGAGGCCGGCTGCCAGCACGGCGTCCCGGTAGCCGCGGTACCGGGCGCGCCCGGCCTCGGTGTCCAGACGCCCGCAGATCGCGGCCACGCGAGTCCGGCCGCGCGAGACCAGGTACTCGGTCGCCTCGCGCGCCCCGCCGACGTTGTCGACGTCCACGTACCACCGGGGAGCCGCACCGACCGGGCGCCCCCCGAAGACGACGGGCATCCGGGCCTCTTCGGCCATGCGGGCCAGCGGATCGCCCTCGCGCAGCGCCATCAGCATGACGCCGTCGGCGCCCTTGGACCGGAGAAGCTCCTCCACCCGCTTGCGGCCCCGGTCGGAAGCGGCCAGGCACAGCATCAGGTGCAGGTCGGCCTCTTCCAGAGCGGCCGAAGCCCCCACGATCACCTGGGCGAAGAACGGATCCGCGAAGATCGACGGGTCCTCTCCCGCGACGACCAGGGCGGCCGCTCCCGTCTGACGGGTGGCCAGAGCGCGGGCGGTCGGGTCGGGGACGTAGCCGAGTTGCCGCACGGCCCGTTCGACCGCCTCGCGTTTGACACGGCTGACGTGCGGGGCGTTGTTGAGGGCGCGGGAGGCCACGGAGCGGGAGACGCCGGCGAGTGCGGCCACCTCGTCGAGCGTCGTCCGCCGACGCGGCGCAGCGTGTGCCATGAACCACGAACCCTTCCCCCTCAGCCGGACGGGAAGCATCTCACTCCTGCCTTTTCCCCTGCCACCCGCTCGGTGCCGGAGGTCTGGAAGCGCTTCCAGTACAGGGAACGCAGAGCCGTGTTCCCGCCACGCGGAGGGCGATCACACGCCGACCCTTGACAGCTTCACCGGTGCGTCACACGATACCGAGCACACCCCAAAGGTTTTCCGTGGTTTTGGAAACGCTTCCAGTGGGAGCGCTCCCAGATGTGCCGTCGACCCTTCGAGCGCGTCACCCCCGCCGGGGAGCCCGCCGACGCGAAGGGGCGCCGTACCACCGCACTTCCTCAGCGCGCCGCACGCTCGGGACGAGGACGCGGCGCCTTCCTGCAAGGCAACGGAGGTACCGTCATGCGCCACAGGCTCCGCGTCCTCACGGCAGCGTTACTCGCCCTGCCGCTGGCGCTCGCGGTCGCGCCGTCCGCACACGCGGCCGACCCGATCACCATGACCAACGGGTTCTACGTGGACCCCGACTCCAGCGCGAAGAGGTGGGTCACCGCCAACCCCGGCGACGGCCGGGCGCCCGCGATCAACGCCTCCCTCGCCAGCACCCCGACGGCCCGCTGGTTCGGCTCGTGGAGCGGCACCATCGGCACCGCCACGGGCGCGTACGCGGGAGCGGCGGACAGCTCGGACAAACTGCCCGTCCTCGTCGCCTACAACATCTACAACCGCGACTACTGCGGCGGGCACTCGGCGGGCGGAGCCGCTTCGCCGTCCGCCTACGCGACCTGGATCGCGCAATTCGCCGGGGGGATCGCCGGCCGCCCGGCCGTCGTCCTCCTCGAACCGGACTCCCTCGGCGACTACGGCTGCATGACACAGGCCCAGATCACCGAGCGCCAGGGCATGCTCACCGGGGCCCTCACCCAGTTCGGCCGCCAAGCCCCCAACACCTGGGTCTACCTCGACGCAGGCAACCCGGGCTGGACCGGCGCGGCGACCATGGCACAGCGCCTCCACGACGCGGGCCTGCGGCAGGCCCACGGCTTCTCACTCAACATCTCCAACTACTTCACCACGGCCGAGAACACCGCCTACGGCAACGCCGTCAACAGCGAACTGAACGCACGCTACGGCTACACCAAGCCGTTCGTGGTGGACACCAGCCGCAACGGCAACGGCTCCAACGGGCAGTGGTGCAACCCCTCGGGCCGCCGCACCGGCACCCCCACCCGGCTGGGCGGAGGCGCCGAGATGCTGCTGTGGATCAAAACTCCCGGCGAGTCCGACGGCGACTGCGGCGTGGGAGCCGGCTCCTCGGCAGGACAGTTCCTCCCCGAGGTCGCCTACAAGATGATCTACGGCTACTGACCCAGGGCCCCGTGGCCCGGTGCGTCCATGCCCCGCGACCGGACCACGCACACCGTCCGGGGCCACCGCCCGCCCTTCGCGCACAGGCGGTGGCGGTCCGCCGGCGGCGGGCGCTCCCCATCCGTCCACCGCCCAGGAGCAGTCATGCAACCACGCAGCCTACGGGGCCGTGCGGCCGCCGTCGTCGCGGTGCTCACCGCCTGCGCCGCTCTCACCGCGACGCAGGCGCAGGCCACGCCCACGCCCACGCCCACGCAGGACGTGATCGCCCCGGCCACGAAGTTCTACGCGGACCCGCACAGCGAGGCCGCACAACAGGCCCTCGTGGACCTCAGTAACGGCGACGCCGAGAACGCCGCGAACATGGCCGGGCTCGCGAGCTGGCCGCAGGCCGAGTGGTTCACCCACGGCACGCCCGGCGAGGTGCGCGTCAAGGTCGGCGAACTCGTCCACCGGGCCCGGGCCGTCAACCGGACCCCCGTCCTGGTCGCTTACAACGTCCCGGGCCGGGACTGCGCGCAGTACTCCAGCGGCGGCGCCCCGCCCTCCGCCGCCTACCGGCAGTGGATCGACGCCTTCGCCGCCGGCGTCGGCGGCAACAGGGCGGTGGTCGTCGTCGAACCCGACGGCCTGGCCCTGCTCCCCAAGGACTGCGGGCCCGCCACCGACCCGGCGGGCGAACTCACGGCCGCCCGCATCGCGGACCTGGAGTACGCCGTCAAGACCCTCAAGGCCCGGCCGCGCACCGCGGTCTACCTGGACGCGGGCAACGTCCAGTGGAAGTCCGTCGGCGACATGGCGCAGCGCCTGCAGGACGCCGGGGTGCGGTACAGCGACGGCTTCGCCCTGAACGTGTCCAACACCCACCCCACCGACCACAACGCCAGGTACGGCACCTGGATCGCCAAGTGCATGTGGTTCGCCACCAGGGGACCCGAGCAGGCACGCGGTCACACCGACTGGTGCGCCAGCCAGTACTACTCGTCCGCCGCGCCCAACGACGGGACCCCCGGCAGCGCCGTCTCCTCCGCCGACCCCGCCACCTGGCGGTGGACCGACGCCTGGTTCGACCAGAACGCGGGCTCCCCACCGGCCGGCGAACCGCAGCACTTCGTGATCGACACCAGCCGCAACGGCCTGGGGACATGGGCCCCGGAACCGGGCAAGTACAGCGGGGACCCGGAGGCCTGGTGCAACGCGCCCGGCCGCGGTCTCGGTCTGCGCCCCACCGCCGACACGGGCGTCCCACTCGTCGACGCCTACCTGTGGATAAAGATCCCCGGTGAGTCCGACGGCAGTTGCACACGAAGCACCGGCGGCACGATCGACCCCGAGTACGGCATCGTCGACCCGCCCGCCGGCGCCTGGTGGTCCGACCAGGCCCATGCACTGGCCCGCAACGCGGCACCGCGCCTGACGTTCAACCGCTGAGCCCGGTCGGACACCCCGTACGCGTCCGGCTCCGAGCAGCCGTTCCGTGCGGTCCCGGCTCCGGGGCGGGCACGGGTTTCCCTCCGGCTTCCCCGAACCCGGGGGCCCGGCAGGTCCTCCGCCGAACCCACGTCGGCCCCGGACGGCTTCGGCCGCTCCCGGCAGCCGCGTACACACGACTGACAAACAGTTGTCACGCAAGAACCGGAATGCGCGGCCGGCCGCCGCCGGTTTTCGCCGACATGACCACAGGAGTAGCGCTCAACGCGATCGACGCCGACAACCAGATCGACGCCTCCGTGCGGCTCGCACACGAGGCTGCGGCCGCCGGGCTGCGGTCGGCCTGGTTCGGCCAGACCTTCGGCGCGGATTCACCCCAGCTCGCGGCGGTCGTCGGGCGAGAAGTGCCCGGTCTGCACGTGGGCACGTCGGCGATTCCTGTTTTCGGCCGCCACCCGCTGCTGGTCTCCAGCCAGGCCCAGACCGCCCAGGCGGCCACGCACGGCCGCTACCATCTGGGACTGGCGCTCGGCACCAGACTCCTGACCGAGGCGGGCTTCGGCATCCCCTACGAACGGCCCATCGCGCGCCTGCGTGAATTCCTCACCGCGCTCAGGCAGTTGACCGAGACCGGCACCGCGGACTTCCACGGCGAACTGCTCACCGCGACGACACCGGTCCCCGCCCGTGTGCCGGGCGCCGAGAGCGGCGTGCCGTTGCTCGTCGCCGCGATGGGCCCTCAGGCGCTACGTGTCAGCGGTGAACTGGCGGATGGGATCCTGCCCTATCTGGCCGGGCCGCGCGCACTGGGTGAGCACATCGTTCCGGCAGTCACCGCAGCGGCAGAGGCCGCCGGCCGGCCCGCGCCCCGAATCGTCGCCCTGGTGCACGGCGTGGTCACCGACGATGTCGACGCCGTACGGGAGAAGGCCGCCGAGCAACTCGCGTTCTACGAGCAGTTCCCGTCCTATGCACGGGTCATCGGACTCTCCGGCGGCCAGCGGGCCGTCGATGTGACTGTGATCGGCGACGAGCGGAAGGTCGCCGCCGAGGTGCGGCGTTACCGGGACGCCGGAGCCACGGAGGTGGTGTTCTCGGGGACGGAGATCGCCGGCGAGTCCGACCGGCGCCGTACCTGGGCACTCCTCGGAGAGCTGGCCGACTGAGCGCCGGCGGGCGGTTGCGCGCCCGGTGGCGGTCCCGGCACCGGGCGGTGCCCGCCACCGGTTCCCGGGAGGCCGGCCGCGGAGGCGGTTGGTCCGGGCGGGTGAGGACCGGCCGGACCGGTAGAGCGTCCGTGCCACGGGTACCCACCAGTCCATGGGATCTTTGAGTTCACCTGTGTTGCTGGTGCTGTTCCTGGGAAGTGCGGCGGTGATCTGGTATTCCGGGATCAAGCTGTCCGACACCACCGACGTACTGTCCGAGCGGCTGCACCTGGGCAGTGCCCTGGGCGGGCTGATCCTGCTGGCGATCGCCACGAACCTGCCGGAAATCGCCATCACCGCCAGTGCCGCCCTGTCCGGCCAGTTGGAGGTCGCGGTGGGCAACATCCTGGGCGGCATCGCCGTGCAGACCGTCGTGCTGGTCGTCCTGGACGCGGTCGGGGTGCGGACGCCCGTACCGCTGACGCGTCTGGCCGCCAGTCTCGTGCTGGTCCTGGAGGGCGCGCTGGTCGTGGTGGTGCTGGCCGTCGTGGTCATGGGCACCCAGTTGTCCGGTGACCTGTCGTTCGCCCGGCTCAGCCCGGCACCGCTGGTCATCGCCGTCCTGTGGGTGGTCGGACTGGTGCTGCTGGACCGGGCCGGCAAGGGGCTTCCCTGGCGTGAGGGCGGGGATGCCCCCGGCGCGCAGCCCGAGCCGCGCGGCCACTCCAAGGGCAAGAAGGAGAAGGCCGCCAGCAGCAAGGGGGTCGGCACCGCGCGCGCGGCCCTGGTCTTCGCCGCGGCCGCGGCGGCGACACTGGTCGCCGGTGTGGTGATCGAGCGCAGCGGTGAGGAGTTCTTCGGCCGGCAGGGGCTGAGCGGCATCCTGTTCGGTGCCACCGTGCTCGCCGCCGCCACTTCCCTTCCGGAGATCAGCACCGGACTGACCTCCACGAAGCTGGGCGACTACCAGCTCGCCATCAGCGACATCTTCGGCGGCAACGCGTTCCTGCCGGTCCTGTTCCTGCTCGCCACCGTCATCTCCGGCAAGCCGGTCCTGCCGGCCGCACACGACACGGACATCTACCTCACCGCCCTCGGCATCATCCTGACCACCGTCTACATCGCCGGGCTGGTCTTCCGGCCCAAACGGCAGTACCTGCGCATGGGCGTCGACAGCATCGCCGTCCTGGCCCTGTACGCCATCGGCATCGTCGGCCTGACCACCATCGCGGGTTGACCCGTGACCCGGCTCGTCGGCGACGGGGCCGTGGTGGCGGCGTACGGGACGCCGCCGACGCCCCGGAAGGGGCCTCGCGCGCCCCGGCCCCGGAAACGGCCGACGGGCGGGGCCTCCTCCCACCGGGTCAGGGGTTCGCGGACCGGGCGGCCGTCCGGTCCGCCCGCAGTCGCGCCGCCAGCCGCATGACCGCGGCGTGGAACGGCTCCTGCTGATCCACGCCCCACTGGTGCAGGTAGACGAGGAGCTGGGTGATGACGGTGTCGTACTCCACGAGTACGGAGCTGTTCGGTGCGCTCAGTTGCTCGATGTGCATCAGCCGTTGGTAGGTGGGGTCGTCGATCCTGTCGTGCGCCTTGAAGGACATGGCGTAGCGGCCGACCCCCTTCTTCGGCTCGACGGCGTACTGCAACTTGGCCGCGACGAGGCCCTCCTGTTCGGTGGTCAGGGCCCGGCTCTGCTTCAGCAACGTCTTCAGACGATCGACCTCGGCCTTCCGCCCTTTGACCAGGTCCCGGACCTCGCCGTCGCTCAGGTCCCGCCGCAACAGCAGCAGGATCTCGCTGTGGGCGTAGGTCTCGCCGGCGTCCACGTGGGTGAGTTCGTGGGCGAGCGAGCCGAGGCGCTCCGTGGCCCCTCCCGGCTGGTACAGCGCGTGCTTCAGGGTGTATTTCTCGGCGGTTCCGGCAGGGGAGAGCGCGGTCCCGGGCATTCCGCTCGTGAACTTGACGATGCCGCGGTGCGCCAGCAGGTCGCCCAGGACGTCCCGGGTGATCTGCGGGGCGCCGGTGTCCGCCCGGATGGCGTCCAGCAGTTGCAGGTCGTCCTCGACGAGGGTTCGCCGATCGTCTTCCGGCAGGCCGTTGACGACCCCGTTGAGCCAGTTCGAGAGGTTGGTGTTGGCGGCGAACAGATCGCTGTCGGGGCCCAGGCCGGTGGCGCGGATCTGCTGCAGGACGGCCTCCTGCGCGCTCAGGAGACGGCGCGCCTTCGCCAGCGGGTCGTCCTCCATGCTGGCGCTGTCGAGCTGCTGGTAGATCTGCGTGTGGGCGGACGCCTGCTGGAGGATCTCCTCGATGACGGCCGGCAGCCGTATGAGGTTGGATTCCGCGTGGCTCTCGGCGATCAGGTCGTCGACCGCCGTTTGGTGCCTTCCCGATTTCGACTGGCCACCGTACGCCTCGGCGACGGCCCTCAGTTTCTCCAGTTGCCTGCGCCTGGCCAGGTAACTGGTCTGCGGCAGCCGGTGGTAGGCGGCGAGAGCCTGTTCGACCTGCTCGATCGACGAGCCGCGCTTCTCGAGGAGGCCGACCGTGGTCTTCCGCCGGAATTCCTCGACCGACAGCAGGCGTGCGACGGGCAGGCCGGCGCCGGCACCGGGTGCCGTGGCGGCCGTGGCCGGGAAGCCGGCCCCGGCACCGGCCGCCACCCGTTCCGCCTCGCGCTCGAACCGGTCCGACGGGTCGCTGACGGCCAGTCCGCCACCGGTGTCGGTGCCGGCGACCGGGCCGCGGCGCTGCTGGAGGACGTGCGTCAGCTCGTGGGCGAGCACTTCCCGGCCCGAGTCGGACGCCGTGTCGTACCGGCCCCGTTGGAAGACGATGTGGGAGCCGGAGGTGTACGCCTGTGCGGCGACCGACGCGGCGGACTCGTGCGCCGCCCGGTCGGTGTGCAGGCGGACGTCGGAGAAGTCCGCACCCAGCGTGGCCTCCATGTCGGCGCGCACCGGGCCGTCCAGGGGACGGCCGGGAGAGCGCAGCACTCCGCGCACCAAGGCGGACCGGCGCTCGGCCGCGTCGGCGTGCTCCGCCGCGGCGCGGCCGAGCATCTCGCCGACCGCGGCGTTGCCGATCAGCCGCTGCAGGGCGATCACCGCGTCCGACCGCGGCACGGCCGCCCGTTCCGGGTGCCGCGGGTCCACCGCCCGCGCCGTGGCGGACTCGCGCGTCCCCCCGGCCGCAGCGGAATCCTCGTGCCGCTTGTGGTGTCCGCGCACGTCTCTCCTCACCACGCCTGGACCGACCCTTCAGGTGTAGGACGCGGAGGGTCCCGCCGGACAGGTCCGAACGGGCAACGCCACGGCAGAGCCGGTGCCTGCCCGGCCCACCGCCGACCGGGATCCCGACGCCCGCACGCCGTGGGCCGGGTTCGCCCGGGGACACCGCGGCCGTGGTCCGCCGCCACCGCAGCAGGACGTCTTCGGGGAGGACGGCGGCAGCCGCGCGGCCCGCGGGCCGGTCGGTGACGTCGAGTCCCACCGGCGGCGGCGTCCCGGGGTGGTCCCGGGCCGGCCGGTGGGGCGGCCGTTCCACCGGCACCACCGGTCACCGGCACCGCCTTCGGCGGAGCACCGGCCGGTGCGGCGGTGTGCACGGGCTCCGCGGCCCCGTCGTTCCTGGTCGTGCGGCCCGGGACGGCCCGCGGGCGCCACCGCGGGGAGGCAGCGCCGCGCCCGGGGTGCCGCACCCGGGAAGACCTCAACCGTTCGGGCATCGGCCGCGGCCGCGTCCCGCCCGGCGGTCCCCTCCGTGCCGCGCGGCCCCGGGGTGCGGGCGGCGCCGACCGCGGTGGGAGCGCCGGCGCCTGCCGCGAACCGGCCCCCGCCTCCGCCCCACCCCTACGGAACACCCTCGATTTTCCGCGGAACCCTGATCCCCGGGGCCCTGGATCTGGTATCCCGGTGAAGCTAAGTCCCCCCACATCCACAGGAGTTCGCATGCTCTCCGCGCGCGCACGCAGATCACTGACGTCCCTCTTCGCCGCCGCCGCCGCGGCCTGCCTCGCCCTCACCACGGCCCCCGCCGCGCACGCCGCGCAGCACGGGGAGGCCACCGTGGCGGCGGCCGGGAAGTACATCGCGCTCGGGGACTCGTACGCGGTCGGGCCCGGCACCCGGACCTACGACGACCCGAACGACGCCTGCCGGCGCGGGCCGCTGTCCTACCCCCGGCTGTGGGCGGCGCAGCACACCTCGTACTCCTTCGTGGAGGCGTCCTGCTCGGGGGCCACCACGGCGGAGATCAAGAGCCAGCAGGTACCGCAGCTCACCGCGGACGCGACGCTGGTGACGGTGCAGGTCGGCGGGAACGACGTGGGGTTCGTCAGCGTCCTGGAGAACTGCATCCTCACGCTGGACGACAAGGACTGCGTCTCCGGGGTGAACGCGGCCAAGGCGGCGGCGACCGGCGCGCTGCCGGCCGCGCTGGCCGACACCTACGCGGCCGTCAGGCGGGGCGCGCCCAACGCCATGGTGGTCGTGGTGGGTTACCCGCGGCTCTACACCATCGGCGGCACCTGCGGCATATTCGGTCTGAGCGACACGGAGCGGACCGCGCTGAACTCGGCGGCCGACGTGCTCGACGGCGTCCTCGCCCAGCAGGCCGCGAACGCCGGCTTCGCCTTCCTCGACCCGCGGCCGTCGTTCGACCCGCACACCATCTGCTCGAAGAACTCCGCCTGGGTCACCAGCCTGGAGTGGGACAAGATTAACGAGTCGTACCACCCGAACCAGGCCGGGCACCGCGACGGCTACCTGCCCGCCCTGGACGCGATCACGGGCTGACGGCACGGATCCGGCGGCGCGGACCCGGAGCCACCGCACCCGGGTCCGCGCCGCCGTTCGCTCGGCCGGGCGGCGGGCGCGGCGGGGAACGCGGGGGCGGCCCCCGCTCCGCGGCCGCGGCCGACGCGCTCCCGCCGCGCCGGGCCGCCCGCCGTCGGGGCCGGGGGCCCCGGTTACCGGGCCGGCTCCGCGTCCGGCCCCGGCGGCGGGTCGCTCACGGCGGGCACGAGCATCTGGGAGGCGGCGAGTTCGCGGTAGAGGGCGTCGGCGCCGACCAGGTCGTCGTGGGAGCCCGCGGCGCGGATCCTGCCGTCCTCCAGGACGACGATCTGCTCGGCGTCGGTGACCGTGGACAGGCGGTGGGCGATCAGGACGACGGTGCAGCGGCGCGCGGCCTGGTTGACCGCCTCGCGCAGCGCCTGTTCGTTGCTGGCGTCGAGCTGGGCGGTGGCCTCGTCGAGCAGCAGCACCTCGGGTTTGCGCAGCAGCGCCCGCGCGATGGCCAGGCGTTGGCGCTCGCCGCCGGACAGGGTGACGCCGCGGTTGCCCACCTCGGTGTCCAGGCCGTCGGGCAGCCGGGCGACCAGGGAGTCGAGCCGGGTGAGGCGCAGTACCTCGGCGATCTCCTCGTCGCCGGCGTCGGTCGCGGCGTAACGGAGGTTGTCGCCGAGGGTGCCCGCCATCACCGGGGACTCCTGCTCGACGTAGGCGATGCGGCGGCGGACCTCCGCGCGGGGCAGCAGGGCGATGTCCTGGCCGCCGATCCGGATGGCGCCCGCCTGCGGCTCGTAGAAGCGCTGGAGCAGGGCGAACATCGTGGTCTTGCCGGCGCCGGAGAGGCCGACCAGGGCGGTGCGGGTGCCGCCGGGCACGGTGAGGCTGATGCCGCGCAGCGCGGGGCCGCGTCCCGGGTAGGCGAAGTGGACGGCGTCGAACTCGACCGGCGGCGGCCCGTCCGGCTGCGTGCGGGTCGCCGTGTCCGCGGCGGGCGGGGCGGCCCGCTCGGGGAGGTCCACGTCGTCCTCGGCCGGCAGTTGCCCGACCTGCTCGATGCGGACGATGGCGCCGAGGCCCTGCTGGAGCATGCCGAGGCCGCCCAGGAGCGAGGCGATCGGGCTGGCCAGGTAGAAGACGTAGAGCAGGAAGGCGATGAGCTGGGAGGCGCCGAGGTCCCCGGAGGCCACCAGGGCGCCGCCGACGCCGAGCACCGCGAGGAAGGCCGCCTGGATGGCGACGCCGGACAGGACCTGGACCAGGGCGACGTACTTGGCGCCGGTCAGGCCCGCCTCGTAGGCCTCCTCGATGGCGGCCTCGGCGCGGGCGGTCTCGCGGGGTTCGGCACCGTTGGCCTTGACGGTGCGGGCGGCGCCCAGGGAGCGGTCCAGGGCGGCGCCGATCGCGCCCACGGAGGCCTGGGCGCGGGCGACGGCCTCGCGGATGCGGGGCAGCACCAGCCCGAGGACGGCGCCGGTGCCGAGCAGGACCGCGAGGGTGACACCGAGCAGGCCGAGGTGGACGGTGCCCATCAGGACGACGGCGCCGCAGACGGTGAGCACCCCGTTGGTGATCATGACCAGACCCTGTGTGGCGGCGTTCTGCACCAGGGCGCTGTCGGAGGTGACGCGGGCGACCAGGTCGCCGGGGGGACGGCGGTCCAGCTCGGGGACCTTCAGGCGGATGAGGCGGAAGACCAGGTCGCGGCGGATGGAGCGGACCACCTGTTCGGAGGTGCGCTGCTGCCACCAGGACTGCAGACCGGTCAGGACCGCGCCCACCACCACCAGGGCGCCGAGCAGGACCAGCGGCCCGGTGACGGCGGTGCCGTCCTCCAGGGCGTCCAGCACCGACCGCGCCACCAGCGGCTGGACGAGTCCGCAGGCACTGGCGGCGAGCACGAGCAGGAGCGAGCCGAGGAGTACGGACCGGTACGGGCGGGTCTGCCGGAGCAGTGCCCGCAGCGGGCGGCTGCCGTGGGGCGGCGACCCGCCGGGCCCGGGACCCGGCGCCTCCTGCGGTGGGGTCGGGTGGGCTGTGATCATGGGGGCTCCGGGTGTGGGGGACACGCTCAGCGGCCTGCGGGTGCCGCCGGGCGCGTCGCGACGAGCTGTTCGAGGTGGTCGGCGGCGGCGCGCTGGCCGCCCGCGGCGCGCAGCGACCTGCCGATGGCCGCGGCGGCGGCGCGGTGGGGGCCGGTGTCGTCCAGGACCGTGCGCAGCGCCTCGGCGAGCTTCGGCGCGTCCACCCGTCCGAAGCGCACCCGGACCCCGGCGCCCGCCTCGACCACCTGGCGGGCCACGATCGGCTGGTCGTCGCGGATCGGGGCGAGCACCAGCGGCAGTCCGTGCCAGAGGGCTTCGCAGACGGTGTTGTGGCCGCTGTGGCTGACCACCGCCCTGGCGCGGCCGAGCAGTTCGAGCTGCGGGACGTACGGGCGGACCAGGATGCCGGGCGGCGGGTCGGTGAGGTGGCCGCCGGGATCCGCGACGACGCCCTGCACCCGGTCGGCGAGCATGCCGAGCGCCCGGACGGCCTCGCCGAGGAAGCGTGCGCCGGCGTCGGTGTTGGCGGTGCCGAGCGAGACGAACACCAGGTCCCGGGAGGGGTCCAGGGCGTCCCAGGGGAAGCCGGGGTCCTGCGGCCGGTCCGCGACGACCGGGCCGACCAGGTGCACCCGCTCCCAGGGCAGGGCCGCGTCGCCGAGGAGCGCCCGGCTGGTGAAGGCGAGGACGCCGTACGGGGAGAAGCGCGGGTCGTGGGTGGCGGCCGGATCCCCGATCGCCTCCCGCAGCGCGGCCAGCCGGCCGGTCAGCCAGGCGGCCACCCTGGGCAGTTCGGCCAACGGGTCGACGAGTTCGGCCGAGGTGCTGGCCGAGGTGAAGTACGGGACGCCGAGGCGTTCGCAGACCAGGGCGCCGGCCACCGCGTGCTGGTCGCTGACGACCGCGTCCGGGCGGAAGGCGCGCACCGCGTCCGCCACGGCGGGCGCCATCGCCTCGGCGAGGGGGACGAAGAAGTCCTCCCAGAGGAAGCGGAAGGCGGCCGGTCCGGTCAGCGTCGGCGGGCGGACCAGTTCGCCGGTCCCGGGCAGGGTGCACGGGTGGATCACGGCGGCGGGCCCGGCCACGTCGCGGATGCGGTCGGCGTGGCCGCACCACATGACCTCGTGACCGCGCCGGGTCAGCTCGGCCGCCACCCCGACGAGCGGGTTGATGTGCCCGGTCAGCGGCGGCACGACCAGCAGGAAGCGGCTCATACGACCGCTCCGGCCGGGGCGGTCGTCCGGCGCGCGTGGTGCTCGCGCACCCACTCCAGGACGAGGTTGCGGGTACGGCCGGGCTGTTCGACCAGGACCGAGTGGCCCTGTCCCGGGAGCACCACGGTGCGGCACTCCGCCAGCTTCGCCTCCAGCTCCGGCACCTGGGCGCTGAGCCCGGAGTCGCCGCCGAAGACGGCGAGCAGCGGGCAGCGCAGCGCGGACAGGTCGTCCTCGATGAGCCGCCCGGCCGGGACGTCCTCGGCCAGGGTGGTGGTCTCCAGGATGCGACCCGCCGTACGGGACAGGCGGGCGGTGTGCGCCCCGTAGTGCTCCCTGATCCAGTCGATGGCCTCCTGGTGGACCAGCTCGCGGCGGGCGTGCGCGAGGCCGTCGGCGATGTGGCCGGCCCAGGCGGCCACCGGCGGCTCGGACTCGATCATGGTGACGGTGGCGGTGCGCTCCGGGTGCCAGGCGGCGAACGCCGCGGCGACGGTGCCGCCGAAGGAGTTGCCCACCAGGTGCACCGGGCGCCGCTCGCCGAGGCCGTCCAGGAGCAGCGCCAGGTCCTCGACGAAGTCCTCCAGGCGGTAGCCGGTGGCGGGCCGGTCGCTGCGGCCGTGCCCGCGCAGGTCGTACATCACCGTGTCCATGCCCGCCGCGGAGAGCGCCGGGCCGAGGGTGAAGTAGTAGCTGGCGAGCGAGTCCGTGAGCAGGCCGTGCACGAGGACGACCACCGGGGGCTCGCCCTCGGGGACCGTGCCGCCGGCCGCGCCCGCGGGCAGCTGCTGCACGTGGGTGGTGAGGGCGCCGGTCGGTATCTTCGCCATCCGTTCAGCCCTCTTCGGCGGCGCGCAGCGAGGCGGCGACGTAGTCGGCGAGCTGGCCCACGGTCAGCGCGATGATCTCGTCGAGTTCCAGGTCCGCGATGAACAGGGCGAGGTTGACGCGCTCGCCGTAGTGCTCGCGCAGGACGCCCGCGAGGGAGACCAGGTCGATGCTCTCCAGCTCCAGGTTGTCGTGGAAGAGCGTCTCGCGGCCGATCTCGGCGTCCTCCAGCCCGGCGTCGGGCAGCTCGCGCAGCATCGCGGCGATCTGCGCGAGGACGGTGCTCTCGTCGGTACCGGGGGCCGTGGTGGTGGTCGCCTCAGTGGTCATGCTGGCTCTCCTGACTGACTGGCTCGGCGCCGCCCTCGGTCCAGGCGACGACGTAGTTCCGTTCGGGCAGCCCCGCCGGGGCCGCGATCCGGCTGCAGCGCACTTCGCGGACGCCGCCCGGGTGCTCCACCCGCAGCAGGTCCGGGCGGGCGGCGGTGACGCGGTAGTCCTGGGGCCGCCCGCCCAGGCCGGTGCCGCGCTCCTTAGCGACGGCTTCCTTCGCCGCCCAGAAGCGGGTGAACCACAGGTCTTCGCTCCCGCCGTCCGCGGCGACGGTGCGGGCGAGGAGCGCGCGCTCCTCGGGACCGCAGGCCGCCGCGACGGTGGCGGCGGGCCGGGCGGTGACCTCTTCGAGGTCGATGCCGCAGGGGCCGCGGCGGGCCAGCGCGACCGCCGCCTCGCCGCAGTGCGCGAGGGAGACGGTCAGGCCGGGTCCGATGTCGCGGCCGTGCACGCCGGTCACCACCGGGCGGCCGGCCGCGTCGTTGTGCAGGGCGATCTCGGCCGGGTAGATGTCGCCCTCGCCCTCCGCCCAGAGCAGGTGGCGCACCGCGTCCTTGGCGGCTATCCGGCCGAGCAGGTGGCGGCGCCTGCGGACCGGGGGCTGGCTCGCGTAGCGATCGCGTTCGGCACCGCCGAGCATGTTCCGCATGAGCAGCTCGCGGGTGGCGAGGTCGGGCCAGCGCTCGTGGACCACCGTCCAGCCCTCGGGACGCGCCTCGGAGAGTGTGTTCCGGCCGGGGAAGCGGTCCACCGCGCGGATGCCGGGGTCGGTGTCGAAGCGGCGGTCGGTCCAGCCGGTGCACTGCGCCCAGACGCGGCCCTCGTGGACGAGCTGCATGTCGGCGGTGAGGGTGCTGTCGGTGACCCCGGTGATGCGGATGTGGCAGTCCAGGGCGGTGCCGGCGGCCGGTTCGGGGCCGTGGAAGTCGATCCGGGCCATGCCGACCGGGAAGACGGTGGTGCGCTCGGTGAGGGTGCTCATGATCCAGTAGCCGAGGAGCTGGCCGACGTTGTCGAGCAGCGCGCCGGGCGGCCCGGGCGCGGTGAGCACGCCGCGCACGTGGCGCTCGCCGAGCGCGGTGAGCTCGGTGACGCCCTGGAAGCGGGGGCCGTGGAACATCCAGCGCTCGGTGTAGAGCTGTTCGGCGGTCAGGTCGGGGACGCGTTCGCCGGCCGGGTCCACCGGCCAGACGGCGGGCGGGGCCGCCGGTCCCGCGGCGAGCCGGACGACGGCTCCCGCGAAACCGGTGAGTTCGACCTCGACCCGGTCCGGGCCCGCGCGGCGCACCGCGACGGGCACCTCGGAGGCGGGCACGGCCTCGATCCACTTCTGCAGCCGCACCCGGTGCACGGCCACCGCCCGCTGTCCGGGCACCGCCCGCTCCGCGATCCGCATCAGATGGTCGATGACGGTGGTCGCGGGCACGACCGGCCACCGGTCGGCCTCGTCGGGCCAGCCGGGACGCTGCCGGAAGAAGCAGTGGTCGAGCAGGTAGGGCATCCGCTCCACGTCGATCCGCAGGGTGGCGGGCACGGGCGCGAGGGCGTCCGTGCCGCCGGGGCCGTCGTGGCCCGCCACGCCACCGGGGCCGTGGCCGGCCGCGCCGCCGGGGGCCCGCGGCGCGGCGGGCGGGGGTGGTACCGCGGGGCCTGGCTGCCCGGCGCGCGGCAGGACGCGGGGGCCGCGGCGCGCGGGGCGCGGGGCGTGCCGTATCGCCTCCAGGAGTTCCCCGGCGACCGCGGTGGTGTCGGTGAGCAGCGCGGAGAACTCCGCGGCCACCGGGTGGTGCTCGCCGGCGCGGCCGAGCAGGGCGAGCGCGTCGGCGGGGGCGGCGGCCGGGGCCGCGGGGCGCGGGGGGTGTGCCGCGCGGTCCGGCGCAGTGCGGGCCGGCGGGCCGGCGAGCAGGCCGCGCTCGGCGGCGGGGAGGGTGACCAGGGCGCCACCGAGGTCGAGCTTCATCCCGGCACGGCGCACCGGGCGGGCGGGCGGCCCCGGCCGGGCGGCCGGGGGGTCGAGCGGGGTGACGTCCGGG
This sequence comes from Streptomyces sp. TG1A-8, assembly GCF_030499535.1. Taxonomy (NCBI): domain Bacteria; kingdom Bacillati; phylum Actinomycetota; class Actinomycetes; order Kitasatosporales; family Streptomycetaceae; genus Streptomyces; species Streptomyces sp. TG1A-8. The sequence goes on from NZ_JASTLB010000001.1 coordinate 1,069,282, forward strand.
GCGGCGCCCTCGGTCCACAGCGCGGTTGCCACCCGGCGGAGCTGGGCGAGGCTGTCGCGGGAGGCGGAGTGGGCGGGGACCACCAGGCGGTCCCGGCCCGCGAGGGTGTCGTCGATGAGGGAGCCGAGCTGGCCCGCGCCCAGGGTGAGGAAGACCCGGAAGCCCGCCTCGTACATCTTCAGGACGAGTTCGCGGAAGCGGACCGGTTCGAGCAGGTGGCGCACGAACAGTTCGCGGACCGCGTCCGGCTCGGCGGGGAAGGGGGCGGCGGTGGTCGCCGACCACAGGGCGGTGTGCGGCGGGTGCAGGCCGTACTGCTCGGCCGCCCTGCGGATCGGGTCCAGGTAGGGGGCGAGCATCGGCGTGTGGAAGCCGGAGCGGAAGGGCAGCACCTGTGCGATGACGCCCTCCGCGCGGAAGGCGCCGACCAGTTCGGCGACGGCCTCCTCCGGGCCGCAGATCATGGACTGGTTGGGGGCGTTGTCGTGGCTGAGGACCACGTCCCCGCGGCCGGCCAGCCGCTCCAGGACCCGGTCGGCGGCGGTGCCGAGGACGGCGAAGGCCACGCCGGGCACCCGCAGCGCGTCCGGATCGAAGCCGGCCAGGAAGGCGTCCACCTCCTCCGGGGCGTGCACCCCGGCCGCCGCCATCGCGGTCCACTCCCCCACGCTGTGGCCGGCGACGGCGTCGGGCACCACGTCCAGGCGGCGCAGGGCGGTGTCGAGCAGGCGGCCCAGCTGGAAGACGGCGGCGCCGTGCCGGCCCACGTCGCCGACCTCGGCTCCCTCGCCGAAGGACCAGTCCAGGCCGAGCCGGGCGGCGAGTTCGTCCACCTTCGGGGTGAACTCGGCCTCCAGGCCGGGGAAGACGAAGGCGGTTCGCCCGCCGGCCGGGCCGAGCACCGGGCGCGGGGTGAACCAGACGTCGTTGCGCCCGCGCCAGGGCTCGCCCTTGGCGACCGCCTTGCGGGCCAGTTTCAGGCGGCGCGCCGTGGGGTCGACGATGCCGAGCCGCACCGGGCCCGCGGCGGGCACGCCCGTCTCGGGCAGGCCCGCGGCGAGCACGGCGCCGTCCTCGGCGGCGAGCCGGGCGGCCAGTTCCCCGGGGGTGCGGGCGGCGAGGCGCAGTACGCGTTCCGGCTCGCTGACGGTCACCCGTGGGCGGCGGGTGCGGGCCGCGGCGGGCTGTTCGAGGACCACGTGGGCGTTGATGCCGCCGAAGCCGAAGGCGTTGACGGCGGCCCGGCGCGGGGCGCCGCCCGCCACCTCGTCCCAGGGACGGGCGGTGTCCAGTGTGGTGAACCGGGTGTCCGCGAGAGCCGGGTTGGGGTCGTCGCAGTGCAGGGTGGGCGGCAGCGTCTCGTGGTGCAGGGCGAGCGCGGCCTTGATCAGACCGGCCACGCCGGCGGCCGGCATGGTGTGCCCGATCTGCGACTTCACCGAGCCGATGACCGCGCGCCGCGCGGTCGCGGGGCCGAACACCTCGGCCACCGTGGTGAGTTCCGCGCGGTCCCCGGCGGCCGTCGCGGTGCCGTGCGCCTCCAGCAGCTGCAGCGCGTCGGCGGCGCGCGGGTCGAGCCCGGCGGCCTGCCACGCCTGGCGGACGGCGCGGATCTGACCTCCCGGGTCGGGGTTGAACAGGCTCGCGGAGCGGCCGTCGCTGGCCACCCCGGTGCCACGGATCACCGCGTAGATCCGGTTGCCGTCGCGCTGGGCGTCCGCGAGCCGCTTGAGGACGACCACGCCGGTGCCCTCGCCGATCAGGACGCCGTCCGCGTCCCGGTGCAGCGGTCGGATGCGCTCGCTCGGGGAGAGGGCGCCGAGCTGGGTGAAGACGCTCCACAGGGTGAGGTCGTGGCAGTGGTGCACGCCGCCGGCGAGCATCACGTCGCAGCGCCGGGAGGTCAGTTCGCGCACCGCGTGGTCCACGGCGACCAGCGAGGAGGCGCAGGCCGCGTCCACGGTGTACGCGGGTCCGCGCAGGTCGAGCCGGTTGGCGACCCGGGAGGCGACCAGATTGGGCACCAGGCCGATCGCGGACTCCGGCTCCTCGGGCCCGAGCCGGTCGCAGAACCCGGCGCGCACCGCCTCCAGTTGTGCCTCGTCGAGCTGCGGAGCCAGCTCGCGCAGGGTCTGCACGAGCTGGTTGGCGGTGCGCACCCGCTGGTCCAGGCGGACGAGGCCGGGGGTGAGGTAGCCGCCGCGGCCGAGCACGATCCCGGCGCGCTCGCGGCGGGCGGGCAGCACCGAGTCGCCGCCCGCGTCCTGCAGGGAGCGGTGCGCCACGTCGAGCGCGATGAGCTGGTCCGGCTCGGTGGCGGGCACCGAGTTCGGCATGATCCCGAAACGGGTCGGGTCGAACTCGGCCCCGCCGTCCACGAACCCGCCGCGGCGGCAGTAGAAGCGGTCGCTGCGGCGCCCGGCGGCCGGGGCGGCCGGGTCGTAGAAGAGCGGGTCCCAGCGGTCGGCGGGCACCTCGGTGACCGAGTCCACGCCGTGCGCGATGTTGTGCCAGTAGGTGGCCAGATCGGGGGCGCCGGGCAGGAAGACCTCCATGCCGACGACGGCGACCGGCTCCGGCCGCGCCTCGGGCCCGCCGGGGGGCGCCGGGGTGGTTGCGGGCATCGTGCTCACCATCCGGAGGCGGTGTAGACCACGGCGTGCTCGTCCGGGGCGCCGTAGGCGAGTTCGCGCAGCAGGCTGAGCGGGCCCTCCTCCAGGTCGATCAGCTTGATGCCGCGCGCCGCGTAGGAGCGCATCAGCTCGGGGCTGACCATGCCGCCGCCGGTCTCGGAGGCGGCCCAGGGGCCCCAGTGCACGGTCAGGCCGCGCCGCTCCGCACCGGACCAGCGGCGGCCCAGTTCCTCCAGGGCGTCGTTGGCGCTCGCGTAGTCGCTCTGGCCGCGGTTGCCGAGGGCGGCGGCGATGGAGCCGAACAGCACCGCGAAGCGCGGGCTCACCGGCAGCCGGTCCACCGCGTCGAGGACGGTGCGGGCACCGTCGGCCTTGGTGGTGAAGACCCGGGCGAAGGACTCCGGGGTCTTCTCGGCGATCAGCTTGTCCTCGATGAGGCCGGCCGCGTAGACCAGCCCGTCGAGCCGCCCGTACTGGGCGTACACCTGCTTGACCGCGGCGCCCACCGCCTCCGCGTCCAGCACGTCCACCCGCTGGTACTCGGCCTCGCTGCCCAGCTCGCGCAGGGCGGCCAGGGTGGCGCGCACCTCGCGCTCGGCGAGCAGCGCGGAGACCCGGCGCTCGGTCTCGGCGGGGGTGGTGGTGAGCTTCGCGGCGAGCAGGGCGCCGCGGAGCGAGGAGCGGTCGGTGGCCCCGGCCGTGGCCGGGTCCTCGGCCGTCGCGGGTTCCGGGGTGCGCCCGAACAGGACCAGGCGGCAGCGGGCGGCGGCGGCCAGGGTGCGGGCGAAGCGGGCGGTGATGCCCCGGGCGCCGCCGACCAGGAGGACCACCGACTCGCGGTCGAGCCCGACGGCCTCGGCCTCGGCGACGCCGTCACCGGCCGGTCCCGCGCCGCTGGTGGCGACCGCGCCGAGCGGGGTGGGCCGCAGGTGCGGGGCGCGGCGCCGGCCGTCCTGGTCCAGCAGCACCACCGGCTCGCCCTCGGGGGCGGCGAGTTCGGCGAAGAGGGCGCGGGCGGCCTCGGCGGCGCTCGCCCCGTCCGGGACCTCGGCCAGTGTGGCGCGGGTGGCGGGGTACTCGCGGGCCACCGAGCGGAAGAAGCCGCGCAGCCCGCTGGGCGCCCCGGTGCCCCGCCGGTCGGCGGCGAGCAGGCGGCGCGGGCCGGCGGCGAGGACCCGCTGGTAGAGCGCGAAGGCCCCGGGCAGTACGGGTTCCCCGGCCTCCAGCGGTGCCAGGTGTACGACCGTCTCGGCGCCCTCGGCGGGCAGTTCGCCCTCGGGGACCAGGTCGGTCCCGACGCCGGCCCCGGCCAGCAGCGCGGCCAGTTCGGTGGCGGTCTCGCCACCGCCGAGGATCTGCACCCGGCTGCCGGGCTCCGGACGCGCGGTGACCGGCTCCAGGACGCGTTCGGTGAAGAGCAGCCGCTGCGGGGCGGTGATCTCGGGTAGCGGTCCGTCCGCCGTGGCGGGAGCGGGGGCGGGGGCGGGAGCGGGGGCGGGGGCGGAGCCCAGGGCGGCTTCGAGGAGTGCGCTAAGCGCGGCGACGGTGCGGGCGCCGCTGAGGACTTCGAGGTCGGCCTCGGCGGCGCCCAGAGCGAGGCGGGCGCCGAGTTCGCCGGCGATCTCGGTGCGCTTGATGGAGTCGATGCTGAGGTCGGCCTCCAGGTCCAGGTCCGGCTCCAGCATGTCCACCGGGTAACCGGTGCGCTCCGCGACCACTTCGAGGACGGTGGTCAGCACGGGCACGCCACCGGCCGGAACACCCGCCGCGGCGGGCGCGGGCGCGGCGGCCGGGACGGCGGTGGCGGCCGGGACGGCGGTGGCGGTGGTGCCGAGCCGGTCGGCGAGGAACGCGGCGATGCCCTCGGCGGTGCGGACGCCGCTCAGTTCCTCCAGTTGCCCGCCGTCCCCGGCGGCGATACCGAGCCGGGCGGCCAGTTCGCCGGCGATCTCGGCGCGCTTGATGGAGTCGATGCTGAGGTCGGCCTCCAGGTCCAGGTCCGGCTCCAGCATGTCCACCGGATAGCCGGTGCGCTCCGCGACCACTTCGAGGACGGTGTCCAGGACCGGGGAACCCGGGGCGGCGGGCACGGCGGACGGCGGCACGGCGGCGGCCGACACCGGGGCGACGGCCGGGGCGGTCTGCGCCACGGATATCGCCTGTACGGTCAACGGCTGTGCCGACGGGGCGGGTTCGGGTGCACCCAGGTAGGAGAGGAGTACGTCGCGCTGGGCGGAGACCATGTCCCGGCTGCTGCGGAGGAATTCCGCGATCAGCGCTTCGGGACCGGCGGCCGGTGCGGAGGGGTGACGCGGGTCGGGCAAGGTGAACTCCGTCACGGGTCGGGCGGGGCGCAGGGCGTGCGGCGGGAAGACGCCGTCGGCACGGCGCAGCAGGTGGCCGTCGACGGTGAAGCCGGCCCGCCGGACGGTGCCGGCGGCGGCCGGGTCGGCGGTGTCGCGGCCGGTGAACAGGGGCCGGGTGCGCAGCTCGACACCGCTGACGGCGAGCCGGGCGAGCGCGGTCAGGAAGCCGGGCAGTCCGCCGTCACGGCCGTCCTCCAGGGGCACGGTGCAGTGCGGGCGGCCCGCCAGCACGTCCGCCACCAGGCGGCTCAGCACCTTGCCGGGCCCGGCCTCGACGAAGACCCTGGCCCCGGCCGCGTACATGGCCTCGATCTGGTCGGTGAAGCGGACCGGGGAGCCGATCTGGGCGGCCAGTTCGCCGCGGATGCCTTCGGCGTCCTCGGGATAGGGGGCCGCGGTGCGGTTGGCCCAGACCGGGAAGGCCGGGGCCGCCGGGTCGAGGCCGGCCAGGAACGCGCCGAAGTCCTCGTCCGCGCCGTCGAGCAGCGGGCTGTGGAAGGCGCAGGCCACCTTCAGCGGCTTCGCGGTGTGCCCGGCGTCCCTCAGGTGCGCGACCGCCGAGGCGACCGCCTCGCTGGGGCCCGAGACGACCGTCTGGGTGGGCGAGTTGTGGTTGGCGGCCACGACGTCGCCGGCCAGCTCCGCGAGTCGCAGGACCTCCTCGACCCGGTCGGCGGACGCGCCGACCGCGGCCATGGCGCCCGCGTCGTCCCGCGGGACCCGGCCGAGGATGGCCCGGGCGCGGGCGGCGCTGGCGGCGAGCAGCTCGGCCGGGGTGAACACCCCGGCGGCGGCGAGCGCGGCGAGTTCGCCGTAGCTGTGGCCGCCGGCCATCGCGGGGCGCACCCCGAGCGTGGTGAGCAGTTCGGTGGCGGCGAGCGCGGTGATGCCGAGGGCGGGCTGGGCCACGGCGGTGTCGGTGATCCGGGCCTGGGCGCGGGCCGCGGCGTCGGCGTCGAGCGCGGCGGGCGGGAAGACCGTGCCGGCCCAGCGGGCGCCGAGGTGGAGGTGGCGGTGCAGACCGGGGAAGGCGACGAAGAGCGGCGCGAGCATGCCGGGACGCTGGCTGCCCTGGCCGGGGAAGAGCAGGGCGAGCCGTCCGTCACGGACCTCCTGCGGTACGGCGCGCGCGAGGTGGATGCCGTCGGCGGGGGCGTGTTCGCCCTCGGCGGCCCGGCGCAGCAGGTCCGCCAGCTCCGCCGGCGAGGAGGCGACCACCGCGATGCGTACGGGCTCGCCGCGCAGCGCGGCCCGGTCGCTGCGTTCGGCGGTGTGCCGGGCGAAGTCGCGCAGCCGGCTCCTGCCGCCGTCCTGGCCGAGCAGGGTGAGGAGGACGCGGACCGACTTGACGGCGCTCTCCTCGTCGTGGCCGCGGAAGGTGAACAGCTCGGCCGGCCAGGCGTCCAGGGCGTGCGCGGCGGGCGCCTGGTCGTGGGCGCGCAGCACGACGTGGAAGTTGGTGCCGCCGAAGCCGAACGCGCTGACGCCCGCGATCCGCTCGGCCGGTTCGGCGGCCCAGGGGGCGGCACTGGTGTGGAAGACGAAGGGGCTGGCGTCCGCCTCCCAGGCCGGGTTGGGGGTGCTCAGGTGCAGGGTGGGCGGCTTGACGCCGTGGTACAGCGCGAGGGTGGTCTTGATCAGCCCGGCCAGGCCCGCGGCGCACTTGGTGTGCCCGATCTGGGACTTGACCGAACCGATGGCGCAGGAGCCGGGCTTGGCCCCGTGCTCCTGGAACACCTCGGTGAGGGTGGCGAGTTCGGTGCGGTCACCGACGACGGTGCCGGTGCCGTGCGCCTCGATCAGGCCGACCTCGGCCGGGGAGACGCGGGCGTTGGCGTAGGCGCGTGTCAGGGCGGCGCGCTGGCCCTCGGGGCGGGGCGCGGTCAGGCCGAGGCCGCGGCCGTCGCTGGCGCTGCCCACGCCGTCGATCACGGCGTAGACGCGGTCGCCGTCGCGCTCGGCGTCGGCCAGGCGCTTGAGGGCCACGCAGGCGACGCCCTCGCCGAGGGCGATGCCGTCCGCGCTCGCGTCGAAGGTGGCCGACCGGCCGGAGGGCGAGAGCGCGTGCACCGAGGAGAACAGCAGGTAGTCGTTGATGCCGTTGTGCAGGTCGGCGCCGCCGCAGAGCACCAGGTCGCTGGTGCCGGTGGTGAGTTCCTTGCAGGCGGCGTCGACGGCGGTGAGCGAGGAGGCGCAGGCGGCGTCGACGGTGTAGTTGGCGCCGCCGAGGTCGAGCCGGTTGGCGATGCGCCCGGCGATGACGTTGGCGAGCATGCCGGGGAAGGAGTCCTCGGTCAGCTTCGGCAGCTGTTCCTCCAGGCCCGGCGGCAGGGTGCCGACGTAGGCGGGCAGCACGGTGCGCAGGGTGGTGGCGTTGGCGAGGTCGCTGCCCGCCTCGGCGCCGAAGATCACCGAGGTGCGGCGGTGGTCGGCGTCCGGACCGTCGTACCCGGCGTCGGCGAGCGCGCGGCGGGCCGCCTCCAGGGCGAGCAGCTGTACCGGTTCGATGCTGGGCAGGGAGGCGGGCGGGATGCCGTAGCGCAGGGGGTCGAAGGGGATCTCGGGCAGGAAGCCGCCCCAGCGGGAGGGGGTGCGTTCGCCGTCGCCGTCCGGGGCGTAGTACCGCTCCGGGTCCCAGCGCTCGGCGGGCACCTCGGTGACGCTGTCGGCGCCGGACACCACGTTGGCCCAGAACTCGCCCAGGTCACGGGCGCCGGGGAACATCGCGGCCATGCCGACCACGGCGACGCGCAGCGGCGCGGGTGCCTCCTCGGCGGCCGGGGCGCTCTCGGCGGCGGCACGCGCGCCGAGCCACGCGGCGGCGCCCTCGGTCACGTCCCGGTGCAGGGCGGCGACCGTGGTGACCTCCCCGCGCAGCACGCTGACCTCGCCGGCCATGAACATGCCCTCGCTGCCCTGGCGCTCCTCGTCCACCGCGCGCAGTTCGTCCCCGACCCGCTCGACCCCCTTGGAGGCGATGCGCAGCCGGCCGACGTTGAAGCGCTCCAGGCGCTCCCAGACGTCGCGGTCCGGCACGCCCTCGGCGGCGAGTGCGTCGCGCAGCGCGGCGAAGTCGCGGGTGACCTCGCTGGCGGCGCAGCGGGTGGCGTGGCCCGGCGCGGTCTCCAGCAGGTCGGTGCGCTCGGCGGCGAGGACCCGCCGCTGGAAGAGCGGCTGGATGGCGCCCGCGCCGACCGCCTCGGCGGTGAACAGGTAGGCGGTGCCCATCAGTACGCCGAAGCCCGCGCCCGCCTCGGTCAGCGGGGCGGCGACGGTCGCGGCCATGGCGGCGGAGCGGGCGTCGTGGATGCCGCCCGCGAAGAGCACGGTCAGCTCCCGGGCCGCCCCGGGTCCCTGCGCGGCGAGCCATTCGCGCAGCACTTCGGTCTGCGCCTCCCAGAGCGGGAAGCTGTTGCGGGGCCCGATGTGGCCGCCGCACTCGGCGCCCTCGAAGATGAACTTGCGGGCGCCCGCGGCGAGGAACTGCCGCAGCAGCCCGGGCGAGGGCACGTGCAGGAAGGCCGAGATGCCCTCCGCCTCCAGGGCGGCGGCCTGCGCGGGACGGCCGCCCGCGATGATCGCGTGACTGGGTCTCAGCTCCCGCACGACGGCGAGCTGGGCCTGCTTGACCCGCTCGTCGGCGAAGCCCAGGATGCCCACGCCCCAGCAGGCGCCTTCGGGCAGCGTGTCCCGGGTGCGCTCCAGCATCGCCCGGGTGCGCGTGGCGTCGGCGAGGGCGAGGGCGAGGAAGGGCAGCGCCCCCTCGGCGGCGACCGCGGCGGCGAAGTCGGGCTCGTCGCTGACCCTGGTCATCGGGCCCTGGGCGATCGGGAGGCGGGTGCCGAGCGCGCGGGCCCCGGCGGAGCCCTCGGCGAGGGCGGCTGCGGGGGCCCCGTCGGCGGCGGCGCGGGTGATCGCGTCGCGGACCCGGCGGACCGCCTCCGCGACGGTGGCGGACCGGGCGGCGAAGGAGGCCGCGAGGTAGCCGTCCTGGCCGACCGGCAGCAGGCGCAGCGCGGGGTCGGCGGCGGCCAGGGCGCGCTCCGCGGCGGCCCGGTCGGCGGGCGGCTCGGGAGCCTGCGGCCCGCGGCGGCGCAGGTAGCGCACCCCGTCGACCAGGACGCTCTCGGAGCCGTCCAGCGAGCCCAGCGCCTCGGCGGTCTCGGCGTCGGGTTCGGCTTCGTCGAGCAGCGCGAGCTGGACGTCGAGCACCACGCCCGTGGCGCCGCCGGCCACCGCGGCGGCGGCGGTGCGCGGACCGATGCCGCCCCAGGCCCAGACGGGGACGGTGATCCCCGGGTCGGCGAGCACCCCCTGCAGCAGGACGAAGGTGCTCAGCTCACCGGCCCGGCCGCCGCACTCGCTGCCCCGCAGCAGCAGCCCCGCGGCGCCGGACCGGACCGCGCCGGCGGCCTCGGGGAGGCTGGTGACCTCCACGAGCACCCGGCGGCCCGGGAAGTCGGCGGCGGTCCGTGCGGGGTCGGCGAGCAGCACCGTGGTGGCGCCCTCGGGGAGGTCCGCGGCGCCGAGCGGGCAGCCGGGGCGGACCCGGACCCCGAAGGGCCGGCCGGCGGACCAGCGGGCGGTGCGGTCCAGGACGTCGGCGGCCTCGCGTGCCCGCTCGGGCAGTTCGAGCACGCCGAGGGCACCGGCCCGGCCCGCCGCGGCGGTGAGGCGGGGCGAGGGGCGGTGCAGCGGGTTCACCGCGAGGACGGCGTCCGTCGGGAAGTCAGACGGCACGGGGGAGGTGAGCGTCCGCATGGGAGTCTCCGGTGTGGGGGGTGGTGCGCGGTAGTCAACTGGCGCCACGACAGGCGGTCAACTCGTCACCGAGGGTGACCTTGCGCGCCCCTGCGCGTGTGCAGTCCGGTCCCGGACACCGAAAAGCGCGCACGGAACGGCACCGCGAGGCTTTTGCCGCAACACCGGGCGACCGGCCTGTGCAGGCGACGTGAACGCGCCACACGGCGGTAACACAGATGTCTCACCCGCCTCACCGGACTGTGCGGCAGATCACAGAATCGTTTAGGGAAACCACGAAACCCTCGCACCCCAGCACACTCTGCGTAGCGGGCGCATGACAATTCCACCCACTTCTGGCGATCCACCAGCGGCGAACACGGACACACGCCACAACTCCCGCTTCCCGCAAGTCCTTTGACCACTTCCGCCAGCCCCGGACGGCCGGGGCGCCCGCTGCCGTCCAGGACCTGGAACGGCATGGGGCACCCCGGGACCGCCGGGTGGCGGGGCGGTCCGTCGGGACCGTCACCGCGCGGGGCGCGCTCCACCCAGACCTCGTGCGGAGCGCGTTCCAGTGCCGGGCCGCGCGCCACGGCGTGCACCGCGGCCCCGGGCGAGGCCCCTCGGGGCGGCCGGGCGCGCGCACCTCCGCCGACTCCGGGGCCCGCCCGCCCGCGCGGTTTCGCGCGTGGCCCCATCGATCGAACGCCCTCAGCAGGCGAAGCGGGCCTTCGGTCCGTCCTGTGGCGCCCCCGGTCCCTGGCGTACGGCCTGTGCCTGTGTGTCCATGGGGATGACCGAGGAGTGCTGGGTGATGACCTGCTGGTAGATCAGGACCGCCTCGACCCGGTTGCGGACCTGCAACTTGGCCAGCAGGTGAGAGACATGGCTCTTCACGGTCGCGGCCTTGATGTCCAGCAGCTTCGCCACCTCTCCCGTGGACCGTCCGGAGGCCAGGTGGGAGAGCACCTCGAACTCGCGGTCGGAAAGGTTCAGCAGTTTCTGCGCGGGATGGGGTTTCACGTCGTCGGTTCCGGAACCGGGCGTCTCCCTGTCCGCCCCGCTGTGTCCTCCGTGCACAGCCGGTGAGACGAAGACGGCAAGCTCCGAATTGACGAGCGTGTAGCCGGCAGCCGCCGCGTTGACCGCAACCACCAACCGGTCGATCCTGGCGTCCTTGGTGAGCAGTCCCGTCGCGCCGGCCGCCAGGGCGGAACGTATCTCCCCCGTCGTCCAGCGGGCGCTGAGCAGCAGTACCCGTATGCGTCTGGCGGTCAGCGCACGGACTTGTCGGCTCACGTCGCCGCTGGAGCCGACCGACCACAGCACCACCTCGACCCCGTCGAGCCGCCACTCGCGCAGCGGCCGCCCCGCGTCGACGGTGGTCACCCCCAGCACCATGCCGCTGTCCCGTAACGTCGTCCCGATGATGTGGCGGGACAGCGGATCACTGTCCGCCACCAGAACGGTGGGCGCCGGGGAGCGCCTCGGTCTGACCGTGACCTCGCGAACGCTGCGGAGGCTGACGGCGTTTCCTGGGAACGAAGTCTTTGCCATGTCTGATTCCCCAATGTGTCGGCGTGAACGGGGGTCGCGCTCGCAGGAGGACGCGGCCGGACGTGTCACCCGGCCGGGCTGCGTCGTCGCAGCGGAGCGTCCGCGGAACGGGAACGCGGACCCGGAGCAGGCAGAAGCGCGGCCGGGGAGCGGGACCCGGCCGGCGTGGTTCACATGTCGGATGCCGTGGTGCGCCCGCCGGCGGCATGGCCGAGAGACAGCGCGTCACCGCGGGACGCGCCGGTGCACGCGACGCGGCCGGGCAGGCGCACTGACCGCGTATCGCCTTTGACACGTCGTATCAGCCTTCCATTCCCTCATGGAGGCGCGCCCAAGCCCGGATGAACGATCACGGGAGCGGATTATGACACCCGGCCGAACGCTCCCGAAGCCGGTGAAGACGTGCGGGAGCGTTCGGCCGGGCGGCCGGTGGGCGGTCCGGCGGACCGGGGTCAGCCAAGGGCGGCCAGGAGGCGGACCACGTCGACGGTGCGAGGGGAAAAGCCGACCTCGTTGTCGTAGCCGATGGTCCTGGCGGCATCGATGGTGGTCGGGATGATGGTGTCGGCGGCCGCCCGGGCCCGGTGGAAGTCGCGGTGCGGGGCGTCGCGGAGGCGCTGGTCACCGGTGCAGGCGTGCGGGGCGTTCTTCAGGCCGCGCCGTACGCCGAAGTTCTGGTGCAGCAGGCGGGCCGACGGAACGGCGCGGTCGGTGGTGCAGGAGACGCTCGAGACGGTTCCGTGGGAGGCCTTCGGGCCGCTGCGGCCGAACCTGTTGACGACGGTGCGGGGTGCCATGGTTCCGATACTCCTCGTTCCGGAAGGTTCAGACAGCGGCGCGCGCCTTTGCGTTCCGCCAGGAGGACAGGGCGAGCAGCATTGCGGCGAAGAAGGCCGCCGAGGCGATGAGGGCCGAGATGTGCAGGCCGGAAACCAGATCCCGGCCTGCGATCAGGGAGGCGAAGAGGGCGACGCCGAGCGAATTGCCGATCTGGCGCGCCACGTTGAACACCGCCGACGCCACACCGGCGTTCTCGGCGGGGGCGGCCTGCACGATGGCGGCGGTGGCCGCCGGGACCGTGCTCGGGGTGGCGAGGCCGGTCGCGATGAGGGCGGGCAGCAGCATCCAGTAGGGGGCGTCGGGGCCGGCGAGCAGCCAGCCGAAGAACCCCAGGGCACCGAGCAGCAGAGCCCCGGTCATCGGCAGGTACGGGCCGTAACGGGCGGTCAGGCGGCCGGACAGGGGGGCCGCGACGACGGCCATGCACACCGTCGGCAGCAGGGCGAGGCCGGCGCCCAGCGCGTCGTAGCCGCGTTCGTTCTGCAGGTAGAGCGTGGACAGATAGAGCATGCCGTAGTAGCCGAGGTTGAGCAGGACGCCCACGGCGGCAGTGGAGGAGAAACCGGGTGACCGGAACAGTGACAAGGGCAGCAGCGGCGGCCTGGCCGCGTCCGCGTGTGCCTCCATCCGCCGTTCGGCCACGACGAACGAGACGAGCGCGACCGCGGCGAGCGCGCCGGCGCCCAGCACCACCGGCGAGATCCAGCCCTGGGTGCCGGCTTCGTTGAGCATGCCGGCCAGCGCCAGCACGCCGACGATGCCCAGTACCTGGCCCACCGGGTCCAGGCCGCGCGCGCCGGTCCGGCCGGTGGGTGCGGGGACGTTCCTGCGGGTCAGCCAGACGGCCAGCAACGCGACGGGCACGTTGATCCAGAACGCGGCGCGCCAGTTCAGGCCGGCCACCAGCAGACCGCCCACCAGGGGTCCCGCCGCGAACGCGATGCCGGAGATGCCGGCCCAGACGCCGAGCGCCTTGGCCCGCACTTCCCTGGCCGGGTAGGCCGCGGTCAGCAGGGCGAGGGAGGTGGGCACCAGCAGGGCTCCGCCGGCGCCCTGTGCGAGGCGCGAGGCGATGAGCGTCCCCGGGCTGGTGGCCACGGCACAGCCGACCGAGGCGAGGGCGAAGAGGCCGAGGCCGGTGAGGAACACCTTGCGGTGTCCGAGCCGGTCGCCGAAGCCGCCGCCCATGAGCAGCAGGCCGCCGAAGACGGCGCTGTAGCCGTCGACGACCCAGGCCATCGTCGAGGCGCCGGCGCCGACCGAGTCACGGATGACGGGGACGGCGACGGTGACGACCGTGACGTCCAGCATCACCAGGAAGTAGCCCAGGCTCAAGGCGATGAGCGGGGGCCACGACAGCCGCTCGATCGCAGGGAGCGGCGCCTCGTTCGCCGCTGCCGTTCCGGTTGTTGTACTCATGTGGGTCATCCTCGACTCCGGACACTTAGCCGGTCACCAAAGTGTGGTTGCATGGCGGGCATGGAAGAAGCCCCTGACGAAGCCCGCGGCCGGGCCGGGGACAAGGCCGCGGACCAGACCGAGCCGGAACTGTCGCGCGCCGCGCGCCTGCTGGCCAGCCCCTCCCGGGCCCGGATGCTCAAGGCGCTGTCCGACGGCCGGCCGCTGGGCGTCACGGTCCTGGCGGCGGAGGCCGGAGTGAGCGTACCGACGGCGAGCGTGCACCTCGCCCAGCTCGCCGGGGCGGGGCTCGTGCGGACCGAACACTCCGGGCGGCACCATTACTTCCGTCTGGCCGGCCCCGACGTCGCCGCCGCGCTGGAGGCACTGGCCATCATCGCGCCGCCCGACCCCACCCCGGTGACCGCCCTGCGCGCCCGCAGCCGGCACAACGCGCTGAGGCGTTCGCGCACCTGTTACGACCACCTCGCGGGGTCCCTGGGGGTGGCGCTCATGGGGGCCTTCCTCGACCAGGGGCTGCTCCGGCGGGAAAAGAGCGACCCGGCGTCCGGCTCCCGCCCCGACCAGCCCGCCTCCTACGGCAGGCAGACGACGTACCACCTGACCTTCCGGGGTGGTGAGTGCTTCGGCAGGTTCGGCATCGACGTGAACGCGCTGGTCCGGGGGCGCCGCCCCGTGGTGCGCTACTGCGTCGACTGGAGCGAGCGGCGCCACCACCTAGCCGGTGCACTGGGCGCCGCCCTGGCCGCCCGGTTCTTCGACCTGGGCTGGCTGCGCCATGGCATCTCGCCGCGCGTCGTCCATCTCACCGATGCCGGCCGGGACGGGGTCCGGGACGCCTTCGCGATCGAGATCACCGGCTGACCGCCCGGCACGGCAGCGGAGCGGGCGGACGCCACCCGCCCGCGTGCTCCGACGGCCGCCCCGGTCCCGGCCCCGGTCAGCCGGCTTCCCAGGACACCGTGGGAGCCTGCCGCACGCCGAGCACGGTGACACCGGTCTCGGTGCGCACCCGGTGCACGCTGCCCGGATCCTCGACGACCAGGTCGCCGACGGTGTAGCGGTCGCCGTTGTCGTTGATGAGTTCCCCGTCGAGGACGAACATCAATTCATAGCCGAGGTGTTCGTGTAGATCGCCGTGCGCACCCGGACCGAAGCGCACCAGGAACGCGGTCGCACTCTGCGGCGCCTGGGTGGCGTACAGCGGTCGTATCTGCACCCCGGCCCGGCCCGGCTCGATCCAGCCGTTCCAGTCGAGGGCGTCACGGCCCTCGGCGGTGAGCAGGCCGCGGAGCACCGTGACGGTGCGCTGCTGGGGGGGTTCGGTCCGGTCCGCGAGCACGTCGCTCATACCGGGGCTCCTTCCGGTTCCAGGGCGGGAACGGTTTCTTCCACGACCGGGGTCGTGGGTACCGTGACGGCAGGGACGGCTGCTGGTACCGCGTTGAGGGCCGCGGCGGCAACGGCGTCGGCGTCGCGGATGAACTCGTTCCACGGTCCGGGGCGCCCACTGCCGACCAGGGTGAACCAGCGGGTGTGCTCGGTGGGCAGGCCCAGCACGATCAGTCCAGTGTCGGGCTGGCCCTCGGCGGTCAACGGGTGGAACGGGGTGCGGGTGACGGCCACGCCGCCGGTGCGGAAGGCCGACTCCCCCTCACCGTTGACGAACTCCGTCCAGATGCCGCGCCGCAGCAGGTTGACGGTCAGCGGCGAGGGGTCGAGCCGTACGTCCGGGTTGGGGATGCGGGCATCGATCAGGATGTCCACGGGAACCTCCGAACCCGGGACGGCGTCGGAGGAGATCGTGAAGGAGTCCGCCCCGGCGTCCGCGGCGAAGCGGGTCTCGGGCCCGACGACGCGCAACAGCCCGGCCTGGATGAGGGACAGCGCGTAGCGCACCCGGATCCGCGGTGGTCCGGCCGCGAGGAAGGAGTGGCGCGGCGCGAAGTCTGTGAGGAAGCCGCGGTGGGCCTGCGGGTGGAACCCGGCAAAGTCCATCAGCTCGCGGATGACCCAGCGGGTGTCGCGCAGCACGTCCAAGGAGGTCTTCAGGGCGTCGTCCATGTTGCCGCGTTCGGCGTGTTCGAGGTCGAGCCGCATTTCCTCGACCAGCGCCCGGTCGAAGTCGGCCACCCCGGTGAACGGCCGCCCCTTGAAGGGACGGCTCAGCCGCCACAGGTCCGGCGCCGTCGAGGTGTCCCGCACACCGTGCCGTTCGGCCAGGGCGAGCACGTCCGGCACCCCCCGCCGTGACCGGGCGACGACCTCGGTGCGGAAGTCCTCCACCCGCTCCGGGGCCTCGGCGCGCAGCACCGCCGTGAAGTACGTCAGGTGGATCTCGGCCAGCAGCCATGGCAGCACGTCCCGGTCGAAGTCCAGGGGCGCACCGGCCGCGTGTGCCCGGACGATGTCCGGTGTGAACAGGGTGCTGCCGGCCTTGTAGGCGGCCGTCTTCTGGTTGCGTCCGCGGGCGGGCAGCGGCATCCCGCTGCGGGAACCCACGAGCATCCGGGGCTCGTCGCCGCTCGGCTTGTAGCGGACGTCCCCGTCCGGGTCCTCGGCGAACGTGCCGCCACGCCCGACGGTGAGCGCGTACATGATGTCGTAGAAGGACAGGCCGATGCCGACGATCCCCACGGTCGCCGTCGCGGGGATCTCGTCCAGCGGCATGTCGGCCGGGGAGTCGCCGCGTATGTAGCGCAGGTGCGGGCGGGCGGCGGCGAATTCGGCGAGTTCGCGGTGCACGCCGGTGAGGGCGGGCGTCGGGTGTCCCGTGGTCAGCACGACCCGGTCGGCCCGGAACCAGGTGCCGTCGGACAACCGCAGGCTGTACCCGACGGAGCTTGGGACGAGGTCCTCGACAGTGGCGGTGACGCGGTGCAGCACGGCCCAGGGCGGCAGGTGCGCCTCGACGGTGTCCACCACGTAGCGCATGTACTGCCCGTGCAGGGCCCGGGGGGCGTAGGCGTTGGGCCCGGCGCAGTCGGGGTCGTGCAACTCCCACCACTGGGCCAGCGACGGGCCGGCGCCGGGGCGGGCGGGGCCGCCGTCGGGCGGCCCGGAGAACATGGTGACCTCGCCGCAAACGGTGTTCATCAGGAACCAGGCGGGCTGGTCGGAACGCCAGATCCGGCCGCAGCCGACCTCCACGGCGTCCACCAGAAAGATGTCCATCCTGCGAGGCGCGCCTTCGGCCAGCCGTGCGGCCAGCCGCTCCAGTACCCCCACTCCCCGCGGGCCACTGCCGACTATGACGATGCGATGCGAGTCTTCCACCACATGAGACCTTTCGGCTTTTTCTCCGAGATGCTGCACGGGCCCTCCGGATCTTTTGGAATCAAGGGTCCGCGCAGGCTCCAAGGGATTCTGGGTGCGCCCTCGAAGGGGGGATGCGAATTTCTTTCGCGGAAAGGAGACTACCGGGTTCCCGGTCGGCAAATCAAACAAATTCACTCATACCGTCATGAGCGGTCTTCATGGAAATGGGACACAGCACGAGGCGGCGGCTATTGTCGTACCGCACTTAATTGATTCGCCGCCGTGGCGATATCAATACTTCGCCCCCGAGCGACAGTGGAGACCCATCGTGGGACGTCCGGCACTCATTCTCATGGATCTCATCAACGACGTGGTCCACCCCGACGGCAGCTACGCCAAGGAGGGCTACGCGGAGCAAGTGGCCTCCCGCGGCGTCCTGGAGCGGGCCGCCACAGCGGCGGACCTCGCCCGCGAGCAGGACATCCCGGTCATCCACGTGACCGTCGGCTTCTCCCCCGGCTACCCCGACTGGCCCGCCGACTCCCCGGTGTTCGCTCCGTGCCGCTATGAGAAACGGCTCCAGCTCGGCACCTGGGGCACCGAACAGCACGAACGGGTACGGCCGCGCTCCGACGAGGTGCTGCTCGCCAAGCACCGGCTGAGCCCCTTCCACGGCACCGCGCTGGACCTGCTCCTGCGCTCCCAGGGTGTGGACCGGCTGCTGCTGGGCGGGGTGTCCACGGACCTCGTGGTGATGTCGGCGGCGCGTGATGCGCACGACCGCGACTACCGTGTGGAGGTTCTGGAGGATGCCACTGCCGCCGCCAACCCCGAGCTGCACCGGGCCGCAGTCACCCTCCTGGGCCGTACCGCCACCGTGACCAGCGTCGCCCAAGCCCTGTCCCGCTGACCACCACCGCACGAGGAGCACCCATGGGCTCGACCCTGGCCGAGAAGGTCTGGAACGCGCACGTCGTCCACCCCGGTGACAGTGGCGAGGACCTGCTCTACATCGACCTGCACCTGCTGCACGAAGTCAACACCCCGCAGGCCTTCGACGGCCTGCGGACCGCTGGGCGGCGGGTGCGGCGCCCGGACCTCACACTGGGGACCGAGGATCACAACGTCCCCACCATTGCCGTCGACAAGCCCATCCAGGACCCGGTGGCCCGCCGCCAGTCGGAGCTAATGCGCAAGAACTGCGCCGAGTTCGGCATCCCGTTGTTGCGCGTCGGCGACCCCCAGCAGGGCATCGTCCACGTCATCGGTCCGGAACTGGGCCTGACCCGGCCCGGCATGACGATCGTGTGCTGCGACTCGCACACCACGACGCAGGGGGCCTTCGGCGCCCTCGCCTTTGGCATCGGCACCAGCCAGGTCGAGCACGTGCTGGCCACCCAGACGCTGGCGATGAAGCGTCCCCGCGACATGGCCGTGACCGTCGGCGGCCCCCTGCGCCCGGGTGTGACGGCGAAGGACCTGGTCCTCGCCCTCATCGCCCGGATCGGCACCGCGGGCGGCCAGGGCCATATCGTGGAGTACCGCGGCACCGCCATTGACGCTCTGTCGATGGAGGGACGGATGACCCTGTGCAACATGACGGTGGAGGCGGGCTCGCGGGCCGGGATGATCGCACCCGACGCCACGACGCTGGAGTACCTGGCCGGCCGTCCGGGCATGCCGCGGGGCGCCGCCTGGAACGCGGAGGCTGAACACTGGACGCAGCTGCGCAGCGATCCGGACGCGGTGTTCGACAAGGAGGTCGTCCTGGACGGCGGCGCCGTGTCTCCGTACGTGTCCTGGGGCACCAATCCCGCCCAGAGCGTGCCGCTCGACGGCCTGGTCCCGGATCCGGGCGACTTCGCCACCGAGTCGGAGCGTGCGGCGGCCCGCCACGCGCTGGACTACATGGCGCTGACGCCGGGCACCGCGATGCGGGACGTGCCGGTGGATTCCGTGTTCGTCGGTTCCTGCACCAACGGCCGGATCGAGGACCTGCGTGCCGTGGCGGAGGTCCTCCGGGGCCGCAAGGTGGCCGAAGGCGTCCACCTGATGATCGTCCCGGGATCGGCGAGCGTGCGCCGCCAGGCCGTCGCGGAGGGACTGGCCGACGTATTCGACCGGGCTGGCGCGGACTTCCGGGCCGGCGCCGGCTGTTCGATGTGCGCAGCCCTCAACGAGGACCGGCTGCGCCCCGGGGAGCGGGCCGCCTCCACGAACAACCGCAATTTCGAGGGGCGGCAGGGCCGGGGGTCGCGCACCCACATCGTCTCCCCGGCAGTCGCCGCTGCCACCGCCGTGTCCGGGCGGCTGGCCGCCCCCGACGACCTGTAAGGAAGCTGCCTTGGAGAAGTTCACCGTCCACCACGGCACGGCAATGCCGCTGCGGCGCAGCGACGTCGACACCGACCAGATCATCCCGGTGCGGTTCCTCAACCACTCCGAGCGCACCGGGCACGCCGACGCGCTGTTCGCCGACTGGCGCACGGATCCCGGCTTCGTGCTCAACCAGCCCCAATACCAGGGTGCCAGCGTGCTGATCGCCGGCAACGACTTCGGCACCGGCTCCTCGCGCGAGTACGCGGTGTGGGCACTGCTGAACTACGGTTTCCGCGCCGTGGTCGCGCCCCGCTTCGGCGATATCTTTCACGGCAACGCGCTGATGAACGGCCTGCTACCGGTCACGTTGGCCGAGGAGACCGTCGAACGGCTGTGGGACCTGGTCACCGCCGAGCCGGCCCGCCGGGTCACCGTCGACCTGACAGAATCCAGCCTGCGCTGCGGGGAGGTCTGCGCCTCCTTCCGCATCGAGGAAGGAGCCCGCCGGCGGCTGCTGTCGGGCCTCGACCTCATCGCCGACACCCTTCGGCACGAGGACTCGATCGCCTCCTACGAGAGCACGCGCCGGTCGGCCATGCCCGTCACGACATCGCTCTGAGGGCCCACCAGAGCGCGCAGGTCGTTGATCCGCCGCCCGGCGATCTCCCGGGCGGCGGCGGCGAACGCCCGGACCCGGTCGTCGTCCTCGGCGGCCCGGACACTGAGGAACAGCTGACGTGAGCGGCGCGGCGCCAACTGCAGGACCCGCAGGCCGGGCAGCACCGCCGGCAGCACGGTGTCCGGCAGAATCGTCGCTCCCAGTCCCTCGCCGACCATAGACAGCACCGTGTTCAGGTCCCGTATGTGGTGCGGGACCGCCAGCTCCCCGTCCGCCTCCCGCAGGGTGCGCAGCACCGCTGCTTCCGGGTCCCAGGAGGGGATGATCAGCGGCAGGGCCGCGACCTGCTCGTACGGCAGGGCACGGGCACCGGCGAGCGGGTGGTCCCGGGCGACCAGG
This sequence comes from Streptomyces sp. TG1A-8, assembly GCF_030499535.1. Classification (NCBI taxonomy): domain Bacteria; kingdom Bacillati; phylum Actinomycetota; class Actinomycetes; order Kitasatosporales; family Streptomycetaceae; genus Streptomyces; species Streptomyces sp. TG1A-8. Next base: position 1,089,435 of record NZ_JASTLB010000001.1, read on the forward strand.
GCGTACAAGGTCTCGCGCACCAGGGGTGCCGTGACCACTCCGGGTGGCGCGGAGTAGGTGATGCCCACGTCCACGCCGCCAGCTCTCAACCAGCGGCCTATCTGCTTGTCGTCGGCCTCCCGGACGGTGATGGCCGGCTCCCGGCCGGTGGCGGCCAGCTGGACCATCAGCCGCGGCAGCAGCTGCGAGGCGAAGGTGGGTACCGTCGCCACCCGCAGCGGGCCGTCGTCGGCCCGGGCGGCACGCGCCCGCAGGATCACCAGTTCGGCGTGGTGCACCACGGCCTGGGCATGCTGGAGCACCCGCCTGCCCTCCGCGGTGAGGGTGACGCCGCCGCGCTCGCGGCGCATCAGCGTCACCCCGAGCTCCTTCTCCAGCGCCGCCACCGCGTGGCTCACCGCCGACTGACTGATGCCGAGCCGCAGTCCGGCCCGGGTGAAGCTTTCCGTCTCGGCCACTGCGACGAATGCGGAACACTGCGACAGTTTCACCAGGTCTCCCCGAACTGAATTCGTCATGCAAGACGCTCATGATTCGTCGGCCACGGTAAGCACAGTGGATCGGCACCGGACTACGGAATCCACACAACAGAGGAATGACGTCCGGGATTCCTCCACCTTTATGATGGACACCTCCACCTTTTGATGAGGTCCGTTGACTGCGTCTCGGCGCCCGTCGGATATTCCTTCCCGAATCCCCCACCCGCCCCCGCTCCGGCGTGGGCCCGTGGTGACTGTCGACCAGGATCAGGAAGCAAGCGATGCGACCCATCCACGCGCTGGACTCGTCGGAACACGACGAGCTGTACGACCTCCTCGCCTCCGTCGGAAAACACCCCTACGAGGATTACGCGGCCTTCTCCCGGGCGATCACCGATCTGATCGACCAGGGCCGGGTCCCCGCCTTCTTCACCGAGGTGTGCGTCCGCGTCAAGGACGAGCGTCGCTCCGGCGTCTCCCAGGCGCACGTGCTGCGCAACGTACCCATCGACGCCGAGGTGCCGGTCCTCGACCACGACGATCCGGTCAGCGACAAGCACAGGAAGAAGAAGACCTTCGTCGGCGAGGCACTGCTCGAGCTGTTCAACCAGCTCGTAGGGACGCCCCTGCTGACCTACGCCCGCAACCGGGGCGACTTCTTCACCGACGTCGTCGCCTACAACCGCTTCGACGGGATGTTCACCGGATACAGCGACAGCGAGCTGTACTTCCACAACGACCGCACCGCGCACCCGGTCCGCGCCGATTACATCTCCCTGCTCGGCATGCGCTGCCCCGATGACGTCATCTACACCGGGTACGTCGACGGCACGGCCTTGCTCGAACACCTCGACGAGCAGATACAGGAGACGCTGCGCCGGCCGTACTTCGTCACGTCCTTCGACGTCTTCTCCCGTGAGTTCAACGCGACCCTGACTGAGTCCGAGAAGCACGCGATCCTCTACAACGACCACAGCTTCCGGTACATGGACACCGCGACCACCGTCGCCACCGACGCCCCGATCGAGGCCCGGGACGCGATCATCGCGGTCAAGGACGCGCTGGCGAAGGCCGACAAGCAGCGCCACCGCATCCTCACCGGCGACCTGTTCGTCCTGGCCAACCAGGACGGCATGCACAGCCGGGAGAAGATCGAGATTCACGACCCGGTGAAGGCCAAGTCCCGCTGGCTGCTCAAGACCTACGCCTTCCGGGACGACGCCACCGCCGACAGCCACGCCGACGCCTGGGTCGACAGCGTGCGGGGCCGCGTGGCCGACTGACGCCGGTCCACGCCGCCCGGGCATCCACCCCGTCCTCCCCCTTCCCCCATCTCTGTCCTCTCCCTCCTCCCCTCTCCCGTGCCGCCCGCGCATCACCCCGCTCGTGCGGGCTGCGCGCGCCTCACCCCGTGCGCTACCGACAGGAGAACCCACTGTGCCCGTCTCTCGCGTGGCCTCCCGCTTCGCAGGGATCGAAGAATCACCCACCTACGCGATCCTCGACCTGGCCGCAGAATTGCGTGCCCGGGGCGAGTCGATCCTCGACCTCAACGGCGGCGAACCCGACTTCGACACACCCGGTCACATCACCGCCGGGGGCACGCAGGCGCTGGGCGGCGGCTTCACCCACTACACGCCCAGCCGCGGCCTGCCCGCGCTGCTGGAGGCCATCGGAGACAAGCTGTTGAAGGACAACGGCCTGTCCGTGGACCCGGCCCGCCAGGTCATCGTCACCCCCTCCGCCAAGCACGCGCTGTTTCTCTCGGTCATGACGCTGCTCGGACCGGGTGACGAGCTGCTGATCCCCACACCCAGCTGGGTGAGCTACCCGGCCATGGCCCGTCTCGCCGGGGCCGAACCCGTCTTCGCCCCGCTGAGCACGGACAACGGCTTCCGCCTCACCCGGGAAAACCTGGAGGAGCGCCTCACCCCGCGGACCCGTGCCCTGCTGATCAACAACCCGAACAACCCGACCGGCAACGTCCTCACCGCCACCGAGGCGGAGGCGGTCGCGGAGGTGGCCCGGGCCCACGACCTGTTCGTCATCACCGACGAAATCTACGAAAAGGTCCGCTTCCGAGGCGAGCACCTCAGCATCGCGGCGCTGCCCGGCATGGCCGACCGCACCCTCACGGTCAACGGCTTCTCCAAGGGCTACGCCATGACGGGCTGGCGCCTGGGCTACGTGGCGGCGCCCGAGGACGTCTCGGCGCAGATGCTGAAGGTGCAGCAGCACACGGTGGGCTGCGCCGGCTCCTTCGTGCAGCGGGGCGGGATCAGCGCCCTGACCGGCCCGCAGGAACCCGTCGAGGAGATGCGCGCGGCGTACGAGGCCCGCCGCGACCTGTTGGTGGAGGGCCTGTCCGGCATCCCCGGTTTCGTCTGCCCGAGCCCGGACGCCGCCCTGTACGCCTTCTGCGACATCGGCGGCACCCGGTTCGCCGACCCCGCGGCCTTCACCACCTGGCTGCTGCGCGAAGCGAAGGTGGCCGTCACCCCGGGCTTCGCCTTCGGCCCCGGCGGTGAGCGGCACGTCCGGCTGGCATTCGCCACGGACCCGAAGACTCTCGGGGAAGCGGTGGACCGCATCAAGACCGCCATGGAGCGGCTGTGACCGCCCCCGCCGCCGAGCCGGCGCCCCTGCAGCGGCCGGAGCGCCGCCCGACACCGATCACCGCAGCCACTGTGCGACAGCGGGCCTCCGGAATGCCCGTGCACCGGTACCGTCCCTACGAGTCCGTGGACCTGCCGGACCGCACCTGGCCGTCGAACCGCCTCACCGCGGCCCCGCGCTGGTTGTCGACCGACCTGCGCGACGGTAACCAGGCGCTGATCGACCCCATGCCGCCCAAGCGCAAGCGGATCATGTTCGACCTGCTCGTCCGGATGGGCTATAAGGAGATCGAGATCGGTTTCCCGGCCTCGGGCCAGACCGACTTCGACTTCGTGCGTTCGCTCGTCGAAGAGGACGCGATCCCGGACGACGTGACGATCTCGGTGCTGACCCAGGCGCGCGAGGAACTGATCGAGCGGACCGTGGAGAGCCTGGTGGGCGCGGACCGGGCCACCGTGCACCTGTACAACGCCACCGCCCCGCTCTTCCGCCGCGTCGTCTTCCGCAACGACGAGGAGGCGACCCGGCGGATCGCGGTCGACGGCACCCAGCTGGTGATGCGGTATGCCGACAAACTGCTGGGCGGCGACACGGTGTTCGGGTTCCAGTACAGCCCGGAGATCTTCACCGACACCGAGCCGGAGTTCGCCCTGGAGGTCTGCGAGGCGGTGATGGACGTCTGGCAGCCCGAGGAGGGCCGGGAGATCATCCTGAACCTGCCGGCCACCGTCGAGCGCTCCACCCCGTCGACGTACGCGGACCGCTTCGAGTGGATGTCCCGTCACCTCTCGCGCCGCGTCCACGTCTGCCTGTCCGCCCATCCGCACAACGACCGGGGCACCGCCGTCGCGGCGGCCGAACTCGCCGTGATGGCGGGTGCGGACCGGATCGAGGGCTGCCTCTTCGGGCAGGGCGAACGCACCGGCAACGTCGATCTCGTCACCCTGGGCCTGAACCTGTTCAGCCAGGGCGTGGATCCGCTGATCGACTTCTCGGCGATCGATGACGTCCGGCGCACGGCCGAACACTGCACGCAGATGAAGGTGCCCGCCCGGCACCCCTATGCCGGGGACCTGGTGTACACCTCATTCTCCGGGTCGCACCAGGACGCGATCAATAAGGGCTTCGCAGCGCTGGAGGAGAAGGCCGCCGCACTGGGCCAGCTGGTGACGGACGTCGTCTGGGAGGTGCCCTACCTGCCGATCGACCCCAAGGACGTCGGCCGCTCGTACGAGGCGGTGATCCGCGTCAACTCCCAGTCCGGCAAGGGGGGTGTGGCTTATGTGCTGAAGACCAACCACCGCCTCGACCTGCCCCGCCGACTGCAGATCGAGTTCTCCCGGATCATCCAGGACTACACGGACACGCGCGGTGGCGAGGTCACCCCGGAGCGCATCTGGTCCCTGTTCCGCGACACCTACCTCGCCCAGGACGACACTCCATGGGGCCGAATCTCGGTGCGGGACCACCACATCGACACCACGGCAGATGGCACCTGCCACCTCACCCTCGACGTGGAGGCCGCCGGGGAGCCGGCGAGCCTCATGGGCGCGGGCATCGACCTCTCGGAGGCCCTGAGCACGGCCCTGACGCCGCTGCGGCAGGTGTCCGTGCTGGAAACAGTGAGCCAGCCTCTCGACACGATCGGCGAGCAGACGGTCTGCTACGCCGAATGCCTGGTGGAGGGCGAGGTGCACTGGGGCGTCGGCACCGGGGCCGACCTCACCAGGGCCCTGACCGACGCGGTGGTGTCGGCGGCGAACCGGCGCGCCGGGTGTCCGGGCCGGCCGTCGGCGTGCGACCGGCCCGGGGAGCTCCAGCCGCAGGGCTGAGACCGGGCCGGGGTGTGCGGCACGGGCCTGCGGGCCGCGCACCCCGGGGCGCGGCGGTCAGGGCCAGTACGGCCAGGTCGTCCCGCAGGCGCTCGCCCCACCAGCGGTGCGCGGAGTCCAGCAGGGTGTCGACCACGTGCTCGGCGAGACCGGCGGTGCCGGCCGGCGGCAGCGCGGTGAGCAGGGCCGCGAGGTCCTCCGGCGTCCGCTGGTCCCGGCCGCCGGCCCCCTCGGTGAAGCCGTCGGTGTACAGCACCAGGGTCTCCCCGGGCCGCAGCTCCACCTCGGACACCGGATGGCGGGGGGCCTCCAGCACGCCCAGCAGGGGTCCCTGGACCGCCAGGGGCACCGTGCGGCCGTCCGCGCGGCGCAGCAGCGGTGCCGGGTGGCCGGCGCAGGCGATCCGCAGGCGGGCCGTGGGGCCGCGGGTGTCGAGCACGGCGTAGATGAGCGTGCAGAACGGGGCGCTCTGACGGCGCAGCGCGCTGTTGACGAGGCCGAGCACGTGGTTCGGGTCGCTGGTGTGCTGGGCGGCGGCCCACAGGGTGTGGCGGACCAGACCGGTGATGGCCGCCGCGTCGGGTCCCTTGCCGCAGACGTCCCCGAGGACCAGGACGTGCCGGCCGTCGGGGGCGCTGAAGGCGTCGTAGAAGTCCCCGCCGATGTGCAGCCCCCGACCGAAGGGGACATAACGGGCGGCCAGTTCGAAGCCCGGCAGGTCGGGCAGCAGGGGCGGCAGCAGGGGGCGCTCCAGGGCCCGGGTGCTCTCGTGCAGGCGGTGCAGGAGGCGGTCCCGCTGGGTGCCGACCGCGATCTGGTCGGCGATGTTCCCGAGGGTGGACAGGGTGGAACCCGGCACGGCGAACCGGGTGTGCAGCGCGAGCACGCCGATCAGTTCTCCGCCGGACACCAGGGGGTGGCCGGCGAACGAGCGGGGGACCGGGCCCCGCCCGGGTGCCGGGGCCGGGCCGGGTGCCGGGGCCGGGCCGGGTGCCGGGGCCGGGCCGGGTGCCGGGGCCGGGCCGGGTGCGACGTCGAGGTGGGGACGGCGGGTGCTGAGGACCCGTTCCACCAGTCGACGGGTGGTCTCCCGGCAGGGAGAGTCCCCGGATCCGGTGTCGCCGTCGGCGCAGGCGGTGTGCTCCAGCTCGCCCCGGTGGTTCAGGGTCCAGATGCAGACGCGGTCGGCGGCCAGCCGCTCGGTCGCGGCGCGGACGCAGGTGTGCAGGCGCTCCGCCAGCGGCCCGGAAGCCGTCATGGCGGCGGCGACCTCGGCGGTGAGCAGGGCGTGGCTGGTGCGCTCGGCGAGTTTGCGCTGGGCGTGCATGCGGTCGGTGACGTCCTCGGCCAGTACCAGCGTGCGGCCGCGGCCCTCGGCGTCGGTGACCTGCTGGGCCGCGACCCGCAGGGACTGCAGGGCTCCGTCGGGCCGGGCCCGTTCGAACAGGGCGTCGGGCTCGGCGGCACGGCTGGTGCCGGACGCGGCCAGGTACTCGCGGAACGCCGCGCGCTCGTCCTCGGCGAACAGGTCGGCCAGCGGCCGGTGGAGCGTGTCCCGCTCGGTCAGCTGCAGCATGTCGGCCGCCCTGCGGTTCCAGGCGATCACCCGGTCCCCGTCCAGCATGAGCGCCCCGATCGGGGCCTGGGACAGGAACTGCCCCAGCAGCCGCTCGCCCAGGTGCCGGTGGAACGACGTGCCGGTGGACAGCTGCTGCTGGGCCGCGGCGAGCGCCGCGGCGTGGACCCGCCGCCGGGAGAGCTGCCGCAGCAGTTCCGTCACCGTGCCGGGCACCCGGCCCGGCACGCGGCGCACGACGTCCGCGGAGAACAGCAGGGGGAGCGTGGCGAGTCCGGCGGCGGAGCCGGGACCGGTCATCACGGCGACCAGCAGGTCCGTGGCGTGGGGGCGCAGGGAGTGGATCAGGCCGACCGGCGCCGTCAGCCCCGGTCCGAGGACCACCACCGTGGGACGGCGCTGGCCCGGGGTGCCGCCGGCGTAGGCCAGGACGTCCTCGGCCGTGGTCTCGATGACCTCGACCGGGCCCGCCGGGCCGTCCTCCATGGGCCCGACCGTGCGGCGGGCCACGTCCACCAGCAACAGTAGGGGCGCGGCTGCGTGCACGTCACCCCTCCAGCAGGGGTTCGTCCAGCAGGGCCCGGCCGGTCCACACCCGCAGCAGGTCGGTGACCGGGGACATCACGTGCGCGGCGCGGGCGTCGCGCAGCAGGCGGTGCAGGGACGAGCGCTCGCCGTAGCCGACGCCCCCGACCAGCGTGAGGGCGTCGTTCACGGTCGCTTCGGCGGCTTCGGCGACCTCCGCCTTGGCCGAGGCCAGCCCGAGCAGGGCCTCGGGGCCGCCGATCTCCGCCTCCGCGGCGGCGTGGTAGATCAGCCGGCGGGTGCGCTCGACGCGGGCCCACATCGTGCCCAGGCGGTGCTGGACGACGGGCTGGCCGGCGGGGGGACGCCCCGCGCGCGCCGCCTTGCGCCGCAGCAGGTGCCTGCGCGCCTCGTCCAGGGCCGCCGCGGCGACCCCGAGGTAGGTGCCGGCCATGGCCATCAGGAAGTAGGGGGCGACGACGTTGAAGACGTACCAGATCTCGTCGCCCTCCTCGCCCAGCAGGCACCAGCCGGGGATCCGCACCCCGGGCAGTTCCAGCCCGCGGGAGGCGTTGCCCCGCATGCCGAACCCCTCCCAGGCGTCGCCCCACCGCAGTCCCGGTGTGCCGGCGTCGACCACCGCGCAGGAGAACTGCCCCGGCGGGGTGCCCGGACCGGTCGCGACCGCGGACACCACGTAGGAGTCGGCGTGAGCGGCGTTGGTGACGAAGCTCTTCGCCCCGCTCAGCCGCAGTTCCCCGGCGTCACCGCGCTCCATGCGCGTCTGGGGCAGCCAGAACTCGACGCCGGTGGCCGGCTCCGACAGCGCCAGGGTCGTGAGGTGCTCACCCGCGGCGATGGGTTCCAGGTAGTGCTCCCGCTGACGGCGGTCGGCCTTCGCCGCGATCACCGCCGACCCCACCAGGTGCATGCCGAAGCAGATGGACGTCGACGCGCACGCCCGCCCGGTCGCCTCGCCGACCTGCGCCACCGCCAGCAGGCCGTGGCCCATGCCCCCGGACTCCGCGGGCACCACCAGGCCGCCCAGCCGGGAGCGGAGCGCCTCCATGCCCTCGGCCGGCCAGCGGCGCTCGGCGTCCACGGCGTCGGCCTGACGAGCCAGAACGTCCTCGGCGATCTCACGCGCCAGCGTGACCGCAACACCTAGTTCCACCCGCACCACCACTTCACCCGCACATCATACGGATCGCGGTCCGGCCACCGGGCGGGGCCGGGCGGCCGGAACCCGGCGGTCCGACGGCGGACGGGGACCGGGGCGGGGCCCGTCCCCGGACACCGCGGGGCACCGGGCGCCGGCCGCCCGGCCCCGCCGATCCGGCCCGGGACACGCGGGCCGGCCGCACCACCTCCATGACCCCGCTCCCGCCCGCCGGGCCCGTCCCGGCCGGCCGTGCGGGGATCGGCGGCCGGTCCCGCGTGTCCCGGGCCGCCCGTCGGGCACTCGGCCCGCCGAGGGGGGTGAAACCGGACACAGCAGGCAAGTGGAGGAAGCGTGCACCTGTCATTCCTGCACCCGCTCTTCGACACCCCCGGCCCCTGGGCCACCGTCTACTTCGGCGCCGCCCCGAACGACGAGAGGGGCGCGAAACAGCACGAGCTGTCCGTCCGGCAGGCCTGCCGGACCCTGGAGGAGGAGGGCGCCGACGCCGCGACCGTCGAGGCGGTGCGCGCCGCCCTGATGGCCACGAGCCCCGCCGAGGACCCGGCGGGACGGGTCTTCTTCGCCACCGGCGGACAGGTGGTGCTCAGCCACCGCCTCTCCCGGCCGCCGCGGCGCCCGATCGCCTGCTGGGCGCCGCTGCCGCGGCTGACGCCGCTGCTGGAGCTGTCCGGCCAGGATCCGGTCTGCCTGGTGGCGTACATCGACCGCACCGGCGCCGACTTCGAGCTGCGCGGCGCGACGGGCCCGCAGGACGCCGGGCAGGTCGAGGGACAGCGCCGTCCGGTCCACCGCACGGCCTCGGCCGAGTGGAACGAGCGGCACTTCCAGCTCAAGGTGGAGAACACCTGGGAGCACAACGCCGGCGAGATCGCCGAAGCGCTGGCCTCGGCGTACGAGGAGTGCGGCGCCGACCTCGTCGTCCTGGCGGGTGATCCGCGCGAGCGGCGGGCCGTGCACGAGAGGCTGCCCGGGGCGGTGCGCGAGGTGACGGCCGAGACCGAGCACGGCGGGCGTGCCGCGGGTTCCTCCTCCCCGGCCCTGGAGGCGGCCGTCGAGCGGGCCCGGCAGCAGCACCTGCACCATCACGTCGAGGAGGTGCTCGACCGCTTCCGGGCCGGACGGGTGGGCACCGACCGGGCGACGGACGCGGTGGAGGGCGTCCCGGCCCTGGTGGAGGCCGCGCGGGAGCACCGCATCGACACGCTGCTGGTCCGGCCCGACGGCTCGGAGCTGGCCCGTGAGGCGTGGGTGGGCGCCGGCCCCGACCAGGTGGCGACGCGCCGTACCGACGCCCAGGCCCTGGGCGAGAGCGATCCGGTCCTGGTGCGCGCCGACGACGCACTGCTCAGGGCGGCCGCCGTCACCGCCGCCGACGTCCTGGTCGTCCCGGTCCCGGACGAGGACGAGGAGGATCCCGGACTGCCGACGGGGGGCCTCGGCGCGCTGTTGCGCTGGACGTACGAGCCGGCCACCGCGTAGCGGACGCGCCGGCCGGTGACCGGGCCGGCGCGCACCGGCGGGACGTACCCGGCGACGGCACGGCGACGGTTCCGGCCGGCCCGGGAAGGAGCCGGCCGGAGCGGCCGGGAGGGGATGCGGACAGCGACGAGGCGGCTGCCGGGCCGGCAGCCGCCTCGTCGTCGGCGGGTGTGTCACTCAGGGGGAAGCATGACGGTGCCGGGCGCCGCGCGCCCGGGCGGCCCGGTCCGCGCGCACCTCAGTCCACGGCCGGGCCGGCGTCCTGCGTACCGGACAGTTCGGCCAGGAACCGGTGACAGCGGGCCGCGCGCTCCGAGTCCTGCTCCATGACGGAACGGAAGAAGTCCGCGATCTCCTGCTTGTTCGCGTTCTCCGCGTCACGCACGTACTGGCCGTAGTCGTGCCCGGCCTTCAGGGAATGATATTGCACGGAGATGAGGTCGAAGACGACGTCACTGAATCCGGTTTCGCCTGTCGCCATGAGTCCTCCCGGACCACTCGAGAATCGGACAAGAGGTGGGTATCACCTTCTGCGCGAACGAAACGGCCTGTTTCGGCGCGGATCCGGGATCAGGGCGGTCCCTTGTCGCCGACGGCCGGCGGCGGGGGCTCCCCGAAGCGCACGGAGATCTTCTCGAAGCCCTTGAAGGCCTCCGTGGTCGCGTACGAGCGGTAGGCGCGCAGGTCGCCAGTGGCGAGGTGGACGTGGTCGGTGAACGGGGTCAGCAGGCTGCGGGGCCACAGCCGCAGGCAGCGCACGGAGATGATCTCGGCCGCGGTGAGGTACACGACGGCGCCGAGGTAGATCCAGCCGAGCAGCCCGAGCACGATGCCGAACATGCCGTACGTCGCCGTGGCGCCCCGCAGCACGTGCCCGACGTAGTAGGAGCCGCCCCACTGCAGTGCCTGCCAGGCGCACGCCCCGCCCAGGGCCGGCCCGTACAGCACGCGCAGGGTCAGCCGGCGCCGGGCCATGAGCCGGTAGCTCAGCAGGAGCAGGGCGGCGTTGCACAGGACGCCCGCGACGACGACGGCGATCCGGACGCCGAGTTCCAGGTGGGCGCCGAAGACGCCGGCCGCGGACTCGGCGGCGGACAGGGCCGTGGTCAGGCACAGGCCGACCGCGAGCAGCAGCAGGAAGCACACCCCGCGCAGCCGGGAGCGCAGCGGATCGGGACGGGCGTGCCGGGGCACCGCGAAGATCTTGTTCAGGGCGTGCTGGGCGGCCTGCGCCACGCCCAGGGCGCCGTAGAGGCTGCCGGTGACCCCGACGGCCACGGCCGCCCCGCTGCCGTGGAAGGAGTGGACGCTGTGGCCGAGCTGGTCGCCGATCACCGGGAACTCGCTCAGCGCCGAGTGCAGCACCGACTGCTGGAGGTGCGGGTTGCCGTGCAGGGCGGCGCTGAGGATCGCCACCAGGAACAGCAGCAGCGGGAAGAGGGAGACGAAGCCGTAGTACGTCAGCAGGGCGGCGAGGTAGGCGGCCTGGTCGTCGAAGAACTTGTACACCACCGCCAGGGGCACGCCCGCCCACCGGTGCCGCCGCTGGTAGCGGTCGAGCCGGGCCAGCACGTTCACGCACCCTCCCACACCCTCGGGTGCGAGTTCGCACCATGGCTCGCGCCACAGCATTCCGGTGCCCCCGCCGGACGGTCCCACACCGGCCGGCGCGGTCCGGCCCGGCCGCGCGGCGTCCGGCATCCGGCGGGGGCACCGGGCGGGACGCGGACCGCCGCCCTCAGGCGGGGGGCGGGGCCGGGCGGACGCCGGGACGGAACTTGGGGATGCGCACGGTGATCCTCGTGCCGGCGCCGACGCCTGTCTCGACGACCAGCCCGTGCGCGTCGCCGTAGACCTGGCGCAGGCGCGTGTCCACGTTGCTCAGGCCGATGCCGGCGGACGGGCCGCCCCGGCCGCGGAGGATCTCGCGCAGCCGCTGCGGGTCCATGCCGACGCCGTCGTCCTCGATGACGACCCGCGCCTCGGTCCCCTCGTCCTCGGCCGCGATCGTGATGCGGCCCCGGCCCGCGGACTCCCCCAGGCCGTGTTTGAGCGCGTTCTCGACGAGCGGTTGCAGGCACAGGAACGGCAGGGTGACGGGCAGCACCTCCGGGGCGATGCGCAGGGTCACGTCGAGGCGCCGGCCGAAGCGGGCGCGGGCGAGTTCGAGGTACTGCTCGATGGAGCGCAGTTCCTCCGCCAGGGTCGTGAAGTCGCCGTTGCGGCGGAACGAGTAGCGGGTGAAGTCGGCGAACTCCAGGAGGAGGCCGCGGGCCCGCTCGGGGTCGGTGCGGACGAACGAGGCGATGCTCGCGAGCGAGTTGTAGACGAAGTGGGGGGAGATCTGGGCGCGCAGGGCCCGGATCTCGGCCTCGATCACGCTGGAGCGGGCCCGGTCCAGGTCGACCAGTTCGAGCTGGACGGAGACCCAGCGGGCCACTTCCCCGGCGGCCCGCACCATCACGGCGGACTCCCGGCCGCCGAAGGCGGCGAGCGTGCCGGGGGCCCGGCCGTCGACGCGGAGGGGTGCCACGACGCCCCAGCGGACCGGACAGGTGCCGTCCGCGCAGGACAGCGCGAAGGTCTGGGGGCGGCCGGTGCGCACGGCCTGCGCGATCTGCGGGCCCGCCTCGGCGCGGTGGTGGCCGCCGGCGCCGTCCCAGGCGAGCACGGACTCCTCGTCGGTGAGCGCGAGGGCGACCGTGCCGAGCAGGGGGCGCAGCCGCCGGGCCGCCTTGCGGGCCGTGTCGGGGGTGAGGCCCGCGCGCAGCGGCGGTGCGGCGAGCGAGGCGGTGTGCAGGGTGTGGAAGGTGGCGCGTTCGACGGGGGTGCCGTGGCCCGCCGGGTTCTCCTGCTGGCGGCGGGCGGCGCCGTGGCCGAGGGCGAGCCCCAGGGCGAACAGGGCGAGCCCGGCCAGGGCGAGGGCGACGGTGCCCAGCGCCGTCGCGGCGCCCAGCGCTCCCGTCACGGTGCCCGGTGCCGCCGGGGCGACGGGCGCGGTCACGGGCGGCGTCCCGCGGAGCGGGCCGGGCGGGTCCCGGGCATCGGGCTCCTCGTCGCTGCGGGGCCGGCCGGGGTGCGCGCGGTCACCGCGGGGCCGGCCGGGGCGGGGGCGGACCGGCGCGGCCGGTGAGGGACTCGGGCAGGTGGAGCCGGGCCATCGTGGCGCCGGCGCCCGCGGGGACGCGGTCCCGGGTGGCCAGTGAGGTCAGCACCATGGCGGCGAAGCCCACGGGGACCGACCAGACGGCGGGCCGGGCCAGCAGGGCGTGCGGCCAGCCGGAGCGGGCGGCGCCGGCCATGGTCGCCGCGACCGCGGTGAGCGCCGAGCCGCCGCCGAGGAGCAGTCCGGCGGCGGCGCCGTGCGGGGTGAGTCCGCGCCACCAGATCCCGAGGACGAGCAGCGGGCAGAACGAGGACGCGGACACGGCGAAGGCGAGCCCGACCGCGTCGGCCACGGGCAGGTCGCCGACCACGGTGTTGGCGGCGGCGGGCACCGCGACCGCCGGCAGGGCCGCCAGCCGGACGTGCCGCAGGCCCAGGGCCGGCAGCACGTCCTGGGCGAGGACGCCGGCGACCGACATGGTGAGCCCGGAGACGGTGGACAGGAACGCCGCGCAGGCGCCGCCCGCGATCAGCGCGCCGAGCAGGTCGCCGCCGGCGCCGCCGATCAGCCGGTGCGGCAGGACGAGCACGGCCGCGTCGGTGTCGCCGGTGAGCAGCAGGTCGGGTGCGTAGAGCCGGCCGAGCGCCCCGTAGAGGGGGATCAGCAGGTAGAAGACGCCGAGCAGGCCGAGGACGGCGACGGTGGTGCGGCGGGCGGCGCGGCCGTCGGGGTTGGTGTAGAAGCGGACGACGACGTGCGGCAGGCCCATGGTGCCGAGGAAGGTGGCGAGGATCAGCCCGTAGGTGGAGTACAGGCCGTGCTGTTCCCGGCCGGTCGCGAGGGGCCCGGCCCAGCCCGGCGGGGCCGCGCGCCCGCCCTCTTCCCGGGGCAGGGGCACGGGGGCGCCGGGCGGGAAGCGCAGGGTGGTGCCGGCGCCGACCCGGTGGGCGCCCCGGCCGAGGGTGAGCGGGGCGGCGCGCAGGGTGCGGTCGTCGACGGTTCCGGTCGCGTCCACGCGCACCGGGGTGCGGACGGTGAGGGTCAGCGGCCGGTCGAGGTGCACCTGGGTGGTGCGCCGGAAGGCGGGGCGCTGGTCCCAGGAGGGTGCCGGGGTGTGGTCGGCGCCCCAGGCGAGCAGCAGGAACACCGCGGGGACCAGCAGGGCGGCGAGCTTCAGCCCGTATTGGAAGGCCTGGACGAAGGTGACGCTGCGCATGCCGCCGGCGGCCACCGCCGCGGTCACCACGCCGGCGACGACCGGGCCGCCGAGCCAGCCCGGCGCCCCGGTGAGCAGGCGCAGGGTCAGGCCGGCGCCGCGCAGCTGGGGCAGCAGGTAGAGCCAGCCGACGCCGACGACGAGGACGCTCGCGATCCGCCGGACGGCGCGGGACTCCAGCCGGGCCTCGGCGAAGTCCGGGAGGGTGTAGGCGCCGGAGCGGCGCAGCGGGGCGGCGACGAAGGCCAGCAGGACCAGGAAGCCGGCGGTGTAGCCGACGGGGAACCACAGCATGTCGGCGCCCTGGGCGAGGAGGAGCCCGGCGACGCCGAGGAAGGAGGCGGCGGACAGGTACTCGCCGCTGACGGCGCAGGCGTTGAGCCGGGGCGGGACGCTGCGCGAGGCGACGTAGAAGTCGGAGGTGGTCCGGGAGACGCGCAGGCCCAGCGCGCCGACGAGCACCGTGGCGAGGACCACGGCCGACACGCCGGCGATCGCGTACGTCCGGTTCAACGCGCGGTCACGTCGCCCTCGGCGCGCTCGGCACGGCGGACGTACCAGGCCCCGATGCCGAGCAGGGCCGGGTACGGCGCCACGCCCAGGACCAGCCACACGGCGAGTGGGGCGTCCGGCCGGGCGCTCGTGGCCGGCAGCAGCCGGAGGACCACGGGGAGCGAACCCAGCAGGGCCGCGAGCAGGGCCGTCACCGTGAACCCGGTCCGTATCTGGCGGCGCATCAGGTGCGTGACGGCGGTGTCGTCACCGGGTGCGGGGCGGGGTGCGGGTGCGGTCGCCGGGCGGGGCGGGGTGCGGCCCGCCCGGCCGGTGCGGACGGTGCGCGGCCCACCGGTGACCACCTCCCTGCGCGGGACGGGCTCCGCACCCATGACGCACTCCCCCAGGCCGCGGTGATCACCTTGTTGCGGTGAGTGTACGCAGCCCGTCAGTGGTGGGGTAGACGCTGGACGGGGTTCGCCCGCCGGGTCAGCAGGTCCCGCAGCTCACGGGCGTTGCGGCGGCTGACGGCCAGGACGCGGTCCCCGACGCGGACGGTCAGGTTGCCGCCGTCCAGGCGCAGTTCCTCGATGCGGGAGAGGGCGACGAGACGGCTGCGGTGTATCCGTACGAAGCCGCGGGGGCGCCACTGCTCCTCCAGCGTGGACAGCGGGATCCGCACCAGGTGGCTGCCCTGCGCGGTGTGCAGGCGCGCGTAGTCGCCCTGGGCCTCGACGTCGGTGATGTCGGCGACGGACACGAACCGCGTCACCCCGCCCAGTTCCACCGGGACCTGGCCGTCGGCGGCGTGCCCCGGCTGCCGGTCCGCGCCGGCGCGGGGTCCGGCGGGCGGGACGGCGGGCCGGGGCCCCTGGCCGGCCCGGGTCAGCTCGGCGACCCGTCGCACGGCCTCCGAGAAGCGCTCCCTGCGCAGGGGTTTGAGCAGGTAGTCCACGGCCTTGAGGTCGAACGCGCGGACGGCGAAGTCCTCGTGGGCGGTGACGAAGACGATCAGCGGCGGGGCCGCGAAGCCACCGAGCAGCCGGGCCACGTCCAGGCCGCTGAGACCCGGCATGTTGATGTCGAGGAAGACGACGTCGAGGGCGTCCGCGCCGTCCGGCCCGCCCTCCACGGCCCGGCTCAGCCGGCGCAGCGCCCCGGTGGCCTCCAGGGCGGGCACCACGCTGCCGACCCTGGGGTCCTCGCCCAGGAGGTACAGCAGTTCTTCGAGCGCGGGTTCCTCGTCGTCGACGGCGAGCACGCGCAGCGGGGTGTCGGTCATGGGCCCTCGGTGTGTGGTGGGCGGGCGGGCGTACACCAGGGTCCCTCGCGGACGCGGTTCGTCAACCGGTCGTGACCCGCCCGTGTGCGGACCGGCCGCGCGGGCCGGACCGCCGTCCGGACCGCCCGGGTCCACCGGTGTCCCGTCCGGGGCCGCGGGCCGGCGGCCCGCGGCCCCGGACGCGGTCACCCCTCGGCGAGCAGCGCGGGCAGGATCCGGTCCGGCGTGAGGGGGAGTTCGCGGAAGCGGGTGCCGGTGGCGTGGTGGACGGCGTTGCCGATGGCGGCGGCCGTGCCGACGATGCCGATCTCGCCGATGCCCTTGCTGCCCATGGGGTTGAGGTGGGGGTCGTCCTCGTCGATCCAGACGGCCTCGACGTCGGGGACGTCGGCGTGGGCGGGCACGTGGTACGAGGCCAGGTCCGCCTCGGCGAAGTCGCCGAACGCGGTGTCCAGCGTGCTGCCCTCGGTCAGGGCCATGCCCAGGCCCATGGTCATGCCGCCGACGAACTGCGAACGTGCCGTGCGGGCGTTGAGGATGTGCCCGGCGGCGTAGACGCCGAGCAGGCGGCGGACCCGGACCTCGCCGGTGACGGTGTCGACGGCGACCTCGGCGAAGTGGGCGCCGAACGCGTGCCGGGCGTACGGGCTGTCGGCGTCGGCCCGCCCGGTGGTGTCGGCGCGGGCGGCCAGCCCCTCGGCCGGCAGCGGGCCGCCGTGCCCGGCGAGCCGCTCCCTGAGCTGGACGCACGCCTCGTGCACCGCCCAGCCCCAGGAGGCGGTGCCGGAGGAGCCGCCGGCCAGCGGGGCCGGGGGCAGGTCACTGCGGCCGACCTCGGTGCGCACCCGGTCCACGGGCACGCCGAGCGCGTCGGCGGCCACTTGGGCGAGGACGGTGCGGGCGCCGGTGCCGATGTCGGCCGCGTTGACCCGGACCACGAAGCCGCCGTCCGGCAGGGCGTGCGTGGTCGCGGTGGACGGGGACGCCATCACCGGGTAGGTCGCCGCGGCCACGCCGGTGCCCAGCAGCAGCGGCCCCTCGGCGCGGGAGCGCGGGCGCGGGTCGCGCTCCGCCCAGCCGAAGCGGCGGGCACCCTCGCGCAGGCACTCCACGAGGTGCCGGCTGCTGAACGGCTTGCCGCTGCCGGGGGCGCGGTCCGGCTCGTTGCGGATGCGCAGCTCCACCGGGTCGATGCCGAGCGCGCCGGCGAGTTCGTCCATGGCGGACTCCAGGGCGTACATGCCGGGGGCCTCGCCCGGTGCGCGCATCCAGGACGGGCTGGGGACGTCCAGCGGGACCACCCGGTGGACGGTGCGCAGGTGCGGTGCGGCGTACATGACGCGGGCCGGCACGGCGGCCTGCTCCACGAACTCCTTGACGCGGGAGGTGTGCGTGGTCACCTCGTGCAGCAGGGCGGTGAGGCGCCCGTCCTCCGTCGCGCCGAGGCGCAGCCGGTGCAGGGTGGGGGCGCGGTGGCCGATCGTGGTGGGGAGGTGGCGGCGGGGGTGGGCCAGGGTCACGGGCCGGCCGGTGTGCCGGGCGGCCATGGCGGCGAGGACGACGTCGGGGCGCGGCGTGCCCTTGGAGCCGAAGCCGCCGCCGACGTGCTCGGCGACGACGGTGATCCGGTCCTCGGGCAGCTCGAACAGGGACGCCAGCACGGAGCGGACGGTCGTACCGCCCTGGCTGGAGGTGTACACCGTGAGCCGGTCCCCCTCCCACTGCGCCGTGGTCGCGTGCGGCTCCATGGGGTGGTTGTGCAGGGGCGGCACGCGGTACTCGGTGTCCACGCGGACCCGCGCGGCGGCGAAGGCGGTCTCCGGATCGCCGTGGTCGAGCCGGCCCGGCTGGCCGCCGTTGGCCTCCTCCGGCTCGTAGGCGTCCGGGTGGTCGGGGCGCAGGCCGGCGTCGTGCGCCTCGGTGTCGTACGTGACGTGGACCGCGCGGGCGGCGGCGCGGGCCGTCTCCGGTGTCTCGGCGACGACCAGGGCGACGCACCAGCCCCGGTGCGGCACGTCCGGGTCCTGGAGCAGGGCGAGGGTGGCGTCGTCCGGTTCGGCGAGGCGGGGGGCGTCACCGGGGGTGAGGACCGCGAGCACGCCGGGCAGCGCGAGCGCGTCGGCGGTGTCGACGTCCCTGACCCGGCCGCGCGCCACGGCCGCCGGCACGGGCCAGGCGTGGGCACGTCCGGCCAGCGGGTGCTCGGCGGCGTACCGGGCGCCCCCGGTCACCTTCTGCCGCCCTTCCCGGCGCTCGACGGGGGCGCCCAGGGCGGCCCCGACGGGGGGCGTGGCGCCGGGCCGCGGCCGGGTGCGCGCGGTCGCGGCGTCCGCCGCCGGTGGCAGGTCGGCACCGGCGGGGGCCGGGGGGCCGCCCGCGGGCGGACCGGACCGGGCCCGGGGACCGTCCGCGGGCAGGCCCGGCCGGTCCCCCGGAGCGTCCGCCGGAAGGCCGCCGCGGGCCGGCCGGGCGCCGGGCGGCGGGCCGGGGGGCGGGGTGGTCGGGGGCGGGCCGGTGGGGGCCATGGGGTCTCCTGGGACGGGCCGGGGCGGGGGTCGTCAGAGCGGCGCGGGGGCCGGGGCGAGGCGGTTGAGGACGTCCAGGGCGAGGTTGCGGGCCAGGGGCACCTTGTAGGCGGTGTCGCGCAACGGCTCGGCGCGCTCCAGTTCGAGGGCGACGGCGCCCTCGAAGGCGGCGGGCGTCGCGGCGGCGCCCAGCAGGGCGGTCTCCGCGTGCCGGGCCCGCCAGGGCCGGTGGGCGAGGCCGCCGAAGGCGATGCCCACGTGGTCGACGACGCCGTCGGCGACGCCCAGCACCACGGCCACGGAGGCGAGCGCGAAGGCGTACGACGCGCGGTCGCGGGCCTTGCGGTAGGCGGACGGGAGCCCGGCCGGGGCGGCGGGCAGCAGCACGCCGGTGATCAGCTCGCCCGGGCGGATCTCGGTGTCCCGTTCCGGGTGCTCGCCGGGCAGCCGGTGGAAGTCCGCCGCCGGGATGCTGCGGGTCCCCTCGGTGCCGTACAGCTCCACGCGGGCGTCGAGGGCGGCCAGGGCCACCGCCATGTCGGAGGGGTGGGTGGCGACGCACCGCTGCGAGTGCCCGAAGACCGCGTGGTCGCGGTGGACGCCCTCCAGGGCCCCGCAGCCGCTGCCCGGCTCCCGCTTGTTGCAGGGTTTGTCCAGGTCCTGGAAGTAGGGGCAGCGGGTGCGCTGCAGGAGGTTGCCGCCGGTCGTGGCCGCGTTGCGCAGCTGGCCGGAGGCTCCCGCGAGGAGCGCCTGGGACAGGACCGGGTAGCGGTCGCGGACGAGCGGGTGGGCGGCGAGGTCGCTGTTGCGGACGGTGGCGCCGACGCGCAGCGAGCCGTCGGGCCGCTCCTCGACGGTGTCCAGGGGCAGCCGGCCGACGTCGACGAGGACCGCGGGACTCTCCACGCCGAGCTTCATGAGGTCGACGAGGTTGGTGCCGCCGGCGAGGTAGCGGGCGCCGGGGTGGGCGGCGTGGGCCGCGACGGCCTCCTCGACGCTGCCGGGCCTGAGGTAGGCGAAGCCTTTCACGGGAGCACGTCCTCCACCGCCTCGACGATGCGCGGGTAGGCGCCGCAGCGGCACAGGTTGCCGCTGAGCCGCTCGCGGATCTCGGACCGGTCCAGCGGGACGGGCCGGCCGGAGGGGACCTCGGGGCCGGTCACGTGGGAGGGGTGGCCGGCCGCGGCCTCGGCGAGCATGCCGACGGCGGAGCAGATCTGCCCCGGGGTGCAGTAGCCGCACTGGAAGGCGTCGCGGTCGAGGAAGGCGCGCTGCAGCGGGTGCGGCTCCTCGCCGTCGCCGCCCAGGCCCTCGATGGTGGTGACCTCGCTGCCGTCCAGGGTGACGGCGAGCAGCAGGCAGCTGTTGAGGCGGCGGCCGTCGACCAGGACGGTGCAGGCACCGCACTGGCCGTGGTCGCAGCCCTTCTTGGACCCGGTCAGGTCGAAGTCCTCGCGGAGCAGGTCCAGCAGGACCCGCCGGTGGTCGACGAGCAGGGTGCGGGGTTTGCCGTTGACCCGGAGAGTGATCTCCGAGTGGGGGCCGGACTGGTGGTCGCTGGTCATCGCAGGGAGGGCCTTCCGGACGGACCGTGTGCCGTGCAACTTCACGTATCCAGGCTGCGGCGCCTCACACGTCCGGGCTCCGAGGGGCACCCGTGCGGCGGAGGAGGGCCGGGGACGGCGTCGCCGGGTCGAGGACGACCACGTCCGGACCGGGGCCGGGGCCGTCGGCGTGCCGGGGCACGGGGGTCACCCGGAAACACCGGGCGGCGGTGCCGTTGCGCGCGCCGGACGAACCGGACGCTGTCGGCCGTCGCGTCGCCGGTCACGTCCAGGCACTTGCCGAGGGCGCGGACGGTGCCGCCACCGCCGACCGTCCACTGCTGGACGGCGCTGCCGTTGCAGTCGTAGAGCTGGACGGCCGTGCCGTCGGCGGAGTTCGCCCCGGCGACGTCGAGGCACTTGCCTTGCCGGCCAGGCCCGTGACGGCGCCGGTGGCGGCCTGGGCCGGGGCGGCGGTGAGCAGGCCGGCGGCGAGGGACAGCGCGGCGCGCGGGACGGCTGCGGTGAGGGGTCTGGCCATGGGTGGGGGCGGCCTTTCGCGTGGGGGCGCCCGGGCGCGGCCCGGCACCCGGAGGACCATCGGGTGCCGGGCCTGCCAGGGGTCTTCGAGCAAGGCGTGAGGTGAGAGGTCTGGACCACAGTCGTCAAGAGGCTGGACGGCGTTCAGGAGGATGGACGCCGGCGGGAGGACGGTCCCCCTCAGGCCGTCCGCTCGGCGGCGGCCCGCTCGGCGAACTGCGTCCGGTGCAGCTCCGCGTAGCGTCCGCCGGCCGCCAGCAGCTCCTCGTGCGTGCCCCGTTCCACGATGCGGCCGGCCTCCACCACCAGGATCTGGTCGGCGGCCCGGACGGTGGACAGGCGGTGGGCGATCACCACGGCGGTGCGGCCCTGCAGGGCCTCGGTCAGGGCCTCCTGGAGGGCCGCCTCCGAGGTGTTGTCCAGGTGGGCGGTGGCCTCGTCGAGGATGACGACGCGCTGGCGGGCCAGCAGCAGCCGGGCGATCGTCATGCGCTGGCGTTCGCCGCCGGAGAGCCGGTAGCCGCGCTCGCCGACCACCGTGTCCAGGCCGTCGGGCAGGGCCCGGACGACCTGGGCCAGCCGGGCGCGGCCGAGCACGTCCCACAGCTCCTCGTCCGTCGCCTCCGGGCGGGCCAGCAGCAGGTTGGCGCGGACCGTGTCGTGGAAGAGGTGGCCGTCCTGGGTGACCATGCCCAGGACGGCCCGCAGAGAGGCGGCGGTCAGGTCGCGGACGTCGATCCCGCCGATGCGGACGGCGCCGGCGTCGACGTCGTACAGACGCGGCAGCAGCTGCGCGATGGTGGACTTGCCGGCGCCGGAGGAGCCCACCAGGGCGACGGTCCGGCCGGGTTCGGCGCGGAAGGAGACGCCGTGCAGGACCTCGGCGCCGCCGCGGCCGTCGAGCGTGGCGACCTCCTCCAGGGAGGCGAGGGAGACCTGGTCGGCGGCCGGGTAGGCGAAGCGCACGTCGTCGAACTCGACGGCCACCGGTCCCTCGGGCACCTCGCGGGCGTCCGGCCGCTCCTCGATGAGCGGCTTCAGGTCGAGCACCTCGAAGACCCGCTCGAAGCTGACGAGCGCGCTCATCACCTCCACCCGGGCTCCGGCGAGCGCGGTGAGCGGGGCGTACAGGCGGGTCAGGAGCAGGGCGAGGGAGACGACGGCACCGGCCTCCAGGGTGCCGTTCAGCGCGAACCAGCCGCCGAGGCCGTAGACGAGGGCGAGCGCGAGGGCGGAGACCAGGGTGAGGGCGGTGATGAACACGGACTGGGCCGTCGCCGTGCGCACGCCGATGTCGCGGACCCGGCGGGCGCGGGCCGCGAACTCGGCCGACTCCTCCTCCGGACGGCCGAACAGCTTCACCAAGGTGGCGCCGGGCGCGGAGAAGCGCTCGGTCATCCGGTTGCCCATGGCCGCGTTGAGCGTCGCCGCCTCGCGCTGCAGGCCGGCCATCCGGCTGCCCATGCGGCGGGCGGGCACCACGAACACGGGCAGCAGCGCCAGCGCGAGCAGGGTGATCTGCCAGGACAGGGTCAGCATCACGGCGAGCGTGAGCAGCAACGTCACCAGGTTGCTGACCACGCCCGACAGGGTGTTGGCGAACGCCCGCTGGGCACCGATCACGTCGTTGTTGAGCCGGCTGACCAGCGCTCCCGTGCGCGTCCGCGTGAAGAACGCGACGGGCATGCGCTGCACGTGGTCGAACACGGCCGTGCGCAGGTCGAGGATCAGCCCCTCCCCGAGCGTCGCCGACAGGCGCCGGCCGAGGATGCCGAGAGCCGCCTCGGCGAGGGCGGCGAGCGCGATCAGCAGCGAGAGGCGTACGACGGTGCCGGAGTCGTGGCCCGAGACGATCGCGTCGACGACGCGGCCGGCCAGCACGGGCGTGGCGACGGCGAGCAGCGCGGTCACCACCCCGAGCAGCACGAACCGGGTGATGCCGGCGCGATGGGGGCGGGCGAAGACGGCGATGCGGCGCAGCGTGGCGCGGGCGAGGGGCCGGCGCTCCCGCTGCGCGTTCATCACACTGTGCAGTTGGGTCCAGGCGGTGGTCTCCATGCTCATGAGCAGACCGTAGGACCTCGAGCTTCGTTGAGGTCAAGGTTCGGACGGGTTCGCCCGCCGCGCCGCCCCTCGTGGCCACGGCGGCGGTGACCGCTCGCCGGTCCGGCGGCCCGCGGTCACCGCCGCCACCGGGGGCCCGGCCCGCCGCTCGAGGCGTCCGGCCGGCGTCCGTGCCGGTCCCCGCCGGTCCGTTCCGCGCGCGAACCGGCCTGCCGGATACGGCAGGATGAACGTTCGCGCCGACCGCCGCCGGTCCGGCGGGCGGCGCGGACGCACATCCCGGACATCGAACAGGTGACAACGTGACGACACTTCACATCAGGTTCCGCGCGGCGGTTCCGCGCGCCGGAGGTGGCCGGTGAACCGCACACCGACCCTGGACGACCTGGTCCTCGCCGGCGTCGCCCTCGCGGCGGGCCTGCTGCTGGCCTTCCTGTCGCGGTCGGTGCTGCGCTGGCTGGCGGGACACGCCAAGCGGACCCGCTGGAGCGGTGACGACGTCATCGTGGAGGCGCTGCGCTCCGTCGTCCCCTGGGCGGCGATCGCGGGCGGCACGGCGGTGGCCGCGGCGGCGCTGCCGCTGACCGGAACCGTCCAGCACCACGTCAACCAGAGCCTGCGGGTGCTGCTCATCCTCGTGGTGACCCTGTCGGCGGCCCGGGTGATCGCGGGCCTGGTCCGCACGGTCACCCAGTCCCGCTCGGGCGTGGCCGGCTCGGCCACCATCTTCGTCAACATCACCCGGGTGCTGGTGCTGGCCATCGGCTTCCTGGTGGTGCTGCAGACGCTCGGCATCTCCATAGCGCCGCTGCTCACCGCCCTGGGCGTGGGCGGCCTCGCCGTCGCGCTGGCGTTGCAGGACACGCTCGCCAACCTCTTCGCGGGCGTCCACATCCTCGCCTCCAGGACCGTGCAGCCGGGGGACTACATCCGGCTCAGCAGCGGCGAGGAGGGTTACGTCGAGGACATCAACTGGCGCCAGACGACGGTGCGGCAGCTGTCGAACAACCTGGTGGTCATCCCCAACGGGCAGCTCGCCAAGGCGAACATGACCAACTACACCCGCCCCGAGCAGCAGCTGACGGTGCTGGTCCAGGCCGGTGTGGGCTACGAGTGCGACCTGGACCACGTCGAGCGCGTGACGGCCGAGGTGGTCACCGAGGTCATGACCGGCATCACCGGCGCCGTCCCGGACCACGAGCCCGCCGTCCGCTTCCACACCTTCGGCGACTCGCGCATCGGTTTCACGGTGGTCCTCGGCGTCGGCGAGTTCAGCGACCAGTACCGGGTCAAGCACGAGTTCATCAAGCGCCTGCACCGCCGCTACCGCGAGGAGGGAATCCGCATCCCGGCCCCCACCCGCACGGTGGCGCTCCAGCGGGACTCGGTGGCGATACCGCAGCAGCGCAGTCCGAAGGACTCGGCGTCCGGCCCGGGCACGGCCGACTAGGAACGGCCCGCGGGCGACCGGCCGGGAATTCCCGGACCCCGCCCGCACACCCCCGCCCGCACGCCCCCGCGCCGCGGCCCCGGGGCCGGACCGGCCCCGGCCCGGTGCGACCGCACGATCACCGGCCCCGGCCGGCCGGCGCGGCCGGTTCCGCTCCCCGGACCCCTGTCGAGCCGGCGCCGCTCACGAGATATCTTGATGTCGAGCAATGTTGCAGACGTGGAGCGGAGCACCCGGTGACTGACTCGACCATCATCTACACCTACACAGACGAGGCCCCGGCCCTGGCGACGCATTCGTTCCTGCCGGTGATCCGGGCGTACGCCTCGCAGGCCGGTGTGCCCGTGGAGACCCGCGACATCTCGCTGGCCGGGCGCATCATCGCCGTCTTCCCCGAGTACCTGAACGAGGACCAGCGCGTCGCGGACGCGCTGGGCGAGCTGGGCGAGCTGGCCAAGACGCCCGCGGCCAACATCATCAAGCTGCCGAACATCTCGGCGTCCCTCCCGCAGCTGAAGGCCGCCGTCGCCGAGCTGCAGGCCAAGGGCTACGCGCTGCCGGACTACCCGGACGACCCCAGGACCGACGAGGAGCGCGAGATCCGCGCCCGCTACGACAAGGTCAAGGGCTCCGCCGTCAACCCGGTGCTGCGCGAGGGCAACTCCGACCGCCGCGCCCCCGCCTCGGTGAAGAACTACGCCAAGACCCACCCGCACCGCATGGGCGCCTGGACCTCCGACTCCAGGACCAACGTGGCGACCATGGGCGAGAACGACTTCCGCTCCACCGAGAAGTCCGTCGTCGTCACCGAGGACGGCGCGCTGCGCATCGAGCTGGTCGCCGAGGACGGCACCACCACCGTGCTGCGCGAGTCCGTGCCGGTCCTCAAGGACGAGGTCGTCGACGCCTCCGTGCTGCGCGTCGCGGAGCTGAACGCGTTCCTCGCCGCGCAGGTCGCCCGCGCCAAGGAGGAGGGCGTCCTGTTCTCCGTGCACCTGAAGGCCACGATGATGAAGGTCTCCGACCCGATCATCTTCGGTCACGTGGTGCGCGCGTTCTTCCCGAAGACGTTCGCGAAGTACGGCGAGACCCTCAAGGCGGCCGGCCTGACCCCGAACGACGGTCTGGGCGGCATCCTCAAGGGCCTGGAGAACCTCCCCGAGGGCGCCGGGATCAAGGCGTCCTTCGACGCGGAGCTGGCCGAGGGCCCGGCCCTCGCCATGGTCGACTCCGACAAGGGCATCACCAACCTGCACGTCCCCTCGGACGTCATCATCGACGCCTCCATGCCGGCGATGATCCGCACCTCCGGCCACATGTGGGGCCCGGACGGCCAGGAGCACGACGCCCTCGCCGTCATCCCGGACTCCTCCTACGCCGGTGTCTACCAGGCCGTCATCGAGGACTGCCGCGCCAACGGCGCCTACGACCCGTCGACCATGGGCTCCGTCCCGAACGTCGGCCTGATGGCGCAGAAGGCCGAGGAGTACGGCTCCCACGACAAGACCTTCGAGATCCCGGCCGCGGGCACCGTCCGCCTGGTCGACCGGGACGGCAACGCCCTGATCGAGCAGCCGGTCGCGAAGGGCGACATCTTCCGCGCCTGCCAGACCAAGGACGCCCCGATCCGCGACTGGGTCAAGCTGGCCGTCACCCGTGCCCGCGCCACCGGCGACCCGGCCGTGTTCTGGCTGGACGAGGGCCGCGCGCACGACGCCAACCTGATCGCCAAGGTCCGGCAGTACCTGTCGGAGCACGACACCGAGGGCCTGGACATCCGCATCCTCAGCCCGGTCGAGGCCACCAAGCTGTCGGTGAAGCGCATCCGCCGCGGCGAGAACACCATCTCGGTGACCGGCAACGTGCTGCGCGACTACCTGACCGACCTCTTCCCGATCCTGGAGCTGGGCACCAGCGCCAAGATGCTGTCCGTCGTCCCGCTGATGGCGGGCGGCGGCCTGTTCGAGACGGGCGCCGGCGGCTCCGCGCCCAAGCACGTCCAGCAGCTGGTCAAGGAGAACTACCTGCGCTGGGACTCCCTCGGCGAGTTCTTCGCCCTGGTGCCGTCCTTCGAGCAGTACGCCGAGGCCACCGGCAACGCCCGTGCCAAGGTCCTCGCCGACACCCTCGACCGCGCCACGGCGACCTTCCTCAACGAGGACAAGTCCCCCACCCGTCGCGTCGGCGGCATCGACAACCGCGGCAGCCACTTCTACCTGTCCCTGTACTGGGCGCAGGAGCTGGCGCGGCAGACCGACGACGCCGGCCTGGCCAAGGCCTTCGGCCCGTTCGCCGAGACCCTCGCGGCGAACGAGCAGAAGATCGTCGAGGAGCTGAACGCCGTCCAGGGCTCCCCCGCCGGGATCGGCGGCTACTACCAGCCCGACAAGGCCAAGGCGGACGCGGTCATGCGCCCGTCGGCCACCTGGAACGAGGCGCTGGCGTCCCTGGGCTGACGTCCGCGGCGCCCGGGCCGCCCCGCACGTGATCCCGCCCCGGCCGGCACCCCGGCCGGGGCGGAGCCGTGCCGCGCGGGCCCTCGGGCCGGCCCGCCCGACCGTGCCGGGAGCGGGCCGCCGTTGCGGCGGCATGTCGTGTGTGACGTCTTCGTGTCGCGTGTGCGACACGTCCGCCGGACTCCGTCCGGCCGTGCTTACCTCGTCGCACGTCCGCCGACCCCCCCGCACGAGGAGCACCATGAGCACGCAGGCCGACACCTCGGCGTGGTCCTTCGAGACCAAGCAGGTCCACGCCGGAGCCGCCCCGGACCCGGTCACCGGCGCCCGCGCCACGCCCGTCTACCAGACCACCTCGTTCGTGTTCCGCGACACGCAGCACGCGGCGGACCTGTTCTCGCTGGCCGAGCCCGGCAACATCTACACCCGCATCCACAACCCCACCACCGACGTCCTCGAGCAGCGGATCGCCGCGCTGGAGGGCGGGGTGGCGGCGGTGGCGCTGGCGTCGGGGCAGGCGGCCCAGACCCTGGCGCTGCTGACGCTGGCCGGTGCCGGGGACCACGTCGTCTCCAGCGCGTCCCTGTACGGCGGCACGTTCAACCTGTTCCGGCACACCCTGCCCAGGCTCGGCATCGAGGTGTCGTTCGTGGACGACCCGGACGATCCCGAGGCCTGGCGGGCCGCGGTCCGGCCGGGCACCAAGGCGTTCTTCGCCGAGTCACTGGGCAATCCGCGCGGCAACGTGCTCGACGTGCGGGCGGTCGCGGACGTGGCGCACGCCGCGGGCGTCCCGCTGGTCGTGGACAACACCGTGCCGACGCCGTACCTGCTGCGCCCGATCGAGCACGGCGCGGACGTCGTCGTGCACTCCGCGACCAAGTTCCTCGGCGGGCACGGGACCGCGATCGCCGGTGTGGTGGTGGACGGCGGCACCTTCGACTTCGGGGCGCACCCCGGACGGTTCCCGGACTTCACCGAGCCGGACGCCAGCTACCACGGGCTGCGCTACTGGCCGGCGCTCGGCCCGGGCGCGTTCGCGGTCAAGCTGCGGGTGCAGCTGCTGCGCGACCTCGGCCCGGCGCTCGCCCCGCATTCGGCGTTCCTGCTGCTGCAAGGGGTGGAGACGCTGAGCCTGCGCATCGAGCGGCACACCGCCAACGCGCAGGCGCTCGCGCAGTGGCTGGAGCAGCGCGACGAGGTCGCCGTCGTGCACTATCCGGGCCTCGAATCCAGTCGGTGGTACGAGGCCGGGCAGAGGTACCTGCCGCGCGGCGCCGGCGCGGTGGTCTCCTTCGAACTGCGCGGCGGGGTCGAGGCGGGCAAGCGGTTCGTGGACGCGGTCGAGCTGTTCAGCCACCTCGCCAACATCGGCGACGTCCGCAGTCTGATCATCCACCCGGCCTCCACGACACACAGCCAGCTGACCGAGGACCAGCTGGTGGCCACCGGGACCGCGCCGGGCCTGGTGCGGTTGTCAGTCGGCATCGAGAGCCTCGCCGACCTCAAGGCGGATCTGGAGGCGGGCTTCCGCGCGGCCAAGGGCACGGCCTGACCATGGCGCCGTTCACCACCGGGGCCTGGCGGGAGGGGGACCCGCCGGGCCGGCGCCGCTGGTACGCGGCCGGGAAGCCGCTGCCGCTGCACGCGGGCGGGGAGCTGCCGGGCGTGCGGCTGGCCTACGAGACCTGGGGGCGGCTCGCGCCGGACGCGTCGAACGCGGTGCTGGTGCTGCACGCGCTGACCGGTGACAGCCACGCCGCCGGTCCCGCCGGGCCCGGGCATCCCGCGCCCGGCTGGTGGGACCCCCTGATCGGGCCCGGGCTGCCGCTGGACACCGACCGGTGGTTCGTGGTGGCACCGAACGTGCTGGGCGGCTGCCAGGGCAGCACGGGCCCCGCCTCACCGCGCCCGGACGGACGGCGGGCCTGGGGCGCGGCGTTCCCGTTCCTCACCCAGCGCGACCAGGTGGCCGCCGAGGCCGGCCTGGCCGACGCCCTCGGCATCGGGCGCTGGGCGCTGGTCGTGGGCGGTTCGATGGGCGGGATGCGGGCCGTGGAGTGGGCGGTGTCCCACCCCGGGCGGACCGGGGCGCTGCTGCTGCTCGCCACGGCGGCGGCGGCGAGCGCGGAGCAGATCGCGTGGGCCGGCATCCAGCTGCGGGCCATCCGCTGCGACCCGCACTGGCACGGCGGCGACTACCACGGCACCGGCCGCGGCCCGCACACCGGTCTGGGCCTGGCCCGCCGGCTCGCCCACGTCACCTACCGCAGCGAGCCGGAACTGCAGGCGCGCTTCGGCCGCGCGCCGCAGGACGCGGAGGACCCCCGGCGCGGCGGGCGGTACCGGGTGGAGTCCTACCTGGACCACCACGCGGCCAAGCTGGTGCGCCGTTTCGACGCGGCCAGCTACGTCGTGCTCACCGAGGCGATGAACGCCCACGACGTGGGCCGGGACCGGGGCGGTCCGCGGGCCGCCCTCGGCCGGGTGAGCGCCCCGGCGCTGGTGGCCGGCGTCGACTCCGACCGCCTCTACCCGCTCGCCCAGCAGGCGGAACTGGCCGCGCTGATCCCGGGCGCCGACCGGCTGCGGGTGGTGGAGTCGCCCTACGGGCACGACGGGTTCCTGATCGAGACCGAGCAGGTGGGCGCGCTGGTGCGGGAGCTGCTGGACTGACGGCGCGCTGCGGGTGGCACCGCGGCCCGCACCACCCGCCGCCCATGCCCCCCCGGCGCACCGGGTCACGCCCGCAGCCACTCCGTGACGATCACCTCCGTGCCGGTGCTCAGCCGCAGGGCGAACGGACCGGCGGGCGGCTGCTCTCCGGTGAAGCGGCCCAGGGCGTCGACGGACACCGGACGGACCGTCCGGGGGCCGCCGAGCACCTCGATGCGCGCCCGCTGCGGCGGCAGCACCTGCCCGATCAGTCCGTCCGCGGTGACCTCGACGTCGACGGTCAGTTCCCCCGCGCGGAACGTCAGCAGCCGCGGGGCCTCGGACACCCCCCGGACCGGCAGGCCGTCCACGAGGGAGTCGAAGGTCAGCTCGGCGAGGCGGGCGTCCAGGTCGTGGAACGCGTAGGCGTCCAGGGCGAGCTGGCGCAGTTCGACGGGGACGGGGTCCAGCACGGCGGCCGCCTGCCGCAGCTCCTCCTCCAGCCGGGCGTCGCCGGCGCCTCCCCCGTCGAAGCCCCCGCCGGGGGTCCCGTGCCCGTCCGTGCCGCTCATACCGTCCCCCGCGCGTCCATCCGGGCCCGCAGCCGGCGCAGGCAGCGCTGGCGCAGCGGCCCGATGCTGCCGACCGCGATGCCCAGCGCGGCCGACACCTCCTGGTAGCTGGGGGGCGGTGAAGCCATCAGCACCCGCAGCAACTGCCTGCACCGGTCGCCCAGTCCCTCGAACTCCTGCCACAGCCGGCGGACCCGCTCGGCCTGGGCCGCCGCCTCCTCCGAGTCGATCAGCGACTGCTCCGGCGTGCGTTCGTCACTGGCCCGGTCCAGCACCCGCGGATCGTCCGTCAGGGTCAGCCGGGTCAGTCCCCTGAGCACCTTCAGGCACTCGTGCCGGGCCGTGCTGGCCAGCCAGGAGCCCGCCTTGTCGGGTTCCCGGAGGCGGCCGAGGTGCTGGGCGAAGCGGAACCACACGGTCTGGTAGACCTCGTGCCCGTCGGCGTCGGAGAGCCGGTGCGCGCGCACCACCGACCACACCAGCGGACTCAGCCCCTCCACCAGTGCCTTCCAGGCCGCGGCGTCGCCGTCGACGGCGGACTGGACCAACACGCCGACCTCTGTTCGGTCCACGGTTCCACCCCTCGTGTACGGCACGTCATCGTACGCCGTGGAGCAGAGGGTTCCGGTACTCATGCGGACGGCTCCCGGATCACGAGGGGGACCGGGCGCCAGGTCGGAGGGCGGAGCGCCGGTACGCGCGCCCCGCGCACTTCGGCCACCTCCGTGGTGCGGGCCAGCAGGTCGCGGCCGGCCGCGCGCGGGTCGCGTTCCTTGTGCGCCGTCATGTGGGCGGCGACGAGTCCGGCGACGACCGGGGTGGCGAAGGAGGTCCCGCTCCACTGCGCGAGTCCGTCGAACATCACCTGCTCGGGCTTGCCCCCGCTGTTCTCCCACGCCTCGCTCAGCACGCCCGTGTGGCGCGGGTACTGGCAGGTGCAGGCGTAGTCGAAGCCGTACCGGCAGGTGTCGTAGGTGGAGTGCTGGTAGACGTACGGCACGGGGGTGGTGAAGCCGGTGAGGGCGCTGGTCAGGCGCTCGCCGGGGGCGTGCACGCGCACCCAGGGGCCGTGGTTGCCGAAGCAGGCGCCGGACGCGCCGTCCCCGCGCAGCGCGCCGACCGACAGCACGCAGTCGGCGTACTCGGGCAGGGCGGCGTAGGCGGCCGGCCAGAACGGGTTGTCGCTGGCGTTGTTGCCGGCGGCGGCCACCAGCAGGGTGTGCCGGGCGCGCAGTTCGCGCATGAAGGCGTCGAGGCCGAGGAGTCCGTCGGTGCCGCCGGTCGAGGTGCCGGCGGAGAGGCTGATGACGTCCGGCCAGCCGCCCTCGTCGACGGCCTCGAAGAGCCGGGCGCCGAACTCGGACTCCAGGACGGCGCCCGCGTCGTCGAGCGTGCCGCGCACGGTGACGTCCGTGTTGGGCGCGACGGCGGCGAGGATCCCGGCGATGAAGGTGCCGTGGCCCACGTACGGCCGGAGCACCCCGTCGGCGCCGGTCTCGCACACCTCGGGGTCGCCGGTGGTGTGGGCGAGCAGCGGGTGGGCGCGGTGGTCGTGCACGAGCCCGGTGTCGACGACGAGCACGGTGACGGCGGTGTCCGGGTCGTGGAACCCCCCGGCGGGGGCCGGGTTGGCCGGTTCGCCGCGGGGGACGGGGACGGGCTCGTCGCCGGGACAGGCGTTGACCGCGATGTGCACGACGTGGTTGCGCCCGACCAGCCGGCGGCCCCGGCGGCCCTCGGCCTCCCGCAGCGCGCGCAGGGCGTGCGGGACGGTGTCCTCGCCCTGGGCGGGGTCGCCGACCCGGATGCGGGTGACGCCGGTGCGGCCGGTCCCGGGTCCCGTCCGGCGCACGTGGTCGGGCACCAGGCCCTGGGTGGCGGTGAAGTGGGCGCGCACGGTGTCCTCCACGACGCGGGCCTCCTCGCCGTCGCGGGCGAGGACGACGCCCTTCTCGTAGAGGAACTCGGCGTCCCCGTCCGGCCCCATGGCCAAGGGGGTGCCGGGCATCGTGCGCTGGATGTGGTCGAACTGCTCGTGGAATCGCCGTGGTGCCATGACGTGTCCTCCCCCTGAGACGGTGTCCGACAGTCAGAGCCGCCGGAGCCCCGCTTGATACACCTCCGGCCGCGGGTCGTGCGGGGCGCGGGGCCCCGGGGGACGGCGACGGGGAGGGACGGTGACGGCCGCGGGGGCCCTGGCGCGCGCGTGTGACGGCCCTGCGCGGGCCACTACCATGCGAGGGATGACAGCGGGAAGCGAGCCGGTCCTCGAACTGCTGCCGATGGTCTTCGCCGACCCGGCCGGGGCCCGGGCGCGCGCGGAAGAGGTGCTGCGCTCCGCTCCCCCACCGCTGCACGCCGGCGTGGCGCACCAGGTGCTCGGCATCTGGCAGCGCGACTTTGGCGACCTGAGGATCGCGCTGCGGCATCTGCGCCGGGCCCGTGACCTCGCCGCGCGTGCCGACTCCGCCGAGCGGGAGGCCGACGTGCTCGCGACGCTGGGGGTCGCACTGGTGCACGCGGGGCGCACGCGGCAGGGGCTGTCGGCGTTCGAGCAGGGGGTCGCGCGGGGCACCGGGCACACCCGGGCGCGGGTGCTGTACCGGCGGGCGTACGTGTGGTGGGTGCTGGGGCGCCACCGGGAGGCGCTGGAGGACGTGCGGCGGGCGATCCCGGTGCTGCGGCAGGCCGGGGACGTGATCTGGACGGCGCGGGCACTGACCCTGCGGGCGACCGTGCACCTGGCGCTGGGCGCGGTGGACCGGGCCGAGGCCGACTTCGCGGCGGCGGAACGGCTGTGGGGGACCACCGGCCAGGAACACGACAAGGCGGACGCCGTGGAGAGCCGGGGGCTGGCCGCGTTCCGGTCCGGCGACATCCCGGCGGCGCTGCGGCTGCTGGACGAGGCCGAGGAGCGCTACGCCAAGCTCGGCACGCCGACGTTCATGCTGTCCATCCGGCGCTGCGAGGTGCTGATGGCCGCCGGGCTCGCCCCGGAGGCGCTGGCGGAGGCGGACGCGGCGATCGCCCTGCTGGACCGGATCGGCGGACAGTCCACCCGCAAGGCCGAGCTGCTGCTGGCCGCCGCGCGGGCCGCCCGGTCGGCCGGGGACCCGGACACCGCGATCGCCCGCGCCGCCGACGCCGTACGGCTGTTCGCCGCGCAGCGGCGGACCTGGTGGCAGACGCACGCCCGGCTGGTGCTCACCGAGGCGCGGGTGGCGGCCGGGCGCCGGTCGGGGCGGCTGGTGGCGGACGCGGCGGCGGCCGCCGAGCGGCTGACCTCGTTCGGCTCGCCCGCCGCGCCGGAGGCGTCGCTGCTGGCCGGCCGGATCGCGCTCGCGCTGGGCCGGACAGCGGAGGCGGAACGGCACCTGGCGGTGGCCGCCCGCAGCCGGCGCGCGGGACCGCCGCCAGCCCGGGTGACGGGCTGGGCCGCGCAGGCACTGCGGGCCCGGGCCGCCGGCTCCGCGCGCGGGGTGCTGGAGGCCTGCCGGCGCGGCCTGGACGTCCTGGACGACCACCGGATGACGCTGGGCGCCTCCGAGCTGCGGGCCCGGGCCACCGCGCAGGGTGCCGAACTGGCCGCGCTGGCACAGGAGGTGAGCCTCACCCAGGGCGATCCGCGGCGGCTGCTGGAGTGGAGCGAGCGCTGGCGGGCGACCCTGTTGTCCGCGCCGCCCGCCCGGCCGCCCGCCGACGCGGCGCTGCTCAGCGGCCTGACCGCCTACCGGGAGATCGCGGCCCGTGCGGAGGCCGCCCGGATGGAGGGCCGCCCGGTGCCGGCGCTGGAGCGCGAACAGCGGCGGCTGGAGCGGGAGATCCGCTCCCGCACCCACCACATGCGCGGTTCCGCCCCCGGCGGCGGCGACCGCTTCGACGTCGGCCGCCTGCTGGACCGGCTCGGCGAGGCGCTGCTGGTCGAACTCGCCGTGGTGGACGGACGGGTGCACGTCCTGCTGTGCGGCCGGGGCCGGGTACGGCGGTTCGCGGGCGGGGCGCTGGCGGAGGCGGTGGCCGAGGCCGCACACGTGCAGGCCGGGCTGCGGCGGCTGGCGCAGCCCGGGGGCGAGGCGCGGCTGCCGCTGGTGGAGGCGGGCGGGCGGCGCCTGGAGGAGCTGCTGCTGGCCGGCGCCGTGCCGCACCTCGGGTCCGGACCGGTGGTGATCGTGCCGCCGGGCGCGCTGCACCGGGTGCCGTGGGCGCTGCTGCCCGCGCTGCGGGAGCGGGTGCTGAGCGTGTCGCCGTCGGCGGCGAGCTGGCTGCGCGCCCGGGAGACCGCGCCGCCGCCCGGCGGCCGGCACGTCCTGGTGCGCGGCCCCGGGCTCGCGTCCGGTGGCGCGGAGGTGCCCGAGCTGGCCGACCGGTACGGCACCGCGACGGTCCTGGAGGACGCGGCGGCCGAGGCCCCGCGCGTGCTGGCCGAGCTCGACGGCGCCGCCCTGGCCCACCTGGCCGCGCACGGCACGTTCCGCGCCGACAGCCCGCTGTTCTCCGCCCTGCGGATGGCCGACGGACCGCTGATCGTGCACGACTTCGAGCGCCTGTCCCGCAGCCCCTACCGGATCATCCTCTCCAGCTGCGACACCGCCCGGCTCGCCTCGGTCGGCGCCGACGAACTGCTCGGCCTGGTCACCGCGCTGCTGCCGCTGGGCACGGCCGGGGTGGTGGCCAGCAGCGCCCCGGTCAACGACGCGGCGGTGGTGCCCCTGATGCTCGCCCTGCACAAGGGCCTCGAAGCGGGCCTCTCCCTGCCCGAGGCCCTGCGCGACGCCCGCACCACCCAGCCCGGCGACCCGCTCCACCTGGCCACGGGCTGGGCGTTCGCGGCGTTCGGGGCGGCCTGAGGGGGCGCGCCCGCGGCGTGCGGGGCGGTGAGGAGGACGCGTTCACGTCGCCGGGGCTCCGGGGGACGCCCCCACGGTGGCGGGGCGGCGGCGGGGCGGCGCGTCACCGGTCGGCCGGACGCGAACGCACGGGTGCGGGGCCGTGCCGGCGGCCGGACGCCGGTGCCGGGCGCGGCCCGCCGCTGCGGGCCGGCCGCCGGCCGCCGGCCCGCAGCCCCCTCCCCCGGCTCCGCCCCCGGTCCGAGGCCGTCCCGTCCCCGGCCCCGGCCCCCACCGGCCCGCCCCGCCCGCTTCCGGGCGACGAGCCCCCTCGGGCCCGCCTACGCCGGTTCGGCATCCCGCAGGTCCCCCAGCCACGGCAGCGCCCCGCGGTCACTCGCGCCGAGCCGGGTGTAGGCGCCGTACAGGTGATTGCCGACGGTCCGCACGGACAGCGTCAGCTTCTCGGCGATCTGGCGGTTGCTGAGACCGGCGGCGGCGAGCGTGACGATCTGCCGCTGCCGGGCCGTGAGTTCGCCGAGGAGGAGTCCGGACAGCGCCGGCGTGCGGGCGTCCTCGCAGCGGCGGGCCAGCGCGACCGCGCGGGTGCGGGAGACGCGGGCGGCGCGCGGGTCGCGGTGGGCCCGGACGGCCTGGGCGTGCGCCTCGGCCGCGAACAGCAGGAGGCCGCGCTCCACCAGCGCCTCGGCCACCCGGTCCAGGGCGGCCCCGTCCCCGCGGGCCAGCGCCTCCGCGTGCCGGGCGAACACCCCGCCGGCCGGCAGCGTTCCGGCGACCCGGCCGGGAGCGCCGAGGCGCACGGCGTCGTACCGCGCGACCACGTCGTCCTCCCCGGCGATCGAGGCCAGTGCGCCCTCGATGTCACCGCGGGCCGCGGCGGCCCACACCCCCGTCCCCTCCGCC
This sequence comes from Streptomyces sp. TG1A-8, assembly GCF_030499535.1. Lineage (NCBI taxonomy): Bacteria > Bacillati > Actinomycetota > Actinomycetes > Kitasatosporales > Streptomycetaceae > Streptomyces > Streptomyces sp. TG1A-8. The sequence goes on from NZ_JASTLB010000001.1 coordinate 1,124,780, forward strand.
TGGCCCGACTGGCCTTCGGCTTCGGCCAGTTCCCGACGGCAGCGGGCGTCAGCCGGTGTGTCGCGCAGTCCTTCGCGCGCCCACGCCGCCGCCTGCCGCAGTTCTCCGCGCAGTCGGGCGTACCGGGCGCGCACCGCCGCGTACCCGGCGGGGACCGGCAGCCCCTCGGCCACCAGCCAGTCCCCCACCGGCGTGGGCACGCCGCGCGCCTCGTACCGGGCCAACCGCCGCTCCAGACGGTCCTGTTCGTCCCCCAGCGCAGGTCCGCACCGGTCCGGTGCGCGGGTCAGCCGCCGGGCCCGCAGCCGACCGGTGGTGGCGCGCAGGGCCGGGCCGTGCAGGGGGTGCGCGAGGGTGACGGAACCGGGGTCGTCGACGTGGACCAGCCCGTCCGCCTCCAGGCGTTCGAGGACGTCCACGTCGAAGCCGTCGCGGGTGAGGTCGTCCAGGGTGAGCGGCAGGGGCTCGGCGAAGGCGAGGCGTTCGAGTGCTTCGCGCTCGCCGGGGCCGGGCCGCTCCAGCACCGGGGCGAGGCGGTCGCGGACGGTGGCGGTGACCGGGAGCGGGCCGCGCCACGCCCACGCGTCGGAGTCCGGGACACGGACCGTCCGGCCGCGGGCGCGCACCGCCCCCAGCAGGTCCCGTAGCAGCCGCAGGTCACCGGCGCACATCCGGTGCAGGCGGTCCACGGTGAGCGGCTCCGGACCGCTCGCGGCGAGCAGCCGGGCGGTGTCCTCGCGGGGCAGCGGCTCCAGGGCCAGGCGGGGCAGCAGCTCCCCCGTCCACAGCCGGGACACCGCGCCCGGTGCCGGCGCCCCGTCCGTGGCGGCCACGACCAGGCGGGTGCGTCCGTGCGCGGCGAGCTGGTGGACGAGGGCGGCGGAGGCCTCGTCGAGCAGGTGGGCGTCGTCGACGACGAGCAGCCGTACGCCGGACAGGAGGTGCACCGCGCGGTGCAGCGAGACGGTGTCGGGCAGCAGGTGCGCGAACGCCGCGAACGGCAGGCCCCGGGTCTCGGGCGTCCCCGTCACCCGGGTGCAGCCGGTGCCGCGCAGCGCCTCGGCGATCAGCCGGGTCTTGCCGCGGCCCGCCGGCCCGGTCACCACGATGCCGGGCCGGCCCGCCGCCGACGAGTCGCGCAGCAGCTCCAGTTCGCGCTCCCGGCCGGTGAAGGGCCAGGGCAGTTCCAGCGTCCTCGCGTCCTGTTCGTCAATCGTCACGACAACAGGAGCGTGCCTACTCAGATCTGATACAGGGCGACTTGAGTAGCCCCCGACTCAGGCGCCCGGACCCCGGTGACGGCAGTCTTGGCACATGGCCCGCCGCGGACCGGCACCGGGGGCGGCCGGGGAACGTCGCCTTCGGGGGAGGGCGATGTTCCCCGCCGACGCCGGCGCGGCGGCCACGGGCCCCACGCGCCCCGCCCGTTCCACGAAGTGGGACGCCTCTTGGTGGCGGACCGGCCCCTGCGGTACAAATGGGCCTCATGAATCACGAGCCCTTGGTGCGACGCCTGGTCATCGACCTGTGCCGACGCCCGGCTTCGTGTTGTTGCTGTTGATCCGGCTCGTCTGACGCGCCCGCCGTCCGGTGCTCCCACCCGGCGGGGGCCGGTATCCGCGCCTCCCCTGAGCGGCCGTCCGCCGCTTCCGCCAGCTTCCCTCCCCCTTTCGAGGACGCCGCGTGTCCACAGCACCCCTTTTGTCCGACCCCGACCACCTCCCGACGCCGGACGCGCCCCGCCCGTCCGGGCGCGGCCGGTGGGTCCGGTTCCGCTCCGCCGCCCTGCCGTTCGGTTCGCTGGTGCTCTTCCTCGCCCTGTGGCAGTTGCTGGCCGCGAGCGGCACGTGGAGCGAGACGCTGGTGCCACCGCCGGCCAAGGTGTGGCACGCGTTCGTCGCCGTGTCCACCACGCACGACGGCGTACGGGGCTACAACGGCACCTACCTCGTCGAGCACCTGGGCATCAGCCTGCGGCGCATCGCGTTCGGGGCCGGGATCGGCATCGCCCTCGGAGTGCTCTTCGGGCTGCTGATGGGCACCGTCGGCTGGCTGCGCTCGCTGTTCGAGCCCTGGATCACGTTCCTGCGCACCCTGCCGCCGCTGGCGTACTTCTCCCTGCTCGTCATCTGGCTCGGCATCAACGAGGAACCGAAGATCACGCTGCTGGCGGTGGCCGCGTTCCCGCCGGTGGCGGTGTCCACCACGACGGCGGTCGCGGCCGTGCCGCGCAGTCTCGTGGAAGCGGCCCGCGCCCTCGGCGCGTCGCGCTGGGACGTCGTCAAGGACGTCGTCGTACCGTCCGCGTTGCCGGAGACCCTCACCGGCGTCCGGCTGGCCGTGGGCGTGGCGTACTCCTCCCTCGTCGCCGCCGAACTGGTCAACGGCCTGCCCGGCATCGGCGGCATGGTCAAGGACGCCGCCAACTACAACAACACCCCCGTGGTGTTCGTCGGCATCATCGCCATCGGGGTCTCCGGGCTCGTCATCGACGGACTGCTGCTGCGGCTGGAGCGTGCCGTCGTGCCCTGGCGCGGGCGCTCCTGATCCCGCCCCACGCTGCCGCTCCCCTTCCCGTTCTTTCCGGCCTCTCGTCGTCCCTTCCTCATCCTTTTCCGCCCTTCGCTCGCCCTCCCCTGCACAGAAACGGCCCCGTCATGCCTCCAGTCCCCGCCGGCACCGCTTCGCCGGGCCCCTCCCGCCGTCTGCTCCTCGCCGGAGCACTGGCCGCCGTCTCCGCCGCCGTCACCGGTTGCTCCGGGGACAGCGAGGCGTCGGCGTCCGGCGGTTCCAAGCGGCTGCGCATCGGCTACTTCGCGTTCCCCAGCGGGGACCTGCTCGTGAAGAACGGCAAGCTGCTGGAGAAGGCCCTGCCGGACCACCGGATCACCTGGATCAAGTTCGACTCCGGCGCCGGCGTCAACCAGGCCTTCCTCGGCAAGTCCCTCGACATCGCAGCCCTGGGCTCCAGCCCGTTCGCCCGTGGGGTGTCCGGGAGTTCGCCGATCCCGTACAAGGTCGCCTGGGTACTGGACGTGGCGGGCGAGAACGAGGCCCTGGTGGCGCGCAGGGCGACCGGCATATCCGACGTCGCCGGTCTGAAGGGGAGGACGGTCGCCACCCCGTTCGCCTCCACCTCGCACTACAGCCTGCTCGCGGCGCTGGAGAAGGCCGGGCTGAAGACGTCCGACGTCAAGCTCGTCGACCTGCAGCCGCAGGCGATCCTGGCCGCCTGGCAGCGCGGGGACATCGACGCCGCCTACGTCTGGCTGCCCACCCTGGACGAGCTGCGCACGACCGGCACCCAGCTCACCAGCAGCAAGGAGATCGGCGCCGCCGGCAAGCCGACCCTGGACCTGGCCGTGGTCTCGGACGACCTGATCGCCCGGGACCCGGGGGCGATCGACGCCTGGCGCAAGGCGCAGGCGCAGGCGCTGCGGCTGCTGAAGTCCGACCCCGAGGGATCGGTCAAGGCGGTCGCGGCCGAGCTGGACATCAGCGCCGCCGACGCCAGGGCCCAACTGAGGCAGGGGGTGTTCCTCACCCCGGAGCAGGTGGTGTCCGCCGACTGGCTCGGCACCGACGGCGCTCCGGGCAAGCTGCTGGGCTACGTCACCGACACCGCCCGGTTCCTGGCCGGCCAGAAGCAGATCGACGGCGTGCCGTCCCAGGAGGCCGTCCGCAGGGCGTTCTACCTCAAGGGGTTGTCCGATGTCCTCAAATGAGACGACCGGGACGGCCGAGAAGGCGGCGGCGGACGCCACCCGTGCGGAAGCCGTACGCCTGGACCGCGTCGTCCACCGGTACGGCCGGGGCCGCGAGAGCGTCACCGCCGTCGGACCGGTCGACCTGACCGTCCCCGCCGGGGAGTTCCTGGTCCTGGTGGGCGCCTCCGGCTGCGGCAAGAGCACGCTGCTGCGGCTGATCGCCGGGTTCGAGTGGCCCACCCACGGCTCGGTACGCGTCCTCGGCACCGCTCCGCGGCCCGGCGGGGCGGCCGGAGTGGTGTTCCAGACCCCCCGGCTGTTCCCGTGGCGCACCGTCCGGGGCAACATCGACCTGGCGCTGCGGTACGCCGGCGTCGACCGTGCCCAATGGCCGCTACGGCGTGCCGAGTTGCTGGCGCGGGTCGGCCTGGAGGGCACCGGGGGACGGCGCACCTGGGAGATCTCCGGCGGCCAGCAGCAGCGCGTGGCCATCGCCCGCGCCCTGGCCGCCGAACACCCCCTCCTCCTGATGGACGAGCCGTTCGCGGCGCTGGACGCGCTGACCCGCGAGCGGCTGCAGGAGGACGTGCGGCGGGTCGCCGCCCAGACCGGCCGGACCACGGTCTTCGTGACGCACTCGGCCGACGAGGCGGTGTTCCTCGGCTCGCGCATCGTGGTGCTGACCAGGAGCCCCGGCACCGTCGCCCTGGACCTGCCCATCCCCCTGCCGCGCGGTGACGTCGACGCCGAACAGCTGCGCGAGTCGACCGAGTACGCCGAACTGCGCGCCCGGGTCGCCCACGCCGTCAAGTCCGCCGCGGCCTGAACCGTACCGAGCACCAGGAAAGGAACACGCTGATGAGCATCCTCAGTGAGCGGCCCGCGGCGACGGAGCTGCCGGTCACCGAACTCGGCCCGCACTTCGGGGCCGAGGTCCACGGCATCGATCTCGGCCGCCTCGACGACGCCCAGGTCGTCGCGGTCCGCGAAGCACTCGTGCGCCACAAGGTGCTGTTCGTGCGCGGCCAGCACCACCTGGACGACGACGCGCAGATCGAGTTCGGCAGGCGGCTGGGCGAGGTGACCGTCGGGCACCCGGTCCACGACTCCGGCGACGTGGCGCCCGAGGTGTACGCGGTGGACAGCCAGGACAACGGGTTCGCCGACGTCTGGCACACGGACGTGACGTTCGTGCGGCGGCCGCCGGCCATCTCCGTCCTGCGGGCCGTGGTGCTGCCGCCCAACGGCGGCGACACGAACTGGGCCGACAGCCAGCTCGCCTACGAGTCGCTGTCGCCGGGCCTGCGGGCGTACGTCGACACGCTCACCGCCGTCCACGACGGGACCCGCGAGTTCGGCTACTACCTGGCCCAGCGCCGCATGGGCCGCGGCAACGTCTGGGAGGGCGAGGTGTTCACCGACCTGGTCCCGGTGGAGCACCCGGTGGTGCGCGTCCATCCCGAGAGCGGCCGCAAGGGGCTGTTCGTGAACCCGGGGTTCACCTCGCACATCGCCGGCGTCTCGGAGCACGAGAGCCGGGGCATCCTCGACATCCTGTACGCCCACCTCACCAAGCCCGAGCACGTCGTACGGCACCGCTGGCAGCCGGGCGACGTCGCGCTGTGGGACAACCGCAGCACGGCGCACTACGCCAACCGCGACTACGGCGACCGGCACCGCGTCATGCACCGGATCACGCTGCGCGGGGACGTCCCGGTCGGCCCGGCGTCCGCCCCGCGCTGACCCGGCGCGGGAGCCCGGCGGCGGTCCCTCCGCGCGCCGGGCTCCGCCGTCAGCGGGTGCGGTCGGCTCCGGCGGAGGCGGAGGAGGTGCTCAGGCACCGGCCGTAGCCTGTGGCGGGTTCGCGGGCGGTCCCGTCGTCCCCGGCGGCCACGACGTCCGCGGGCACGCTGGCGTACGGCTTGTCCAGGACGTCGGGGGCCGGAACGCGGCGCGGCGGCCCTCCACCGCCTCCAGCACCGTGGCCGGACTGACGTGGTGGTTCGCCGCGAACCGCAGACCGTCGCCGCCCGCGGCCCCGGCGCTCCCGCCCTCAGCGCTGCCCGGGATCCAGACCTCGGCACCGGCGCCCTCCCCGGCACGACGTGGGCCTCGACACCGTCGGCGGAACGGTACGTGCCGCCGCAACACCGTGATGCCGTCCACCTGTTCGCCGTGGTTCTGCGACTCGGCGTTCGGCAGGAGGAGCAGCTTCCGCCGGAGCACGGCACGCAGTGCGCCGAGCAGGTGCCCGAACGGGAACCGGGGTGGGACGCGCAGGCCGTTGGGGGCGCCGCCGTCGACCACCGCGGCCGCGGTGGTCGACGGCGGGGTGGCGGGCCCGCTGGGTGGGCGTGGGCCGGAGCGGCCGAGCCCCGGGCCGAGGTGCCCGGGGTGCAGTGCGTCGATCAGGCAGGGGTGGTCCGGGGTCGCGTGGTCCTCGCACGCGCGCACCGCGGGTCGAGCGGGCTGAGCGTGGTGACCGCTGTGAACGGCCGGATCCGGGAAGTGCGGGCGGCGATGTGCCTGAGGACGACGGGTGTCGGGGAGGGGACGGAGGGCCGTTCGTGCCGCTCCCCCACGCCGAAGCCGTCGAAACCCACCTCCTCGGCGGGCAGCGCGTCGTCGAACACCTCGCGGAAGCGGTCCGGGTGGGCCTTCGTATGCCCGTCACCGAGTGCGGGGCGCGCACGACCGGTGGTGGCGGGGAACCTCACGATGCCGCCCGCCCGTCGCGCACCTCGTCGGGGTGGGCCAGGCCGAGGTGGTCGCGCAGGGTCGGGCCCCCGTACTCGGTGCGGAAGACGCCCTGTTCCTGGAGGAGCGGGACCACCTTGTCGGCGAAGGGGTCGAGACCGCCCGGGGTGAGGTGCGGAACGAGGATGAAGCCGTCGCTGGCGTCGGCCTGGACGAAGTCGTTGATGGTCTTCGCGACGGTGGCCGGGGAGCCGATGAAGGCCTGGCGGTTGCCGGTCTCGATGACCAGGTCACGGATCGACCACTTGTTGGCCGCGGCCAGTTCGCGCCACTCGCGGGCGGTGGCCAGCGGGTCGCGGTACATGCGCACCTGGGCGCGGCCCTTGGAGATGTGGTTGTCACCGACGTCCGGGTCGATGTCGGGCAGCGGGCCGTCCGGGTCGTACGACGACAGGTCCCGGTTCCACACGAACTCGAGGTGCTTGATGGCCGTGGCGCCGCTGACCTGCTGACGGCGCACCTCCTTGGCCAGTTCCCCGGCCTCGGCGTCGGTGTCGCCGAGCACGAAGGTGGCGGCCGGGAGGATCAGCAACTGGTCCGCCCTGCGGCCGTACTTGGCGAGGCGGGACTTGACGTCGGTGTAGAAGGCCTGGCCGGCGTCGAGGGTGCTGTACCGGCTGAAGATGGCGTCGGCGCCGGACGCGGCGAACTCCCGGCCCTCTTCGGAGTCGCCGGCCTGGAAGATCACCGGGCGGCCCTGCGGCGAGCGCGGCACGTTGAACCGGCCGTGGATGTCGAAGTGCCGGCCCCGGTGCACGAAGGCCCCGGCCTTCGCGTCGCGCAGGAAGGTGCCGGTGGCCTGGTCGGCGACGATCTCGTCGCCGTGCCAGGAGTCGAACAGTTCGTTTGCCGTGGCCAGGAACTCCTTGGCCCGGGAGTAGCGCTCCTCCTGCGGCAGGAAGCCGCCGCGGCGGAAGTTCTCGCCGGTGAAGGCGTCCCAGGAAGTGACGACGTTCCATGCGGAGCGGCCGCCGGAGAGGTGGTCGAGGCTGGCGAACTGGCGGGCCACCTCGTAGGGCTCGTTGAAGGTGGAGTTGATGGTGCCCGTCAGTCCGAGGTGCTCGGTGACGGCTGCGAGCGCGGCGAGGACCGTGAAGGTGTCGGGGCGGCCGACGACGTCCAGGTCGTAGATCTTCCCGCCCTGTTCCCGCAGCCGCAGTCCCTCCGCGAGGAACAGGAAGTCGAACTTGGCCCGCTCGGCGGTCCGCGCGAAGTGGGCGAAGGAGCTGAACTCGATGTGGCTGCCGGCCTGGGGGTCGCTCCACACCGTGGTGTTGTTGACGCCGGGGAAATGGGCGGCCAGATGGATCTGCTTCAGTGGCTTGCTCATGTCGTACGGTCCCTCCGGCTCAGGTGTTCGCGGCAGCGGCGTAGCGGTTGGCGGGGCGGGCGAGCCCCAGCAGCCCGCGCAGGGTGTCGGCCTCGTAGACGCGGCGGAAGGCGTCCCGGCGCTGGAGTTCGGGGACCAGGCCCCGCGTGATCGCGGGGAGGTCGTGACCGGCGACGGCGGGCCGCAACCGGAAGCCGCTCAGCCCGGCTGACTGCAGTTCCTGGAGCAGATCGGCGAGTTGGGCGGGGGTGCCGGTGAAGATCCGGGCGTCACTGGTGTACGGGTACCCCGCAAGGGCGTCCAGGCGCTCCCGGCGGGCCGCGGCCCCGTCGGGCTCGTCGTCGAGGAAGACCACCAGGTCGCCGAAGACGTGCAGGGTCTCGTCGGCGCGGCCGGCCGCCGTCTGCTCGGCGCGGATCTCCTCGACGACGGCGCGGGCCTGGCCTGCGTCGTGCGGAGTGACGTAGCCGATGTCGGCGGCCCGGGCCACCAGCCGGTGGGGGAGGGCCGCATGCGCCAGGGCGCTGACGATCGGCTGGCCCTGGGGCGGACGGGGCGTGATGGAGGGACCCTTGACGCTGAAGTGCCGGCCCTCGAAGTCGATGTAGTGCAGCTTGTCCCGGTCGATGAAGCGGCCGGTGGCGACGTCCCGGATCTCCGCGTCGTCCTCCCAGCTGTCCCAGAGCCGGCGGACGACCTCGACGTAGTCGGCGGCCTCGTCGAAGGCGTCGGCCACCGCTTCCTGCACAACGGGCTCGTGGTGGTCCTCCGTCCGGAGCGGCGGGAACGTACGACGTCCGAAGTGCGCGGCCTCGTCCTGGCGAACCGTGATCTGTACGCGCAGGCCCGCGCGGCCGTTGCTCACATAGTCGAGAGTGGCGATCGCCTTGGAGATGTGGAACGGCTCCGTATGGGTGGCCACCACCGTCGGCACCACACCTATGTGACGGGTCAGCGGGGCGACCCGCGCGGCGATGAGGACGGCGTCCAGGCGTCCGCGGACCTGGTAGGTGCGGCCGTCGGGTCCGGTGGGGGACGAGGACTGCAGGCCGAGCGCGTCCTCGATGGTCACGAAGTCGAGCAGACCGCGCTCGGCCTCGGTGACGAGGTCGGTCCAGTAGGCGGCGGTGAGCAGGTCGCGGGGCCGGGCGACGGGCTCGCGCCAGGCAGCCGGATGCCAGCCGGCGCCGTCGAGGGCGACGGCGAGGTGCAGGGGGGAGGGTGACGAGGACACGGGAGTGGTGCCTTCCTGATCGGTCGTACGAGGGAGCCGGCCCCGTACGAGGGGTGCGGCTGCGAGGACAACGGGTCAGGAGCAACAGAGCGCGCCGGCCACGCGCAGCAGGTCGATGTGCGGCCGGGAGTACAGGTGCACGCGACGGGGCGGGGCGGGTTCCACGACGCGGTGACGGGACACGGGACGCACGTGCCTCACCTCCGCCCTTCCGGCCCGGCGACCCCGGAGCCCCCGTGGGCCTCGCGCTCTCGGCTTGCCGAGGGGACGCCGCTCGCCGGCCACCAGGCACAACAGCACGGCTATTCCTTTTCTTCCGGCTGTTCGGCCACTTGTTCGTTCCGGCCCCGGGTTTCGTCCCGGCCCCGTCCTTCCGGCTGTCCGTCCGGTGTGCGGACGAGCGCGAACCGCGTGCGGCGGCGCAGGGTGAACCCGATGGACTCGTAGAGCCGGATCGCGTGGGTGTTGCTCGCCGCGGCGTGGAGGAAGGGGGTGTCGCCGCGTTCCCTGATCCCCGCCGCGACCGCGCGGACCAGCCGGGTGGCCAGGCCCCGGCCGCGGTGGTCCGGGTGGGTGCAGACGGCGCTGATCTCGGTCCAGCCCGGCGGACGGAGGCGTTCCCCGGCCAGGGCGATCAGCCGCCCGCGGTCCCGGATGCCGAGATAGGTGCCGAGTTCGACGGTACGGGGCAGGAAGGGACCCGGCTGGGTGAGGGCTATGAGGCCGAGGATTTCGGGTACGTCGGCGGGCCCGAGCCGTACCGCTTCGGGTGCGGGTTCGGCGTACAGCGCGGTGTCGACCATCTGGACGCCCTCGCCGCCGTCCTCCGTCTCCCAGCCGCCGGGCACGGTCTGGACCGCGGTGACCGGGGTGACGGTGCCGGGTCCGACCAGTGCGGCCAGGTCGTCCCAGGCGCGGGGATCGGCGGGGTCCTCCAGGGCGGTGAACGGGGAGACGTCCGTCGGGTAGCGGGCAGCCCGGCCGACGCGTTCGGCGAGGTGGGCGTGCGGGCCGGTCAGCGCGGCCCAGGCCGCGTTGTCGAGGATGTGCGGTTCCGTCGAGCTCGGGGGCGGGGGGTGATGGACGCTGGTGGACATGGCGGTGCGAAGTCTCCCTTGTCTGGAACGCGGCGGGGCGCGGCCGGGACTCCGCCGCGTCACGGCGGAGTCCGGTGGGCCGACGACGGTCAGGAGTTGTCGAGCGGCAGGCCGGCCGGGTTGACCTCGGACCTGGCGACGGCCTCGTTGGAGAGGTTGTAGGCGGCGAGCCACTTGGCGTACTGACCGTTCTCGATCAGGTGGTTGATCGCGTCGGCGATGGGCTTGGCGAGCCCGCTGTCCTTCTTGGTGGTCGCCGCGATCAGGCCCTGGAGCGTGGCACCGGCCCCGGAGAACGTGCCCGCGCTGCGCGTCGGGTTGGGCGACCCTGCGGTCTGCGTGATGTGGTAGGCGATGCCGGGATTGGCAGCGAAGTAGGCGTCGATCCTGCCGCCGGTCAGCGCCAGGTTGACGGCGTTCTTGCTGGCGTAGTTCTTGACGGTGAGGGTCCTGCCCTCCTTCTTCAGCTTCGCCCGCCACTCCAGGAGGATCTTCTCCTGGTTGGTGCCGTTGTCGACGGCGACCGTCTTCCCGGCGAGGTTCTCGTAGTTGTCGTCGAAGTTCCAGGTGCTCTTCTTCAGCACCTCGAAGCCGAGATTGTCCTTGCGGTAGGAAGCGAAGTCGTACTTCTTCTTCCGCTCCTCGGTGTCGGTGATGTTGGAGAAGGCCACGTCGACCTTGCCGCTGTCGACACCGACGAACATGTTCTCCCAAGTGGAGTTCTCCAGTTCCGGCTTGAGGCCGAGGACAGCGGCGACCAGACGGCCGAAGTCGGGTTCGGCGCCGGTGAGGGTCTTCTGGTCCGAGCCGACGTACGCCAGCGGCGGGAATCCGTCGGGCAGTGCGCCGACGCCTATCTCCAGCTTGCCGCTCCTGCTGACCGACGCGGGCAGCTCGGCGCTGATCGACTTCACCTCGGCCACCTTGAGCGCGGTCTGCTCGGCGGCCCCGTTGGACAGCCGTCCCACGGTGACCGTGCCGGCGGCGTCGGTCGTGGTGGCGGCGTCGCTGCTGCCCCCGCAGGCGGCGAGTCCGGCGGCGAGCGCGGCGACGGCGGTGCCTGCGGTCATACCGCGGAGAAGTCGACTGCGATGGCTGAGGGTGCGCATGACTGTCCTTGATGGTGAGCGGTGAGCGGTGAGGTGGGGCAGGCTGCGGTCAGAGGACTCTGCTGAGGAAGTCCCTGGTCCGCTCGTGTTTCGGGTGGTCGAGGACCTCGGACGGCGGGCCCTGCTCGACGATCCGGCCGCCGTCGATGAACACGACCCGGTCGGCGACCTCGCGGGCGAAGCCGATCTCGTGGGTGACGACGACCAAGGTGGTACCGCTGGTCGCCAAGTCTTTGATGACGGTGAGGACTTCGCCGACGAGTTCCGGGTCGAGGGCGGAGGTGGGCTCGTCGAAGAGGATCACACCGGGGCGCAGGGCGAGGGCCCGGGCGATGGCGACGCGCTGCTGCTGGCCGCCGGACAACTGCCGCGGATAGGAAGCGGTCCTGTCGGCGAGACCGACCCGGCCGAGGAGTTCGCCGGCGAGCTCCCGTGCCTCGGGCTTGGTGAGTTCGCCGGTGGCGACCGGGGCGGCGGCCACGTTGTCCAGCACGGTCAGGTGCGGGAAGAGGTTGAAGTTCTGGAAGACGAAGCCGATGCGGCTGCGCTGGGCGAGGATGGCCCGCTCGCTCAGTTCCTTCAGCCGCTCCCCCTGGCGCCTCACGCCGATCAGCTCGCCGTTGACGCTGACGTGGCCGATCTCGGGCTTCTCCAGGTGGTTGATGACCCGCAGCAGCGTGGACTTGCCGGAGCCGGACGGGCCGAGGATCACGGTGACCTCGCCCGGCCGTACGGTCAGGTCGACGCCGTCCAGCACCCGGTGGGCGCCGTACCACTTGTGCACGCCGTGGACCTCGACGGCGGCGGGCACGGCCACCGGGGCCCCGGTGGTCCCGGCGCTCATACGGCGGCCTCCCTGCGCGCACGCTCCCGCAGCTCCCCGAGACCGGTGCGCAGTTTCTGCAGCGGGGTCGGCGGCAGGGTGCGGGTGGCGCCCCGGGCGAAGTACCGCTCGACGTAGAACTGGACGGCGGACACGGCGCTGGTGAGGATCAGGTACCAGACGGTGGCGACCAGCAGCAGCGGCACGATGTCGCCGGGATAGGTGCTGCCCATCGTCTGCACCGAGCCGAACAGGTCGAGCAGCGACACGTAGAACACCAGCGACGTGCCCTTGATCAGGCCGATCAGCTGGTTGACGTAGTTCGGGACGATGGACCTGAGGGCCTGGGGGAAGACGATCCGGGTGAACTGGTAGCCCTTGGGCAGGCCGAGCGCGGCGGCCGCCTCGTGCTGGCCCTGGTCGACGGAGAGGATGCCGCCGCGGACCACTTCGGCCGCGTACGCCGCCTCGTTCAGGCTGAGGCCGACGACCGCGACCGCCGTGTCGGTGGCGAGCTTCGACTCGTCGAAGGTGAAGAAGGCGGGCCCGAAGGGCACGCCCAGGCTCAACGTCTTGTACAGGGCGGAGAAGTTGTAGAGGAAGATCAGGACGACGATCAGCGGCACCGACCGGAACAACCAGATGTACACCCAGCTCACGGCCCGCAGCACCGGAGCACCGGAGAGCCGCCCGAGTGCGAGCAGGATGCCGCCGAGCAGCCCCAACACCGCGCTGAGCGCGGCCACTTCGAGGGTGATGACGAGTCCGTCGAGGATCGTGGGGCGCAGGAACCAGTAGCGGAAGCGGTCCCACTGGTAGAAGGGGTTGGTGCCCAGGCCGTGGATGATCTGGGCGACCAGGACCAGCACGACCGCGGTCCCGATCCAGCGGCCGGGACGCCGGAGCGGAAGGACCCGCTGCGCCGCGAGGGGTTTCGGCTCGGCGGGGGTGTCGGGGCGGGGGATCGCCTCGGCGGGAGGCGCTGGTCCGGAGGACACAGCGATGCCCGGAGATTCACTCATGGTGGGCTCCAGCGGATTCGGACACCCCGGACCGCGGAATGCGGCAGTACCGCGCCGAGCGGGAGCGGCCCGGTACGAGACGACGCACGAGTGCACGCGGAACAGGGGCTGGGCGGGGAGAGGGCACACCGCGACAGCGGTGGTCGTCAGAGACTCAGAAAGCCGTCAGCCCTGGCAGAGGGCGCGACAAGCGGCCGTACACAGCGCACTGTTGACGCGCAGCAGGTCCACGGAGCGGTTCGTGCACAGCAGGACGCGGCCGGGGCGCCGCCATGCGGCCGTCCCGTCAGCTGCGTACATCGCCGTCACCCTCACTTCTCCGGCCCTGGGGCATCTTGGTCTGCGCCGCAAGTTAGACATGCCCCGAAAGGAATGTCAATGCAAGTGACCACCAGGTGAGACCACGTGTGCGGCCTTCTTCACGGCGTCACGGAGCGCGCCGAAACCGACGTGGACGGTCACGGTCGTCAGCGCCCACGGCGCGGGTTCGCCCCGGCCGTTCGGATGCCGACGGCCGTGTCCGCCGGGTGAACCCGCTGGGGCGTCCGTCACCTGCGGGAAGGGTCCGGGGCGTGCTCGCTGTGGTGTGCCCAGTCCAGGATCTGGACGGCGGCGCCGGCGGCCTCGAGACCCTGGCAGCGGCCGCGGTGGCGGCGGGCGATGCCGTCGAGGTCGAGGTGGGTGCCGAAGGCGGGATGGGCGGCCAGGCGGCGGGCGTAGGTCCACAGTGCCGGGTGGCCGGCGATGCGCTGCACGGCTGCGGCGTCGAGGTGGTGGCGGTGCACGGTGTCCAGCTGCACCAGGGAGACCCACAGTTCGATGTCGGCGGCGGTGAGTCGGCCGGCGATCAGGTACTCCTCCCCGGTCAGCGACCGCTCCAGCCGGCCGAGGGTGTCGAGCAGCACGTCGAGGGCGGCGTCCCGCTCGGCCGGGTCGGCGCCGGCCCGGCCCGCGCGCTGCGCGGCCTCCTCGATGCCCTCGGCGCACAACCGTTCGACGGCCTCGACGGTGGACGTGTGAGCGCGGGGGTGGAGGCGGGCTCCGCCGTCCCGGGGGAAGCGGTCCAGGTCGCGCAGGATGTCGGGGGTGTGGGTGCTGACGATGCGCCCGGACCAGTCGTCACTGAGCACCGGGCCGAGGGCCGGGCCGGTGTGGTGGTGGGCGCTCGCCTCGTAGAGCGGGCGCAGCGTCGAGTACCCGCCGTCGGGGAGGTCTGGGACGGCGGGCAGGGGAGTGACCGGACAGCTGGTGCCGAGGCCCAGGAGGCTGTGGCCGACGGCGAGGCGCAGTCCGTCGGGACAGGCGGTCGACAGGTGCAGCCGGTAGCGGTGGGGCACGGCGTAGTGGCCGCTGCGCGCGTCCCGGCCGATCCGGCCGCGGAAGGCGGGGGCGGGGCGGTGGGCGGACGGGACGGGGGCGAGCGGGGTGGTGGCGGGCATGCGTCTCCCGTGGTGCGGCCGCGCGGACGGGCGCGGCGGGGCGTTCGTCGGACGGTGAGGAGGGGCCGGTTCGGCGCTCAGCGACCGGCCCGGGGGCTGAGCGCGCTGCACACGCGCAGCAGGTCGATGTGCAGGCGGGAGGTGAGGAGGGGGGTGCGCGACGGTGTGCGGCCCGCTCGGCCGGTGACCGTTTCGAGGCGCACCATGTTCCCTACCCGTTCACTAGGATTCCCTACCGGGAGTGTCGATCCGGCTCCGCGCCGCGTCAAGGGGGCGTCCGCGCCCGGGGCCCGGTCCGCCGACGCGCGGCACGGGCGGGTCAGGGGCCGGGACGCGGGCGGGGTCCGGTCCGGGGCAGGGCCCGGGGCACGGGCGGGTCCGGTCCGGGACACGCGGAGCGCGGCACACCTCCCGGCCGCGGACCCCCGACGGAGCGGTTCCTGCACGATCCGGCGGATCCGGCGGAACCGACGGATCCGCCGGAACGAAACGCGGCCGTTCGGGGCGGGCCGGACCGGCGGCCGGGGCAGCCGGTCCGTGGCCCTCGCCGCGCAGGCGTTCCGCCCCGTCCCCGGCCGCGGCGAGCGGACCGGCCGGGCCCGCCCCGCGGGGGACGCCGTGGCCACCGCCGCGGCGACCGCCTTCCCGGTCCGGTTCGTCGCGGGCGCCGGCCGCGCCCCGGTGCACCGGGGCGCGCCGTTCCCGTCCACCGGGACCACCGTGTGGGCGGCGATGGCGCGGCCGGCGGTGCCGCGCCGGGGACGTCAGGCGGCGAGCGCCTCCCCCAGCGTGGGATAGGCGCTGATCACCTCGTCCAGGCTCAGCGCCCGGAACACGTGCTGGACCACCGGCGGCAGCGTGGCCACCCGCACCCACCCGTTGCGGGCGGTGGCCCGCAGGTGCGCGTCGATCAGCAGGTTGAAACCGGTGCTGTCCATGAAGGACACCCGACTGAGGTCGACGACCGCGCGGGGCGCGTCCGCACCGGTGGCGTCGGCCAACGCCCGGCGCACCTCGGGTTCGGCCGTCAGGTCGATGTCACCGCTGAAGGACACCACAGTGACACCCTCACGCCCGTCGGAGAGCACGGCGGAGAACGGCTGGGACACCACGGCTCACTCTTCTCGTCAGTGCGGGCAGGAGCGCTCGGCGCACCTCCTGGGCTTGCTCCAGCAGGGTGCCGTCCGCATGTCTAACACGTCAACCAATACACGAACAACTTTTCCTGCTTCCTTGTTCACGCAGAGTGCGTCATACTATGGAGCCATGCGGGGAGCAGCACCTGAGCCACACACCGGCTGGACGTTCTTGACGAATCACGCACGCGTCCTGGCCGCCATCGCCGAGGATCCGAACACCCGGATCCGTGACATCGCCGCCCACTGCCGGCTGACGGAGCGGGCGGTGCAGAAGATCATCAGCGATCTCGAACAGGACGGGTACCTGTCCCACACCCGCCAGGGCCGGACCAACACCTACCGCATCGAGCAGGGCGTCCCCCTGCGGCACCCGGCCGAGGCCGAGGCGGGCGTGACCGTGGCGGAGCTGCTGTCGGTGCTGGCCCGGCACGACGCTCAGCGCGGCACCCACGAATCCGACGACGCCCCCGCCCCCGCCGGCCGCCGGGACGCCCTGGCCTCCGCCCGGGGAACGGGCTGAGGCGACGCGGCCGACCGCCTCCGGGACGGCACGGCCGCCGGGAGGCGGATCGACCGCCCCACCCCCCTTACTCGCAAGATCTCGCCGAGGACGACGACCCGTCCCCCAGGCGGCTGACCCGGCCCCCCACGACGCTGCGCGGCGGCCGGAGTGGACGGAAGGTGTCGCGTGGCGCGTGCGGAGGACGCCGGGCAGGAGCCGCGGACGGCAGCCGGGGCGGAGGTGTTCGCCGCCGACCGGGAGGTCGGCGGCGACCTGGCCGCGGTGGACTGGGCGCGCACGCCGCTGGGCCCACCGGAGGACTGGTCGCAGAGCCTGCGCACCTCGGTGAGCATCCTGCTGTCCTCCCGGTTCCCCATGTGGATGGCGTGGGGACCGGAGCTGACGTTCTTCTGCAACGCCGCCTACCGCCGGGACACCCTGGGCCGCAAGTACCCCTGGGCCCTGGGACGGCCGGCGCGCGAGGTGTGGTCGGAGATCTGGGCCGACATCGGCCCCCGTATCGACACCGTGCTCACCAGCGGGGAGGCGACCTGGGACGAGGCGCTGCTGCTGTTCGTCGAACGCTCCGGGTACACCGAGGAGAGCTACCACACCTTCTCCTACAGCCCGCTGCGCGACGACGACGGAACCGTGGTCGGCATGCTGTGCGTCGTCAGCGAGGACACCGTGCGGGTCATCGGCGAGCGCCGGATGGCGACCCTGCGCGACCTGGGCTCCGACCCCAGTGTGATCCGCACCGAACAGGAGGTGCTGGACTTCGCCGGCCGGCAGCTGGGCCGCAATCCGCAGGACCTCCCCTTCACGCTGACCTACCTCTTCCGGGACGACCGCACGGCCCGGCTCGCGGCCACCACGGGACTTCCCGACGGCCATCCGGCCGCACCGGCCACCCTCGCGACCGACGACCCGGACGCCGTCTGGCCGGTGGCGGACCTGGCCCGCGGCGACTCCGCGCTGGTCGCCCTGGAGGGTCCCGCCTTCGCCGGGCTGCCGTCCGGGGCCTGGGACCAGCCGCCGACGCACGCCCTGGCCGTGCCCCTGCTGCGGCAGGGCAGCGCCCCGTACGGCTTCCTGGTGACGGCGCTGAACCGGTACCGCGTGCTGGACGACGGCTACCGCGGTTTCGTCGAGCTGACCGCCGGACACCTCGCCTCCGGCATCGGCAGCGCCCGCAGCTACGAGAGCCAGCAGCAGCGGGCGGAGGAGCTGGCCGAACTGGACCGGGCCAAGACCACCTTCTTCTCCAACATCAGCCACGAGTTCCGCACCCCCCTGACGCTGATCGCGGGACCGGTGCAGGAACTGCGGAACCGGCTGGGCGACGACGCGCGGGCCCAGCAGGAGCTGGACGTCATCCACCGCAACGGCCTGCGCCTGGGCAAGCTGGTCAACACCCTGCTGGACTTCTCCCGCATCGAGGCGGGCCGCATGCAGGCCACCTTCGCGCCCGTGGACCTGGCCGCGGTGACCGCCGAGCTGGCCAGCGTCTTCCGCTCGGCCGTCGACAGGGCGGGCCTCGCCCTCCACGTCGACTGCCCCCCGCTCGGCCGGCCGGTCCACGTCGACCGCGACATGTGGGAGAAGGTCGTCCTCAACCTGCTCAGCAACGCGCTGAAGTTCACCTTCGACGGCTCCATCACCGTCTCCGTGCGCCAGGAGGACGACCAGGCGGTGGTGACCGTCGCCGACACCGGCATCGGCGTGCCGGCCGCGGAGATGCCCCGGCTGTTCGAACGGTTCCACCGCATCGAGAACGCCCGCTCCCGCTCCAACGAGGGCAGCGGCATCGGACTGGCCCTGGTGCGGGAGCTCGTGGGGCTGCACCACGGCACCATCAACGCCGCCAGCACCGAGGGCGAGGGCACCCGCTTCACCGTCCGCCTGCCCTTCGGCAGCGCCCACCTGCCGGCCGGAGCGGTCGCGCCGGCGGCCGACGGCCGGGCGGTCCCCTCCTCCGCCGCCGCCCCCTACGTGCAGGAGGCCCTGCGGTGGCTGCCCCCCGACACCCCCGCCGGGGCCGGGGGACCGCCGGAACCGCAGGCGGACGCCGGCGCGCCCGGCTCCCCCCTCGGGCCCGGCTCCCCGGCACGCGTCCTCGTCGCCGACGACAACGCCGACATGCGCGAGTACCTGGCCCGCATACTCGCCGACGTCGGCTACCGGGTCGACGCCGTCGGCGACGGGCGGGAAGCGCTGGACGCCGTCCGCCGCAAGGCGCCCGACCTGGTGGTCAGCGACGTGATGATGCCCCGCCTGGACGGCCTGCAGCTGGTCCGGGCGCTGCGCGCCGATCCCCGCACGGCGTCGGTCCCGGTGCTGCTGCTGTCCGCCCGTGCGGGGCAGGAGGCCTCCATCGAGGGCCTGCAGGCGGGCGCCGACGACTACCTCGTCAAACCGTTCGCCGCGGCCGAACTCCTCGCCCGCGTCCGGGCCAACGTGGAGCTGGCCCGGCTGCGCAGCCACCACGCCCGCTGGCGCACCGCCCTCGTGGACTCCCTGCAGGAGGCGTTCTTCGTCTGCGACGAGGACGGCGCCGTGGTGGAGATCAACGCCGCCTTCACCGGCATCCTCGGTTACGGCCCCGAGGACCTGCCCTACCGGCCCGTCCACCCGTGGTGGCCCGACGCCGAGACGGACCCGGACGCCCACCGGCAGGTCGACGAGACGTTCCACCGGCTGATGCGGGACTCCCGGGGCTCCTGCACGATCCCCGTCCGGCACCGCGACGGGCACCGGTTGTGGGTCACCGCCACGTTCGCCCATGCCCAGGACCCCGACACCGGGCGCCGCGTCACCGTCGGCACCTTCCGGGACGTCACCGCCGAGCACTACGCCGTCCAGCGCGAGAGCGCGCTGGCGTCCCTGAGCACCTGCCTGTCCCGGGCCACCAGCATGCCCGAGGCGCTGTCCGGCGCGCTGCACCGGCTCAAGGACCTGTGGCGGGCGAAGTGCGTCCTGGCCGCCGTCTTCACGGGCGGTGCCGAACCGGTCCTGACCGCCACCGACGACTCCTCCTGGGGCGAGCTGCCCGCCGAGCGCCGGCAGGCGCTCACCGACCTGCGCCGGCACCCCCTGCTCACTCCGGTCCCCGACCGGACCGGCGCCGGGATCGTCATCGAGCACCCCGCCGGTCCCATGGTGCTGTGGATCGACCTGGGTCACCGGCGCCCGTTCTCCGAAGAGGACCAGCTGCTGCTGTCCCTGCTGGCCGGACACCTCGCCCAGGGCCTGACCCGGGCGCACCAGATCGACGAGCAGCGGGAGACCGCGATCGCGTTGCAGCGCGCGATCCTCGGCCCCTCCAGCCTGCCGGACGGGTTCGCCGTCCGCTACGAGCCCGCCACCCAGCCCCTGGAGGTCGGCGGCGACTGGTACGACACCATCAGCCTGCCCGACGAACGGATCGGCATCGTCGTCGGCGACTGCGTGGGACGCGGTCTGGCGGCCGCCTCGGTCATGGGGCAGCTGCGCAGCGCCTGCCGCGCCCTGCTGCTGCAGGACGCCGGCCCCGCGCAGGTGCTCACGGCCCTGGACCACTTCGCCGCCACCGTTCCCGGCGCGATGTGCACCACGGTCTTCTGCGGCGTCCTGGATCCCGGCACCGGCCGTCTGACCTACTCCAGCGCCGGTCACCCGCCGGGCATCCTCGCCCACTCCGACGGGACCGTCCGCCTGCTGGAGGAGGGACGCTCCATCCCGCTCGCGGTCCGCCCCGGCCGGGAGCGCCCCGAGGCCGAGTGCGTGGTGCCCGCACGCGCCACCCTGCTGCTGTACACCGACGGCCTCGTGGAACGCCGGCGCCGCCCGTTGAGCGCGGGCATCGGCCAGGCCGGCGAAGCCGTGCAGGAGGGCCGCGGCCTGCCCGTGGACGAGCTGGCCACCGAGATCATGACCCGTCTGGCCCCCGCCGACGGTTACGACGACGACGTGGCCCTCCTGCTGTACCGCCACCCGGCGCCGCTGGAGGTGACGTTCCCCGCCGAGTCCTCCCAGCTGGCCCCGGTCCGCAAGGCGCTGCGCAGCTGGCTGGCCCAGTGCGAGGTCCCGCCCCACACCGTGCAGAACATCATGGTCGCCGCCGGGGAGGCCTGTGCCAACGCCATCGAGCACGGCCACCGCGACGCCCCCGGCGACATCGTCCGCCTGCGTGCGGAGGCCTTCGTCCACGGCCTGCGCCTCACCGTCACGGACACGGGCCGGTGGAAGACCCCCCAGCCCGAGCTCAACGCCCACCGCGGCCGCGGCATCACCCTGATGCGGTCCCTGATGCAGCAGGTCACCATCACCCCCGGCACCGCCGGCACCACCGTCGACATGCACACGAGGATCGCCTGATGGCCACCCCGCTCACCCTCACCCCCGGCCGGAGCCCGGACGGCACCCGCCGGCTCACCGTCGTCGGCGAGATCGACATGAGCAACGTCTCCGTCCTCGCCGACGCGCTGGAGGCCACGGCCGGACCGCTCGTGGTGGACCTGACCGCCGTCGACTACCTCGACAGCGCCGGTCTGAGCGTGCTGTTCACCCACGCGGACCGGCTCCAGCTGATCGCCACCCCCCTGCTGGGTCCGGTGCTGACCGTGTCCGGGCTCGCCGACCTGGCGACGGTGCACGGCCTGGACGACGGCCTTTGAGCCCCCTCGCCCCGGGCCCGCGCGCCCCGCACGGCGCCCCCGCGGCGTCCGGCCGCCCGGGTCAGCCCAGGGCCAGGTGCAGGCGCACGACCAGGCCGGAGGACAGCGTGCGGATCTCCACCAGGTCGCAGAGCTGGTGCATCATCCACACGCCCCGGCCGCCGGACGCGGAGAGCGGATCGGGACGGCGACGGCCGGTCAGCGGGTCGGTCATCCGGCCGCGGTCCCGCGCCTCGGCGACGAGGGCGCCGGCGGTGCGCCACAGCCGCAGGGTGCCCCGTCCGCCGCCGTGGCGCACCGAGTTGGTGGTGGCCTCGCTGACGGCGAGCAGCCAGTCGGCGCGCCGCCGCGGTACCAGGCCCGCCGCCGCGGCCCAGTCGTCGGCGATGTCCCGGACGCGTCCGAGGTCACTCTCGCCGAAGGGGACGACGACCGGGTCCTCGGGCTCGGGCAGCGGTGTGTCGCAGTCGCGGCAGACCTCCTGCGGATCCACGTGCTCCGTGCTGGGCCGGTAGCCGCCGGGGCCGCCGACGACGGGATGCGTCCGGTGGGCCTGGGCCAGCACGTCCCCGGGCAGCGCGCTGTCGTACGGGCACAGGATGCCGGCCCGGCGGCGGGCGAAGGCGAGGTTGATCAGCGCCTCGTGGCAGGTGGCCTCCCGTGCCTCGGCGGGGGTGCGGCCCACCCAGATCGGCTCGCCCACGATGGACGGGCACCGGTCGGCGTGCCGGTCGGCGAACTCCTGGAGCATCGACAGGATCCGTCCGGGGTTGCGTCCGGCCTGGCGCATGTCGATCCACGTCACGTCCCCGTGGCCGGTGCCGAGGGCGTCGCGCAGGAGGCGCAGGCGCGGGCCGGGCACGGCGACCAGCACGGGACGGCCGCGGGCGATGCCGTCACGGACGAACTCCCCGACGCCGCTCAGGTATTCCTCCTGCGAGGTGTAGAAGAGGGCGGGGTGGTGGAAGGCCGCGTCCCGACCGTGCTCGGACGAGGTCTGGGCGTGCATCGTCATGCCTGGTCCACCTTCAGGATGCGGCCCAGCTCGGGGAAGAGTTCCAGCATGCGCCGGGCCGTGGGAGGAGCCCCGAGGAGCCGGACGGGGAGCCCGGCCGGCCGCCGGGCCGCCGCGCGGGCCAGGCCGGCCAGTGCCGCGACGTCGATGTGGCGCAGACCCGACAGGTCCAGCGTGACGTGCTCCGCCGGGGCCGCGTCGAGGGCTGCCGCCAGGGCGGCGGTGACGTGCCGGTTCTCGTACCCCGCCGATCCCGACAGCCGGAAGCCCGGCCGGTCGGCCAGGGGGGTGACGGACAGGCCCGGCGCGCCGCCGGCCGGACCCCGGCGCGTCGGATGGGCTCCCGCCAGTACCTCCAGGGCGTCGCCGGCCAGCAGACGCCGGTCGTAGAAGCACCACGCCGTCAGGGGCAGCCGGACGAAGACCTCGCGGTGGATGCGCAGCTCGTACTCCAGGAGGCGCTCGGCGCCGGCCAGGTCGCGACCGCCCCAGGACATCTCGCCGATCGCCCGCAGTCCCCGGTGCCCCTGCTCCGCGGCCGCCGCGACGGCCTCGTGCCACAGAGCGATCATCGCGTCCGGGTCGAACACGGCACCGGCCAGGTAGGTCTGCGCGGCGGTCGTCACCACCAGCCGGCCGCACCGAGCGGCGCGGGCGGCGTCGACGCCGTGGTCGGTGAGCGTGCGCATCACCCGGCCGGGATCGGTGGCGTCGGCGAAGTACCGGACCTGTTCGCCCCGGTCCAGCCCGGTCCGGACGAAGGAGACGAGGCGGCCGGACCATTCGGCGTCGGTGGAGTACACCACACCGACGTGCCTGCCCACGGCCGTCTCCTCGGCCGCGGTGGCGCACCCGCCGTCCCTCACCGGACCACCCTGCCCCTCCGGTGCGGCCCGTCCGCACACCGCTTCGAACAGCCAGCCTACCGCCGCGGCGGGATCCGGAAAGGCGGGGGACGCGGCGGCTCCGGGGCGGGCGCGGGACCCGGACGCGCGGATGAGCACGGGCGGGGGGCCGCGGACCGCGTTCCCGCCTTTTCCGGAACAGGTGCGAGGATGGCGGACATGGACGTCCTCCGCAGGAACAACGTGTCGGTCATCGGCCCCGCTGACCGTCCGGCAGTGGTGCTGGCCCATGGTTTCGGGTGCGACCAGAACATGTGGCGCCTGATCGTGCCCGCACTGGCCGAGCGGTACCGGCTGGTGCTGTTCGACTACGTCGGTTCCGGTGGTTCGGACCTGTCGGCGTGGAGCGAGGAGCGGTACTCCTCGCTGAACGGCTACGCCCAGGACGTCACCGAGGTCTGCGAGGCGCTGGGGCTGGAGCGGGCGGTGTTCGTGGGGCACTCGGTCAGCGCCATGGTCGGTGTCCTGGCGGCGCAGGCCGCGCCGGAGCGGATCGGGGCACTGGTGATGGTGGCCCCCTCGCCCTGCTACATAGACGACGAGGGCTACCGCGGCGGTTTCACCGCGGAGGACGTCGACGAACTGCTGGCCTCCCTGGAGTCGAACTACCTGGGCTGGTCCTCCGCCATGGCCCCGGTGATCATGGGCAACCCGGACCGGCCGGAGCTGGGGCGGGAGCTGACCAACAGCTTCTGCGCGACCGACCCCGACATCGCCCGCGTCTTCGCCCGCACCACCTTCCTGTCCGACAGCCGGGACGATCTGAAGCGTGTCGAGGCGCCCACCCTGGTGCTGGAGTGCGTCCAGGACGTCATCGCACCGCGCGAGGTCGGCGCCTACGTGCACGCCGCGATCCCGTCCTCCCGCCTGGTCACCCTCGATGCCACGGGGCACTGCCCGCAGCTGAGCGCCCCGGAGGCCACCGCCCGTGCGATCCTGGACTTCCTGGCGAGCCTCGCATGATGTGCCGCTCGGGCAGTCCGCCCGAGCCGGCCGACACAGGGAACGGGGCGGGCATGGACGCAGCCTTCACCGCACTGCTGGAGGACAGTTCCGAGGAACTGTACGAGTCGGCGCCGTGCGGCTACCTGTCCACGCTGATGGACGGCACCATCGCGAAGATCAACGGCACGCTGCTGGGCTGGCTCGGCCTGGAGCGCGGGGCCGTGGTGGGGCGCATGCGCTTCGCGGACCTGCTGACCGTCGGCGGCAAGCTGTACCACGAGACGCACTTCGCGCCGCTGCTGCGCATGCAGGGCGAGCTGCGGGGCATCGCCCTGGAGGTGAGGACCCCGGGCGGCGGCCGGCTGCCGGTGCTGGTCTCCTCCGTGGTCAAGTACGGCACCGGGTGCGAGCCGCTGCTGATACGCACCACGGTCTTCGACGCCTCCGACCGGCGGACCTACGAGGAGGAACTGCTGCGCCGCCGCCAGGAGGCCGAACGCGCCCGTACCGAGGCCGAAGGCGCCCGCGCCGAGGCGGAGCGGGCGCACGCGCAGGCGGAGGAGGCCCGTCGGCAGGCCGAGGCCGACCGGGAACGGCTGACCCACACGCTCGCCGTGTGGCAGAGGTCCCTCCTGCCCGACGTCCTGCCGGTGCTGCCGGGGCTGGAGACCGCCGTCCACTACCACACGGCCTCCCCCGACCGGCTGGGCGGCGACTTCTACGACCTGTTCCCCGTCGACGACGACCGG
Source organism: Streptomyces sp. TG1A-8 (assembly GCF_030499535.1). NCBI lineage: Bacteria > Bacillati > Actinomycetota > Actinomycetes > Kitasatosporales > Streptomycetaceae > Streptomyces > Streptomyces sp. TG1A-8. Next base: position 1,149,208 of record NZ_JASTLB010000001.1, read on the forward strand.
TGGGCGTTCTTCCTGGGCGACGTGTGCGGCAAGGGTCCCGAGGCGGCCTCGATCACCTCGCTGACCCGCTACACGCTGCGCGCGGCGGCCCGGCACGACTCCGAGCCGGCCAACGCGCTGACCGCGCTGAACACCGTGCTGCACGAGCGGTACACCGCCGACGGCGACCCGCGGTACTGCACGTGCATCTTCGGCATCGTGGAACCCGGCGCGGACGGACGCATGGCGATCCGCCTCGCCTCCGGCGGGCACCCTCCGGCCCTCGTCCTGCGCGCGGGCGGCGACGCCGACTTCCTCCCCACGCCCGGAGGACTGCTGGTCGGCATCGTGCCCGCCGCGCCCTTCACCACCACCGAGACCGTCCTCGCCCCCGGTGACACCCTGCTGCTCTACACCGACGGCCTCACCGAGGCCCGCACCGGCCCCACCCGCGACAGCCTGTACGGCGAGGAGACGCTGCTCGACTTCGCCGCGGGCCGCGCGCCCGCCGCGGCCCACGAGGTGATCTCCGCGCTGAGGGGACTGCTGGAGAGCTTCGGCGACGGCCTCGACGACGACACCGCCCTGCTCGCCCTAGGCGTTCCCGCCTCCCGCCCGGCCACGGATGACCCACGATGACCTCGCTGAACATCACCCACCGCGACACCGTTGCCGGTCCCGTCCTGCGCGTGACCGGCGAGCTCGACTACGACCAGGCCACCGGCCTGCGCCGACAGGTCGCGGCCCTCGCCCTGCAACCGGGCCAGTGCCTGACCCTGGACCTGTCCGGCCTGCACTACTGCGACTCCACCGGGATCACGGCCCTCCTCGCCGCCCGCCAGCACGCCCAGGCCGCGGGCGCCGACGTCGTCCTGGCCGGCGTCCCCGCCCACCTCCTGCGCATCCTCGGCATCGTCGGCCTCGACCAGGTGTTCACCGTCCTCCCCGGCGGGGAGCCGGCCGACGCCTGACGGCGGGGCGGAGCCCGCGCCGCCCCGTGGCGGCACGGCACGGACCGGACCGTGCCGTTCCCCGGCAGGACGCGTCCGGTCCAATCCTCCGTGCGCCGCGGGGGCCGTCCGCCGCTTCGCCGCAACGGTGTGCACCGTGTGCCGCGGGGCGATGACGGCCGCCGGGGCGGCCCGGCCGGACGGCCGTCCCGGCGCCCCCCCCTTCCCCGGGTGCGGGCCCGGCCCGGTCCGGCGTCGGCTGGTCCGGTCCATGACCGGGGTCCTGGGCGAACCGGTCAGCCCGGCGCAACCGCCGCAGGGGGCGGTGACCAGGGCGGGACCGTGCTGATGCGGTGTCCGGGAACAGGGCCCTCGACCAACACGCCGACGGATTCCGCGGGGACACCGGTCCCCGACCGGTCCCCGGGAAAGGGTCAGGGGCGGCCCGGATTACTCCGAACCGCCCCTGACCTGCGACTCTCACGAGTCGGGACGACAGGATTTGAACCTGCGACCCCTTGACCCCCAGTCAAGTGCGCTACCAAGCTGCGCCACGTCCCGGTGTGGTCCCACGCGGGTTGTTCCGCGTGATCACCCAGGTCAGCCTACCGCACCGGAGCGGGTGCGGAGGTCCGTTCGAACGGGACCGCGGGTGCCTGCGTCCGTGCCCTCCCGCCGCGCCGGCCCGCACCGCCCCGACGCCGCCCGGACCGCCGGGCCGGTGCGCCGGTCGTGACGGCGGGTTGACACCCCGCTCATGTCCGGACATGGTGACCCGAACGGGGCAGGAACCGGTCCAGCGGAGGGCTGTCGTGGTCGAAGCGCTCGGTGTCGCCGTCGTCGGGTTCGGCTGGATGGGCCGGGTGCACGCCCGGGCGTACTCCCGGGTCGCGCACCACTACCCGCAGCTCACCGTGCGGCCCCGTCTGGTGGTGGTGGCCGAGGAGGTGCCGGGCGGGGCCGAGGAGGCCGCCGGGCGGTTCGGGTTCGCCTCCGCGACCCGTGACTGGCGCGAGGTGGCCGCCGACCCGCGCGTGCGCGCCGTCAGCATCACCGCGCCAAACTTCCTGCACCGGGAGATCGGGGTGGCGATGGCCGGGGCGGGCAAGCACATCTGGATCGAGAAGCCGGTGGGCCTGACCGGAGCGGACGCCCGCGCGGTGGCCGACGCGGTCGCCGCGGCCGGTGTGCAGGGCGCGGTCGGGTTCAACTACCGCAACGCCCCCGCCGTGGAGGCCGCCCGCAACCTGATCGCCTCCGGGGGGATCGGCACGGTCACCCACGTGCGCATCCGGCTGTTCAGCGACTACGCGGCCCACCCGGACACCGCCCTGACCTGGCGCTACGAGCGGGAGCGCGGCGGCAGCGGAGTGCTCGGGGACCTGGCCTCGCACGGTGCCGACCTGGCCCGCTTCCTGCTCGGCGACATCGTCTCCCTGACCGCCGACACCGCCGTCTTCGTCCCCGAGCGGGCCCGGCCGGCCGGCGCCACCGCCGGTCACGCCCTCGCCCGCGGCGGCGAGCGGGGGCCGGTCGAGAACGAGGACTACGTCTGCTGCCTGCTGCGGTTCGCCTCCGGTGCGCGCGGTGTCCTGGAGGCCTGCCGGGTCTCGGTGGGCGAGCAGAACAACTACGGCTTCGAGGTGCACGGCACCCGGGGCGCGGTGTTCTGGGACTTCCGCAGGATGAACGAGCTGGCGGTCGGGCGCGGGACGGCGTACCGGGACCAGCCGGTCAGCACGGTGTACGTCGGTCCGGACGACGGCGAGTTCGCCGCGTTCCAGCCGGGCCCAGCCAACGCGATGGGCTACGACGACCTGAAGGTCGTCGAGGCGTACCGCTTCCTGCGCTCCATCGCCGAGGGCACGCCGTACGGCGCCACCCTGGCCGACGCGGTGCACAGCGCGGCCGTGCTCGACGCCATGGCGGCGTCGGCCCGCAGCCGGGGATGGGTCGACCTGCCGGTGCCGCAGGCGGGCCGCAGGGGGTGACCCCCTGGATCGCCGGCCCCGGACCGCCCCGCACGACACCTCACCGGCGAAGTCCCCCGCACGACGCGTCGAGGTCACCGCCGCCCGAGCGCTCCCGGGCCGCGAACGCCGCGACGCCCCGGGCCGGGCGGGGGCACCGCCCGCTCGTACCACCGGCAGAGCGGGCCGGCCCGTGCGTCGGCCGTGCCGGGGCGCCCGGCCGCACCCGCACCGAACGGCGCGTCCGGGTCGGGCGTCGTGGTCGTGCTCGCGGGGACCAGGCCACCCCAACCGGTCCCCGGGAACGGCCAGGGGCGGTTCCGGATTCCTCCGGAACCGCCCCTAATCCGCGACTCCCTCAAGTCGGGACGACAGGATTTGAACCTGCGACCCCTTGACCCCCAGTCAAGTGCGCTACCAAGCTGCGCCACGTCCCGGTGCGCTCGTCCGCGGTGCTCCGCGTGATCGCGCGAACAGCACTTTACCGCACGCGCGGGGGTGGACCGAAGTGGGTTCCCGGCCGCCGGGGGACAATCGGCCGTATGGCACACACAGGCACGGCAGCGGGCGGGCAGCGGGGCTCCCGGGACCGGGACGCCGACGGGCGGGCCCGCAACGCCCGGCCCCGGGACGGGCTGGGGCGGCCCCTGCCCCACGGGGCGGACGGCGTCGCCCGGCAGCCGGAAGGGGTCGTGCGGGCGCCGCGGGAGACCGTGGCCGAGGCGCAGGCCCTGCTGGCGGCGGGCAAGCCGTTCCACGCGCACGAGGTGTTCGAGGACGCCTGGAAGTCGGGTCCCGAGGGGGAACGCGCGCTGTGGCGGGGGCTCGCCCAGCTGGCGGTGGGCCTCACGCACGCGGCCCGCGGCAACGCCACCGGCGGGGCGCGGCTGCTGCGGCGCGGCGCGGACGCCGCCGAGCAGTGGGCGGCCGGGCGGGGCGAGGACCGGCCGTACGGCATGGACCTGACCGGGCTCGCCCGGTGGGCCCGCGAACTGGCCGGGCGGGTGGAGGCGGCGCCGGGGCCCGTCGACGCGGCGGCCGAGGCACCGCGGCTCACCTCCTGAGGCCGCCGCCGCGGGCGGCCCCGCGCCCCGTCCGCAGGGCCGCCGTCGCCGGCGGTGGTGCGGGCGGTGGCCGCGCCGCCGGTGGCATGCGGCAGACTCGGGGCGTGCGAAAGATTCATGTCATCGGTATCGGTGCGGGCGACCCCGACCAGCTGACCCTGCAGGCGGTCAAGGCGCTGCGGGACACGGACGTGTTCTTCCTGCTCGACAAGGGCGAGGTGAAGAGCGACCTGACGCGGCTCCGCCGGGACGTGCTCGACGCGCACCTGCCCGAGGGGGCGTACCGGCTGGTGGAGGCCCGCGACCCGGAGCGGGACCGGACGGCGGGCGGCGCCTCGTACTCGCCGGCCGTCGGGGACTGGCGCAGCGCCCGCGCCGGCATCTACGAGCGGCTGATCGCGAGTGAGCTCGACGAGGACGGCACCGGGGCGTTCCTGGTGTGGGGCGACCCGTCGCTGTACGACAGCACGCTGGGCGTCCTGCAGGAGGTGCTGGAGCGGGGCGCGGTGGCGTTCGAGTACGACGTGGTGCCCGGCATCAGCAGCGTCTCCTCGCTGGTCGCCCGGCACCGCACGGGCCTGAACCGGGTGGCCCGTCCGGTGCAGATCACCACCGGACGGCGGCTCGCCGAGGGCTTCCCGGACGGGGTGGACGACGTGGTGGTGATGCTGGACGCGCACCAGGCCTTCCGGCACTACGCCGACCAGGACATCGACATCTACTGGGGCGCCTACATAGGCACGCCGGACGAGATCCTGGTCGCCGGCCCGCTCGCCGAGGCCGGCCCGCGCATCGAGCGGCTGCGGGCCGAGGCCCGCGAGCGCAAAGGCTGGATCATGGACACGTACCTGCTGCGGCGGCGTCCCGGGCAGGCCTGACCGGCGCGCGTCCGGGGCCCGGACGGGCCGACGAGCCGACGAGCCGGAGCGTACGGGCCGCCGCCGCGCAGCCGCCGTCACCGCGCGCGCGGGGCGCCGAGTCCGAGCCGGTCCAGTACGGCCGGCACGTCCGGCACCGCCTGCACGCCGTCCGGCAGCGGCGGTCGCCGGACGACGACCACGGGCAGGCCGAGGTCCCGCGCGGCCGTCAGTTTCGCGGCCGTGGCCCCGCCTCCGCTGTCCTTGGTGACCAGGACGTCGATGCGGTGGGCGCGCAGCAGTTCGGTCTCGTCGGCGACGGTGAACGGCCCGCGGGCCAGGAGCACCTCGCTGCCGGGCGGCAGGGGCGGTTCGGGCGGCTCCACCGACCGTATGACGAAGTGCAGGCCGGCCGGGCGGGCGAAGGCCGCGAGGCCGAGGCGGCCGGTGGTGAGGAACACCCGGCGGCCGAGCCGGGGCAGGACGTCCGCCGCCGCCTCCAGGGAGGGGACCGGGTGCCAGGTGTCGCCGGGGCCCGGACGCCAGCCGGGGCGGCGCAGGACGACCGCGGGCACCCCGGTGGCCGCCGCCGCGCGTGCCGCGTTGGCCGTGATCGACGCGGCGAACGGGTGGGTGGCGTCGACCAGGGCGTCCACCTCGTGCGCGCGCAGCCAGTCCGCGAGCCCCGCGGCCCCGCCGAAGCCGCCGGTCCGCACCTCGCCCTCCAGCGCGCCCGGGCGCGTGACCCGGCCGGCCAGGGAGGTGGTGACGCGGACGCCCGGATGTGCGGTGAGGGCGGCGGCGAGGCGGCGGGCCTCGGTGGTGCCGCCGAGGACGAGGACGTGCGGGGACACGGGGTGAGCGTACGGCAGCGGGCTACCGCAGCAGCAGCTGCACCCCGCCCACGACCGTCGCGGCGATCACCAGGCGTTCGAAGGTGTCGGTACGGCCGTCCCGGGGCCCCCCGTCCGGCCCGCGGCCCCGTCCGGGATCACCGCAGGGGGCCGCCTTCGCTCAGTTCCTCTCCACCAGCACCGCGCTGCCCTGTCCCACGCCCACGCACATGGTCGCCAGCCCCCGGCCGGCGCCCGTGCGCCGCATGCGGTGCAGCAGGGTGGTGAGGATGCGGGCGCCGGAGCAGCCGAGGGGGTGGCCGAGGGCGATGGCGCCGCCGGTGGGGTTCACCAGCTCGGGGTCGATGCCCAGCTGGTCGACGCACGCGAGTGCCTGGGCGGCGAACGCCTCGTTGAACTCGGCCTCCTGGAGGTCGCCGACCTGCCAGCCGGCCCGGGCCAGCGCCTTGCGGGTGGCGGGGACCGGACCGATGCCCATCACGTCGGGGTGGACGCCCGCCGAGGCGCCGGCGACGTAACGGCCCAGGGACTCCAGGCCCAGCCCCTCCAGGGCGTCCTCACTGACCAGCAGGAGCCCCGCGGCGCCGTCGTTCATCGGCGAGGCGTTGCCCGCCGTGACGGTGCCCCCGGTGCGGAAGACCGGCTTGAGGCGGGACAGCTTCTCCAGGGAGGTGTCCTCGCGGACGCACTCGTCCTGCTCGACCACGATGCCGTCCGGGCGCTCGACGGGCAGGAGCTCGTCGGCGAAGTGGCCGTCCCTGCGGGCGGCGGCGGCCCGCTGGTGGCTGCGCAGGGCGAACGCGTCCTGGCGCTCGCGGGAGACGCCGTGCCGTTCGGCGACCTCCTCGGCGGTCTCGCCCATGGCCAGCAGGCCGTGCAGCTCCTTCATCGCCGGGTTGACCAGCCGCCAGCCCAGGCGGGTGTCGTACGTCTCCATGCGCTGCGGCAGGGCCTCGTCGGGGCGGGGCAGGACGAAGGGGGCGCGGCTCATGGACTCCGAGCCGCCCGCGAGCACGATGTCGGCCTCGCCCGCGGCGATGGTGCGGGCGGCGGCGGTGACCGCTTCGAGGCCGGAGGCGCACAGCCGGTTGACGGTGGCGCCGGGCACGCTCTCGGGCAGGCCGGCCAGCAGCGCGGCCATGCGGGCCACGTTGCGGTTGTCCTCGCCGGCCTGGTTGGCGGCGCCCCAGTAGACGTCGTCGATCCGGGCGGGGTCGAGTGCGGGCACGTCGGCGACCAGGCGGCGGATCACGGTGGCCGCCAGGTCGTCGGGCCGGACGGACGACAGGGCTCCGCGCAGCTTGCCGATGGGGGTGCGGCGGGCGGCCGCGAAGTGGACGGGACGCACGGCTGGGACTCCTGACCGACGACGCTGGGGATCCGCACGGACCGGGTGGACCGCGGCGATTAATTAGCACTGCTAGTTTTGAATATAGACCTCCGCCCGGCTCCCTGGGAAGGTCCCCCCGGCCCTCCGCCGCCACCGGGCGGCCCCGCCCAGGAGAGCGGCCCGCAGCGCCCGCGAGGCGGGCGGTACGGGCGTCCCCGGGAGGGCGGACGGCTTCCCGGATCGGTTGCCGCCCCGCTGGTCAAGCACGTTTGCGCCCCCTCACGCCGGGCATCCGCGCCCCATGACCCACGGGGCCGCGGTCGCCGCCCGTGCGGGCCCGGCCGACCGCGCGTGTCCCCGGCAGAACACGACGAAGGGAAGAACCACGCCATGACCGTGGTGAAGAGCACCCTGTCCGAGGAGGCGCTCCGCGTCACCGGGACCGCCCTGCAGGAGACCCTGGTGGACCTGCTCGGGCTGTCACTGGTCGGCAAGCAGGCGCACTGGAACGTCGTGGGTCCGCGCTTCCGGTCGGTCCACCTCCAGCTGGACGAGGTGGTCGCCACCGTCCGCGCCCACTCCGACACCGTCGCCGAACGCGCCGCCGCGCTGGGGGTCTCCCCCGACGGCCGGCCCGAGACCATCGCCGCGACGTTCGCGCTGCCCGGCGCCAAGGAGGGCTGGCTGCGCGACACCGAGGCGGTGGAGCTGCTGGTGTCGGCCCTGGAGACGGCCATCGGGCGGCTGCGCGAGCGCATCGCCCAGACCGAGGAGGCCGACCCGGTCACCCAGGACCTGCTGATCGCCGTCACCGCCGACCTGGAGAAGCAGCGCTGGATGTTCGAGGCGGAGAACTGGCCCCGCGACGAGAAGTGACCCGCCCGCGACCGGCCGCACGCCCCCGTACGGCGACACGAGGGGCGGCACCACGGCCGACGCGCCCGAACCCGCCGCGCCGCGGGAGGACTTCCGCGGCGCGGCGGGACGACGCGGGCCTCGGCGCACAGCGGCGGGCACGGGTGCGCGGCGCGTGGTGAACCGCCGCGGCCCGGCAACCGGGACTCCGGGCCGCCCCCGGAACCGGCTGCGCCCCGCCCGGACCGGCTACGACGGCTACGACGGCTACGACGGCTACGACGGCTACGACGGCTACGACGGCTACGACGCCAGGGATATGTCCATCACCCGGGCGATCGTCCGCAGCACCCCGTTGTCGTTGTTGGACGGGGCGAGGTGGCGCGCGCGCCGGACGACGTCCGGGTGGGCGTTGGCCATGGCGAAGGACCAGTCGGCCGCGTCCAGCATCTCCAGGTCGTTGAGGTAGTCGCCGAAGACCATGGTCTGCGCGGACGTGATGCCCAGTTCACGCTGCAGGGCGCGCAGGGCCGCGCCCTTGTTGGCGGTGCGGTTCATGACGTCGACCCAGTGCTCCCCGGAGACCACGACCCGGTGCGTGGCGGCGAAGTCCCGCAGCGCCGCGGCGGTGCGGCGCTCGGCGGACCCGAAGTCGAACAGCGCCACCTTGATCACGTCGTCGTCCACGGCGGTGACGTCCTCCACGACCCGGTGCTCGACGTAGTACCGGCGCACCTCCGCCAGGAACGCCGCGTCCGTCCGCTCCACGTACGCCGACCGCTTGCCGCAGACCACGGCGCCCACGTCGACGCCGTCCGCGGCCAGCCGGCGCACCCTGCGGGCGACGTCCGCGGCGACGGAGGGGTCGAGCGGGTCGGAACTCAGCTCCACCCCGTCACGCACCACGTAGGTGCCGTTCTCCGCGATGAACACCATGCCCTCGGCGACGTCGGCGAACTGCCGGGCCAGCGTGGCGTACTGGCGGCCGCTCGCCGGGCTGAACAGCACTCCGCGGCGGCGCAGTTCGCCCAGCAGGGGCCACAGGCCGCCGGGGATCCGCTTGGCATCGTCCAGCAGTGTGCCGTCCATGTCGGTGACGACGAGCCGGATGCCGGCCGGGCCGGACCGCGGGGCGGGGACGTCGAGGAGGGGCGCGGGCGTGGCGGACATGGCCTGCTTCCGGTCGGGGGCGGGTTGCGGGTCCCAGTGTTCCTCATGTGTTCGGAGGCGCCGGCGCGGCGGGGCGGGGGCGTCCGGCCGGGTCCGCAGGGTGCCGGCGCGGTCACGCTGCGGTGTTCCCGGGACAACACGATCGACGGGCGGCACAATGACGGCGGACACCGCACGTGAGAAGGGCGACGACGTGAGCGAAAGCCGACCCCCGACGACCGGTCCGGCCGGGCCGAACACCTCGGTGGCGCACAACGCGCGGGTCTGGAACTACTGGATCGGCGGCAAGGACCACTACGAGGTCGACCAGCGGGTCGGCGAGCACGTCGCGGGCCTGTTCCCGGTGATCCGGCAGGTCGCCCGGGCGGACCGGGAGTTCCTGAGGCGTGCGGTCCGCTTCCTGACCGCCGAGCGCGGGATGCGCCAGTTCCTCGACGTCGGCACCGGGCTGCCGACGGTGGACAACACGCACGAGATCGCCCAGCGGATCGCGCCCGAGTCCCGGATCGTGTACGTCGACAACGACCCGATCGTGCTGGTGCACGCCCGTTCCCTGCTCACCAGTTCCCCCGAGGGGGTCACGGACTACATCGACGCCGATGTGCGCGACCCGGAGTCGATCGTCCAGCGCGCCGCACGGACCCTCGACCTGGACCGGCCGGTGGCGGTGATGATGCTGGGCATCCTGAACTTCGTCCTGGACACCGACGAGGCCCGGGACGTCGTGCGGCGGCTCATGGCGGCGGTGCCCTCCGGCAGCCACCTGGTGCTCACCCACCCGACGTTCGACGCCGAGGTGGGGGGCGAGGGCAACGTCGCCGCGATGGAGTTCTGGAACGCCAACGCCACTCCGCCGATCACCGCCCGCGGCCACGCCGAGATCGCCGCCTTCCTCGACGGCCTGGACCTGGTCGAGCCGGGCCTGGTGCCGTGCTCGCAGTGGCGTGCGGAGGACTCCCCCGCGGCGGTGCCGCAGTTCGGCGCGGTGGCCGTGAAGCCCTGACCCCGGCCGCGCGGCGCCGGGCCCGCCGAGGAGGACGTGCGACCACCGCGTCCGGCGGAGCGCGGCCCGCCCCCGCACTCCCGGGTGCGCGCCGCCGGCTCGGGCCCACCCGACGCCCCGCGCACCGCGCCCCCGCGGCGGCCTCGGCTCCCGCCGCCCTTACGCACCACCCGCCCCCGATCCGGCCCGCTCCCAACGGGCGCCCCACCCGGAAAGTATGATCTAGCAATGTCTGACATGACCGACACCACGCCCGGCTGGCTGACCACGGACGAGCTGGAAATGGCCAGGGCCCGTATGCCGATCCTGTACGTCGAGGCCGTGCCGGTGCGCGTGGACGACAGCGGCGAAGTCACCAGCATCGGACTGCTGCTGCGCATCGGCCCGGACGGAACGGTCAGCCGGACCCTGGTGTCCGGCCGTGTCCTGCACCACGAGCGGGTCCGGGACGCGCTGCTGCGGCACCTGGAGAAGGACCTCGGCCCGGTCGCCCTCCCCCGCGTCCCCGCCTCGCTGCAGCCGTTCACGGTCGCCGAGTACTTCCCGACGGTGGGCGTCACCCCGTACCACGACCCGCGCCAGCACGCCGTGTCCCTGGCCTACGTCGTCCCGGTCACCGGTGACTGCCGCCCCCGCCAGGACGCGCTGGACCTGGTGTGGTTCAGCCCCCGGGAGGCCGCCTCCGCGGCCGTGCAGAGTGAGATGCCGGGCGGCCACGGGGCCCTGCTGAAGCAGGCGCTGGCGCACGTGGGGCTCGTGTCCTGAGACCGCGGCGGGATCCCCGGAGTCCCCGGACACCACGGGGGCTCCGGGCCGACGGGCCGACGGGCCGACGGGCCGACGGGCCGACGGCTCAGGGACGGCCGTGCGCGGGCAGTCGCCGCCAGCCGTCGGACGTGAGGGCGGCGTGCGGGCGGTCGCCGTCCAGCAGGATCCGCGAGCCGTCGGTGACCTCGATCCCGGCGAGGTTCACGCCGCGCCCCTCGTAGACGTGGTCGGTGGTGTACCGCCAGCGCAGCCGCACGCCGCCGCCCGCCTGCGGCACCTCGGCGTGCACCTTCCACCAGGCCCGCACCGCCTGGCCGGAGAGGGCGGGGACCTCGCCGGAGGGCGCGCCCGTGCCGGTCGCCCGCAGGGGCACCGCACTCCAGGTGCCGCCGTCGCCGGTGCTCGCCTCCAGGACGAGGCGGTCGGTGGGCTCGGTGTTGACGAACGTGGTGAAGTCCACGCCCACCGGGCCGGAGGCGGTCAGCCCTCCGGTGGTCAGGGTGCTGGTGGTGTCCCCCGCCTGGCCCGAGTACCAGGAGCGGCCGTGACCGGGCGCCTCGACCGGCAGCGCCTTGGCGAGGGCCTGCGCGATCTCCCGCCGGGCCGCGTTGGTGGACGGGGTGCTGCGGGTCGGGTGGACGCGGTTGGTCAGCAGGATCACGAACGACCGGGAGGCCGGGTCGATCACCAGCGACGTTCCGGTGAAGCCGGTGTGGCCGAGCGTCCCCGGCCCGGACAGGCCGCCCATGTACCAGATCTGGTCCAGCTCGAAGCCCAGGCCGTGCGAGTCGTCCGGGAAGGCCTGGTTGAAGTTCCGCTCCATCAGCTCCACGCCGCGTTCGCCGAGGATGCGGTGTCCGCGGTACACGCCGCCGTTCAGGATGGCCTGCGCCAGCACCGCGAGGTCGTCGACGGTGGAGAAGACCCCGGCGTGGCCCGCGACCCCGCCCAGCGACCAGGCGTTCTCGTCGTGCACGGAGCCGCGCACCATGCCGCGCGCCGGGTCCGCCTCGTACTCGGTGGCGGCGATCCTGGGCAGCTCGGACGCCGGCGGGTTGTAGCCGGTGTCGGTCATGTGCAGCGGCCCGGTGATCCGCTCGCGCACCAGGGCGTCCAGCGGTTCGCCGGTCACCTTCTCCAGGACCAGCTGCATGCCGAGCATGTTCAGGTCGGAGTAGAGGTAGGTGGTGCCGGGCCGGTTGACCGGCTTCGCGTCGAGGATCGCCTGCCGGCGCGACGGGACGTCGGGATAGCCCTTCCACAGCGACGGCACGGGGTCGGCGCCGAAGCCCGAGGTGTGGGTGAGCAGTTGCCCGACGGTGATTCCGTCCTTGCCGTTGCGCTCGAACCCGGGCAGGTAGTGGGCCACCGGCGTGTCGAGGTCGAGCCGGCCCGCCTCCAGTTGCTGCACGGCCAGGAGCGAGGTGAACAGCTTCGACAGCGACGCCAGGTCGTAGATGGTGTCGGTGCGGGCCGGCACCCACTGGTCCGCGGGGAGTTCGGTGGTGGCGTCCGCGTACTTCACCGCGTAGCCCGAGGCGCTGCGGTGCACCACGGTGCCGTCGTGCACCATCAGGCTGGTGGCACCGGGGAACAGGTGGTTCGCCCCGCTCGCCGGGTCCTCCCAGGTGGTGAGGGCGCGCTGGAACGCCTCGATGGGCGCGGGGTCGAGGCCCGCCCGGCCGGGCGAACCGGGGTGCAGCACGGTGTCCGCCGGGGCGAACCCGGTGTGGGGCCGGTCGAACCGGCTGTCGTGGTGCGCCACCCGGGCGGCGGTGCTCCCCGGGGAGGCGACGGTGCCGGCGGTGGCGCTCGCGGGGTTCGCGAGCGCGGCCAGCAGCGCCGTCGCCGTGAAGTACGCAGGAATCCGCATAGAGACCTTCATCGGTGGGAGGGGGTGCGGGGCACGGGCACGCCCCGCCACCGGTGGCGGGGCGTGCCCGTGCCGCGGCCGGCGCCGGCCGCGGCACGGGTGGGCCGGATCCGCGGCGTTCGCGGTGGCACCGGCGCCGCGGGCCCGGCGCCACCGTGCGGTGACCGTCAGGCCAGGCTGTTGCGGAGGGCGTTGACACGCAGCGCCCCCGCGTCGAAGGCGGCCCCGTCGAGGGTGCCGGCCGCCAGGGCGTCACGCAGCGCGGCCACGGCGTCGTGCCCCTGGTCGGAGTCGCGGGCCGAGCACAGGATCAGGTCCATGCCCGCCGCGGCGGCCGCCACCGCGCGCTCCGCCACGCCGCCGTAGTTCGCGAGTGCCCCGGCCTCCAGGGCGTCGGTGATCGTCACACCCCTGAAGCCGAGCCGGTTGCGCAGTTCACCGACCACGGTCGGGGACAGGCCGGCGGGCCGGGCGGCGTCCAGTGCGGGGTAGATCGCCCAGGAGAGCATGACCAGCTTCACCCCGGCGGAAATCGCCGCCTGGTACGGCACCTCGTCGACGCTGCGCAGCGTGGACGCGGACGTGGTGAGGGTGACGGCCCTCAGGTCGGTGTTCTGGCTCGCCGAAGCGGGACCGAGACCGGGGAAGTGCTTGGCGGTGGCCGCCACCCCGGCGTTCTGCTGCGCGGTGACGAACGCCGAGCCGCAGGTGCCGACCACGCTCGGGACCGTGCTGTACGACCGCTCGTACTGGTCCTCGAAGTCACCGGCCGTGCGGTACACGTCGAGCACCGGCGCCAGGTTGACGTTCATGCCGACGCCCGCGAGGTTCTCGCCCGCGCCCGTGCCGGTGTACGCCGCCTCCCCCCTCGGGTCGGACGAGGAGCCGACGTCCTTGGCGGACAGCACCGGCTCACCGGGCAGACGGCGCACCATGCCGCCCTCCTGATCGGTCATCAGGAGCAGCGGGGCCTTGACGGGGGCGGACGCGTTCGCCTGGTTCATCTTCTGGATGACGCCCTTGATCTGGCTCAGGCTCTGGATGTTCTCCCCGAAGAAGATCACCCCGGCCGCGCGGCCCCCGCTGATGGCGTCCATCAGCTGGGTCGGGGGCGTGAGCCCGGGGTAGGAGTAGATGACGCGCTGCCCGGCGCGCTGGGCCGGGGTCAGGCCGGTCAGCGGCGACCGCGTCGCCCAGGGAGGGCGCACGGCCGCGTCCGCCCGGCCGGCCAGACCGAGGCCGCCGGCCAGCGCCGCCGTCCCGGCGAGCAGGGCGCCGCGTCTACTGAGGGGCCGTTTTGCCGTGCTCATGACATTATCTCCTTCGCGAACTGCCGTATGCCCGGCCGGTTCCGGTGCGGGGAGCGTCCTCGCCGATCCGCGACGTCCACGGTGAAGGAAACTTCCCCCTTCCCACAAGGGCCGAGAAAGTAATTTTCAGGTCCGCCGCCGCGGGGCCACGGAAATCCGTTCGCTCCGCATCGGGGAGTCCGGGCAGCCGCGCCCGGGGTGCGACCGCGCTTGCACGACGCACGGGAGGCCCGCTCCGGGCAGCCGCCGAACCGCGCCCTCCCGGGGAGCCGGACGCGCGCGTGCGGCCCGAACCCATCGCCGGATCCGCCCCCCTCGGCGGCCGGGCCGTTCCCCGTGCGCCTGCGGATCGTCGGGCCGCGCCCCGCGACCGCTCCCCCGGCGAGCGGACGACGACCGGCTGCCTCCCCTTCCGGCCGCGCCGCGACCGGACGCCCCGGGTGCGGCCGCCGGGCGCTCAGGCCGCCGTCACGGGGTGTTGTTGGCCAGGGCGAGCAGGCGCGAGCGGTCGCCGCTGAAGCGGTCGCGGTCCACGTTCCCGGAGACGCCGCTCACCGAGCCCGTGGAGGAGTACTGCCAGACGGTCCAGTACGGGAATCCGCTGGGGATGTTCGGGCTGCTCGCGGTGGTCCAGTGGGCGACCCACAGCGGGCTCCTGGAGGACATGCCGCTCCAGCCGCCGGTGCAGGAGTTCCACCAGCTCGGGCTGGTGTAGATCACCACGTCGCGGCCGGTGCGGGCCTTGTACGTGTTGTAGAAGTCCAGGATCCACGACTGCATCGACGCGGCCGACTTGCCGTAGCAACTGCCCTCGATGTCCAGCACGCCGGGCAGGGTCAGGTTGTCGCGGGACCAGGCACCGCCGTTGCCGGCGAAGAAGGCCGCCTGTGTCGCGCCGCTGGAGAGGTCCGGTCGCGCGAAGTGGTACGCACCCCGGATCACGCCGGCGTTGTAGGCGTTCAGGTAGTTGGCGCTGAAGTTCGGGTCCTTGTACGAGGTGCCCTCGGTCGCCTTCACCCAGGCGAACTCGATGCCCGCGCCGCGGACCGCGCTCCAGTTGATCGCGCCCTGGTAGTGGGAGACGTCGATGCCCGCGGGGTTCGCCATCAGGTCCGCGCCCGGCGCGTCCTCCAGGTGCAGCTGCCGGCTGTCCGGTGTGAAGCCCTTGCTGTCCTGGACGTAGCCGACGCCCATGTAACCCTGGCCCAGCGGCACGGCGCCGCCGGACGGCAGCGGCTTCGCGGAGGCGGTGCCCACCGCCGTGCCCAGGGACAGCGCCACGCTCGCGCCGACGACGCCGGCCGCAGTGAGTCTTCGCTGCACGGACTTCGCGGGAAGGAATCGGGAGAACAAGGTTTCCTCCTGGTACTCGGGGCGGATGCGGATGTGCCGGTCGGTGCTTCGGTGCGGTGGTTCCCCTCGCGTCCGCCCCGGAGCGGACGCGGCCCGAGGGCGCGGGGACCCCCGCGGCGCGTTCACGCCCAAGTGGGCGGAACGCGCCGGCGAGCGGAGGAGATCCGGTGGAGCGGACAGAACCGGTGGAGCGGCTGGAACCGGTGGAGCGGCTGGCGCATCCCGGCGAGGGGGGACCCGCGTGTCGGCCTCCACCGAGACGTCTACGCGCGTCTACTTGATGCGTACGCGTCACATTGGGCCACGAGGGCGCAGGCGCAGTAAAGAGGTTTCCGGCTTTCTTTATGGTCTAGACAACACTGCACCGCGACTAGCTGCGGAAACGGCAGGGCCCCGGTGGACATTTTCACGATGGCCAAAAGAAGCCGCCTCATTCCCGTCAAAGAACGTGAACGGCGCACGGCGTCCACCGGGGCCCGCACCACGGGCGGACACGCCGACTGCGCCTGGCCGCGTGGCCCGAAACCGGTGCACGGGACACCACCGGGCACGCGTCCACCGGTGCCCCCCTCCGCCGGACACCGCCCGGGAAGGCCGGTCAAGGGACCGCACGGGTCGGCCCGACCCCTTTCCCCGCCGTCGCGAGGCGTGCCGGATCCGGCGCAGCGCGCACCGGACCCGCTCCGCGCGGGCCACCGTCGGAAACGCGCCATCCCCGCCCCGGGAGGGCGGCCGCGTGCGCCCGCCCGTGCCGCCGACCGCCGACGGTCCCGCCGGCCGGTCGGGGCGCATCCCGCTCGCGGCCACCCGTCGGCCCCGGCCGGGGGCGCCGGTCCCCGGCCGGCCCCGGAAACGGCGGAGGGGTCGTTCCGGATCACTCCGAAACGACCCCTCGGCCTACGACTCGTTCGAGTCGGGACGACAGGATTTGAACCTGCGACCCCTTGACCCCCAGTCAAGTGCGCTACCAAGCTGCGCCACGTCCCGATGCCGCTTGACCTGGGGTTTCCCCGGTCGAAACGCGCAGGGAAACAATACCGCACTCGAGTCGGTGGTCGCGCCCCCGCTCCGGGTTGACCTCAAGTTTGGTTGAGGTTGCACGATCGTCCGCATGACGATCGCAGCGGACGACAGCCGTACGTACGGCCATGACGATCTGTACGGACTGATGGGACTCATGACGGGGGACGAGAAGCACGACCCCGCGGCCACCTCCACCCTCGACGTGCTGTGGGTGCTGTACGACCGGGTGCTGCGGGTCACGGCGGAGCGGAGGGACGACCCCGCCCGGGACCGGTTCCTGCTGAGCAAGGGGCACGGGCCGATGGCCTACTACGCGGTGCTGGCGGCGAAGGGCTTCGTGCCCGTCGCGTGGCTGCCCGGCTTCGGCTCGTACGACTCCCCGCTCGGGCACCACCCCGACCGGGTGCTGGTGCCGGGGGCCGAGATCGGCAGCGGGTCGCTCGGGCACGGGCTGCCGATCGCCGTGGGCACCGCGCTCGGGCTGCGGGTCCAGGGGCTGCCCGGGCCGGCCGTGTGGGTGCTGATCGGGGACGGCGAACTGGACGAGGGCAGCAACCACGAGGCGATCGCCTTCGCCGGACCGGCCGGGCTGGACCGGCTGCACACCGTCGTCGTCGACAACTCCTCCGCCAGCCACGCCCGGCCCGGCGGGATCGCCGCCCGGTTCGGGGCCGCGGGCTGGTCGGTGATGACCGTCGACGGGCGTGATCACGACGCGCTGTACGCCGCGTTCACCGCTCCCCATCCGCGGCGCCCGCACGTGGTCGTGGCCCGCGTCGAGCCCAAGAACGCCTGACCCGGAAAGGGGTCCTCCATGGAGACCATGCGCGACCGTTTCGCCCCCGTCGTCTCCCGGCTGCTGGACGAGGACCCGCGGGTCGTGGTCCTCCTCGCCGAGATCGGCAGGGACGCCCTCACCGGGGCCGCGCGCCGTCACCCCGACCGGGTGATCAACGTCGGCATCCGCGAGCAACTGCTGGTCGGCGCCGCGGCCGGGCTGGCGCTCACCGGGCTGCGGCCCGTCGTCCACACCTTCGCCAGTTTCCTCGTGGAACGGCCCTTCGAACAGGTCAAACTGGACCTGGGGCACCAGGACACGGGGGCGGTGCTGGTGAGCGCGGCGGCCTCCTTCGACTGGCCGGCCGGCGGCCACACCCACATGGCCCCCGGTGACGTGGCGCTCCTGGACACCCTGGACGGCTGGACCGTACACGTCCCCGGGCATCCCGACGAGGCCGAGACGCTGCTGCGGCACGCCGTCGCCGCCGGTGACGACAAGGTGTACGTCCGGCTCTCGCTCCAGTCCAACCGGACCGGGCGGGCGGTCGACGGCGCGCGCCTGCGCACGCTCCGCGAGGGCCGGGCCGCGGTGGTCGTCGCGGTCGGGCCGGTCCTGGACGCCGTGCTCGCGGCCACGGAGGGCCTGGACACGACCGTGCTGTACGCGACGACCGTACGGCCCCTCGACGCGGCCGGGCTGCGCCGGGCCACCCGGGCGGCGGCCGCGGACGTCGTGCTGGTCGAGCCGTACCTGGCGGGGACGTCGACGGCCGCCGTGAGCGAGGCGCTCACCGACGTTCCGCACCGGGTGCTGGGACTCGGCGTCGGCCGCCGCGAGCTGCGCCGCTACGGCACCGTCGAGGAGCACGTGGCCGCGCACGGGCTGGACGCCGGAAGCCTGCGGGAGCGGATCACCGGATTCCTCGGTGGGCGGGCGGCGGCACGGGGCTGATCCGGTGCCCGGGAGGGACGCGCGCACGGGTGTGCCGCGCGCCGGGGCGGCGCCGGGCCGGGTGGCCGCGGTGCGCGCGGGTGCCACCGCCGACGGGCGGGCGCCTGCCCGCGGGGCGCCGGTGCGGGGCCCCGCGGCGCTTGTGCCGGGCGGGACCGTGCCACCCGCACCGCCGCCCGCCGGGGGCTTTTCAGCGGCCGGACAGCCCCAGCCCGGGGTGGGCCTCCAGCAGCCGGGGCGGGGCCGCCTGGCGCCAGGAGTCGGCGAGGATGTCACGCAGTTCGTCCTCGTCCTCCAGTGCGGCGAGCCGGGCCCTCACCCAGGCGAACTGGGCCTCGTGGGCGGCGATCCAGAACTTGTCCGGCTCGGCCAGCACCAGTTCGTCACGCTCCTCCCTGGGGCAGCGCACGGCGAGGGACGTCTCGTTCTCCGGGAGCGTGGCGAACATCTTCCCGGCCACCCGGAAGGTGGGCATGCTCCAGGCGGTCTTCTCCGTGGTGTCCGGCAGGGACAGGGCGATACGGCGTGCGTCTTCGGCGTACGGCATGCCGGGCACGGTAGCCCGTGCCACTGACAGTCACCCGGCGGCCGGTTCGAGGCGCTGGTAGTACAGCGTCGTGGGGCGCAGGGCGCCGGCGGCACGTGGCGGGCCTCCCCGGAGCCGGTACCGCGGAACCGGGCCGGTCCGGGCAGGCGCGTCCGCGGGCGGTCGCCGGCCCCGGCACGGTGCTCCGCCCGGCCGTCGGTCACGGTGGGCGTGCCGGACGGCACCCGCGGGCGCTGTTCCGGACCGGGCGCGGGAGGCCCGGCGCCGGTCCGGGCGTCGACGGGGCCGGGCCCCTGGTCCTCGCGCCCCGTCCCGGCAGGTGTCCTGGAACGGGGCGGGGAGGTCACGGCCGCCTCACTCCTGCGCCACCTCGCCCAGCGCCCGCAGCACCGGCCGGATCAGCGGGTGCCCCTCGGCTCCCCGCCGCACGGCCGCGAAGACCCGGCGGGTGGGGACGACGCCGTCGACCGGGCGGACGACGACGGCGGTGAGGTCCATGCCGCGCAGGGCGGAGCGGGGGACGAGGGCGACGCCGGCGCCGGCCGAGGCGAGGGCGACGACAGCGCGGAAGTCGTCGGAGGAGTGCTCGAAGCGCGGCTGGTACCCCGCGCTCTCACAGGCCAGGACGGCCACGTCGTGGCACGGGTTGCCCGGGAAGGGGCCGATCCACGGGTCCTTGGCCAGCTCGGCGAGGGGCACCTCGCCGGCGTCCGCGAGGCGGTGGCCGACCGGGACCACCACGTCGAACGGCTCGGCGTACAGCGGGACGTGGGTGAGGCGGGGGTCGTCGGCGGGCGGCGCTCCCCGGTACTCCACCGCGACGGCCACGTCCACCTGCCGGTCCAGGACCATGGGCAGGCTTTCGTCCCCCTCGGCGTCCTGCACGCGCATGCGGATGCCGGGCGCGGATCCGGCGAGACGGGCCACGGCGGGCGCCACGACCTGGGCGATGCCGGTCGCGAACGCCGCCACGGTGACCGTGCCGGCCTCCCCCGAACCGTAGGCCGCCAGTTCCGCCTCGGCCCGCTCCAGCTGGGCGAGGACCGCGTTGGTGTGGCTGAGCAGGATCTCGCCCGCCGGGGTGAGCCGTACGCCCCGGGCGCCGCGCTCGACCAGCCGGTGGCCGGTCTCCTGCTCCAGGGCCGTCAGCTGCTGCGAGACGGCCGACGGGGTGAGGTACAGCGCGGCGGCCGCCGCCGTGACCGTGCGGTGGTCGGCCACCGCACGGAGGATGTGGAGCCGCCGCGCCTCGATCATGCTCCCCAGTATCCCAGGGTGTCCGCGCTGGTCAGGTCGCCAGTTCCGCGCGGGCCGCGACGAAGGCGGCCACGGCACGGTCGACGTCGTCCGCGGAGTGCGCGGCGGACAGCTGGACGCGGATGCGGGCCCGGCCCTGCGGGACGACCGGGTAGGAGAAGCCGATCACGTACACGCCCCGCTCCAGCAGCAGCTCCGCCATCCGGGCCGCCTCGGCGGCGTCGCCGATCATGACGGGGGCGATGGCGTGGTCGCCGGGGAGGATGTCGAAGCCCTCCTCGGTCATCCGGCGGCGGAACAGGGCGGTGTTCTCGGCGAGCCGGACGCGCAGGTCGTCGGCCGACTCCAGCAGGTCCAGGACCTTCAGGGAGGCGGCGGCGATCACCGGGGCGAGGGTGTTGGAGAACAGGTACGGGCGGGAGCGCTGGCGCAGCAGGGCGACGATCTCCGCGCGGGCGGCGACATAGCCGCCGGACGCGCCGCCGAGGGCCTTGCCGAGGGTGCCGGTGACGATGTCGACGCGGTCCATGACGCCGTGCAGCTCGGGGGTGCCGCGGCCGGTCGGGCCGACGAAGCCGACGGCGTGGGAGTCGTCCACCATGACCATCGCGTCGTAGCGGTCGGCCAGGTCGCAGATCTCGCGCAGGGGCGCCACGTAGCCGTCCATGGAGAAGACGCCGTCGGTGACGATCAGCCGGCGGCGCGCGTCCCCGGCCTCCTTCAGCCTGGCCTCCAGGTCCGCGAGGTCGCGGTTGGCGTAGCGGAGGCGGCGGGCCTTGGACAGGCGGATGCCGTCGATGATGGAGGCGTGGTTGAGGGCGTCGGAGATCACCGCGTCCTGTTCACCGAGCAGGGTCTCGAAGACGCCGCCGTTGGCGTCGAAGCAGGAGGAGTACAGGATCGTGTCCTCCTGGCCGAGGAAGGCCGACAGCCGCGCCTCCAGCTCCTTGTGCACCTCCTGGGTGCCGCAGATGAAGCGCACGGAGGCCATGCCGTAGCCCCAGCGGTCCAGGGCCTGGTGGGCGGCGGCGATCACCTCGGGGTGGTCGGCGAGGCCGAGGTAGTTGTTGGCGCAGAAGTTGAGGACCTCGCCGGGGCGGCCGCCGGCGGTGACGCCGACGGTCGCGGACTGCGGGGTGCCGATGACCCGCTCGGGCTTGTGCAGGCCGGCGGCGCGGATCTCGTCGAGGGTGGCGCGCAGGTCGTCGCGTACGGTGTCGAACACGGAAGGGCTCCTGAAGGTGCTGGCGGAGGGGCGGGTCACACGGTCCAGTCGAGGATGATCTTGCCGCCGGTGCCGCTCGCGGCGTCGGCGAAGGCCGCCTCGAAGTCCTGGTAGCCGTACCGCCCGGTGATCACGGGGGCGAGGTCCAGGCCGCCCTCCAGCAGTACGGACATCGCGTACCAGGTCTCGAACATCTCCCGGCCGTAGATCCCCTTGAGGGTGATCATCGAGGTGACGATCCGGGCCCAGTCGACCGGGAACTCCTGGGAGGGCAGCCCGAGCACGGCGATCCGGCCGCCGTGCGTCATGTTGGTGATCATGTCGCGCAGGGCCTCGGGACGGCCGGACATCTCCAGGCCGATGTCGAAGCCCTCGCGCAGCCCCAGCGCCTGCTGGCCGTCGGCGATGGCGGAGCGGGAGACGTTCAGGGCGAGGCTCACGCCGATCTTGCGGGCCAGCTCCAGGCGCTCCTCGCTGACGTCGGTGATGACGACGTTGCGGGCGCCGGCGTGGCGGGCCACGGCGGCGGCCATCAGCCCGATCGGACCGGCGCCGGTGATCAGCACGTCCTCGCCGACCAGCGGGAAGGACAGTGCGGTGTGCACGGCGTTGCCGAACGGGTCGAAGATCGCCGCGACGTCGAGGTCGACGGGCACGCGGTGCACCCAGACGTTGGACGCGGGCAGCGCGACGTACTCGGCGAACGCGCCGTCCCGGCCCACGCCGAGGCCGACGGTGGCCCGGCACAGGTGGCGCCGCCCGGCCAGGCAGTTGCGGCACTTGCCGCACACCAGGTGCCCCTCGCCGCTGACCCGGTCGCCGACCCGGATGTCGGCGACGTCGGGCCCGACCTCCACGACCTGCCCGACGAACTCGTGCCCGAGCACGAGCGGCGTGCGGATCGCCTGCTGGGCCCAGCCGTCCCAGGCCCGGATGTGCAGGTCGGTGCCGCAGATGCCGGTCCGCATGACCTTGATCAGTACGTCTGCGGGCCCGACGGCGGGCTCCGGGACGTCCGCGAGCCGGAGGCCGGGCTCCGCCTTCTCCTTGACCAGCGCCTTCAACGCTACGGCTCCTGTGGGTGAGGTCCCGGCCGCGGGCATGCCGAAGGCGCCCGCGGCCGGGTCGGAGGGGTGGAATCACCCTGCAATCTGCCGTATCCGCGGATCCGTGGTCCATCGAGCTTTTCTTAACCGCCGCCTCAGTTGCGCTTCACGCCCGCGGCCCACCCGGTCCCGTCCTCAGATCGGCAGCCCGTCGGTCGCGGACCGCTCCAGGCGCACGGCGAGGTCGGCGGCCAGCGCCTTGATGGTCTCCAGACCCGTCCTCCCCCAGGCCCGCGGAGCGGTGTCGGCCGCGCACACGGTGCCGAGCGCCATGCCGAAGCTGTCGATGAGCGGGGCGCCGAGGTAGGCGTGGATGCCGTACTCGTCGACGACCGGGTTGCCGGCGAAGCGCGGATAGTCCCGGACGTCCTCCAGCACCAGTGCCTTGCGGCGCACCACCACGTGCGGGCAGAAGCCGTGGCCGCGCGGCAGGACGCGGCAGGCCTCGGGTCCGCCGTCGTCCGCCCGCGTCCACGGCGCGCTCACGGGGGTGTCCACGGGAGCACTTACGGGAGTGCTCACGGGGGTGCTCAGGCCGGCGAGGAACTGACGGTCCTCGCCGATGAAGTTGACCGTGGCGTACGGCGCGCCGGTGAGCCGGGCGAGGTGGCCGGCGAAGGCGTCGAGGGCGGGTTCGGGCCGCTGTCCCAGGCCGAGCCGGCGCAGCCGGGAGGTGCGGGCGGGGGCCTCCCTGTCCTCGGGGGTGAGCAGCAGCCCCCGGACGGGCCGGGGCGGCTTGTAACTCATGGCCGGGCTCCGTCGCCGGGGACGTACCTCGTGTCTCCGCGGCTGTAGGCGTACCTCATATACGGACTCCGTGGGCGATAGGGCGGTATTACATGTGGGCGCCATGGCTCGGCGCAGGCGCCGGGGCGTGGGCGAGGAGGTGGCGCACGAGGGTGAGCAGGGTCTGCACCCCGGAGCTGGAGATCCGGGCGTCGCAGCGGACGACCGGGGTCTCGGTGCCGAGGTCGAGGGCCGCGCGGATCTCCTCCGGGTCGTAGCGGTGGGCGCCGTCGAACTCGTTGACGGCGATGACGAAGCCGAGTCCGCGCTCCTCGAAGAAGTCGACGGCGGCGAAGCACTCCTGCAGACGGCGGGTGTCGGCGAGGACGACCGCTCCGAGGGCGCCCGCGGACAGCTCGTCCCACATGAACCAGAACCGCTCCTGTCCCGGCGTGCCGAACAGGTACAGGACGTGCTCCGGGTCGAGGGTGATGCGGCCGAAGTCCATGGCCACCGTCGTCTCGACCTTGTCCTCGATGCCGTCGAGGTTGTCCGTGGCGGCGCCGGCCGTGGTGAGCAGTTCCTCGGTGCTCAGCGGGGCGATCTCGCTGACCGCTCCCACGAACGTCGTCTTGCCGACCCCGAACCCGCCGGCCACCAGGATCTTGAACGCGGTGGGGAACGGGTCAGAGCTGTCGTCGTAGTCCATCGAGCACTGCCTCCAGCAGAGACCGGTCAGTGGGTGTGTGGTGGAAGGCGGGGGGCCTGGTGGTCAGCACCCCGCAGTCGACGAGGTCGGAGAGCAGCACCTTGGTGACGACGGCGGGCAGTGCGAGGTGCGCGGCGACCTCGGCGACCGGGACCGGCCCGCGGCACAGGTCGAGTGCCCGGGCGTGCTCGGGGCCGAGGTGGCCGAGCGGGGTGGCCCCGGTGGCCATCACCTGGGACATCAGGTCCAGGGCGACGCTGGGCCTGGTGCGGCCGTTGCTGACGGTGAACGGGCGCACCAGGCGGCCGGCCGCGCCGTCCAGCCAGGGGCCGTCGCCGGCTGTGGCCGCGCTCAAGGCCTCATCGCCGCGGGGTCGGCGGCGTGCTGCCGGGGTGCGGTCACCAGGTAGGGGCGGACGCTCTTGACCAGCATGGCCATCTCGTAGCCGAGGACGGCGGCGTCGGCCTCGCGGCCGGCGAGGACGGCGAGGCAGGTGCCGGAGCCGGCGGTGGTGACGAACAGCAGCGTCGAGTCGAGTTCCACGACGACCTGGCGGACGTCCCCGCCGTCGCCGAAGCGGGCGCCCGCGCTGCGGCCGAGCGAGTACAGGCCGGAGGCCAGGGCCGCCATGTGGTCGGCGCTGTCGGGATCGAGTCCGTGCACGGACTTCACCAGTCCGTCGCAGGACAGGAGGACCGCGCTGGAGGTGTGTGGTACGCGCTGCACGAGGCCGCTCAGCAGCCAGTCGAGGTCGGATGCGTGGGCGGTCGGCGCATCGCTCGCCATGGTGGATCGACTCCTTGGGGTACGAAGGTCTGCGGGAGCACCGGGTGCGGGGGCGCTGGGTGCGGGGGCGGGCGCGGGGCGGGGGGTCATCCGGCCGGTGCGCTCCCGTCGGGTCGGCCGGTGCCTCCGGCGGCGGGCGTGCGCGTGTGTGCCCGGGGCGGGGGCACGGGGCTCACGGATGCCTGGTCCGGATGGGCCGCGGACTCCGTGGGGACGGACTCCGTGGGGGGTGGTGCGTCCATGGGGGCGGGGTCCGTGCGTTCCCTGTGGGGGGCATCCGTGTGTGCGGCGACCATGTGCGCCGCATCCAGACGTGCGGGCTCCAAGTGTGCGGATTCCACGCAGCCGCGCATCTCGTGCGGGGGCTGCGCCCAGGTGGGCGGCATCCGCGTGGGCAGCGTCCGCGGGGTCTCCCCCCTCCAGGGGAACTCCTCGCCGGACGGGTCCTCGCACCCCGCCTCGATGTGTCGGCGGACCCCGGCGAGTTCGATGCCGCGC
Organism: Streptomyces sp. TG1A-8; assembly: GCF_030499535.1. Classification (NCBI taxonomy): domain Bacteria; kingdom Bacillati; phylum Actinomycetota; class Actinomycetes; order Kitasatosporales; family Streptomycetaceae; genus Streptomyces; species Streptomyces sp. TG1A-8. The sequence continues at coordinate 1,174,153 of NZ_JASTLB010000001.1, forward strand.
TGGAAGGCCGCCATCAGGCCTGGATCGTGCCCCGGGGCGGTGTCGCTGTCCTGGCGGGGGGCGGGGCCGCCGCGCAACTGGGGGACGAGGTGCTCCTGGGCGCGGCGGCGGGGCAGCCGGGGCTTGTCCATGGTGCCGCGCACGGCTGTGCCGCCGCGCGGGAGGGACAGGGCGCCCGCGTGTGCCTCGACCGCCGGCCGGTCCCCGGGGCTGACGCCGGGCACCGCCTCGGCGGGGTTGGACCGGAGCTCGTGGGCGCCGCGCACGGGAAGCGGGGGCTGGGCGCCGGGTGTCTGCGCGCTCCTGCCGTGCTCGCCCCCGTTCCCGGCGGCTGCACCGCGTCCGCCGCGCTGGGCGTGCCGCCGCCGGCCGGCGGCCCGTGCCTGCCGGGTGCCGCTCCGCTCGCCGCCCCGCTCATCGGCCCGTTGAGCGGCCGGTGCCCGGTCCGTACGCACCCGCGCGGGTTCGGGGGGCCGCTCCCCCGCGGAGTCGGCGCCGTCGCCGGTGGGAGCGGGACCCGACTGCGCCCGTCCGGCAGCGGCGGGGGCCCCGCCCGCTCCGTCCGGCCTCTCCTGTCCCCTCCCGGCACCGACCAGGAGCTCGCCCGTGCCGTGCGGCAGCTGGGGCCGCGGCACCGGCGGCCGGCCGGTGACCGGGAGCTGCGACTGCGACTGCGACAGGCCGCAGTCCTCCGCACCGGGGGCGGCCGGGGGCGGCCCCAGCAGTTCCCGGGGGACGACGAGCACCGCCTGCACACCGCCGTAGATGTTGGTCTGCAGGCACACGGAGATGTTGTGCCGCCGGGCGAGCTGGGAGACGACGTAGAGGCCGATGCGGCCGTCGGCCAGCAGGCTGGCCACGTTGACCTGGTTCGGGTCGGCGAGCAGGGCGTTCATCCTGTGCTGTTCGCCGACGGACATGCCGAGCCCGCGGTCCTCGACCTCCACGGCGAGCCCGGAGGTGACCAGACTGGCGCGGAGCAGCACCTGGGTGTGCGGGGCGGAGAACACCGTGGCGTTCTCCACGAGTTCGGCCAGGAGGTGGATGACGTCGGCCACGGCGTGGCCACGCAGTTCGCCGTCGACGGGCGGGACGAGTTTGACCCGGGAGTACTGCTCGACCTCGGCGATGGCCGAGCGCAGCACCTCGGTCATGTCGACCGGGTTGCTCCACTGCCGCCGGGAGACGGCGCCGCCGAGCACGGCGAGGTTCTCCGCGTGCCGCCGGATGCGGGTGGCGAGGTGGTCGACGTGGAACAGGCCCTTGAGCAGGTCGGGGTCCTCGATCTCGTTCTCGAGGTCGTCGAGGAGGGAGATCTCCCGGTGCACCAGTGACTGCAGCCGCCGGGCGAGGTTGACGAAGACCTCCAGCTTCCGCTCGCTGCCCGCCTGGCTGGAGAGCTGGGCGGCCTGCAGGACGGCGGTGACGGCGCCGTCGTGCGCGCGGGCCAGGTCGGCGGCCAGGAGACCGAAGCCGTCGGTGCCCTCGGGCGGCCGGCGGCGCGGTCCGCGCTGCTCCGGTGCCTCTCCGCGCTGCAGTGCCCCGACGAGGGCGCGCAGTTCGGCCTCGCCGCGTGCGGTGCCGCGACGCAGGGCGGTGAGGCGGTCGGCGACCGACCGGGCCTCGCGGTCGGCGGCCACGACGGCGATCAGGATGCCGGTGGCGGCCACGACGACCGCTCCGGTGAGCACGGCCCACAGGCCGGGGCCGGGGCGCGCGCCGGTGGAGCGGATGACGAACAGCACGGCCGCGGTGGCGCCGAGGGCGACGGCGACGGACGGGAACACGGCGAGCCTCACGAGCCGGGGCCGTATGTGCGTCTCGGGCAGCGCGGGAGCGGGTCGGGCGGCCGGCCGCCCGTGCCGGCCGCCCTCGCGGCGGTCGGCACGGGCGGCCGGTGCACGGAGATGAGACATCTGCGTCCTCGTACTGGTCCGTCGGGCTGCCATTCGGACACTCACAGTAGGCGCCGGGACACCGTGCGCGGTGGGCAGTTGGCGAACTCCCCCACGAACGGCCCCACCCTGGTATGAGGTCTCGCACAGCAGAGCGGCGGCCACGCCGATCACGCGACAGGAAGTCGAAGAAGAGCGATCATCACTGATCAGACCCAGTCGAGAGGGAAGGAGCGGTCCGTGGGGCGGCCGCTCACCGCCGCCCCACGGACCGTTCCGTCCCGGGCCGGTGTCCGCCGGCGCTCGCCCGCGTGTGCCGTGCGCCCGGCTCTCGTCCCCTCCGCTCCCCCCGGCCTCTGTTACGGAGAGTGGTGGTCGTGGCCCTGGTTCAGCCGACGTCCGTGCCGACCGGTACGGTCACCCCTCCCCGCCCTCCCCGCCCTTCCCGCCCTCCTGGACCTCCCGGCCCCCCTGGCCCTCCAGTGCTTCCCCGGTGAACGCCGCGTGGAAGCGCCGGGTGTGGTCCACGGGGCGTTCGGCACCGGTCAGGGTGACCCTCGCGGTCAGACGCGGGTCGGTGCTGGAGGCCGCCAGACGCAGTTCCAGCTCGCCCGGCTCGACCACGCGCCGCCCGTCCCGGCCGGTGAACGAGGCGAGGTCGGCCGGCACCGTCACGCGCAGCCGGCGCGCCTCCCCGGGGGCCAGCGGTACCCGGGTGAAGCCGATGAGGCGCTGCACCGGCTGCACGACGGAGGCGACCGGATCGTGCAGGTACAGCTGCACGACCTCGGTGCCGGCGCGCTGCCCGGTGTTGCGGACGGTGAAGGCCAGCGAGAACGCTCCGTCCGTGTCCGCCGTCCCCTGCCCGACCACGAGGTCGGACCAGGTGAAGGCCGTGTAGGACAGCCCGTGCCCGAAGCCGAAGGCGGGTGTCGGGTCGATGTTGGAGACCTCGCTCGCGTGGGCGAGCCGCGCGCCGAGGTAGGTGGCGGGCTGGGCGCCGGGCCCCCTGGGCACGCTGACGGGCAGCCGTCCGGAGGGGTTGATCCGACCGCTGAGCACGCCCGCGACGGCCGTCGTCCCCTCGACGCCCGGGAAGAAGGACTCCACGATCGCGGCGGCCCCGTCCACGGCGCGCCCGAGCGCGTAGGGGCGTCCGGCGAGCAGCACCGCCACCACCGGCGTGCCCGAGTCCAGGAGCGCGTCGAGCAGGTGCTGCTGGGCGCCCGGCAGGGCCAGCGACTCGGCGTCGCACCCCTCGCCGCTGGTGCCCCGGCCGAAGAGTCCCGCCCGGTCGCCGAGGACCGCGAGCACGACGTCGGCGTCCCGTGCCGCCCGTACGGCCTCGGCGATGCCGGACAGGTCACCGTCGTCGATCCCGGTGCCCCGCACCACCGTCACCTCCGCGCCGGGGAACTCCCGGGCCACGGCTTCGCCCAGGGTCGGCAGGCCGATACCGGCCGGGGTCCGCGGGTGGTGGACGCCGACGTGCAGGGGGAAGGAGTAGCACCCCAGCACAGCCGTGGGTTCGGCCGCGTTGGGGCCGACCAGCGCGATGCGGCGCGGCCGGCCGAGCGGCAGTGTGCCGTCGTTGGTGAGCAGCACCACCGCTTCCCCGGCGACCTCGCGGGCCAGCTCCCGGTTCGCGGGCGTGTCCAGGTCGACCGTGCCGCGCAGCGCCTCCGCGTCGTCCAGGTCGGCTCCGGCGAGCGCGGGCGGCACCGGGTCCCAGCCGGGGTCCAGCAGTCCGAGCTGGGCCTTCTGGGTGAGGACCCGGCGCAGGGCACGGTCGATGAGGGACTCGGGCACCCGTCCGGCGGTGACGGCCTCGGCCAGGGGGGCGCCGAAGGTCTTGACGGTGGGCAGTTCGACGTCGACGCCGGCCCGCAGGGCGCTGTGCGCGGCGCCGGCCCAGTCGCCGGCGATGCCGTGCAGGGTGCGCAGGAAGGCGATGCCGAAGTAGTCCGCGACGACCGTGCCGTCGAAGCCCCAGGTGTCGCGCAGCAGCCCGGTCAGCAGGTCCTCGTCGGCGGCGGCCGGCATGCCGTCGGTGTCGGTGTAGGCGTGCATGACGGACCGGGCCCCGCCCTCGCGCACGGCCATCTCGAAGGGCGGGAGCAGGATGTCGGCGCGCTCGCGCGGGCCCGCGCCCACGGGCGCGAGGTTGCGGCCGGCCCGTGAGGCCGAGTAGCCGGCGAAGTGCTTGAGCGTGGCGACGACGCCCGCGGACTGCAGTCCCCGGACGTAGGCCGTGCCGATGGTGCCGACGAGGTACGGGTCCTCGCCGATGGTCTCCTCCACGCGGCCCCAGCGGGCGTCGCGCACCACGTCGAGGACGGGGGCGAGGCCCTGGTGGACGCCGACGGAGCGCATGTCCCGGCCGATGGCGGCGGCCATGCGGCGGACCAGGTCCGGGTCGAAGGTGGCGCCCCAGGACAGCGGGACGGGGTACGCGGTGGCGCCCCAGGTCGCGAAGCCGGCCAGGCACTCCTCGTGGGCGACGGCGGGGATGCCGAAGCGGTTCGCCGAGGCGATGCGCGCCTGGGTGCGCACCAGGGACAGCGCGCCGAGGGCGGGGTCGACGGGTGCGGTGCCGAAGGGCCGGGTCAGCTGGCCTAGGCCGACCGGCAGGAGGGCTTCGAGGTCGACGGCCTCCTCCATGTCGTGCTGGTGGGGCGCCACCTCGCCGCCCTCGTCGGAGGCGCCCACCCACACGCCGTAGAGCTGGGCGATCTTCTCGTCGAGGGTCATGGCCTCGATCAGGGCGGACACCCGGGTGCCGAGGTCGCGGCCGGGGTCGTTCCAGACGGGGGTTTCGGGGGTCGTTTCAACTGCCACGTTGGCGGTCACTTTCCTCCGACGCCCATGAGGCCCTGGACCAGGGCCCGGCGGGCGAACAGATAGACGAGCAGGACGGGCAGCATGGACAGCACCACGGCTCCGAGCAGCCCGGGGATGTCGATGCCGTGTTCCGTTTGGAAGTTGTACAGGCCCAGCGTGATCACCTTGGTGGAGTCCGACTGGGTCAGCACGAGGGGGAACAGGAAGCCGTTCCACGCCTGGAGGGCGGAGAACACCACGATCGTGGACAGTCCGCCCCTGGACAGCGGCAGGACGAGCCGGAAGAACATCCGCCGCGGTGTCGCGCCGTCCATCACCATGGCCTCGAACAGCTCCCGGGAGATGTCACGCATGGCGCCGCTGAGGATCAGCGCGGACATCGGCAGGCAGAAGGCGGTCGTCGGCAGGATGACGCCGAGGAGGTTGTCGTACAGGCCGGCCTTGCTGATCAGGTAGAACATCGGGACGATGACGGCCTGCGCGGGGATGGCGAGCCCCAGCAGGAACAGCCGGAAGATCTGCGAGGTGATCCGGCTGGTGCTGCGGACGATCGCGAAGGCGAGCGGCGGCACGAGCAGCAGGACCAGGCCGACGACGCACACGGTGACGAGGGCCGTGTTGAGGAAGTACCGGCCGAAGCCGGAGTCGAACGCCCCGGTGTAGTGGTCGAGGGTGAAGCTGCGCGGGAGGGCCAGCGGACCGTTGCCGGCGTAGTCCGCCCGGGAGCGGACCGTCGCCGCGAGCATCACGAGCAGCGGCAGTCCGACCAGGACGAGCCAGAGCAGCGAGCCCGCGCCGGCCGCGTAGTTGGGGCGCCGCCTCATGACAGACCCTCCATGGAGCTGCGCATCTTGTCGTAGCCGGAGACCCGTACGACGATCAGCGAGACGATCGTGGCCGCGACGACCAGCAGCAGGGCGATGGCCGCCCCGGCGCCGAAGTCGAAGCTCTTGAAGGCCTCCTGGTACATGTAGTAGGCGCTGATCGTGGTGTCGGTGCCCGGGCCGCCCTGGGTCAGGATGAGCACCGTCTCGAACGTGGTGAGCCCGCCGACGATCATCAGGATCACCGAGGTGATCATGGAGTTGCGCAGTTGCGGCAGCGTGATGTGGAAGAACCGGCGGTAGCGTCCCGCTCCGTCGATCTCGGCCGCCTGGTACAGCACCGCGGGGACCGCGCGGGCGGCGCCCTGGTAGATCAGCGTGTGGAACGGGGTGAACTGCCAGGTGCTCACGAACGCCAGCACCCCGATGGCCGTGGACTGCCTGCCGAACAGGTTGCCGTCGCCGAACAGCCAGGCGGCCCGGGAGGGGATGCCGAAGTTCGGGTCGAGCAGCCCCCGCCACAGCACCGACACGGCGGTGGAGGACAGCAGCAGCGGGACGAAGTAGACGGCCGACAGCACCGCGCGGTTGCGCTGGTGGCCGGCGGCCCAGACGCCGAGCACGATGCTCAGCGGGGTCTGGACGGCCACGCCGAGCGCGGTGAGCAGCAGGGTCAGCCAGATGCTGTTGATCATCACCGGGTCGTCGAGGATGCGTGACCAGTTGTCCGTGCCGACGAACCGGGGGGAGCCCAGGCCGTTCCAGCTCATGAAGGACAGCGCCGCGACCATGACCAGCGGGACGAGGGCGAAGAGGGTGAAGAAGACGGTGGCGGGCAGCGCCCAGACGAAGCCGGGGCGCCCGACTCCGGCGGCGTGAAAGGCCCCGGGCCGCCGCCGGGCCCGCTGCGGGGTCCCGGCGGCGGGCGGAGCGCTCGTGGTCTGTGTGGTCATGAGCGGTTCATTCGGTCGGCAGGGCCTGCATGGCCTTGATGAAACCGCCGGTGTCCAGCCGGCCGTTGAAGAACTGCTGCACGGCCTGGCGGATGGGCGTGATGGCGGACGGCGGGTAGGCCTGGTCCCACGACAGCTGGAACGACGGGGCGTTGGCGACCAGGTCGTACTGGAAGCGGGAGTACGCCGGGCTCGCCGAGGTGTCGAGGAACTTGGCGGTGTTGGTGGTGGTCGGCAGGTTGCCGATGGCCATCTGCGCCTTGACGAACTCGTCGGAGTACATGAGTTTCAGGAACTCGGCCACGGCCCCGGGGTGCTTGGTCTTCTTCAGCACCGAGTAGAAGTTGTTGGTGTTGCCGACGATGTCCTTGGCGTCGCCCTTGCCCGCCGGGACGGCCGGGAAGGTGGTGTAGCCGAGGCCCTTGCGCGCGAAGTCCTCCGCGTCCTGCTGCTGTTGGGCGTAGTACCAGGAGCCCATCAGCTCGAAGCCGGCCTTGCCCCGGGCGACCAGCGCGGGTGAGGCGCCGTTGGTGTACTTCACGGAGTCGTAGCTGCGGCCGAAGGCGCCGGCGTCGACCAGGTCCTTGAGCATGCCGAGCGCCTTCTTGCTGTCCGCGCTCGCCCAGGCGCTCCCGTCACCGCTGAGGGCCTTCTGGAACAGTCCCGGGCCGGCGACACGGTCGTACACGTACTCGAACCACATCAGGGTCGGCCACTGGTCACCGCCGCCCAGGGCGATGGGGGTCACCCCCCGGGCCTTGAGCCTGCCGACCGCGTCCAGCAGGTCGTCCCAGGTCTTGGGCGGCTTCACGCCCGCCTGGTCGAGGACGGTCCTGTTGTGGAACAGCAGCACCGGCTGCGTGCCGCGCATCGGGACGCCGTAGGGCTTGCCGTCGATGACCGCGCTGTTGAACACCGCGGGCAGGAACTTGTCCTCCAGGTCCGGGTCCTCCTTGATGAAGCCGTCCAGCGGCATCAGCAGGCCGGCCTTCACGAACGGCTGGATGCTGCCCCCGCCCCAGTTGAAGAACACGTCCGGCGCCTGCGGCGTGTTGATGATCGTCTGCAGCTTCTGCTGGTAGTCGGCGCCGGGGATGGTGTCGAGGACCGCCTTGACGCCGGAGGTCCTGTTGAAGGCCGCCACGATCCGCTTCTCGACCTTGTTGCTGGCGTCCCCGTACACGAGGACGTGGATCCTGCCGTCGTCCGACGCCCCCCGCCCTCCCCGCCGCCGCAGGCCGAAAGGCTCAGCGTCAGGGCGAGGGCCGCCCCGCAGGCGAGCATCCGGGGCAACTGCGCACGTGTCTTCATCGTCCGCCTCTCGAAAGTTTCGGTATCATTCCCGAAATCCTTGTCGCCGGACAGTAGGATCGGCTCCGCCTTCGGGTCAACGGTCGTGCAGGCATGCATCCAAACCGTTACCGACGGCCGTGGCCTATCCTTCGGCCATGCATGACAAAGACGAGGTGGAGGGCAGGGTGACCCTGGGCGTCGTAGCCAGGCAGGCCGGAGTATCGCCTTCGACAGTTTCGAAGGTCCTCAACGGACATTCGGACGTCTCCTCCGAAACCAGGGTCCGGGTGGAGCGGTTGCTCGACGCCCACGGCTACCGTCGGCGGACCCGGCGCGCCCCCCGGGCGCCGCTGGTCGAACTCGTCTTCCACGAACTGGACAGCGTCTGGGCGGTGGAACTCATCCGGGGGGTGGAGAACGTCGCCCGGCAGAACGGGGCGACCGTGGCGCTCACCGGGAGCGGCACGCGGCACGCGCCCGCGAGCGACTGGATCGAGGGCGTCCTGCGGCGCCGGCCGCTCGGCGTCGTCCTCGTCCTCTCCGCACTGCCCGAGGAGGCCAAGAGCCGGCTGCGGCTGCGGGACATCCCGTTCGCGATCGTGGATCCGGCCGGCGACCCCGACCCGGACGTGCCCTCCGTCGGCTCCGCCAACTGGGCCGGCGGCCTGGCGGCCACCCGCCACCTGATCGAGCGCGGGCACCGGCGCGTCGCGATCATCACCGGGCCCGAGGACATGATGTGCTCGCTCGCCCGCCTCGACGGCTACCGTTCGGCCATGACCATGGCGGGCCTGGTCCCCGATCCGCGCCTGATCCGCTTCGGCGACTTCCACGTGCGGGGCGGTTTCGAGCACGCGAGGGAGTTGCTGGCGGGCCCGGACCGGCCGACCGCCATCTTCGCGGGCAGCGACCTGCAGGCGCTGGGCGTCCTGGAGGCGGCCCGCACGCGGGGCCTGAGCGTACCGGAGGACCTGTCGGTCGTCGGGTACGACGACGTCCCCCTGGCCCAGTGGTCGAGCCCGGCCCTGACCACGGTGCACCAGCCGCTGCGGCACATGGCCGAGGAGGCGGCACGGATGCTGTTCCGCCCCGCCGGGCCCGGCGGGGCCGCCCAGCGCATCGAACTGGCGACCCACCTGGTGGTGCGGCGGAGCACGGCGCCGGTGGGCGGGGGGTGAACGGGGCACGGCGCCACCCGGGCCCGGCCACCGGTCCCGCTGGATCGCCGGGCGGCGGTCGCCTCGTGCAGGCCGACCGGTCCGCAGGGCGCCGGTCCGTCCCGGTCCTGCGGAAGGCGGCGCCTCCGGGGCGGATACGCCGGGTGCCGGCCGGGGCCGGGGAGACGCCCGGGCCGGTTGCGTCGCGGCCGTCCCCACATCCCCGCCGCGGCCCGGTCGCCTCAGCCGACGTCCGGCCCGGGCCGGACGATCTCGCGCTTGAGGACCTTGCCCGTGGGTCCCTTCGGCAGGTGGTCGGCGATCCACACGACGCGTGGGTACTTGAAGGGCGCGACCCGCTCACGGAGAAGCCGCGCAGCTCGTCCGGCGCGGCGGACATCCCGGCGCGCAGCACCACGGCGGCGGCGACCTCCTGACCGTGGACTTCGTGCGGTACGCCGACCTGGACGTGGCGGTGCTGAGCGCTGCCGGGCGCGTCCCACTCGTTGTTCATCACCACGATGCACGGATCACCCGGCACGATGCCGAAGAACCGGGCCTTGCGGCGCAGGAAACGCCGCCTCGCGTGACGCTGTCACAGCCGTACCGATCCCCCGCTGAGCATGCCGGTGACAAGCCCGACGACAACGTTCGGGAACGTACCCGTCGTTCGCGCCCCTGCCCGGTCCGGCCCTTCATGGTGGCAGGAGGCGGGATGCGCAGAAAGATCGCAGTCGGCGGGAGGCATGTGCTCCACCCGGTCGGTCGTGTGGGGCCTTCAGCCGACGGATCTCCTTGGGATCCCCGGCTTCGGGGAGAGTCGTACTGGACGACCCCGGGCGCCTCAGTCCCGGCCGGTCCGGCGACCGGACCGGCCGCAGAGGGTGATCGACTCCGCTGGCGCGTTGAAGGGGTGCACCGGTGACAGGGGCGCCGCGGCGTTGGGCCAGGGCGATGAGACAGACGTGTGCCGCGCCCCGGACGCCGCCACCGGTACCGGCCGGGCAGCGCAGTCGAGCGCCGGCCGGCCGGGCCCCCGCTGCGAACTCAGCGCCGCACGATGCGGGTGCGGACGACAACCCGGGACGGGCCTTCCGGGGACGGCCAGGGCCCGGATCGCCGGGCAGGGGCCCCGTGCCCCGCCCGGGGCACCCCGCCCGGGGCCCGGACCACCCGGTCGTGCCCCTCGGCCGGGAGACGCTCCGGCACCCGGACCATCTCCCCCGGCTCGTCCCCGGCCGACGTCACCGCTCACCGGCGAGGTCGAGATCCTTCTTGCTCGTCCCGGCCGCACCCCCGACGCTCCGTGGACGCCGCCACGGACGCGCCACCGGACCGGACACCGCCCGCCACCACGCCTCCACCGGCGGCTTCCCCGCCGGCTCGAACGGCTCGCCCGGCCGGGGGAACGCCACCGCCTGCCCCGCCTCCTCGGCCGCGTCCTTCATCCACTCCCCCGGCTCGGCCCAGGCGTGCGGGGCGAGGTTGAAGGTGCCCCAGTGGATCGGGAGCAGCACCCCGCCCGGACCGCCGCCCTGGAGGTCGAGGTGGGCGCGCAGGCCCTCCTCGGGGGTCATGTGGATGTCCGGCCAGAACTCGCTGTACGCGCCGACCTGGATCATCGTGGCGTCGAACGGGCCGTGCGCGGCGCCGATGTCCTCGAAGCCCTCGAAGTAACCGGTGTCGCCGCTGTGGTAGATCCGGTGCTCCTGCCCCGTGACGGCCCAGGACGCCCACAGCGTGTGCTGGGTGTTGCGCAGGCCCCGGCCGCAGAAGTGGCGGGCCGGGGTCGCGGTGAGCGTGAGTCCGCCGACCTCGGCGGACTCGTGCCAGTCGAGTTCGCGCAGCCGGTCCGGAAAGACGCCCCAGTGCTCGAGGTGGGCGCCGACCCCCAGGGGCACGGCGAACACGGTGCCGGTCCCGGCCAACGCCTTGATCGTGGGCATGTCCAGGTGGTCGTAGTGGTCGTGCGAGATGACCACCACGTCGACCGGGCCGAGCGCCGCCAGCGGCAGCGGCACCGGGTGCAGGCGCCTGGGCCCGGCGAAGGGGAACGGGGAGCAGCGCTCGCTCCAGACGGGGTCGAACAGCACCCGGTGTCCGTCGATCTCCGCGAGCACGCCGGAGTGGCCCGTCCAGGTCAGCCGGAGCCCGGTGGCGGGCGGCCTGGCGAGGTCGGCGTAGGTCGTGGCGTGGACCGGCACGGTGCCCCGGGGCGAGCGCAGGAGCCGCTGCTCCTTGTCCAGGAAGAGCTTCGCGAAGTCCCACCGGGAACCGGGGGGCACGGTGCGGGTGGTGCCCCCGGGGTTCTGGAAGACACCGTCCTGGAAGTGCGGGGAGCGGCGGATGCGGGCCATGCGCTCACCGTCCGGGTCTGCGCCGAAGGCCGCGGGCCGCGGCAGGCTGAGCCCGGGGCTCTGGGAACGCACACCGGTCACGGTACCTCCAGGGAAGTCACTGAGGCCCTCCATTATGGTCGGTGCCTGCGGTACTGCGGGCGGGGAGGGCCGAACGCCCCTGCGCCTCCCGGCGGGGCCGTGCTCCGCGCCGGCCGGGGCGGCGCGGAGCACGGCCCCGGTGGTCAGGCCACGGGGGCGATGCGCATCCTGATGTCGTGCGGCGACAGGGGGCCCTTGGCCGTCACGTGGTCCCCGGAGGACTGGCCGCGCAGCCTGCGGCCGATCCACGGCACCAGGTACTCGCGGGCCCACTGCACGTCGTCGCGGCGGATCTCCAGCGTGCCCCGGGGCGGCAGCGGCGGCCAGGGCTGCTCCGGGTCGGCCGGGATCTCCAGCCCGAGGACCTGGCCCGCGCGCAGCGCGACCCGCGTGTGGCCCTCGGGCGAGAGGTGGAGCCGGTCGTTGTCCCAGGCCCGGCGGTCCTGCACGGACCTCAGGGACCACAGGTCGAGCACGGGGCAGCCGTACCGGTCGGCGATGGCGCGGACGTGCCCGTTGTAGGTGGCGATCTTGCCGCGCAGGTGCTTGAGCACGGGGACGCCGCGGGTGTCGAAGCCGGTGGTCACCATCACCGTGCCGGCGGCCGCGGCCAGCCGGGCCACCGCCCGTTCGAAGCGCTCGGCCACCTCGTCCGGGTCGGTGCCGGGCCGGATGATGTCGTTGCCGCCCGCGCAGAAGGAGACGAGGTCCGGGGCGAGTTCGACGGCCTGGGGGACCTGGTCCGCCACGATCTGGTCGAGCAGCTTCCCGCGGACCGCGAGATTGGCGTACTCGAAGTCGCCCTCCGGCCGCCGGTCCGCCAACAGGACCGCGAACCGGTCGGCCCACCCCACGAACGCCCCGTCCGGGCCGGGATCGCCCACGCCCTCGGTGAAGCTGTCCCCCACCGCCACGTACGACCCGATCACTGATCTGTTGTCATTCTTCGAATCGTCTGCCACGTCGGGTCATGATTCACCTTCGGATGTGACCTACGCGACCGTAAGCGGGGATTGACGAACGGTGAGATGAGCCACTGCCAAAGACTTCACCAACTGCGGAATAGCCGTGTCCCCGCAGGTGTTGACTGTGCGACCGCCGCCCGGAGCACCGTGGGGCGGCACCGCGCGACGCCACCGCGCGACGCAGTCGCACAGATACGCCGAAGGCCGGCCCGCGGGAGCGCGGGCCGGCCTTCGGCGGCGTGTCGGGCAAGGTGGTGCGGGCAGGGCGGCGGACCGGCGCCTCAGCCCACGGTGACCCCGTGCAGGCGGAGGTAGCCGACGGGGTCGACGTCCGAACCGTAGTCCGGCGTCGTGCGGATCTCGAAGTGCAGGTGCGGGCCGGTCACGTTGCCGGTCGCCCCGGACAGGCCGAGCTGCGCGCCCTCGGCCACGGTCTGTCCGGCCGAGACGGAGAGCTGGGACAGGTGGGCGTACTGGGCGTAGTGGCCGTCGTTCAGCTTGATGACGACCTGGTTGCCGTAGGCGCCGCCCCAGCCGGCGGACACGACCGTGCCGGCGGCGACGGCCTTGACGGGGGTGCCGGTCGGGACGACGAAGTCGACGCCGGTGTGGTAACCGCTGGACCACATGCTGCCGGCCACGTGGTAGCCGGTGCCGAGGACGGCTCCGGTGACCGGGAGGGTGTAGCCGGTGGACGTGGCGGGGGCGGACGCGGCCGGGGCGGACGCGGCCGGGGCGGACGCGGGGGTCTTCGCCGCCGGGGCCGCCCGGGTCGTCCCCTCCTCCTCCGCCCGGTCGTCCGCCGGCGACGGGGTGCCCTGCGCGGCCGGGGCCCCGGTGCGCGCCGCCGCGGCCTTCCCGCCGAGCGTGAGCTTCAGGCCGGGGTGGATCAGCGACGGGTCGCCGCCGACGGCCTGCCGGTTGTCGTCGTAGAGCCGGTGCCAGCCGCCGCCCACGTGCTGCTCGTCGGCGATCCCCGCCAGGCAGTCGCCGGCCCTCACCGTGTAGGTGCGCACTTCGGAGGCGGTCCGCGCGGCGGTCCGCTGCTGGGACAGCGCCTGCTTCCCGGCGGCGGGGGACCCGGCGGCCTTGCCGGGCGCGGACGGCGGGGTGGCGGCGTGGGCTCCGGTGGTCCCGAGGAGCGGCAGGGCCAGAGCGGCGCCGCCGGTGCCGGCGACGGCGATGGAGCGGGTGAGACGCTGGGTCTTGGGGCGTCGGTGCTTACCCTTCGCGGGCATGGTGCATTCCTCTCCGGCGCCTGCGGGGTGAGCTGTCGGGTTCGGGCTGGAGCTGCCCGGCCGCGCGGTGCGCGGCTGCACCCCTAGCCTGTCGCGGAGACCGGACAGGCAGTGGTACCTGGTGGGTCCCCCGCTCCTGCCGTGGACGGGTGACGTGTGGGGAGTCCGGGCGGCGGCAGGATTCGGCGTTCCGTCCGGACGGGTGGCGAACGTAAGCGAACGGGACGCGCGGAAACAAGCGGCCTTTCCCGGGATTCTCCGTTCCGGGTGATCGACATCCCGGGGACGCGCTCACCCTCCGTGCGGTCCCGTCCTTTCCCGATCGGCAATCCCCCGGCGGGAAAAGGGATTTGCCCGAGCGGCGTGCGCAACGCACGGTCACGACTATGACGCTCCTCACGCGGCACCCTCCCCCCGCCTCCCATTACGGACCGAGTCGTTGCGAAAGTGTCGTTTCGGGCAGGGTGCCGGGTGTGCGGCGGGCGGGGAGCCCCGGGCCCGGGCCGTCGTACGGGGCGCGGCGGAACGGGTGCGACGGCTCGTGGCACGGGGAAGGCGATGTCGTATCGTCGGCTGAACGCCCGCCGGCGAGCCGCACCGGCGGGGCCTACCGGGAGGAGCCCCCGTGACGCAGCAGGTCCCGTCGACCGAGCCCGAGCTGGCCGGAGTGCGCAACTTCCGTGACGTGGGCGGACTGCCGACCGTGGACGGACGGCGGGTGCGCCACGGAGTGCTGTTCCGCAGCGGTCACCTCGCGCACGCGACGGAGGAGGACGCGGCCTTCCTCGCCTCCCTGGGCCTGCACACGATCTTCGACTTCCGCAACGCGGCCGACCAGAGGCTGGAGGGTCCGGACGTCGTGCTGCCCGGCGTGCGCAACGTGAACCTGCCGCTGAGCGACCCCGCGGACGGCGCCGAGTTCTGGAAGATGGTCCGCGACGGCGACCTCGACCAGCTGCGCGGCATCCTCGCGGACGGCAAGGGGGCGGCCCGGATGGTCGCCTCGTACCGCACGATCGTCAAGGAGCGCACCGCCGAGCACTCCCGGGTGCTGCACGCCCTCGCCGAGGACAGCGTGCCGGCGCTGATGCACTGCGCGGCCGGCAAGGACCGCGCGGGCATCTCCATAGCCGTGACGCTCCTCGCCGTGGGCGTGGAGCGGGAGGCGGTCGTCGCCGACTACCTGGAGTCCAACGCCAGGCACCGGCGCTACCGGGTCCGGCGCAGCGGCAGCGCGGAGACCGCGTACACGCCCGAGGTGATGGACCTGCTCAGCCCGCTCTTCGACGCACGCGCCGAGTACCTGTCGGCGGCCTTCGAGAGCATCGAGGAGACGTGGGGCGGAATCGACGCCTACTTCGAGCAGGGTCTCGGGCTCGACCCGCGGACCCGGGAGCGGCTGCGCGAGCGCCTGCTGGACTGAGCGCGCTCAGCCCTTGGCCCCCAGGGCGAACAGCAGGTAGAGGAACGCGGCCAGCACGTGCCCGAGGGCGATGTAGACGATCAGCCGGATCCAGAGCGAGCGGGGGAACTTCTCCTCCATGTTGCTCATGGGTGTTCCCCCGTCAACGGGCCCAGGCACAGGGTGGCCGTGGGACTCTGCAGCAAGGTGTGGACGAACAACAGTTCGACACCGTCGTGGCCCTCGGCGGCGAGGCGGTGCGGGGTGAGCGAGTCGAAGTGCGCGCCGTCACCGGGCGCGAGCAGGTGCGCGCCGTCCCCGAGGCGCAGCCTGAGCCGCCCCTGGAGGACGTGGAGCCACTCCTCGCCGGGGTGGACCCGCACGATGTCGCCCTGGGCGCCGTACGGCACCCGGACGCGCAACGCCTGCATGCCGCGTCCGGGTGCCCCGGCCTGGAAGTACGTCCAGCCGCCGGCGCGCGTCGGTTCCATGTCGGCGGCGCGCACGACGGCGTCGCGGTCGGCGGTGCTCTCGCCGAGCAGTTCCGAGACGGTCGTACCGTAGGTGCGGGCGAGCGCGAGCAGCGTCGGCAGCGAGGGCTGGCGCCGCCCGGTCTCCAGCCGGGACAGGTGGGCCGGGGACAGCCCGGCGGAGCGTGCCGCGGCCTCCAGGGTCAGGCCGGCCCGCCGGCGCAGGGCGCGCAGCTGCGGCGCGACGGCGGGCAGCTCGTCCCCCCGGCCCGCCGGCGGTTCGGCGTGTGAGGCGTTCATGCCCCCATTCAGCCGCAGCCTTGCCCGTGCGGCAAATTACTTGCCTCTCAGGCAAAAACCGCGGCCGGGAGCGGCGGGGCCGCCGCGCCGTCAGCGGTTGGCCACCGCCTGCTTGATCAGGGTCCTGCCGAAGTCCCACATCAGGCCGCCGCCACTGTGGGCGTCGTCCATCACGGCGGTGAAGGCACCGAGGAACCGGTCCACGTCGGCCTCGTCGAGGACCAGCGGCGGGATCAGCTTGATCACCTCCAGGTGGTCGCCGGAGACCTGGGTGAGGATCCGGTGCCGCTGCAGCAGCGGGACGACGACCATCTGCGCGAACAGGCCCTTGCGGGCGGCCTGGAGCATCGTCCAGCGGCTGCGCAGTTTCAGCGAGGAGGGCCGGCCGAACTCGATGCCGATCATCAGGCCCCGGCCGCGGACGTCGGCGAGCAGCTCGTACTCGTCGATCAGCGCGGTCAGCCGGGACTTCAGCAGCTCGCCGGTGGCGCGCACCCCGGCGACGATCTGCTCGTTCTCCATGACCGACAGCACGGCGAGCCCCGCGGCCATCGCCTGCGCGTTGGCCCCGAAGCTCGCCGAGTGGACGAGGACGCGGTCCATGGACGAGTAGACCTTCTTGAAGATCCAGTCCCTGCCGAGGGTGGCGCCGACCGGGACGTAGCCGCCGGACAGCGCCTTGGCCACGCACACCAGGTCCGGTTCGACCCCGTCCTCGCGCTGGTAGGCGTAGAAGTCGCCGGTGCGGCCGAGGCCGGTCTGCACCTCGTCGGCGATGAGCAGCGCCTTGTGCCGGTGCAGCAGTTCCTGGGCGGCGCGCAGGTAGCCGGGCGGGGCCTCGTGCACGCCCTTGCCCTGGATCGGTTCGACGATCAGGGCGGCCACGTCGCCCTTCCCCAGCTCCCGCGCGAGGGCGTCGAGATCGCCGAGGGGGACGGCGGTGTCGGGCAGCAGCGGGGCGAAGCCGTCGCGGAAGCCGGTCTCGCCGTTGACCGACAGCGCGCCGGTGGTCAGGCCGTGGAAGGCGTGCTCGCAGTACAGGATCCTGGGCCGCCCGGTGGCGTACCGGGCGAACTTCAGGGCCGTCTCGACGGCCTCCGTGCCGCTGTTGCCGAAGAACACCCGGTCCAGGTGCGGGCTGTGGGTGAGCAGGCGTTCCGCGAGCAGACCGGGCAGCGGCTGGCAGTCGAAGCGGGTCAGGTCGGCGAGGTCCGCGTCCAGGACGTCGTGCAGTGCCCTGCGGACGACCGGGTGGTGGCGGCCCAGGCCCATGACGCCGAACCCGGCGAGCATGTCGAGGTAGTCGTTGCCGTCGGCGTCGAAGAAGTGGGCGCCCTCGGCCCGTTCGTACACCTTGTCGAAGCCGATGGTGTGCAGCATGCGCGGGAGCTGCGGGTTGAGGTACTTCGTGTGCAGCTCGTAGCGCTCGGCTCCGCGCTCGGCGAGGAGTGCGCCGAGGTCGAACTCCGTGGTCATCCAGTGGTCTCCTGTTTCTCCCCGCCCGGTCCGCCGCTGTCCCCGGCGGCCGGGCTCGCGCTGATCCGCCCGGCGGTCCCGACGGGCGTGAGGCCTGTGTCGGCGGGCACCTCGCTGCACTCGGCGGGCGCCAGGAACTGCCCGGGGACGCCGAACCGCCGCACCGGCACGTCCACGTCGGCGCCCGCGGGGGCCAGCGCCACCGCCGGACCCACGCCCGCGGCACTGCTGTCGTCCTCCACGACGGCCACCGGACGGTGTCCGGCGGCCGGCGCCGGCAGCACGGGGCCGACGGGCTCGACCCGGCGGGGGTCCACCGTGCAGCCGGTGCCCCGCGCCCGCAGCAGCCCGGCGGCGCGCAGGCACACCGGCGCCGTCACGCCGACCGCGACCGGCAGCGCCTCGGGGCGCCCGGCACGGCGCAGGACGTCCGTGCCGCCGATCCGGCCGACGGCCGGGATGCCCGGGCCCACCGGCTCCTCCGGGTGGAGCGCGGCGGCCGGTTCCGGCACGCCCGGGCCGGGCCCGGGGCGACCACCGGCCCCCGACACCTCGTGCACCAGGAAGTCACCCGTTCCGTCGAACAGCTCGCCGAGTCCCGCCCCGGGCAGCTCCTTCGGGTCGCGCGGTCGCCGGCCGGGCCGGCACCGGACCCCCGCCCCCGCACCCGGCCGCCGCCGGCCCGGTGCGGACCGGCCGCGGCGCGCGCCGCGCGGCGACCGGCCGGGCCGGCGCCCCGGACCGGACCGGGCGGACGGCCGGCACGGGGTCACCCGCGGTTTCCGGACACGGTCTCGCGCATGGCCCGCAGCGACTCCTTCAGGGAACCCATGGTGGCGAGGACGGCGGTGGGCTCGTAGCCGCAGTGCGCCATGCAGTTGGCGCAGCGCGGGTCCTTGCCGCGGCCGTAGCTGTCCCAGTCGGTCTTCTCGATGAGCTCGCGGTAGGTCGGCACGTACCCGTCGCTCATCAGGTAGCAGGGGCGCTGCCAGCCGAACAGCGAGTAGTTCGGGATCGCCCACGCCGTGCACGGGAAGTCGACCCTGCCCTCCAGGAAGTCCAGGAAGAGCGGGGAGTGGTTGAGCCGCCACTTCCTGCGGTTGCCGCCCGAGAAGGCCTTCCTGAACAGTTCGCGGGTCTGCTCCACGCCCAGGAAGTGCTCCTGGTCGGGCGCCTTCTCGTAGGCGTAGGCGGGCGAGATCATCATCTCGTCGACCCCGAGGTCGTCGTTGAGGAAGTTGAGCACCTCGATGATGGTCTGCGGGGTGTCGGTGTTGAAGAAGGTGGAGTTGGTGGTCACCCGGAAGCCGCGCCGCTTGGCCTCCTTGATGGCCTCCACCGCCTCGTCGAACACCCCCTCCTTCGCCACGGACGCGTCGTGGCGCTCGCGCAGTCCGTCGATGTGCACCGCGAAGGCGAAGTAGGGCGAAGGGGTGAACTTGTCCATCTTCTTGCGCAGCAGCACGGCGTTGGTGCAC
This sequence comes from Streptomyces sp. TG1A-8, assembly GCF_030499535.1. Taxonomy (NCBI): domain Bacteria; kingdom Bacillati; phylum Actinomycetota; class Actinomycetes; order Kitasatosporales; family Streptomycetaceae; genus Streptomyces; species Streptomyces sp. TG1A-8. The sequence continues at coordinate 1,192,883 of NZ_JASTLB010000001.1, forward strand.
AGGAAGACGTACTTCCGCTTCGCCACCAACTGGCGCACGATCTCGTCGATCTGGGGGTGCATCAACGGTTCGCCGCCGGCGATGGACACCATCGGCGCACCGGACTCCAGCACCGCGCCCACGGCCTGGGCGACCGGCATGCGCTGCTTGAGCACACCGGCCGGGTGCTGGATCTTGCCGCACCCCTCGCACTTGAGGTTGCAGGCGAAGAGCGGTTCCAGCTCGACGATGAGCGGAAACTTGTCCCGCTTGCGGAACTTCTGTTCAGCCAGGTATGTAGCGACCTTGATGGACTGGCGCAGCGGCATGGCCATCTGGCTCACCTCCGGGGGAGCAGCACATTACGGTGCCATTCGAAAAAAGCGGGCAGGACGGAACGGAGAACACGGAAAGCTGATATTCCACCGCGCACTGTGCCGATCCGGACGAGCTCGTGTTCGGGAGCGTCCACGACCACCCGTACGGCCGCGACCGGACGCTCGCCCGCGCGGACCGCGGCGAGGAGCGTGGCGGCCGACTCCATGTCGACCGCGATCGCGCCGGTCGCGCGCAGGGCGGACCGTTCGTGGCCCCGGACGACGTGTTCGGAGCCGGTGAGCGGGCCGGTGTGGACCGTGCGCCCGGGCAGGGTGCGCACGAGTTCCCCGACCAGCAGGTCGGTGTCCGCGCACGGGACGGTTCCGCGCGGGTCCCGGGTCTCCTCGGCGACGACCAGGTCGCCGGGGTGCATGCCGGGGGCGAGTCCGGCGCAGAAGCCGGTGGCCAGCACGGCCGCGCCGGCCCACGCCGGATCGGCCAGCCGGCCGGTGACGGAGCGCTCCGCCGCCCGGGGGCCCATGCCCGTGCGGACGACGGTGACCGGCCCGCCGGCACCACCGCGGTCGCCGGTGCGCAGGGCGAGGTGCTCGATGCCGAGCGCGCAGGCGATCAGCAGCGGGGCCGGAGCGGGCCGGGTGCTCATCGCGTCAGCTCCCCTTGGCCTCGGACAGCGGCTTGCCGCCGGCCTCGTGGAGCGGCTTCTTGGCTTCCGGGATGGGCTTCCTGGCCTTCGCGAGCGGCGGCCGCTCGAAGGGGTCGCCGTGCAAGTACCTGCCGAGCGCGGTGAGCGGGAAGACCTGCCGGTACAGGTGGTAGTTGATGGAGAAGTCCCAGGGGAAGCCGGTCCCGGTGAAGTAGGGCTCGTCCCAGGAGCCGTCCTCCCGCTGGGTCGAAGCCAGCCACTGGACGCCGCGCTCGACGGCCCTGGAGCCCCGCTCCCCCGCCGCGAGCAGCGCCATCAGCGCCCAGGCGGTCTGCGAGGCGGTGGAGGCGCCCCGGCCGCTCCACTCCTTGGTGTACCGGTAGGAGCGCAGGTCCTCGCCCCAGCCGCCGTCGTCGTTCTGGACGCTCTCCAGCCAGGTCACGGCCCGGCGGATCGCCGGGTGCGAACCGGGCAGGCCCGCCGCGGTGAGCGCGGGCACCACCGAGCCGGTGCCGTAGACGTAGTTGACGCCCCAGCGGCCGAACCACGAGCCGTCGGCCTCCTGTTCGGCCAGCAGCCACTCGACGCCGCGCCGGGTGCGCGGGTCGTGGGCGAGGCCCTCGGCGGCGAGCATCTCCACGACGTGCGCGGTGACGTCCGCGGAGGGCGGGTCGATGACCTCGCCGAAGTCGCAGAACGGCAGCCGGTTCGGGAACGGGCTGGTGTTGTCGGCGTCGAAGGCCCCCCACGCGCCGTTCCTCGACTGCATCCCCAGGTTCCAGCGGACCGCGCGCCCGATCGCCCGGTCCACCCGCTCGGGGTCGTGGTGCCTGACCCGGCGCAGTGCGAGGGCGACCTCGGCGGTGTCGTCGATGTCGGGGTAGTTGTCGTTGTGGAACTCGAACGCCCAGCCCCCCGGAGGAAGCTGGGGCCGCTTCACCGCCCAGTCACCGGGGCGGACGATCTCCTCGCCGAGCATCCAGTCGGCCGCCTTGACCAGTTGCGGGTGGTCGGCGGGCAGACCGGCGTCGGCCAGCGCGATGGTGGCGAGGCAGGTGTCCCACACCGGGGACTGGCAGGCCTCGATCATCCGGGCGCCGTCCTCGCGCCAGACCGCGAAGCGGTCCAGCGACTCCAGCCCCGCGCGCATCACGGGGTGCTGGAGGTCGTAGCCGAGCAGGTGCAGGGCGATGACGGAGTACACGGCCGGGGGCTGGATGCCGCCCCAGCAGCCGTCGTTCTCCTGCCGCTCGATGATCCAGCGGGCGGCGGAGTTCACCGCGGCCCCGCGCAGCCGGCGCGGGACGACCTTCCGCAGCCGGTGCAGCGCCTTGTCGATGCGCTGGAAGGCGCCGTCCCAGCTGGCCGCGGGGGCGAGCGGCTTGGGCGGGTTGGGGTCGGCCGGGTCGGTGTGCAGCTCGTCCAGCGCGAAGGGCGCCGGGCGCACCGGGCGCTTGGCGGACACGATGGTGAGCGGCACGATGGTCTGCCGGGCCCAGCACCCGAAGTCGTAGATGTTGAGCGGCATCCAGGTGGGGAAGTAGATCAGCTCCGGCGGCAGCTCGGGCAGGTCCTCCCACTTCCACCAGCCGAACAGGGCGAGCCAGATCCGGGTGAAGACCCGGGAGGCGGCGATGCCGCCCTGTTCCCGGACCCACGCCGAGGCCTTCGCCATGTGCGGGGCGTCGGGCGCGTCGCCGGCCAGGCGGAGGGCGACGTACGCCTCGATGGTGGTGGACAGCTCGCCGGGGCCGCCGTAGAAGGTGGCCCAGGTGCCGTCCTCGCGCTGTTCGCCGCGGACGAACTTGGCGGCGGCCCGGGTGGTCGCCTCGTCGAGGATGCCCAGGAACTGGCGGAGCAGCAGGTCCTCGGCGTCCATGGTGACGTTCGTCTCGAGGTCCCCCTTCCACCAGCCCTCGGCGTCCTGCCGGGCGAGCAGGAAGTCGGTGGCGCGCCGCGCGGCGCGTTCGGCGGCTTCGTGCACCCCGGCCGCCGCGGGGGTGGTGATGCGGGTGTCGCTGGCCGCGGCAGCGCGGGGCGGCAGGGCGGCCCCGGTGCTTCCGTCGGTCGTCGCTGTCATGGCTTCCCCTTCGTGCAGTCGTGCGAGTCGTGCTGCTGTGGGTCAGCCGTCGGCCGGTGTCCGTCATCCCCCGGCACCGGCCGGCGACTATGCGAGGGTCATTCGGCCGATAGTGATCATCTCTTCCGTACGACGACGAAGTCGGCGAGCGCCGTGAACGAGGTCCGCACCCGGTCGGGCATGTCGACGGCGTCGAGGGCTTCGATGGCGATGGTGTGCTGACGGCGCGCTTCGCCGGCCGTCCAGTCGCGTCCGCCGGCCTCCTCGACGAGGGCGGCGCGGGCCGCGAACTCCTCCTCGGAGAAGTTCTCGAAGTCGCTGCTCCCGGCGTCGGCGGCGAGGATCTCGCCGAGCCGGTCGGAGGCGGGGCCGCCCGCCGCGAGCGCCGCCACCACCGGCAGGGACTTCTTGCGCTGGCGCAGGTCGCTCCAGGTCTGCTTGCCGGTGGCCTCCGGGTCGCCCCAGATGCCGAGGAGGTCGTCGACGGCCTGGAAGGCGAGGCCGAGGTGGTAGCCGTACCTTTCCAGCGCGTCGGCGGTGGCCCCGTCCGCGCCGCCGAGGACGGCGCCGATGGAGGAGGCGCAGGCGAGCAGGGCGCCCGTCTTGTTGCCCTCCATCTCCAGGCACTCCTCGACGCTGACGCGGTCGCGGTGCTCGTAGGAGATGTCCTGCGCCTGGCCGTCGATCAGGGCGCGGGTGGCGGTGGTCAGCCGGCGGGCGGCGCGGCCGGCCTCGACCGAACCGAGTTCCAGCAGCACCTCGTTGGCGAGGGCGAACAGCGCATCGCCGACCAGGATCGCCTGGGCGGGGCCGTGCACCTTCCAGACGGTGTCGCGGTGCCGGCGCTGCTCGTCGCCGTCCATCAGGTCGTCGTGCAGCAGCGAGAAGTTGTGCACGAGTTCGACGGCGACGGCTCCCGGGACGCCCGTCTCGGGCGCGGCGCCGGTGACCTCGGCGGACAGGACGGCGAGGGCGGGGCGCACGGCCTTGCCGCCGTCGCCGTCGGCGGGGTTGCCGACCGCGTCGATCCAGCCGAAGTGGTAGGCGGCGACGGTGTCCATGGGAGGCGCCAGGCGGTCGACGGCCGCACGCAGGACCGGTGTGGCCAGGGTACGGCCGCGCTCCAGCAGCGCGGTCACGTCCACCGCGGCCCTTGCGGCGGGTGTCGGGGCCGGGGGCACAGCGGGCACAGTCTCTCCTCTTGTTGCGGTACCGGGGGTGCGGGGGCCTGCCGCCGGCTGATGGCGCATCAGGCGGCCTCCTCCAGGGCGAAGAGGCGGCGGGGGCGGGGCCGGCCCAGGGCGGTCAGCGCGGCGTCGGCCGCGCTCACCCCGCTGCGGACCGCACTCTCCATGGTCGCGGGCCACCCGGTGGCGGTCCACGCTCCGGCCAGGTACAGGCCGGGGGCCTTGGTGCGGGCGCCGGGCCGCAGCCGCCCGACGCCGGGGGCGGGGGCGAACGTGGCGGTGCGCTCCCGGGTCACGAAGAAGTCCCGCACCCGGGCCGCGCGGGTCCCGGGGATCAACCGTTCCAGTTCGGGCAGGTAGCGCTCGCGCAGCGCGGCGACCGGCGCGTCGATGTCGTCCCACGCGGCGGACTGGGACAGCGCCAGGTACTGGCCGTCGCGCAGCCCGGACGCGTCGGTGCGGTCGAAGACCCACTGCACCGGGGTGCCCAGGGCCGCGAGGAAGGGCCGGGCGAGCACCTTGCGGTCGTAGACGACGTGCACGTTCAGGATCGGCGCGGTGCCGATCTCCAGCAGCCGCCCGGGGGCGTCGAGGGCGCCGGGCGGGAGCAGGCCGTGGGTCTCGCGCTGGGGCACGGCGAGGACGACCGCGTCCGCGTGCAGCGTCCCGCCGGGCACCCGGACGCTCCAGCCTCCGTCCTCGCCGGGGGACACGGAGGTGACGCGCGTACGGGTCTCGGTGCGCACGCCCGCGGAGCCGAGCGCCTCGCGGGCCAGCCGGTCGTGCAGTTCGCCCAGCGGGACCCGGGCCCAGCCGATGTCGGCCGCGCCCGGTCCGGACAGCAGACCGGTCCTGAACACCATCGCGGCCAGGCCCAGCGAGGCGTCGCCCGCGACCGCGTTGAGGGTGGCGACCCCGATCAGGTCCCACAGGGCCTCGACGGCGCGCGCCGACTGGCCGTGGGCGGCCAGCCAGCCGCCGAAGTCCCGGTCGTCCAGGGCGGGGTTGGCGGGGTCGAGCCCCCCGAGCGCGAGCGCGGCCCGGCCGACCGCGGCACGCTCGGCGAGCGAGAGGTGCGGATAGGCGGCCAGGCTGCGCCCCAGGTGGAGGGGGACGGGCAGCGGGTCGCGCCGCAGCCGTCCGAGCCGCCGCCCCTCGGGCTTGGCGACGTCGACGACGGGCACGTCCAGGCGGTCCTGCAGCGGTGCCAGCGCCGTGCCCCCGATCCGGTCGAGGAACCAGCGGTAGGCGGTGCAGCAGCGCAGGTACACGTGCTGGCCGTTGTCGACGGTCAGCTCGCCGCGCCGGAAGGAGAAGGCGAGGCCGCCCAGCCTCGGTCTGCCTTCGAGGAGGGTGACGCGGACGCCCGCGTCGGCGAGCGCGAGCGCGGCGGTGGTCCCGGCGAGGCCGCCTCCGACCACGACGGCGCTGCGGCCCGCCGTGCCCGCCGCCGGGGCGCCGGTGTGCGCCCCCGTGGGGTGTGGGTCGTCGCTCATCGTGCGTCCTTCCGTGCGGGCCGTGCGTGCTGCCTGCACGGTGCACGTCCGGCCGTCGCGGTCAGGGACGCCACGCCGGGGCGCGGGGTCGCCCGCCGCGCCGGGCGGCCGCGGCCGGCGGCGTTCGCGGAACCCGCCGGGCGCGACGGGCGACGGGCTCCGTGCGCACGGCGCATCAGGCGCGCCTCCTGACGGTCCGGCGGGCGGCGGTGCGGGCCACGTGCCGGGTGTCGAGGCCGGACAGGCCGCGCACGGCGACGTAGGCCTTCTCGTGCCCGGGCAGCGAGACCCGGCCGCGCAGCACGGCCTCCGGCTCGCGCTCGATGCGGTCCAGCAGCCGGCGGTAGATGCCCGCCATGGCGGCCACGCACGCGCCGCTGCGCCGGTCGAGCATGGGCAGCAGCCGGTAGCCCTCGGCGAAGAGGGCGCGGGCCCGCCGCACCTCGAAGTGCACGAGGCCCGCGAAGTCGGAGCCCTCCGGGGGCACCGGTGCGCCGAACCCGGCCGAGCAGCCGAACTTGGCCAGGTCGTCGGCGGGCAGGTAGGTGCGCCCGCCCTCGGCGTCCTCGCGGACGTCCCTGAGGATGTTGGTGAGCTGCAGCGCGAGGCCGAGGGTGTCGGCGTACTCCGGTGCGCGCTCGGTGCCGCGCGCCCCCGGCTCGGTGCCGAACACGCCGAGCGAGAGGCGGCCGATGGCGCCGGCCACGCAGCGGCAGTAGACCTTCAGGTCGTCCCAGGTCTCGTAGGCGTGCCCGCGCACGTCCATCTGGACGCCGTCGATCAGCTCGTCCAGGCCGTCCAGCGGGATCGGGAAGGCGCGGGCGGCGTGGGCGAGGGCGACGGCCACCGGGTCGGTGTCGTCCTCCTCGACCCCGCCCCCGCGGACCCGGGTGAGCAGTGCCCGGGTCTCCTCCAGCCGCGCGGCCTTGACCTCGTGGGGCAGGTCGCCGTCGCCGATGTCGTCGACGCGCCGGGAGAAGGCGTACAGCGCGGACATGGCACGGCGCTTGGGTGCCGGCAGCAGTCTGATGCCGTAGGCGAAGTTGCGGGCCTGCTGCCCGGTGACGGTCTCGCAGTAGCCGTAGGCGGCGAGTACCGGTGCCGACACGTGCGGCGGCGCGTCCACGCTCCGGATCACCTCTCTCCTCGCAGGGTCACGCCCGCCTCACGCAGCAACCGGACCTTGCCGGGGCGGGGCGGACCGGGCAGTACGTCGTACTCGGCGGCGGCGATCGCCCGGATCGCCGCCCTTCCTCCCGCCACGAACCCCGCGAGCAGCAGCTTCAGCCTGCCGTGGACGCTACCCACCAGGGGGGCGCCCTCATCCAGCAGCCCGTGGGCGCGTTGGGCTTCGTATGCAACCAGGGCGCGCACCGATGCGCCCGCGGTTTTCGCGGCGAGGTCGGTTTCCCGGACGTGGAAGCGCCTCATGTCCTCGGCGGGGAGGTAGATGCGGTCGCGGCCGAGGTCCTCGGCGACGTCCTGGAGGTGCTCGACGATCTGCAGCGCGGTGCACACCGCGTCGGACCGGCGGATCCGCTCGGGGGTGGAGGTGCCGGTGACGGCGAGGACGAGGCGGCCGACGGGGTTGGCGGACAGTTCGCAGTACGCCAGGAGGTCGTCGTAGGTCTCGTACCGCTTCACCAGCTGGTCCTGGCGGTTGGCGGCGATCAGGCCGAGGAAGGGCTCCGGGGTCAGGGAGCGCCGGTGGACCGTGGGCTGCAGCCGGCGCAGCAGGGGGTGGCGCGGGGTGCCGCCGAAGACGCGGCGCAGGTCGGTCTCGAAGGCGTCGAGGAGGACGAGGCGGTCCCCGGCCTCGGCGGCCGGCACGCCGAGGGCGCGGGCGTCGGCTCCGCCGGGGGCCAGGTCGCCGTCGCCGATGTCGTCGACCAGGCGGGCGAAGCCGTACACGGCCACGAGGTCGTCGCGCCAGGCGCGGGGCAGGAAGAAGGGCGCCACGGGGAAGTTCTCCCGTGCGGCCTTGTCCAGGGTGGCGCGTTCCAGCGCGGCGCGTTCCGGTGCGGGCGCCGGGGTGGTTCCCGTCATCGCACGCTGTCCGGGACGGGGACGGCGCATGCTGTGTCGAGCCGGGGAGTCTCCGTAGCCATTGCCGTCACATCTCCCGTTCTACACTGCCGACCCAATACACACTATTTCGGACACGCCGCCCGGCCCTCCACAGGACCGCCCGGCGGAGGGTGTCGCGCATTATCGGCCCACTTGCCGCTTTCCGGGGCCGCTACAGCTTACGTTGTACAACGCGGCGGGGTCCGGCAGGGTGTCCCGCGCATCACAACAACACACCGATCGGCTTCAAAATTCCTTGGAACGCGCGGAGTTGACGTTTCCTTTGCACGTGCGAGGCCCCGCCGGAGAGCTTCCGGCGGGGCCCTGGCCGAATTCGGGCTACTTGCCCGTGAATTTCTCGTACTCCTTGAGCACCTCGTCCGTGGGGCCGTCCATGCGCAGTTCACCGCGTTCCAGCCACAGGACGCGATTGCAGGTGTCGCGGATGGACTTGTTGTTGTGACTGACCAGAAACACCGTGCCGGCCTCCTTGCGCAGTTCACGGATGCGTTCCTCGGAACGCTTCTGGAACTTGCGGTCACCGGTGGCGAGCGCCTCGTCGATCATGAGGACGTCGTGGTCCTTGGCGGCGGCGATGGAGAAGCGCAGCCGGGCCGCCATGCCGGAGGAGTAGGTGCGCATCGGCAGGGTGATGAAGTCACCCTTCTCGTTGATGCCGGAGAAGTCGACGATGTCCTGGTAACGCTCCTTGACCTCCTCGCGCGACATGCCCATGGCCAAGCCGCCGAGGATGACGTTGCGCTCGCCCGTCAGGTCGTTCATCAAGGCGGCGTTCACACCGAGCAGGGAGGGCTGGCCGTCGGTGTAGACCTTGCCGCTCTCGGCGGGCAGCAGCCCGGCGATGGCGCGCAGCAGGGTGGACTTGCCGGAGCCGTTGGAGCCGATCAGGCCGATGGCCTCGCCCCGGTGGGCGACGAAGGAGACACCGCGCACGGCGTGCACCCTGCGCACCCCCCGCGCCGCGTCGTCGGAGCCGCGCCGCAGGATGCGGCTGAGCGCGGCGGTCGCGCTGCCCCTGCCGGCCCTGGTGCCGTTGACCCGGTAGACGATGTGCAGGTCGTCCGCGATGACCGTCGGGCGGGGGTCCGCGCCGGCGGTGCCCTCCCGGGAGGTGTGCTCAGCCACGGCCGTACCGCTCCTCCGCCTTCCAGAAGTACACGAAACCGCCGGCGAAGACGGCCACGGCCCAGAACAGGGCGATGACCCACACGTGCGGCGGCAGGTTCCGGGCGCCGTACCCGTCGATCAGCGCGAAGCGCATCAGGTCCATGTAGACCGCGGCCGGGTTCACCTGGAGCACCCGGACGATCCACTCGGGCCGGCCCTCCAGCATCTTGTGGATGGAGAACATGACGCCGGAGGTGTACATCCAGGTCCGCAGGATGAACGGCATCAGCTGGGCGAGGTCCGGGGTCTTGGCACCCATGCGGGCCACGATCAGCGTCAGGCCGGTGTTGAACAGGAACTGCAGGGCCAGCACGGGCACGATCAGCAGCCAGGACGGGCCCGGGTAGCTGCCGAAGCCGATCGCCACGACGAACAGCACGATCATCGAGAACAGCAGCTGCTGGAGCTGCTGGAGCGAGAAGGAGACGGGCAGCGAGGCGCGCGGGAAGTGCAGGGCGCGCACCAGACCGAGGTTGCCGGAGATCGCCCGCACGCCCGACATCACCGAACTCTGCGTGAAGGTGAAGACGAACACGCCGGTGACCAGGAACGGGATGTACACGTCGTGGGACATGCCCCTGCTGGCCTTCAGGATCAGGCCGAAGATGAAGTAGTACACGGCCGCGTTCAGCAGCGGTGTGGCCACCTGCCACAGCTGCCCGAGCTTGGCCTGGCTGTACTGCGCCGTCAGCTTCGCCTGGGAGAAGGCGAGGATGAAGTGGCGCCGTCCCCACAGCTGACGGACGTACTCCACGAGCGAGGGCCGGGCGCCGCTCACGGTGAGCCCGTACTTGGCGGCGAGCTGCGCCGCCGTCAGTCCCTCGTCGGGCGACGGGGCCGCGCTCACCGCGACACCGCCGTCATGCGCTGTCTCACTCACGGGGTCTCACTCACGGGTGGGGGCTTTCGTCTTCGCGTTCGTCTCGGGTCGAGCTTGTCAGATGACGGGGGGCCGGCCCAGCCGGGTCAGCCGCCACACCGTACGCCAGCGCATGGGCCGCCGGGGACCGCACGGGGTGGACCAGCCCTCCTTGAAGCCGCCGAACCAGGCCCTCAGGGCCGGACCGGAGGGGCGGCGCAGCAGGGTCAGCAGCAGCCAGACCCCCAGGTAGACGGGGACCAGGAGGGCGGGGAGGTTGCGGCGGGCCAGCCAGACCCGGTTGCGGGCGACCATGCGGTGGTAGACCGCGTGCCGCGAGGGGGCGGTCGTCGGGTGGTACAGCACCATGTCGGACCGGTAGTCGATCATCCAGCCCGCGTCGAGGGCCCGCCACGCCAGGTCGGTTTCCTCGTGGGCGTAGAAGAATTCCTCCGGGAGCGCGCCGACCTCCGCGAAGACCCGGGTGCGGACGGCGTTGGCGCCGCCGAGGAAGGTGGTGACCCGGGAGGAGCGCAGCGGGTCGGAGGCGCGCAGCCGCGGCACGTGCCGGCGCTGGGTCTCACCGGTGACGGGGTCGGCGATGCGGAAGCTGATGATGCCGAGACGGGGGTCGGCGGCGAAGGCCTCGCGGCACAGTTCGGCGGTGTCGTTGCGGGCGAGCAGGCCGTCGTCGTCGAGGAAGAGCAGTACGTCGACGTCGCGGCCGCCGGGTCCGAAGGCCTCGACGCCGACGTTGCGGCCGCCGGGGATGCCGAGGTTCTCCGGCAGTTCCACGGTGCGCACGCCCTCGGGGACGTCCGGGACGGGCGAGCCGTTGCCGACGACGACCACCTGGACGGGGTCGCCGTCCTGCTTGGCGACGGAGTCGAGCAGGGCGCGCAGCTCGTCGGGGCGGTTGCCCATGGTGATGATGACGGCGCCGACCTTCACGGCACTCACCTCAGCCTGCTGGACGCGAGGATGGACACCAGGTGCAGCAGGGTCTGCAGCACCGCGATGCCGGCGAGGACGGCGGTGCCGAGCCGGGTGAAGAACAGGTCGCCGCGGGCCTGGTCCACGATCGCGAGGACCAGGATCAGCAGCGCGGCCTCGATGCCGAGGATCAGCCGGTGGAACTTCAGCGCGGCGGCGGCCCGGCGGGCCAGGGCCATGCCGGAGGAGCGCGGCTCGGCGGCGGACTCCTGCACGGGCGCCATCCCGGCCTGGTGCCGGGCGACGCCGACCAGGTCGGTCTCCGCCTTGATCAGGATGGCGCCGAGGGCGGCGAGGGTGCCGAGGAAGGCCCACAGCCAGTCGATGCGGCCGCTGCCCCACAGGTCGGCGGCGCGCAGCCCGAGGCCGACCAGGACGGCGGCGTCGGTCAGGTAGGCGCCGACCCGGTCCAGGTAGACCCCGCCGAGCGAGTACTGCTTCTTCCAGCGGGCGACCTCGCCGTCGACGCAGTCCAGCAGCAGGTAGAGCTGGGTGGCGACCACGCCGAGCACGGCGCCCGCGATCCCCGGCACCAGCAGGGCCGGGGCCGCGAGCACGCCGCAGACGGTCATCAGGTACGTGAGCTGGTTGGGCGTGACCCTGGTGTTCACCAGGTAGCGGTCGACGCGCAGGGACACCTCACGCATGTAGAGGCGTCCCGCCCAGTGCTCACCGCTGCGCCGGTCCTTCACCCCGGCGGGGTGGACGACCGGCCTGAGTTCAGCTACCGATGGCCTTGACATAGTCGGCGTAGGTGTCCTTGATCTGGTTCGTCTTGAGGTCGAGGTGTTCGAGGATGGTGTAGCGCCCGGGCCTGGTCTCCGGGGCGAACTCCACGGCGCGGACGAACTCGTCCACGGTGAAGCCGATCTCCTCCGGCAGGACCGGGAGCCCGTGCCGGCGCAGTACCGCGGCCATGTACGCCGACTCCTCGTGCGCTCCGCGCAGGTACATCGCGAAGGCGGCGCCCAGGCCGCACTGCTCTCCGTGGGCGGCGGCCCGCCGGGGGAAGAGCAGGTCGAAGGCGTGGTTGATCTCGTGGCAGGCCCCGGAGGACGGGCGGGAGTCGCCCGACACGGACATGGCGATGCCGGTGAGCACCAGGGCCTCGGCGAGCACCTGCAGGAAGCCGTCGTCGCCCACTCCGCCGGGGTGGCGCAGCACCGCCTCGCCGGCCTGCCGGGCCATGGCGGCGGCGAGGCCGTCGATCTTCTCCCCGTTGACGCGGTGCGCCAGCTCCCAGTCCGCGACCGCGGAGATGTTGGAGATGGCGTCGCCGATGCCGGAGCGCACGAACCGGACGGGAGCCTCCCGGATCACGTTGAGGTCGATGACCACCGCGATCGGGTTCGGCACGCCGTAGGAGCCGCGGCCCGCGTCGTTGTCGAGGGTGGCGACCGGGGAGCACAGGCCGTCGTGCGCCAGGTTGGTGGCCACGGCGACCAGCGGCAGGCCGACGCGGGCCGCCGCGAACTTGGCGCAGTCGATGATCTTCCCGCCGCCCAGGCCGACGACCGCGTCGTAGTGGCCGGCCTTTATCTCGCCCGCCAGCCGGACCGCGTCGTCGATGGTGCCGCCGCCGACCTCGTACCAGGTGGCGCCGGGCAGGGAGGGGGCGATCCGCTCGCGCAGCCGGGCGCCCGAGCCGCCGCTGACGGCGATGGCGAGCCGGCCCGACTGCGAGATGCGTTCGTCGGCGAGGACGTACGCCAGGTCGTCCAGGGCACCCGGGCGGATGTCCACGACGACCGGCGAGGGGATGAGCCGGGTCAGTACTGGCACGCGATCTCCCGTCCGCGGGCGAGGTCGTCGTGGTTGTCGATCTCGACCCACTCGACGTCGCCGATCGGTGCCACGTCGATCCTGAAGCCCCGGTCGACCAGCTCCTGGTAGCCGTGCTCGTAGAACTGCTGCGGATCGCTCTGCCAGACCGTCTTCAGCGCGTCGGCCAGCTCGGGCGCGGCGTCGCCCTCGATGAGGGTGACGCCGATGTACTCGCCGGTGGCCTCGGCGGGGTCCATCAGCTTGGTGATCCTCGTCATGCCCCTGTCGGGGTCGGCGACGACCTTCATCTCCTCGTCCGCGAGGGACTTGACGGTGTCGAGGGCGAGGATGATCCTCCTGTCTCCGCCGCGGGCCGCCAGCAGCGTCTTCTCGACGGAGACCGGATGGACGGTGTCGCCGTTGGCGAGGATCACGCCGTCCCCGAGGGCGTCACGGCCGCACCACAGCGAGTAGGCGTTGTTCCACTCCTCGGCCCTGTCGTTGTCGATGAGGGTGAGCTTGAGGCCGTACTTCCGCTCCAGGGCCGCCTTGCGCTCGTAGACGGCCTCCTTGCGGTAGCCGACGACGACCGCGACCTCGGTCAGGCCGATCTCGGCGAAGTTGCCGAGCGTCAGGTCCAGGACCGTGGGTTCGCCCTCTATGCCCGCGGGGCCCACCGGCACCAGAGCCTTGGGGAGGCTGTCGGTGTAGGGACGCAGACGCCGTCCGGCGCCGGCCGCCAGCACGAGGCCGATCATGCGGGTTCTCCTTCATCGTGTACGGCGGGCGCGCCGTCCTGGTGGGCGCTCACCCAGAAGCGGATGCTCTCGACGAGCACCACCAGGGCGACAACCACGGCGAGGACCGCGAGCGCGACTTCGAACCGCGTGGCGGTGAGCACCGCGGCCAGGACGGTCACGAGCAGCGTGCGCCCCTCGTGCCCTGCGATGGCGCGCACCAGCCGGGCCGGGGGCGCCCCGGCGTTGCCGCGGATGCGGTACACCGTGTCGTAGTGATGGTAGGCGACCGCGGCCACCAGCCCGAAAGCCGCGGGAAGGGCTCCGCTCGCGTCCGCCCTGGCCGCCAGCACCAGGACGGTGCCGTACTCGGCGGCGCGGAAGACCGGGGGGACCAGCCAGTCGAGGGCGCCCTTGAGGGGGCGGGCGACGGCGAGGGCCGAGGTGAGGACGTGGACGAGGGCGCCGGCGACCGGCAGGAGGCCGCCGAAGCCGGTCAGGGCCGAGCAGGCCACCACGGCGGCGGCGCCGAGGAGGGCGGCGGCGGGGACGGCGAACCCGGGCAGGCCCCGCTCGGCCGGGCGCCCGAGCACCTCGGCGAGCGGGCCGGAGTCGGCGAGGTCGGCGAGCGCCTGCGCGGCCCGGTCGGTGCGCCGGGCCCTGCGGGTCACCGAGCGCAGCACGCGGCCGGCGGTGGTGTAGGCGGCGGCGAAGGCGCAGCCGGCGAGCAGCACCCAGAAGGTGATGCGGGGGGTGGTGGCCGCCGTGAGGACGGCGATCATGGCCCAGCGCTCCCCGATGGGCAGGACGATCATCCGGCGCACCCAGACCGTCCAGCCGACGCTGTCGAGCCTGCCGGACAGGGCCGCGGTGGGGCTGGTGTTGGCGGTGGCGTCGTGGTTGGCCTCGTTGAAGGAGAAGTCCACGACGTGCCGGCAGGTCTGCAGGACCATCGCGCCGAGGGCGAGGGCCCACACGTCGTCGCCGCCGCGGGCCGCGCCGAGGGCCAGACCGGCGTAGTAGGCGTACTCCTTGGCCCGGTCGAAGGTGGCGTCGAGCCAGGCGCCGAGCGTGGAGTACTTCAGCGCGTAGCGGGCGAGCTGGCCGTCGGTGCAGTCCAGCACGAAGGAGGCGATCAGCAGCACGCCGGCCGCGATGAAGCCGCCCCGGGTGCCCGTCGCCGCGCAGCCGGCCGCGATCAGGGCGGTGAGCAGGGAGGCGGTGGTGACCTGGTTGGGGGTCAGGCCGCGGCGGGCGCACCAGCGGGCGAGGTAGCGCGAGTAGGGGCTGATGAAGAAGGTGGTGAAGAAGCCGTCGCGGGCCTTCACGGCCGACTTCAGGCGGACGGCCTCGTCGTCGACGGCGGCGACGGCCTGGCGGGCCTCGTTGCGGGCCTGCGGGTCGGCGGGGACGGCGGCGACCAGCCTGCCCAGTTCGGGGCGGTACACCTCGCCGTCGGTGTCGAGGGCGGTGACGACCCGGTCGGCCAGGCTGTCGACGGCCACCGCCGTGCCGCCGCCGGCGGAGGTCTCGTGGACCAGCGCCCGGGCCAGCGCCCGCCGGGCGGCCGGCTGGGCGGTGACGGCGCCGGGGACCGCGGCGAGCGGGAAGCGCGGGTCGGTCAGGCCGAGGCGCAGCGCGTGCACGTGACCCACGAAGCGGGCGTCGACCAGGGCCACGCGCCGGCCGGCGGGGACGGCCGCGAGCAGGGCCTGGACCCCGGAGGCGTCGGCGGCCACCCGCACGTCGAAGCCGAGCGACCGCAGATCGTTCTCGAGTGACGATCCGGGGACCGGCTGACCGGTGACGATGGCGGTCGACAACCGAACTCACTCCCTGGGTGCCGGCGTGTCGACGCCGGTCTTTCGCGTGGTGGGGCGCCCCTGCCTGCGGCACCCGGGCGGCATGTCGGCAGAGGCTATCGGATGGCCCGCGGCCCTTGTTCACCGCCCGTTCACGGTCCGGTCCACGGGGGGCCGTGCCGGCCTTTTCCTCGATCATCATGGGCGATCCGGGGCCCGGCCCACAAACCACCGGTCGCAGAACCGGGCATCCCCCGGCATCACGGACACGGGCGGGCGTCGGCATAGGGTGGGCGACCATGACGTGGCTGATCACCGGCGGTGCCGGATACATCGGGGCGCACGTGGCACGGGCCATGGCCGGCGCCGGGGAGAGCGTCGTGGCGCTGGACGACCTGTCGGCCGCGGTGCCCGAGCGGCTTCCGGCCGAGGTCCCGCTGGTCGCGGGCTCGACGCTGGACGGGGACCTGCTCGAGCGGGTGTTCGCGCAGTACGGCGTGACCGGCGTCGTCCACCTCGCGGCGCGCAAGCAGGTCGCCGAGTCCGTGGCCCGGCCCACCCGCTACTACCGGGAGAACGTGGGCGGCCTGGCCACGCTCCTGGACGCGGTCGCCGGGGCGGGGATCCGGCGGCTGCTGTTCTCGTCGTCGGCGGCCGTGTACGGCAACCCGGACGTGGACCTGATCACCGAGGACACCCCGTGCGCCCCGGTGAACCCGTACGGCGAGACCAAGCTGGCCGGGGAGTGGCTGGTGCGGGCGGCGGGCCGGGCGCACGGGATCTCGACGGTGTGCCTGCGCTACTTCAACGTGGCCGGGGCCGCCGCGCCGGAGCTCGCGGACACCGGGGTGTTCAACATCGTGCCGATGGTCTTCGACCGGCTCACCCGCGACGAGGCACCGCGGATCTTCGGTGCCGACTACCCGACGCCGGACGGCACCTGCGTCCGGGACTACATCCACGTGGCCGACCTCGCCGAGGCGCACCTCGCGGCGGCGCGGCGGCTGTCCGGCGGGGACCTCGCGGAGGACCTGACGCTGAACATCGGCCGCGGCGAGGGCGTCTCCGTGCGCGAACTGATCACGGTCATCGGCGAGGTCACCGGCGACCGGCGGCCGCCCGTCGTCGAGGGGCGCCGGCCCGGGGACGCGCCGCGCGCGGTCGCCTCGGCCGAACGGGCCGCCGAGGTGCTGGGCTGGCGGGCCCGGCGCGGGGTGCGCGAGATGGTCGAGTCGGCGTGGCTCGGCTGGCGGACGCACCACCGCAAGTGAGCCGGCGCCGCCCTGACCTGCGATTCGTTTGCGCAGGTCAGGGCACATGACAACGGTGTTCAGTGCCGCGTTGCCCGATACCCCCCGCCCGTAGTTGACTGTGGGCCCGGAAACCCTCGGGACACGAAGGGCGGTCGCCTCATGGGGGCAGGGCACGACCACGGCCACGGGCACACCCACGCACCGCCCGCGGGCACGGCGGCGGCCGCCTACCGCGGCCGGCTGCGGATCGCGCTGGGCATCACGCTGCTGGTCATGGTGGTCGAGATCGCCGGCGGTCTCGTCGCCGACTCCCTCGCGCTGATCGCGGACGCGGCCCACATGGCGACCGACGCGGTGGGCCTGGGCATGTCGCTGTTCGCCATCCACTTCGCCGCCCGCCCGCCGAGCACCCGGCGCACCTTCGGCTACGCCCGCGCCGAGATCCTCGCCGCCCTGGCCAACTGCCTGCTGCTGCTCGGCGTCGGCGGTTACGTGCTCTACGAGGCGATCGAGCGGTTCGTCACGCCCGCGGACACCGCGGGCGGCGCGATGGCCGTGTTCGGCCTGGTCGGCCTGGTCGCGAACACCGTCTCGCTGGCCCTGCTGATGCACGGGCGCAAGGAGAGCCTGAACGTGCGCGGCGCCTTCCTGGAGGTGGCCGCGGACGCGCTGGGCTCGGTGGCGGTGCTGGTCTCCGCGGCCGTGATCCTGGCCACGGGCTGGCGGGCCGCCGACCCGGTCGCCTCGCTGGTCATCGGGGTGATGATCGTGCCGAGGACGCTGAAGCTGCTGCGGGAGACGCTGGACGTGCTGCTGGAGGCGGCCCCGGAGGGCGTCGACATGGCGGAGGTGCGGGCGCACGTCCTCGCGCTGGAGGGCGTGGAGGACGTCCACGACCTGCACGCGTGGACCATCACCTCCGGTATGCCGGTGCTGTCCGCGCACGTCGTGGTCAGCTCGGAGGTACTGAACGCCATCGGCCACGAGAAGATGCTGCACGAGCTGCAGGGCTGCCTCGGCGACCACTTCGACGTGGAGCACTGCACCTTCCAGCTGGAGCCCGGCGGGCACGCGGAGCACGAGGCGCGGCTGTGCCACTGACCCCGCGCACCGCTGTTCGGCACCCCCGCGCGGTTCCCCGCCGCGGGCCCGGGGCACGATGATCCCCCGGGCCCCGCCTCCGGTGCCGCGCCCCGGGCGGGACGTGCTCACGTGCCGGGAGGTGCCGGGAGCGCCGGATCCGTACGGCAGACTTGGGGCGCGAGCACCGAGGCGAAGGATGGGTATGCCGATCACACCTGACACCGCGACGCACAGTTCGTCGAACGGCACCGCAGAAGCGATCTTGCTGGAACTGGTCGACGAGAAGGGTGCGACGGTCGGCACCGCGGAGAAGCTGGCGGCCCACCAGGCGCCGGGACAGCTGCACCGGGCGTTCTCCGTGTTCCTCTTCGACGAACGGGGCCGGCTGCTGCTCCAGCGGCGCGCGCTCGGCAAGTACCACTCCCCCGGTGTGTGGTCCAACACCTGCTGCGGCCACCCCTACCCCGGCGAGGCGCCCTTCGCGGCGGCGGCCCGGCGGACGCACGAGGAGCTGGGCGTCTCGCCCTCGCTGCTGGGCGAGGCGGGCACGGTCCGCTACAACCACCCGGACCCGGCCTCGGGCCTGGTCGAGCAGGAGTACAACCACCTGTTCGTCGGCCTGGTCCAGGCGGCGCTCGCGCCGGACCCGGAGGAGGTCGCCTCGACCGCGTTCGTGACGGCGGCCGAGCTGGCGGAGCGGCACGCCCGGGACCCGTTCTCGGCGTGGTTCATGACCGTGCTGGACGCGGCGCGTCCGGCGATCAGGGAGCTGACGGGCCCGTCCGCGGGCTGGTAGCCGCGGCGGCCCCGGCCCTTGCGGCCCCGGCCCCGCGGACCTACGAAACGGCCGCGGGTTCGAGCGGCAGGGCGGCCCAGATCACCTTGCCACCGCTCGCCGTGTGCTCCACGTCGATCACTCCGCCGGCCTCCCGGGCCACCTCCCGCACCAGGAGCAGCCCCCGGCCGCCGGTCCGGCCGTGGTCGGCCTCCAGGGCGGTCGGGCGGTAGGGGTGGTCGTCCTCCACCGACACCCGTACCCACTCGGCGCCGACGGCCACCTCCACCGCGAGCACCGGCGACAGCAGCGCGGCGTGCCTGACCACGTTCGTGACCAGCTCGGACACGATCAGCAGCAGTCCGTGCACCAGGTCGTCGCAGAGCGGTGCGCCCTGGCGCAGCAGCAGGTCCCGTACGGCGTGCCGCGCCTGCGGGACCGACGCGTCCACGGCGGCCGCGGTGAACCGCCAGACGCCCTCGTACGGCAGTGGATCGGGCGGGCGTCCGGCGCCCCGCGACGGGCGCGCACCGTCCCCGCACCCGTGGTCGTCCCTCGTCCGGTCGCCGTCCTCGCGCTCGATTGTCACCACGCGTCAAGTGTTGGTAACGACCCGCTGCGCTTCGGATGACTGAACAGAAGTCGGCTGTTATCGAACGCTTCTGACCGCCGGCGTGTGACACGGGCGATGGGGGGACCGTTCCTGTCCCCCGCGCGCCGGTTCCCGAACCCTTCGCGCGGTCACGGTGCGGTGCGCGGGCGCTTCCGCGATCATGCCGACGGCCCGGTGCCCCGGCGGCTTCCGCGACGAACCCGGCGGGCGCGGACACAGCCCCCTGCCCCGGCGCCGGGAGCCGACGGCACCGCCGTCCCGCCCCGAAGGGCCCGCCGGTACCATCCGGCGCATGGAACCCCAGGTGTCGCACCAGGTCGCCGACTCCGTCGCCACCGTGCTCATCTCCCACCCGGCCAAGCGCAACGCGATGACCGCCGCGATGTGGCGCGCCCTGCCGCCGCTGCTGGACGGACTGGCCGCCGATCCCCGGGTGCGCGCGCTCGTGCTGACCGGCGAGGGCGGCACCTTCTGCGCGGGCGCGGACATCTCCACGCTGCGGGGGTCGCCCGCCGAGGCGCAGGAGCTGGCGGTGGCGGCCGAGGAGGCCCTCGCCGCGTTCCCCAAGCCGGCCCTCGCGGTCGTGCGCGGCCACTGCGTGGGCGGCGGTGCCCAGCTCGCGGCGGCCTGCGACCTGCGGCTGGCGCAGGAGGGCGCGCTGTTCGGGGTGACGCCCGCGAAGCTCGGCATCGTGTATCCCGCGTCCTCGACCCGCCGGCTGGTGGCGCTGGTGGGGCCGGCGACCGCCAAGCACCTGCTGTTCTCGGGCGAGTTCATCGACGCGGAGCGCGCCCTGCGCACCGGGCTCGTGGACGAGGTGCTGCCGGAGGGGGAACTGGGCGAACGGGTCGCGGAGCTGACCCGGACCCTGGTGTCCCGCTCGCAGCTCACCCAGGCCGCGGCGAAGGAGTTCGCGGACGGCCGCACCGACCGGGACGCCCACTGGGCGCGGCAGGCGCGCGGCAGCGACGACGCCGCGGAGGGCGTCGCCGCGTTCCTGGAGCGCAGGCCGCCCCGCTTCGCCTGGAGCGTGCCCGCGCCGGACTGAACCGCCGGCGGCGGCGAACGGGACGGGCGGCGCCCGCCCTCCCCGCCCCGGCGGCCCGCCGGGGCGGCCGCCCTGATCCCCGGTCGTCGGTGTCACCTGCCACAATTGCCGCGCAACCTCAGTGAGAAGGCGGTACGGGATCGTGACGACACCCCTCGTAGGGTCCATCGAAGGCAGGATCGCCGGGGAGCTCGGCGTACGGGAGCGGCAGGTGAAGGCCGCGGTGGAGCTGCTCGACGGCGGTTCGACGGTGCCCTTCATCGCCCGCTACCGCAAGGAAGCCACCGAGATGCTCGACGACGCGCAGCTGCGCACGATCGAGGAGCGGCTGCGCTACCTGCGGGAGCTGGAGGAGCGGCGCACGGCGGTCCTGGAGTCGGTGCGCGAGCAGGGCAGGCTCACCGAGGAGCTGGAGGCCCGCATCCGCGGCGCCGAGACCAAGGCGCGGCTGGAGGACGTCTACCTGCCGTTCAAGCCCAAGCGGCGCACCAAGGCGCAGATCGCGCGCGAGGCGGGCCTGGAGCCGCTCGCCGAGGGCCTGCTCGCCGACCCGGCGACCGAGCCGCTGGCGGCCGCCGCCGCGTTCGTGGACGCCGGCAAGGGCGTCACCGACCCGCAGGCCGCGCTGGAGGGCGCCCGGGCGATCCTGGCCGAGCGGTTCGCCGAGGACGCCGACCTGATCGGCGAGCTGCGCGAACGCATGTGGGTGCGCGGCCGGCTGGTGGCGAAGGTCCGCGAGGGCAAGGAGGAGGCGGGCGCGAAGTTCGCCGACTACTTCGACTTCACCGAGCCGTTCACCGAACTGCCCTCGCACCGCGTCCTGGCGATGCTGCGCGGTGAGAAAGAGGAGGTCCTCGACCTCGTCCTGGAGCCGGAGGAGCCCACCCAGGGCCCCTCCTCGTACGAGGGGATCGTCGCTTCGAGGTTCGCCGTCGCCGACCGGGGGCGGCCCGCCGACAAGTGGCTGGCGGACACGGTCCGCTGGGCCTGGCGCACCCGGATCCTGGTCCGCCTCGGCATCGACCTCAGGCTGCGGCTGCGCACGGCCGCCGAGGACGCGGCCGTGCAGGTGTTCGCCGCCAACCTGCGGGACCTGCTGCTGGCCGCGCCGGCCGGCACCCGCGCGACGCTCGGTCTGGACCCCGGCTTCCGCACGGGCGTGAAGGTCGCCGTCGTCGACGCGACGGGCAAGGCCGTCGCCACCGACGTGATCCACCCGCACGTCCCGGCCAACCGGTGGGACGAGGCGATCGCCAGGCTGGCCCGGCTGGCCGAGGAGCACGCGGTCGAGCTGGTCGCCATCGGCAACGGCACCGCGTCCCGGGAGACCGACAAGCTCGCCGGTGAACTCCTCGCCAGGCACCCCGAGCTGAAGCTCACCAAGGTCATGGTGTCCGAGGCCGGCGCCTCGGTGTACTCGGCGTCGCAGTACGCCTCGCAGGAACTGCCCGGCATGGACGTGTCGCTGCGCGGCGCGGTCTCCATCGCCCGCCGGCTGCAGGACCCGCTGGCCGAACTGGTGAAGATCGACCCGAAGTCGATCGGCGTCGGCCAGTACCAGCACGACCTGTCGGAGGTGAAGCTCTCCCGCTCGCTGGACGCGGTGGTGGAGGACTGCGTCAACGGCGTCGGCGTGGACGTCAACACCGCCTCCGTGCCGCTGCTCTCGCGGGTGTCCGGCATTTCCGCCTCGCTCGCCGAGAACATCGTCGCGCACCGGGACGCCAACGGGCCGTTCACGTCCCGCTCCGAGCTGAAGAAGGTGCCGCGGCTCGGCCCGAAGGCGTACGAGCAGTGCGCGGGCTTCCTGCGCATCCGGGGCGGATCCGACCCGCTGGACGCCTCCAGCGTGCACCCCGAGGCGTACCCGGTGGTGCGGCGCATGGTGAAGACGACGGGGCAGCAGGTCGCCTCCCTCATCGGCAACACCGGCGTGCTGCGCTCGCTGCGGCCGGCGGACTTCGTGGACGACACGTTCGGTCTGCCGACCGTCACCGACATCCTGAAGGAGCTGGAGAAGCCGGGGCGCGACCCGCGGCCCGCGTTCCGGACGGCCACCTTCAAGGAGGGGGTGGAGAAGCTCTCCGACCTGTCCGCCGGGATGGTGCTGGAGGGCGTGGTGACGAACGTGGCCGCCTTCGGCGCGTTCGTGGACGTCGGTGTCCACCAGGACGGCCTGGTGCACGTCTCCGCGATGTCGAAGACGTTCGTGAAGGACCCGCGGGACGTGGTGAAGCCCGGCGACATCGTCAAGGTGAAGGTCCTCGACGTGGACGTCCCGCGCAAGCGGATCGCGCTGACGCTGCGGCTGGACGACGAGGCCGCCGCGCGGGGGGCGGACGGGGGCCGGCCGCAGCGGGGCGGCGGGGCCCGGCCGCCCCAGCAGCGGCAGGGGCAGCGGCAGGGCCGTACCGACCGGGGCGGTGACCGGGGCGGGCGGCAGGCTCCGCCGCCGGCCGGCGGTGCGATGGCCGACGCGCTGCGGCGGGCGGGGCTGCTCGATCCGAAGAACGGGCGGCGGGCCTGAGCACCGGGGCTCCGCCCCCTGCGCCCGCCCGGCGCGCCTCACGGGGCCGTCTCCCGCGCCCCGTGAGACGCGCCGGAGGGTGCGGGGCCCAGGGCCTGTGGTCCCGATCCCGCCGGGCTCGCGGGCCCCGGTGCCCGATCGGGCCCGATCCGGCCCGATCCGGACGGAAGGCCCTAGCGTTCGGCCACCGTGCCCGCCGCCACCTCCAGGCGGCGGGTCACCCGGACCGCGTCGAGCATGCGGCGGTCGTGGGTGACCAGCAGGAGGGTGCCCTCGTAGGAGTCGAGGGCCGACTCCAGCTGCTCGATGGCGGGCAGGTCGAGGTGGTTGGTCGGTTCGTCGAGGACCAGGAGGTTGACGCCCCTGCCCTGGAGCAGGGCGAGGGCCGCGCGGGTGCGTTCGCCCGGGGAGAGGCCCCCGGCCGGGCGCAGCACGTGGCCGGACTTCAGGCCGAACTTGGCGAGCAGGGTGCGCACCTCGGCCGGCTCGGTGCCGGGGACGGCCGCGGCGAAGGCGTCGAGCAGCGACTCGGTCCCGTGGAAGAGCCGGCGGGCCTGGTCGACCTCGCCGACCAGCACGCCCGAGCCGAGCGCGGCGTGGCCCGAGTCCAGCGGCACGCGGCCTAGCAGGGCGCCGAGCAGGGTGGACTTGCCGGCTCCGTTGGCTCCGGTGACCGCGATCCGGTCCGCCCAGTCGACCTGCAGGGACACCGGGCCGAAGGTGAAGCCGCCGCGCCGGACCTCGGCGTCCCTGAGGGTCGCCACGACCGCGCCCGAACGCGGCGCGGCGGCGATCTCCATGCGCAGTTCCCACTCCTTGCGGGGCTCCTCGACCACGTCCAGGCGCTCGATCATGCGCTGGGTCTGCCGGGCCTTGGCGGCCTGCTTCTCGCTGGCCTCGCTGCGGAACTTGCGGCCGATCTTGTCGTTGTCGTCGCCCGCCCTGCGCCGGGCGTTCTTCACGCCCTTGTCCATCCAGGCCCGCTGCGTCCGGGCGCGGTCCTGGAGGGCGGCCCGTTTGTCGGCGTACTCGTCGTAGTCCTCGCGGGCGTGCCGGCGGGCGACCTCTCGCTCCTCCAGGTAGGCCGCGTAGCCGCCGCCGTAGAGGTTGATCCGCTGCTGGGCGAGGTCGAGTTCGAGGACCTTGGTGACCGTGCGGGTGAGGAACTCGCGGTCGTGGCTGACGACGACGGTGCCCGCGCGCAGACCGGTGACGAAGCGCTCCAGGCGTTCCAGGCCGTCGAGGTCGAGGTCGTTGGTGGGCTCGTCGAGCAGGAAGACGTCGTAGCGGGACAGCAGGAGGGAGGCGAGGCCGGCGCGGGCCGCCTGGCCGCCGGACAGGGAGGTCATCGGCTGGTCGAGGCCGACGGCCAGGCCGAGGGAGTCGGCGACCTCCTCGGCGCGCTCCTCCAGGTCGGCGCCGCCCAGGTGCAACCAGCGCTCCAGGCTGCCGGCGTAGGCGTCGTCGGCGCCGGGCGCGCCGTCGACCAGCGCCTGCGTGGCCTCGTCCATGGCCCGCTGGGCCCCGGCGACGCCGGTGCGGCGGGCCAGGAACTCCCGGACGCTCTCCCCGGGCCTGCGCTCGGGCTCCTGCGGGAGGTGGCCGACGGCCGCGGTCGGCGGGGAGAGCCTGAGGTCGCCCTGCTCGGGCGGGGCCAGTCCGGCGAGCAGGCGCAGCAGGGTGGACTTGCCCGCGCCGTTGGCACCGACCAGCCCGATCACGTCGCCGGGCGCGACGACGAGGTCGAGTCCGGAGAAGAGGGAGCGGTCGCCGTGCCCGGCGGCGAGGTTCTTGGCGACGAGGGTGGCAGTCATCAGGGGCCGATCCTAATGCGCCGTGCGGCCACCGCTCAGCGGGGTTTCCCGGCCCGGGCCGCCGCGACGGGGCCGCCGCGGTGCCGGGCCCGCGGGCCGTGCGAACGGCGGACACGGCGGTGGGGCAGGCCTTATCGTCCCTGGCGTGGAGCGCGGGTCGAGTGACGAAGTGGTCGTGGTCGGGAGCGGGATCGCCGGGCTGACGACGGCGGTGCTGCTGGCCGAGTCCGGGCGGCGGACGCGGGTGTGGGCGCGGGAGCCCGCCGGGCGCACGGCCTCGGCGGTCGCCGGCGCCCTGTGGTGGCCGTACCGGATCGGCCCCGAGCCCCTGGTCGGTGCGTGGGCGCTGGACACCCTCGGGGTGTACGAGGAACTGGCGGACCGCCCCGGGGAGACGGGGGTGCGTCTGGTCGACGGCGTGCACCGCGGGGCGCGGCTGGACGAGCTGGGCGCGTGGGCGGGCCGGGTGCCGGGGCTGCGGGCGGTGGCCGACGGCCTGGCGGCGCGGCTGCCGCTGATCGACATGCCGGTGCACCTGGCCTGGCTGCGGGAGCGCTTCGCGCGGGCGGGCGGCACGGTCGAGGAGCGGGAGGTGACGGACCTGGCGGCGGTGCCCGCCGCCGTCGTGGTCAACTGCACCGGTCTGGGGGCGCGTTCGCTGGTGCCGGATCCGGCCGTGCGCCCCGTGCGGGGGCAGCTGGTCGTGGTGGAGAATCCGGGGATCACGACCTGGTACACCTCCGTCGACCATGTCCCGGACGCCTCCACGTACTTCTTCCCGCAGCCGGGCGGACTGCTCCTCGGCGGCACGGCGGAGGAGGACGCCTGGTCCCGGGAGCCGGACCCGGCCACGGCCGCGGAGATCGTCGCCCGCTGCGCGGCCGTCCGCCCGGAGATCGCCGGTGCCCGGGTGCTGGCCCACCGGGTGGGGCTGCGGCCCGTCCGGGACGCGGTGCGGCTGGAACGCCGGTCCCTGCCGGACGGGCGGACCCTGGTGCACAACTACGGCCACGGCGGCGCCGGGGTCACGGTGGCCTGGGGCTGCGCCCGGGAGGCGGCCCTGCTGGCGAGCGCGGCGGCGTGAGCCGGCGGGCCGTGTTCCCGGGTGGCCGGGCGGCCGGCTCGCGGGTCGCGGCCGGGCCGTGTGCGGGGGACCTCCCGGCGTGCGGGCCGGCGTGCGCGGACGGTGCTCCCGCCGGCGTGCCCGCCGACCGCCGCGCAGGAGGGGGCCGCCGACGCACCGCCGGCACCCGTGACGGCCGGATGGCGGTCGTGTGACAGCGGGGGCCGTGGACGGCCCGCGGGTCGCGGGGGCTCAATAGGCTTCGCACGTGTTTCCCGAACGGACGCACCCTCCCCACGACTTGGAGCTGACGTGCACCGCAGAATCCTCGCACCGGGCGCACTCGCGGCGGCCTCCCTCCTGCTGGCGGTTCCGGCATCGGCCGCGAGCCGCTCCCCCGGCGCGCCGGGCATCGGCGACCCCTACTACCCGTACTACGGCAACGGCGGCTACGACGTCTCCCACTACGACCTGAGGCTGCAGTACCAGCCGCGGACCGACGCGCTGGAGGGCACGGCGACCATCTCGGCGCGGACCACGCAGGACCTGTCCGGCTTCGACCTGGACTTCCTGCTGGACGTGAGCGAGGTGCGGGTCAACGGCGCCCGGGCGGCCTTCACGGCGTCCGGCGAGCACGAGCTGGTGGTCACCCCCAAGGCGCCGCTGGCCGCGGGCACGCCGATCACCGTCGTCGTCCGCTACAGCGGGGTGCCGTCGACGAAGAGCGCGTACGGGTTCACCACCTGGCACCGCACGCCCGACGGCGCGGTGGCCGCCGACGAGCCCGAGGCCGCCTGGTGGTGGTTCCCGAGCAACGACCACCCCAGCGACAAGGCCACCTACGACGTGTCGGTGGCCGTGCCCGACGGCACCCGGGCCATCTCCAACGGCACCCTGCAGTCGACCAGTTCGAAACTGGGGTGGACGCGCTACACCTGGCGGCAGAACAAGCCGCAGGCCACCTACCTGGCCACCCTGGCGCTCGGCAGGTTCGACCTCACCACGAGCACCTCCGAGGGCGGGGTGCCGGTCGTCAACGCCTACAGCGAGGACCTCGGCGACGACGAGGGGGCCGCGCGGGCGAGCCTGGAGCGCACCGGGGAGATCGTGGACTGGCTGAGCGGCTACTTCGGGCCGTACCCGTTCGCCTCGGCCGGCGGGTACGTGCCGAACACCACCACCGGGTACGCGCTGGAGACGCAGACCCGCGTCTTCTACAGCCCGAAGCAGTTCGCCAACGGCTCCAACACCTCGGTGGTCGTGCACGAGCTGGCCCACCAGTGGTACGGCGACGACGTGTCGCTGAAGGGCTGGAAGGACATCTGGCTCAACGAGGGCTTCGCGCGGTACGCGCAGTGGCTGTGGTCCGAGCACGAGGGCGAGGGCACGGCGCAGGAACTCGCCGACTACGTGTACGCCTCGCACCCGGCCGACGACCCCTTCTGGACGGTCGCGCCCGGTGACCCGGGCCCGGACCACCAGTTCGACACCCCCGTCTACGACCGGGGGGCGCTCGCCGTCCAGGCGCTGCGCAACGAGATCGGCGACGACGCGTTCTTCGCACTGCTGAAGGGCTGGCCGAAGGAGCACGCGTACGGCAACGCCTCGGTGGCCGACTTCCAGCGGTACGCCGAGCAGGTCTCCGGCACGCCGCTGGCCGCGCTGTTCGACACCTGGCTGTTCCGGCCGTCGAAGCCGGCCGCGCCCGCGGCGCGCGCGGCGTCCGTCGCGCAGCCGGCCGCGCCCGGGACCGCCGTCGCGCAACCGCGGTCGTGGAAGGGGATCGAGGCGACGAACGGCGTGCACGGGCGCTGATGCCCCGGGGCGGCCGTCACCGGCCGGGCCCGGCCGGCCGCCCGAGGAGGTCGTGCCGGCCCACCGCGTCCGCGCGGGTGGCCGGGACGGTGCAGGCGCGGGCCCGGCGACGGCGCCGCGGCGGGCGCACCGCCCGGCGGGGCGGTCGTGAGGGCCGGGGAAGCGCTCTGCGGCACCGCAGCCCGGTGCCACTGCCCGTGGCACCGGGCTGCGGTGCCGCTCCGCCCTACCGCGGCAGCCCCGTCGGCTCCTGGCCGGCGGCCCGGGACACCCGGCGGCGCACGCCGAACCAGCCGGCGAGCAGGAGGACGGCGATCACCGGGATGAGCAGCAGGGTCTTGCGGCCGACCTCGGCGTCGTTGCCCATCATGCCGAGGCAGACCAGCAGGAAGGCGATCGTGGCGATCTCCGCGACCGGGCTGAACCGCAGCCGGAAGGGGGGCCGGGTGACCAGGCCGGCGCGGGCGCGGCGGACGAAGACCAGGTGGCAGATCATGATGATCACCCAGGTGCTGATGATGCCGAGGGAGGCGACGTTCAGCACGATCTCGAAGGCCTGGCTGGGCACCAGGTAGTTCAGGCCGACGCCGAGCACGCAGACCGCGCAGGTCAGCAGGATGCCGCCGTAGGGGACCTGGCTGCGGTTCATGCGGGCGGTGAACCTGGGCGCGGAGCCCGCCGTGGCCATGGAGCGCAGGATGCGGCCGGTGGAGTACAGGCCGGAGTTCAGCGAGGACATGGCGGCGGTCAGCACGACCAGGTTCATCACGTCACCGGCCGCCGGGACGCCGATCTTCGACAGGACCGTCACGAAGGGGCTCTCGTCGGCGGAGTACACCGAGCCGGGCAGCAGCAGGGCGAGCAGCACGACGGAGCCGACGTAGAACAGGCCCACCCGCCACATGATCGAGTTCACCGCGCGCGGGACGACCTTCTCCGGTTCGGCGGTCTCGCCCGCGGCCACCCCGACCAGTTCCAGGGCGGCGTAGGCGAAGATCACGCCCTGCATTACGAGGACCACCGGCATCACGCCGTGCGGGAGGAGGCCGCCGTGGTCGGTGATGACGCCCGGGCCCGGCTTCCGGCCGTCCACGTCGTGCTGGGTGGCGAGCAGGAAGACGCCGATGAGCATGAAGCCGACGAGGGTGACGACCTTGATGATCGCGAACCAGAACTCCATCTCGCCGAAGATCTTCACCGAGATCAGGTTCACGGCGAGGACCACCGCGAGGGCGACCAGCGCGAGCACCCACTGCGGGATGGAGGTGAACGTGCTCCAGTAGTGCGCGTAGAGCGCGATCGCGGTGATGTCGGCGATGCCGGTGGTCGACCAGTTCAGGAAGTACATCCAGCCGGCGACGTAGGCGCCCTTCTCGCCGAGGAACTCGCGCGCGTAGGACACGAAGGAGCCGGAGGACGGGCGGTACAGCACCAGCTCGCCGAGGGCGCGGACCACGAAGAAGGCGAAGACTCCGCAGACCAGGTAGGCCAGGGCGAGTGCCGGGCCCGCGCTGTGCAGGCGGCCGCCGGCGCCCAGGAACAGGCCGGTGCCGATGGCGCCGCCGATGGCGATCATGTTGACGTGGCGGGCCTTGAGGTCCTTGCTGTAGCCGGCGTCGCCCGCGTCCGCGGGCGTCCGGGCCGCCTGGTCGGGGGCGGCGGCCTGTGCCGATTCCACGGCGTCCTTGCTCACGGGCGGTCCACTTCCTGGTGCGCCCGGACCGGGTGGGCCCGGGGTTCGTGCAGGTGACGGCCCGCACCGGCCCTGGTGAGCCGCGGTACAGACCAAAGCAG
This sequence comes from Streptomyces sp. TG1A-8, assembly GCF_030499535.1. Classification (NCBI taxonomy): domain Bacteria; kingdom Bacillati; phylum Actinomycetota; class Actinomycetes; order Kitasatosporales; family Streptomycetaceae; genus Streptomyces; species Streptomyces sp. TG1A-8. The sequence goes on from NZ_JASTLB010000001.1 coordinate 1,221,802, forward strand.
CAGTTTCCCAGAGCGGACGACCGGCATGCGGTGGCCTAGGTCACAGAGCGGTACTTCTCACATCTCCTCCCCGGGTTTCACACCTTTGGTGAGACAGCGATACTGCTGCGCATGACGACCGAGGCCGAGGAGCCGACCCTCACCATCGACGAGCTGGCCGCGCGGTCCGGCGTCTCCGTGCGCACGGTCCGCTTCTACAGCACCCGCGGCCTGCTCCCGCCGCCGCGGATCGGCCCGCGCCGGGTGGGGCGCTACGGCCGTGCGCACCTGGCGCGGCTGGAGCTGATCGAGGAGCTGCAGCTCCAGGGCATGACGCTGGCCGCGATCGAGCGGTACCTGCGCCGGCTGCCGCCGGACCTGAGCGCGCAGGACCTCGCCGTGCACCGGGCCGTCGTGTCCTCGTGGGCCCCGGAGGCGGTGGAGACGGTGCCGCGGGAGGAGCTGGGGCGGCGGGCCGGTCGGGCGCTGTCCGACGAGGACGTGCGCCGGCTGGTGGCGATGGACGTGGTCGCCCCCGCCGCGGACGCGCAGGACGCCTACCGCGTCGACTCCGGGCTGCTGCGGCTCGGCGTGGAACTGCTCGACGTCCCGCTGTCCCAGGAGGTGGTCCTGGCGGCCCGCGCCTCGCTCATCGAGCACTCGCGCGCCGCGGCGCGGGAGCTGTCGCGGCTGCTGCGGGACGCGGTCGCCGAACGGGACGCGCAGGACGTGCGCTCCCTGTCCGCGCACGTGCAGCCCCTGGTGGTGCAGGCCCTGCTGACGACCTTCCAGCGGTCGCTGAAGCGGGAGGTGCGGGAGTGGCTGGCGGAGGCGGAGCAGGAGCACACCCGGGAAGAACGGCCTCCCCGGGGTGCGCCCCGCGCGTGAGGCGGTGTCTCAGCGCCCGTCGGTGAAGGTCTCCCCCTTGGCGGCCTTCTCCACGAGCAGCGCGGGCGGGGTGAACCGCTCGCCGTAGCGCTCGGCGAGCTCGCGCGCGCGTGCCACGAAGCCGGGCAGGCCTCCCTCGTAGCCGTTGACGTACTGCAGCACACCGCCGGTCCAGCCGGGGAAGCCGATGCCGAGGACGGAGCCGATGTTGGCGTCGGCCACGGAGGTCAGGACGCCCTCCTCGAGGAGGCGCACGGTGTCCAGCGCCTCGGAGAAGAGCATCCGCTCCTGCATGTCCCGGAACGGGATCTCGTGGCCGGGCCGGGTGAAGTGCTCGCGCAGCCCCGGCCACAGCCCGGCCCGCCGGCCGTCCTCCGTGTAGTCGTAGAAGCCGGCCCCGCCGCTGCGGCCGGTGCGGCCGAACTCGTCGACCAGGCGGTCGACGACCGCCTCGGCCGGGTGCGCGGTCCAGGTGCCGCCCGCCTCCTCCACGGCCCGCTTCGCCTCGCTGCGGATCCTGCGCGGCAGGGTGAGGGTCAGCTCGTCCATGAGGGAGAGCACCTTGGCCGGGTAGCCGGCCTGGGCGGCGGCCTGCTCCACGGAGGCGGGCTCGATGCCCTCGCCGACCATGGCGACGCCCTCGTTGATGAAGTGGCCGATCACCCGGGAGGTGAAGAACCCGCGCGAGTCGTTGACGACGATCGGCGTCTTGTTGATCTGGCGGACCAGGTCGAAGGCGCGCGCGAGGGCCTCGTCGCCGGTCCGGCCGCCCTTGACGATCTCGACCAGGGGCATCTTGTCGACGGGCGAGAAGAAGTGCAGCCCGATGAAGTCGTCCTGGCGCTCCACGCCCTCGGCGAGCGCGGTGATGGGCAGGGTGGAGGTGTTGGAGCACAGCAGCGCGTCGGGGGCGACGACGTGCTGGACCTCCTGGAACACCTTGTGCTTGAGCGCGATGTCCTCGAAGACGGCCTCGATGACCGCGTCGCAGCCCGCGAGGTCGCCCGCCTCGGCCGTCGGGGTGATCCGGGCGAGCAGCGCGTCGGCCTTCTCCCGGGTGGTGCGGCCCTTGGCGACGGCCTTGGCGCACAGCTGCTCGGAGTAGCCCTTGCCCCTGGCGGCCGCCTCCAAGGAGACGTCCTTCAGGACGACGTCGATGCCCGCGCGGGCGCACGCGTAGGCGATGCCGGCGCCCATCATGCCCGCGCCGAGGACGGCGGCCCGGCGGACCCGGCGGGGCTCGACGCCCGCGGGCCGGCCGGCGCCGGAGTTGACGGCCTGGAGGTCGAAGAAGAACGCCTGGATCATGTTCTTCGCGGTCTGCCCGGCGGCCAGTTCCACGAAGTAGCGGGCCTCGATGACCTGGGCGGTCTCGAAGTCCACCTGGGCGCCCTCGACGGCGGCGGCGAGGATGTTGCGCGGCGCCGGGTAGGGGGCGCCGCCGGTCTGCTTGCGCAGGTTGGCCGGGAACGCGGGCAGGTTGGCGGCGAACTTCGGGGTCGACGGCGTACCGCCGGGGATCCGGTAGCCGGGCCGGTCCCAGGGCTGCTGCGACTCGGGGTGGGCGTCGATGAAGGCGCGGGCCTTGGCGACCAGTTCCTGCGGGGTGTCGGCGACCTCGTCCACCAGGCCGTTGTCCAGGGCGCGCCGGGGGCTGTACTGGGTGCCCTGCAGGAGCACCTTCAGCAGCGCGTCGGTGATGCCGAGCAGGCGGACGGTGCGCACGACCCCGCCGCCGCCGGGGAGCAGGCCGAGGGTGACCTCGGGGCAGCCGATCCTGGAGCCCGGCGCATCGAGGGCGATCCGGTGGTGGCAGGCGAGGGCCAGTTCGTACCCGCCGCCGAGGGCCGCGCCGTTGAGGGCGGCGACGACCGGCTTGCCGAGGGTCTCGATGCGGCGCAGGTGGCGCTTGAGGACGAGGCCGCCCTCGAACAGCTCCTGCGCGGTCTCGGGGGTGACCCGGATCAGGTCGCGCAGGTCCCCGCCGGCGAAGAAGGTCTTCTTCGCCGAGGTGAGGATGACGCCGCGGATCGCGTCCCGCTCGGCCTCCAGGCGGTCGGTGACCACGGCGAGGGAGTCGCGGAACGCCTGGTTCATGGTGTTCGCGGACTGGTCCGGGTCGTCCAGGACGAGGGTGACGACACCGGTGTCGTCCTGCTCCCAGCGGATGGCGGTGCTTTCGGTCATGACGGTCGTCTCCGTTGAGGTGTCGTGATTCCGCGGGGAGGTCAGATGCGCTCGACGACGGTGGCGATGCCCATGCCGCCGCCGACGCACAGGGTGGCCAGTCCGTACCGCTTGTCCTGGCGTTCCAGTTCGTCCACCAGGGTGCCGAGGATCATCGCCCCGGTGGCGCCCAGCGGGTGGCCGAGGGCGATGGCGCCGCCGTTGACGTTGACCTTGTCCAGGCTGAGGCCCATGTCCTTGACGAAGCGCAGCACGACCGCGGCGAACGCCTCGTTGATCTCGACGAGGTCGATGTCGCCGATGTCCAGCCCGGCCCTGGCCAGGGCCTTGCGGGTGGCGGGGGCGGGGCCGGTGAGCATGATGGTCGGCTCGGAGCCGGAGACGGCGGCGGAGACGATCCGGGCGCGCGGGGTGAGGCCGTAGCGCTCGCCGACCTCCGCGGAGCCGATCGCGACCAGGGAGGCGCCGTCCACGATGCCGGAGGAGTTGCCCGCGTGGTGGACGTGGTCGATCCTCTCCACCCAGTGGTACTTCTGGAGCGCGACCGCGTCGAAGCCGCCCAGTTCGCCGATGTCCGCGAACGACGGCTTGAGCGAGGCGAGGGAGTCGGCGGTGGTGCCGGGGCGCGGGTGTTCGTCGTGGTCGAGGACCACGAGGCCGTTGCGGTCCCTGACGGGGACGACCGAGCGGTCGAAGCGGCCCTCCTTCCAGGCGGTGGCGGCGCGCTCCTGGGACAGGGCTGCGTACTCGTCCACGTCGCGGCGGGAGAAGCCCTCGAGGGTGGCGATGAGGTCGGCGCCGATGCCCTGCGGCACGAAGTTCACCGCGAGGTTCGTCATCGGGTCGTTGAACCAGGCGCCGCCGTCGGAGGCCATCGGGACGCGGGACATGGACTCCACGCCGCCGGCGAGGACGAGGTCCTCGAAGCCGGAGCGGACCTTGGCGGCGGCCATGTTCACGGCCTCCAGGCCGGAGGCACAGAAGCGGTTCTCCTGGACGCCCGCGACCGTGTCCGGCAGCCCGGCCGCGATCGCGGCGATCCGGGCGATGTCGGAGCCCTGGTCGCCGACCGGGCCGACGACGCCCAGCACGATGTCGTCGATCGCGGCCGGGTCGAGGTCCGGGAAGCGGCTCCGGATCTCGTGGATGAGGCCGACGACCAGGTCGATGGGTTTCGTGCCGTGCAGGGCGCCGTTCGCCTTGCCACGGCCGCGCGGGGTGCGGATCGCGTCGTACACGTACGCTTCGGTGCTCACTGGCGTGCCTTTCGGGAGGGTGGGCCGGGCGGCGGGCGGGGTCAGACGCCGTCCGTGCCGGGGGCGTCGTTCGCGAGTTCGGGCAGGCCCCACTCCCGTGCCACCGCCCCGGCGCCGGCGCCCGGCAGGGCGGGGCCGGTGCGGACGGCGGTGGGGGTGGCGGAGAAGCGGGGGGCGGGGGCCGGTTGGGTGATGCCGGCGTGGTCGGTGAAGGTGCCGCGGGCGGCCAGGTGCGGGTGGTGCGGGGCCTCCCCGAGGGACAGCACGGGGGCCACGCAGGCGTCGGAGCCGTCGAAGACGGCCGTCCAGTGCGCGCGGGTGCGGGACCTGAAGCGGGCGGCGACCCGCTCGCGCAGCTCGCCCCAGCGGGCGGGGTCGGTGCGGGCGGCCCCGGCCGGGTCGTCCAGGCCTAGCAGGCGCAGGAACTCCTCGTAGAAGCGCTCCTCCAGGGCGCCGACCGCCATGTACCGGCCGTCGGCGGTCCCGTAGGTGCCGTAGTACGGGCAGCCGCCGTCCAGGAGGTTGGCGCCGCGCCGGTCCTGCCAGCCGCCGGCGGCCAGCATGCCGTGGATCATCGCGGACAGGTGCGCCGTGCCGTCGACGACGGCGGCGTCCACGACCTGGCCGGTGCCGGTGGCGCGGGCGTGGTGCAGGGCGGCGAGGACGCCGACGACCAGGTAGAGGGAGCCGCCCGCGTAGTCGCCGAGCAGGTTGGCGGGGACGGCCGGGGGCCCGTCCGGGGGGCCGATCATGCCGAGGGTGCCGGTGAGGGCGATGTAGGCCACGTCGTGGCCGGCGCGGCCGGCCAGGGGGCCGTCCTGTCCCCAGCCGGTCATCCGGCCGTAGACCAGGCGGGGGTTGCGGGCGTGGCAGGCCTCGGGGCCGATGCCGAGGCGCTCGGCGACGCCGGGGCGGTAGCCCTCGATCAGGACGTCGGCGCGCGCGGCGAGGGCCAGCACGCGCGCGGGGCCGTCCGGGGCCTTGAGGTCGACGACGACCGAGCGCTTGTTGCGGTTCGTCACGTCGTACGCCGGATCGATCGCCAGGCCGGGGCCGCCCGGGCGGTCCACCCGGACCACGTCGGCGCCCAGGTCGGCCAGGAGCATGGCGGCGAACGGGCCCGGCCCGATGCCGGCCAGCTCCACCACGCGCACGCCGCGGAGCGGCCCCTGCCCCGGCGTCGCTGCCGTCGTCATGCCGTGCTCCCCACGCGTGTGACACAACTGATGTAACACCGGTGATGCTAGGAAGGTGGCCCACCGGACACAAGACCTGGACGAGCAAGCGCTCAGCCAAATGCCCGCCGACGCCACGCTCCCGGCCCGGCCGTCCGGCTCCACGCTCCTCACGCTAGCCTCGGCCACCGACAGCGGCGCGGGCTGCACGACCAAGGGGTGTCATGAGCAGGCTGAAGAGGACCGACCGTCCGTACGACCTCGTGCTCTTCGGGGCCACCGGCTTCGTCGGCACGCTGACGGCGCGGTACCTCGCCGCGCACGCGCCCGAGGGCCTGCGCTGGGCGGTCGCCGGACGCGACGGGGAGGCGCTGGAGCGGCTGCGCGGGCGTCTGCCCGGCGGCTCGGACCCCGGCGTGCTGCGGGCCGACGCGGGCGACCCGGCCACCCTGCGCGCCCTCGCGGAGCGGGCGCGCGTGGTGGCCACGACCGTGGGCCCGTACCTGGCCCACGGCGAGGGACTCGTCGCCGCGTGCGCGGACACGGGGACCGACTACCTCGACCTCACCGGTGAGCCGGAGTTCGTGGACCTGATGTACGTCCGGCACGACGCCCGCGCGCGGGAGACCGGCGCCCGCCTGGTGCACGCGTGCGGATTCGACTCCGTCCCGCACGACCTGGGCGTGTACTTCACGGTCCGGCAGCTTCCGGAGGGCGTGCCGCTGACCGTGGACGGGTTCGTGACCGCCGACGCGGCCTTCTCCGGCGGCACGCTGGCCTCGGCGCTCAACCAGTTCGCGCGCGGGCGGCGGATGCTGGCCGCGGCCCGCGAGCGCGGCCGGCACGAGCCGCGGCTGCCGGGCCGCCGGGTGGCCGCGCCGACGGGCGCGCCCCGGTTCGCCGGGGAGGTCGGCGCGTGGGCGTTGCCGCTGCCGACCATCGATCCGCAGGTCGTGCGCCGCTCGGCGCGCTCCCTCCAGCGGTACGGTCCCGACTTCCGCTACCGGCACTACGCGGCGGTCCGGCACCTCCCGGTCGCCCTGGGCGGCGTCGCCGCCGCCGGCGGCATCGCGGCCGCCGCCCAGTTCCCGCCCGTCCGGCGCTGGCTGTCGGACCGGCTGCGGCCCGGGGACGGGCCGAGCGCGCAGCGGCGGGCGAAGAGCTGGTTCAGGGTGCGCTTCGTGGGCGAGGGCGGCGGGCGGCGCGTCCTCACGGAGGTCGCGGGCGGCGACCCGGGCTACGACGAGACGGCGAAGATGCTCGCCGAGGCGGCCCTGTGCCTGGCCCTCGACGACACGCCGCCGACGGCCGGCCAGGTCACCACGGCCACGGCGATGGGCGACGCGCTGACCGAGCGCCTGCGCGCGGCGGGCATCACCTTCCGGGTCGCGGCCCGCGGATAGCCGCGGCCGTCCCGCCGGGACGCCGGGACCAGCGGTTCCGGCCGCGGCGCTACAGCCGCCATCCCCACAGGGTGTAGAGCATCCCGCCGGTCCAGGCGAGCCCCGCCGCGACGGCGAGGACCAGCGCGGCCGTCACGGCGCGCTCGGCGGGCTGGTCGGGACGGGTCACGGGCTTGGCGGCACGGTGCGTCGTCATACGGGCCGCCTTCCCGGTGGGGCGGCGAACGCACCTGTCCGTGTGCACGCGGGCGCCGCGCCCGGCCGGAGCCCGCCCTCACCCCGCCGCGGCCACCGCCTCCCGCAGGGCCCGCCGGCACAGGGCGTCCGCCCTGCGGGTGGTCTCCGGCAGCCGGTGGGCGGGGGTGAGCGCCAGCGTGTGCGCCACCGCGTTGCCCAGGCTCACGCGGTGGCCCACGGAGACGAACACCGGCTTGACGGCGTCCCGGGTGCGCAGGGCACGCCCGACCTCCTCGGCGCCCGCGAGGAGCGGCGCCGCGCTGCCCCGGGCGGGGGCGGGCTCGTCGTACCCGAAGGTGAAGGGGTTCTTGGCGACGCCGATGGTGGGCAGGCCGGTGAGCACTCCCAGGTGGCTGGCGAGGCCGAAGCGGCGCGGGTGGGCGAGGCCGTAGCCGTCGCAGACGACCAGGCCCGGCGGGCACGGCAGGGCGTCGAGGGCGGCGCGGACGGCCGGGACCTCGCGGAACGCGAGCAGGCCTGGCACGTAGGGGAACGGGATGCGGCCCACGGCCGTCGTCTCGGCGACGACCTCCAGGGTCGCCGCGTCCAGGACGACGGCCGCCGCGGCCACGAGGTCGCGCTCGTCGTCGTAGGCGACGTCCACGCCGGTGACGCGGCCCGTGCCGGGCGGCGGCCCGGGCTCGTCGCGGACCACCCGCCCGCGCAGTTCGTCCTGGGCCGCGCGGGCCTCTTCCTCGGTCGCGGGCCAGCCCGCGGGCACCTCTGCGGTCGTCATGGTGGCCACGACTGTACGGCCCCGGCGGGGTCCCGGCGATCGCGGCGCGTCCCCTCACCGGCGGGCCGGGGCCCGGCGCGCCGGCCGCGCGGGTCAGCCCTTCCCGGAGTCCAGCGCGCGCTGCAGCTGTTCCTTGTTCATGTGCGAACGGCCGTCGATGCCGCGCTGCCTGGCCTCGTTGTACAGCTGGTCGTAGGTGGGCCCCTTGGAGCCGGTGCGGTCGCCCGACCGGTGGCCGCCGCGCCTGCCGGACGACATGTCCTGGGTGGAGCTGCGGCTCGCGGTCCTCGACTCGCCGGAGCGGGCGCGCTCCTTGTTCACCGTCCGCGCCGCGATCTCCTTGGCGCGTCCGGCGCTCTCGCCCCGCTGCTCCGCGCTCTCCTTGATGTGCTCGTACTGGCGTTCGCGCTTGGAGCTGGAACCGGCCGGCATGATCGCTCCCTTCCCTGGTCCTCGGGCAGGGGACGGGTACCCGGCTTCCGGATTCCTACGTCAGCGGCCCCGCCGGGGCGCCCGGCGCGGTCCGGGCGCATGAAGACGGTGACCGAGGTCACTAGTTCCCGGTGTGCACGGATCGGCCGATCGCTTCGTCTCTTCCAGTGCCAGGGCGCACGCCCGGAAGTCCGTCCAGCCGTCACGAGGGAGCAAGGCGTTGTCCACCGTCATCGAGCAGCCCGTGGAGGCGCGCCTCGTCGCCGCCGCACCGCGCATGCCGAGCATTCCCGCCACGCTGCGCTACGAGCGGAGCGATCCCTTCGCCGTCCGCATGACCTTCCCCGCCCCGGCCACCCTGGAGGGCGTCGAGGTGTGCTGGACGTTCTCCCGCGAGCTGCTCGCCGCCGGGATGGAGGGGCCCGAGGGGCACGGGGACGTCCGCGTGCGGCCGTACGGCTACGACCGCACGGTGCTGGAGTTCCACGCCCCCGAGGGCACGGCGGTCGTGCACGTGCGCTCGGGGGAGGTACGGCGGTTCCTGGAGGCGACGGGCGAACTGGTGCCCGTCGGCCTGGAGCACCTGCAGCTGGACCTCGACCACCACCTGGCCGAACTGATGCGGGACGCCTGCTGATACTCCTGCGCGCCGGACGGAAACCGCTTTGACAGCCCCCCGGCCCGCTCCTACGGTGGACAGCGGTCCTGTTGCCGCCGATGGGAGAAGGACGTTGCTCGTCTGAGGTCCCCGAGACACCGCGTTCACACCGCACAGGTGTGCGTGGCGTACGACCTCGGCGTCCGAGCCGTCCTCCCGGCACAGCCCTTCTTCCGTGCCCCCGGCCCCTCACGGCCCGGACCCTCGGTGTTCCGCCTCGCGGTGTCTCCCCGTGCCCGCCCGACCGCACGCACCCACCGCGAGGCCCGAATGCCTTCCTCCGTCACCTGCACGTCCCTGTCCTTCGCCTGGCCCGACGGCACGTCCGTCCTCGACGGCCTGGACACCGCCTTCCCGCCCGGCCGGACCGGGCTCGTGGGCGTCAACGGCTCCGGGAAGTCCACCCTGCTGAAACTGCTCGCCGGCGACCTCACCCCGTCCGGCGGCACCGTCAAGGTGACCGGCGAGGTCGGCCACCTGCCGCAGAACGTCACGCTCGACACCGCGCTCCGGGTCGACCAGGCCCTCGGCATCGCCGAGCGGCGGGCCGCCCTGCACGCCATCGAGGCGGGCGACGTCGCCGAGGAGCACTTCGAGGCGGTCGGCGACGACTGGGACGTCGAGGAGCGCGCCCTGGTCACCCTCGGCGAACTCGGCCTCGGCCGCATCGGCCTGGACCGCACCGTCGGTGAGGTGTCCGGCGGCGAGTCGGTGCTGCTGCGCCTGGCCGCACTGCTGCTGCGCCGCCCGGACGTCCTGCTGCTGGACGAACCCACCAACAACCTCGACCTGTACGCGCGCCGCCGGCTGTACGCGGCCGTCACCGCCTGGCCGGGCGTGCTCGTCGTGGTCAGCCACGACCGTGAACTGCTGGACCTGGTCGACCAGGTCGCGGAGCTGCGCTCCGGTGAGGTCACCTGGTACGGCGGCAACTTCTCCGCCTACGAGGAGGCGCTCGCCGTGGAACGGGAGGCGGCCGGGCGGACGGTGCGCGCGGCGGAGGCCGACGTGCGCAAGCAGAAGCGCGAACTGGCCGACGCCCAGGTGAAACTGGCCCGCCGCAAGCGGTACGGGCAGAAGATGTACGACTCCAAGCGCGAACCGAAGATCGTCATGGGGGCGCGCAAGCGCGCCGCGCAGGAGTCCGCCGGCAAGCACCGCATCCTGCACGAGGAGCGGCTCGCCGAGGCCAGGGAGCGCCTGGACGAGGCGGCCGAGGCCGTGCGGGACGACGACGAGATCCGCGTCGAGCTGCCCGGCACCGCCGTGCCGCCCGGCCGCCGGGTCCTCACCCTGGAGGACCTGGAGACGGCGTACGGGGCGCGCGTCGAGGGCGTCCTCGACCTGCGCGGCCCGGAGCGGGTCGCGCTCGTCGGCCGCAACGGTGCCGGCAAGACGACGCTGCTGCGGACCCTCGCCGGGGAACTGGAGCCGGTGGCCGGGGAAGCGGACGTGCACGTCCCGCTGCGGTTCCTGCCCCAGCGGCTGGACGTCCTCGACGACGCCCTGACGGTGGCCGAGAACGTGGCCCGGTTCGCGCCGGACGCCACCCACAACCGCGTCCGGGCGCGGCTGGCCCGCTTCCTGTTCCGGGGCGCGCGGGCCGACCAGCGCGCGGGCACGCTGTCCGGCGGTGAGCGCTTCCGGGCCTGCCTGGCCGCGCTGATGCTCGCCGAACCCGCCCCCCAGCTGCTCCTGCTGGACGAGCCGACCAACAACCTCGACATGGCCAGCGTCCGGCAGCTGACCACGGCCCTGGGGTCCTACGGGGGCGCGCTGTTCGTCGCCGGTCACGACCTGCCGTTCCTGGAGTCCGTCGGCATCACGCGCTGGCTGCTGATCGAGGACGGGCGGCTGCGGGAGACCTCGGCGGAGGAGGTGGGCGCGGCCGGATGAATCCCGGCGGGGGCCACCGGCCGGACCGCGGGGCCCGGCGGGGTTCCGTCCCCGCCGGGGCGTCCTGCATGATGGCGGCTGCGGCGCCGCGCGACCGGCGCGCAGCCGCACCGCCGGCCCCCGTCCCCCGGTGGCCCCGGGCCCCGTCCCGGACCACGGCCCGTGCTCCCCGATCAGCGGCCCTTTACGACACCCTTAACCTACGGTTACGTAACCTACGGGTACGTAGCCTACGATTACGTAGGTTCCCGGCACCGCCCGCCGGGCCGTCCCCCTGCACATCCCTGTTCGCCGTCCCCCTGGAGTTCACGTGACGATCACCTCCCCCCACCCCGGCAGCACGTCCGTCTGGACCGACGCCCGTCTGTTGTACGCACTGGAGGAAGTGGTCGAGAACGAACTGAACCGGCACCTGAAGGTCGCCAAGGACTGGATGCCGCACGAGTACGTGCCCTGGAGCGACGGCCGCAACTTCCCCGGCCAGTTCGAGGACGGCGAGGCCTGGGACAAGGAGCAGTCCCCGGTGACGGACATCGGCCGCACCGCCCTGGTGGTCAACCTGCTGACGGAGGACAACCTCCCCAGCTACCACCACGAGATCGCCTCGCTCTTCGGCCGCGACGGCGCCTGGGGCACCTGGGTGCACCGCTGGACGGCCGAGGAGGGCCGGCACGGCATCGTGCTGCGCGACTACCTGCTCACCTCGCGCGCGGTCGACCCGGACAAGCTGGAGCAGTTCCGCATGGCGCACATGAGCGAGGGCTTCGAGTCCGACAACCGGCACTCGATGCTGCACTCCGTCGCCTACGTCGCCTTCCAGGAACTGGCGACCCGGATCTCGCACCGCAACACCGGCCACCAGTCCGGCGACCCGGTCTGCGACCGCATGCTGACGCGCATCGCGACCGACGAGAACCTGCACATGGTCTTCTACCGCAACCTGCTGAAGGCCGCCTTCGACCTCGCCCCCGACCCGACCATGCGGGCGGTCCGGGACGTCGTGGTCGACTTCCGCATGCCCGGCCACGGCATCCCCGGCTTCGAGCGGGCCGCCGCGCAGATGGCGATCGGCGAGGTCTACAACCTGCGCATCCACCACGACGACGTCCTCCAGCCGGTGCTGCGCTTCCTGAAGGTCATGGAGATCGACGGCCTCGGCCCCGAGGGGCGCCGGGCGCAGGAGGAACTCGGCCTGTTCATGGGCGGTCTGGACGCGGAGGCCGCCAAGTTCGACGAGCGCCTCGCGGCCCGCAAGGCGCGGATGGCGGCGCGGGCCGCGGGCTGAGGCCCGCCCGGGCGGCCGGCCGGGTCTCAGCGGGCGGTGCGGCGCAGCGCGAGGCGTTCCTTCTCGGACAGGCCGCCCCAGACGCCGAAGCGTTCGTCGTGGGCGAGCGCGTACTCCAGACAGGCGGGGCGCATCTCGCACATGCCGCAGATGCGCTTCGCCTCGCGCACCGAACTGCCGGGCTCGGGAAAGAAGAATTCGGCCCCGGTCTGCGCGCACAGGGCCTGCTGCTGCCAGGTGGGATCGGCCGGGGTCATCGTGTCCAAGTGCATGGGCAGGATCGTGCCGCCCGGTGGAAAACGTTCGATCAACGCCGGATCAACGGCCCCGTGACACACCTCCGGCCGCCCCGATGATGCGCCGCCGGGACGCGTCCGCGCACGGCGGCGCGCGGGGCCGGGCCAAAGGTGTCCCCGCGTCCGTCCGGGCGGCGCCGGGACGGACGCGGTGTTCGGCGGGACGGTGCCGCCGGCCGGCGTGGACGACTCCCCGCCGCAGGACGGCCTGGACGCGGGGCGATCCGTAGATCCCGCCCGATCACCCGCGGACCTGACGCCGGTCGGCTCGACGTCCTGGCGGCGCCGCTCGCACGGCTCCTTCTCTGCCCGGCGGCATCGGTAGCAGGTGGAGGAGGGGATGTGCAGTTCCCGGAGCGCGGGTTCGACCTCCAGGTGCGGGTGCTCGGCGAAGGGCGTCGTCACCTGGGCCGGGTTGGATCGAGCCGTGCGGCGAAAAGGACCGAGGTCGTCCGCAGGATTTCGTTCGGCGGTTTGAGCTGGGCGTTTTCCTTGCGCAGCACGGTCAGCTCGGCACGTTCGCCGCTGGTGAGCAGGTCGTCGCGCTCGCCGGCGTCGGCCGCGGCCTCGGCCTCGGCCTGGCGGATCCAGCCGCGCAGGGCCTCGTGCGGACACCGAGTTCCTCGGCCATGCGGCGGATCACAGGCTCCGGCTCCGCGGCGCGGTGCATCCGCACCGCGCGCTCACGCGACTCCAGCGGGTACCTGCCGGGGCGGGAACCGTCAGGGCTCCACTCGTGAGTCCCATCCGGCCCGCTGTCATCATTCCCCGCATCTCGGGGGACCTCGTAAACCATTTCGGATCGACGGAAGACCGCGATGCACCCGGCAACCCGCTCCCAAGCTTCGATCATCCCGGCTGTGACCTGCTTGCCGCACGCCACGGCCACGTCTGGAGGCGGCCCCCGGCCGACGCCGGAGCGGGCCGCGGGTCACCTCCGTCATGCTGTGACGTCCACACGGCTTCGTCGTGCGGGATACTGGGAACTCAAGCAACAGGAAACCCAGGGGTGAGGGCGTGGGCGGTTCAAGGGAGGCAGAGGCACTGAGGGCATCGCCAACCCCGTCCACGGACGCTCTGCTCGTACGCCCGCTGGCGAACCGGCCAGGCTGGCAAGCGTGCGGCGAGATCAATTTGATCACGCGCCAGGCCTGGGAACAGACGCTGCACCAACTCGCCCTGAGCGACGAAGAGGCGTGCCACTTGGAACTTTCCGCGGTCACCTTCGTGGACGTCGCTGGTGTCTCGGCTCTAGCGGTGGCCGCTCAGGGCCTCCCCGAGGGACGACGCATCGTGCTCGAACAGCCGCCTGCCGCCCTGCGGCGCGTGCTGGACATGTTCTGGCCAGACCTGCCCACCGTCGAGGTGATCGTGTGATGACTGCCCCGACCACTGAACCGTTCGTTCATCCCGCCTTGTTCTACCGGGGCGAGGAGGAGTACCTGCACGGCACGGTGCCCTTCATCCGTGATGGTCTGAGGGGCGGAGAGCCGGTGGCGGTGGCCGTGCCCGGACCGAACCTGGAACTCCTCAAGACGGCCCTGGGCGAGGACGCCGCAGACGTCCGTTTCCTCGACATGACCGAGGCGGGGCGCAACCCCGGACGGATCATCCCCAAAGTGCTGCGCGCTTTCGCCGACGCGCACCGCCGGACGCGCGTGCGGATCATCGGCGAACCGATCTGGGCCGGCCGCAGCAGCGTGGAATACCCGGCGTGCGTCCAGCACGAAGCGCTGATCAACCCGGCATTCCAGGGCAGGGACGTCACCATCCTCTGCCCGTACGACGCCGACCGCCTCAGCGAACAGGTGCTCACCGACGCGTACGCGACCCATCCCGTCGTCATCTCCGGCGGCCGGGAGCGGCCCAGCCCTGTCTACGCCCCCGAGCATGTGATCGCCCGCTACAACCAACCCCTGGTACACGCGACCGAGGCCGAAGAACTCGGCTTCGATGCCGACGCCCTGCCGGGCGCCCGGCACTACGCGGTCGAGCAGGCCGCGCGGTTGGGTCTGTCCGGTATCCGCCTGGAGGACTTGGCCCTGATCGTGGCCGAGCTCACCACCAACAGCATCGTGCACGGCGGCGGGTCGGGCACCGTGCGGATATGGGCCGACGACGGCCACGTGGTGTGCGAGGTCCTCGACCGTGGACACCTGAGCGATTCGCTCGCCGGCCGTCGCCCGCCCGCACCGGGCCAGCTGGGCGGCCGGGGTCTGTTGCTGGTGCACTACCTCGCTGACCTCGTACACATCCACACCGGCCCCGACGGTACGGCCATCCGCTGTTACATCGGCCGCTGCTGATCCTGCTCAGCGGCTCGTGGCCGCCCCGTGCAGGCCGGCCACGAGCCGCTCCGGGACGCCGGCGGCCCGGCCACGCCGGGACAGCGTGGTGACCTGCACGGATACGATGCCGGCCCGTCGGGTCAGGCCACAGTCGGCGCGCTTTCCGTGGTGACGCGCCCCGGTGCGGGTCCGGTGGCGGGACGGATCGCGCACTTGCCGGGTCCCGTGGCCGTCATCGCCCGTCCGGCGGTGCGGCGGCCCAGCGGATCGTGGTGCGCCGGGCCGCCGCACCGCCGGGATCAGCGGTTGTCTTCGCTGGCAGCTATGGACCGGTGAGAGGCGTGCTCAGGCTGGGAGCGTGATGCCGCGGAAATCGGTGGTGTTCCGGTTCGGTGGCAGGGACAGATGTGCGGTGATCCGCTTTCCCGTTTCGCGGAGTGCGACGACGACTCTGTCGCTGACCGTGTACACCAGGTGCAGTCCGTGACCGCCGATGCGGCGCGGATCGGCATTCTTGGCCGCCGGCTTTTCGGTGGAGCTGTCCCACACGGTGATCGTCAACTCGTCGTCGGACAGCTGCAGGGTCATGCCGCAGGGGCCCGGAGCGTGCCGGATGGCGTTGGTGACCAGCTCACTGGTGGCGAGTTCGGCGTCGACGGCCAAGGCGGTCGGCACTGCCGTGCGGCCGGTTCGCGGGGTGTGGCCGAGGAAGGCGCGCAAGGCCTGGCGGGCGTCTGCGGCGCGCGCTGCGCCATCCCCCCAGATAGCGCCGTAGCGCAGCGGGGTGCCCTCATCCGTACCCTGTGCATCGGCCGTCTGCTTCTTCAGCGGGATGACCATACGGTGCTCTTTCGTCGCGTTCACTGCTCTTCGGTGTTTTTGCCCCTCCGTTCTGTCGCCTACCCGGTTGCCCACTACACACACCGTGGACGCTTGCGGTATCGCCATCTGACGGCACGCTCCGTGGATCAGGGCCGGGTAGCGGTGTCGTTGTCGGGGCGGTGGGAGAGGACCTGGTCGGAACCGACGATGCGCGGGACGGGCAGGACATGAGCGGGGACCGCGACGAGGACGGTGTCGGCCTGGGCTGCGTGGCCGAGATCACGGGCGGCGATCAGGGCACTGATGCCGCTGGAGTCGCGGAATTCCGTGTCGGCCAGGTCCGGGACGAGGCGTTGTCCTGGCGGGAGTGGGACCGTGGCGAGCAGGCCCGGCAGTTCGATGGCGCTGGAGTGGTCGAGTGCGCCGATGATCTCCGGAACGGGACCGGCCATGGTGTCCCGGGCGGCGATCTTCAGCGGACTCATCCGGTGTTTTGAGTCCTCAGGCCGGGGCGGGGGCGCCGAGGACGAGCAGGGCGGTGTCGTCGTCGAGGCCGTCGCCGAAGTCGTCCAGCAGGCCGGTCAGGGCCTGGACGAGGGCATGCGGGGACTTGCCGGCGTGGGCGGTGGTGAAGGCGCGCAGGGCCTCGTCCCCGTACAAGGTGGTGCGGTCCTTGCCGGTGCGGGCTTCGGTGAGGCCGTCGGTGTAGAGCAGGAGGGTGTCGCCGGGGGCGAGGACGGTGGTGGCGGTGGCGAAACGCGCGGCGGGCAGAATGCCGACGAGGAAGCCACCAGGGGTGGGCAGGAAGTCGGCTGTGCCGTCGGCCCGCAGTATGAGCGCCGGGGGGTGGCCGCCCGCAGCGAGCCGGACGGTGACCTGACCGGTGACCGGGTCGGGGTCGAGGGTGCCGAAGATGACGGTGCAGTAGCGCGGATCGCCGCTGCCGGTGTAACGCTCGTGGAGCACCGTGTTGAGGGTGGACAGGGCTGCGACGGGGTCGGGGTCGTGCAGAGCTGCGGCGCGCAGGGTGTAGCGGGTCAGGGAGGTGACGGCGGCGGCTTGGGGGCCCTTGCCGCACACGTCGCCGAGAAAGAAGGCGAAGCGCTTGCCGTCGAGGGGGAAGAGGTCGTAGAAGTCGCCACCGAGCTGGTCGGGGGAGGCGGTGCGGTAGTGGGCGGCTGCTTCCACTCCGGGCACGTGGGGCAGGATGGCGGGCAGTAGTGACTGCTGGAGCACGGCCAGAGTGTCCTGCAGCCGGGCGCGGTCGGCCTCCGCCTGCTTGCGCGCTTCCTCGGCGCCTTTCCGGGCTCGCAAAAGCTCCTGCTCGTAGGCGCGACGGTCCCGGGCGTCGAAGACGGTGGTGCGGATCAGCAGCGGCTCGCCGGCACCACTGCGTTTCACGACGGAGGAAACCAGCACCGGCATCCGTGCACCGCCGGCCTGTTTGATCTCCAGGGCGATGCCGCCGATCTTGCCCTGCATCTGCAGCAGCGGCGCGAAGTGCGTCTCGTAATAGAGCTTGCCCCCGATGGTCAGCAGGTCGGCGAACCGCATCCGGCCCACCACCGCCTCCCGCTCCAGCCGGAGCCAGTCCAGGAGTGTGGTGTTGATCTTCGCGATGGTGCCGTCCATGAGTGTGGACAGGTATCCGCACGGCGCGCTCTCGTACAGTTCTTCGGCGCTGTCCTCCAACAGGGCGGCGAATGCCGCGTTCGCTGTTTTCCCGTCGCTCGTGCCGTGCGGGTCGGGCTGCTGCCCGGTTCGGCACATCAGCGCAGGTCCTCCAGGAAGTCGGTGATCGCTTCGTTGGTAGCTTCGGGCGCGGACAGATGCGGGCAGTGCCCGGTGGCATCGAGGGTGACCAGCCTCGAGCCGGGGATCGCCTGGTGGACGAAGGCCCCGACCTCACGGGGGGCGATGACGTCCTGGGTGCACTCCAGCACCAGTGTCGGCACCCTCACGGATTTCAAGTCGTCCCTCGAGTCCGACAGGAACGTGGTCCGGGCGAAGACACGCGCCATGTCCGGGTCGGTGGCACAGAAGCTGTTCGTCAGCTCCTCACCGAGTTCGGGCCTCTCCATGTTGCCCATGATCACCGGTGCCATCGCCGCCGACCAGCCCAGGTAGTTCGACTCCAGCGACGCCAGCAGCTCGTCGATGTCCTCCGCACTGAACCCGCCTCGGTAACCGTCGTCGTCGATGTACCGCGGGGACGGAGCGACCATCACCAACGCCCCGATGCGCTTCGGGGCCATATCGGCGGCCAGCACCCCGATCATCGCACTGACCGAGTGCCCCACGAACACCGCGTCGCGCAGATCGAGCGCCTCGCACACCTCCACCACGTCCCGGGCATAACCGTCCAGGGAGGCGTAACGCTCCTCCGAGAAAGCGGACGGCTCAGCGCGGCCCGAGCCCACGTAGTCGAACAGCACCACCCGGTAGTCCTCGACCAGAGCCGGCACCGTCAGCCGCCACATGTTCTGATCACAGCCGAACCCGTGAGCCAGCACCACCGTCCGCCCCTGCGGGTTCCCGGTGACGGTGACGTTGTTCCTGCGATCGATATCCATGCCCACCACTCTCCCAGGCTCCGCCCGCCGGTCCAACACGGCCCCTCAAGCACCCCCGTCCTGCGCAGCTTCTCCACATCCAGGCCGGGACGCCGCAAACGGAGGCCTGTCAACCGAGTGACACAAGCCCGACCCCGTCGGGGATCTCAGGGTTTCGCAGTGCGCCGGCGCGATCGGTGGGCATGCTCGGAGCTGTTTCACAGGCCGATGTGATCGCCGAGGGGCCCTCACCCGTGATCTTGGACACTCGGGGTAGTGGGTCTTGAGGATGTGGGAGACGGACGTGTGGTGGTCATGAAGCACTGCTCCGCCGGGTTCAAGGCGGAGGCGGTCGCACTGTACGAGCCGCGGCCGGAAGCGACGGTCGAGCAGGTCGCCGCGGGCCTGGGAATCGACGTGGAGACGCTGTGGAACTGGATCCGGGCGGCCGGCTCCGGCCGCTCGCGGGGCCGCCGTCCGACCACCCCGTCTTCAGCCCCGGTAGTGCCGTCGGCGCTGGAAGCCGAGGTCACCGCCCGCGCCAGGAGAGCGCCGAGCTGAATGTGGGCAAGCACGGAAGTGCGTACCTGGTGGCCGCAGTACGACGTGCAGGCCCGGCACGGCGGACGGAAACGGCTGCGGCGCCCGGGACGCGGGGCTGTCGATTTCGTTTGTACCGTGTTCCACCTGGCCGAACAGCCGGAGCAGGCGCTGGTGATCTCTTCAGACGACCGGCAACCGGCCATGTGAGCTCTGTCAACTACTCGTGCTGCGTGGCTTCGCGCCTCCCTTGTGGTGAGCCGGTCGAGTGTGTGCCGCACCGGTGGCCGGGGCGCGGCCCGCCCCGTGTCGTGGTGCCGGGCGGGTTTCCTCGGCCCGGTGGCCGACCGGGGCCGGGCTTGGACGGTTTCGGCGCACCGGCCGGGGCCTTGGCCCAAGTCCCCTCAGCCACTACAAACGCCAGGCCAGACCCCATGCCTGGGATTGCAGTACTAGGCGGACGCGCGGCGTACCAGGGTCGTGGGCAGGACGACGCTGGCGGCGGGCGCCGTCGTGGCCGCGTTGCGGGCCCGGCCGGCCAGGTCGCGCAGCAGGAGACGGGCCATCAGCCGGCCCATCTCCTCTATGCCCTGGCGGACCGTGGTCAGGGGCGGGTCGGCCTGCTCGGTGACCGGCACCATGTCGTCGAAGCCGATCACGGCCACGTCCTCGGGCACGCGCCGTCCGTGCGCGCGCAGCGCGCGCAGCGCGCCGAGCGCGGTGAGGTCGTTGGCGGCGAAGACCGCGTCCACGTCCGGGCAGCGGCCGAGCAGGGCGTGCATGGCGTGTTCGCCGCCGTCCGGCGTGAAGTCGCTCTCCACGACGAGCCGGGGGTCGGTGTCGCCCATCACGTCCCGGTAGCCGTCGAGCCGGTCCGCCGCCGAGGTCTGGTCCAGCGGGCCGGTGATGTGCGCGATCCGGGTCCGGCCGAGGCCCACCAGGTGGCGTACGGCCTCCCGCGCCCCGCCCCGGTTGTCGCTGTCGACGTACAGGGGGGTGCGGGTGCCGTCGCCCCAGTCGGGCCGGCCGCCGAACACGGTGGGCACGCCCGCCTCCTGGATGAGCCCGGGCAGCGGGTCGTCGAGGTGCAGGGAGAAGACGAGCGCGCCGTCGACGTGGCCCCCGGCCAGATAGCGGGCCACGCGGGCGTGGTCGTCGCGGCCCTCGGTCAGCAGCAGCACGAGCTGGTTGTCGTGGGCGGTCAGCTCCTTGCTGATGCCGCGCAGCTGGAGCGCGAAGAAGGGGTCGGCGAAGACCCGGGTCTCGGGTTCGGCGATGACGACCGCGATCGCGTCGTGGCGCCGGGTGACGAGGCTGCGCGCGGCCTGGTTGGGGACGTACCCCAGTTCCTCCACCGCCTGTCTGACCCGGGCGACGAGGGTCTCCCTGACTCCGTCCCCGCCGTTGACGACCCGGGACGCGGTGGCCCGGGACACCCCGGCCCGCGCGGCCACGGCCTCCAGCGTGGGACGCGACACTGCCTCGGTCACTTCGGGACTCCTCCTGGGGGGCTGCGGCCAGGATAACCGTGGCGGCCCGCGCGCCTCAGGAAGTCCGCGGGTCCGCGGGCACGGCCCGGCTGCGCCGCCGGCGCCCCGACCGCACCCCGAGGAGCCGCACCCCCGCCGGGCCGGCGGAGCCGGTGCGCCACGGCCCCGCGGAGGACCGCGGCGAGGAGGACCGCGACCGCCGACCCGGCCGGGCGCCGGCCGGTCTCACGGCTCCAGCAGGACCTTGATCGCGCCGTCCTGCTTGCGCTGGAACATCTCGTACGCGCGCGGCGCCTCGGCGAGCGGCAGCCGGTGCGTGGCGAAGTCCTCGACGCCGAGCGGGTCCTCCTCGGTGAGGTAGGGCATGATCTCGTCGCTCCACCGGCGGACGTTGGCCTGCCCCATCCGCAGCTGGATCTGCTTGTCGAACAGGGTGAGCATCGGCATCGGGTCGGCCATGCCGCCGTAGACGCCGCTGAGGGAGATCGTGCCGCCGCGCCGGACCAGCTCGATGGCCGTGTACAGGGCGGCGAGCCGGTCGATGCTGAAGCGTTCGGCGAACGGCGCGCTGAGCTGGCGGGGCATGATCGAGGTGGCCTGCTGGGCGAGCTTGGCGACGGCGCTGCCGTGCGCCTCGGTGCCCACGGCGTCGATCACGGAGTCCGGGCCCCGGCCGCCGGTCGCGTCACGGATCGCGTTGACGAGCGCCTTGTCGTCGTCGAAGGCCCTCAGGTCGTAGGTGCGCACACCGCGCCGGTTCGCCCGGGCCAGCCGCTCGGGCACCAGGTCGATGCCGAAGACCTGCTCGACGCCGCGGGCCAGGGCGACCCGGCAGGCCATCTCGCCGATCGGCCCGAGACCGAGCACGGCGAGGCTGCCGCCGGGCGGGACGGCGGCGTACTCCACGGCCTGCCAGGCGGTGGGCAGGACGTCGGACAGGTAGACGAAGCGGTCGTCCGGCGGCCCCTCGGGGACCTTGATCGGACCGAACTGCGCCTGCGGCACCCGCAGGTACTGCGCCTGGGCGCCGGGCACCGCGCCGTACAGGCGGGTGTAGCCGAACAGGGCGGCGCCCATGTGCTCACCGGTGACCTGGGTGGTCTCGCACTGGGTGGGCAGACCGGCGGAGCACATGAAGCAGTGCCCGCAGGCGATCTGGAACGGCACCACGACCCGGTCGCCCGGCCGCAGGTTCGTCACCTCGGAGCCGACCTCCTCGACGATGCCCATCGGCTCGTGGCCGAGGATGTCACCCGGCGTCATGAACGGCGTGAGCACCTCGTACAGGTGGAGGTCCGAGCCGCACAGGCCGGTGGACGTGATGCGGATGACGGCGTCGGTGGGCTCCTCGATCCGCGGGTCGGGGACGTCCTCCACCCGCACGTCGCGCTTGCCCTGCCAGGTGACTGCCTTCATGAATCGCGCTCCCTTGGTCGCGTGCGCGCCGTTCGCCCCTGGCGCGTCCGGTTTGCGGTGGCGCCCGGGTACCCGCCCGCGCCCGCGCCGAACCGGCCGGCGCCCACGACGGGCCCGCGCCGCGCCGCGGGCGCCCGCGCGGCCCTCCGGCCGGGTGGCGGGGGCCGGGCCGGACCCCCGCCCCGGTGGGCCGTTCGGCCCCGTCCGGAGACGATCACCGTGCACGGGTACGTCCTCGACGGCGCGGGCGAGCCGCCGCCCGCCGCACGCGTGGAGCTGTGGGGTCCGGCCCCGGACGGCACGGTCCCGCGAGTGGACGGCTCCCTCCGGCGCACCCGGCCACGGGCGGCCGTCTGGGCCGCAACGGCGTGGAGTCCACCGGCTGGGGACGCTGCCGGACGGACGCGAACGGGCACTGGTGCGCCCGCACTCCGCGGCCCGGGGCGCGCGGCCGCAGTGCCCCCTGCCTGAGCGCGTGCGTGTTCGCGCGCGGTCTGCTCACGCACCTGTTCACCCGTGTCCGCCTGCCGGGCGACGCGGCGGCGCTCGCCGTCGGCCCGTTGCTCGTCCGGGCGGGCGAGCGGCGCGGCACACTGCGCCGGGAGGACCCCGCGACCCCGCCCGCGCACCCGCGGGAGATCGCGGACGCGGTGCCCGGCGCCACGCTCGTGGAGCTGCCCGGCGCCTCCCACCCGGCGCCCGCCGGGCGCCCGCGGGCGCGGCCGTCCGGAAAACCGGAGCGGAATGTCCGGTCGGCGGCGTTCGCGCCGGATCTTCTCATCCGCCTTTCACCGATGCCTCATACGGTGGGGGCATGACGCAGGTGACTCCTCCCGGGTGGTACCCCGACCCCGGGCAGACGAATGACGGTCCGCCCGCCGAGCGCTGGTGGGACGGCACGGCCTGGACGGACCGGACCCGCCCCGCCGGCTCGGCCGCCGCGTGGGGTCCCCCGGCACAGCCGGCGCCCCCGCCGTACGCGGCACCCCCGGCGTACGCGGCACAGCCGGCGCCCCCGCCGTACGCGGCGTTCCCGGGCCATCCGGGGTATCCCGCGCAGCCGCCGGCCGCGCCCCGGCGCGGTCTGCGCACGGGCATAGCCGTCGCGGCGGCGGCCGCGGTCCTGGCGTGCATCGTGGTCGGCGCGTACGCGCTGTCGAAGGACGACGGCGGCAGCGGCGACCGCGCCGGTTCGCAGCAGGGCCCGGGCTGGCGGAGCGGCGGCCAGGAGGGATCCGGCGGCCTGCCCGGCGGGCCGGGGGGCTCCGGCGGTTCCGGTGCACCGGACGGGTCCGGCGGTCCGGACGGGTCGCCGGCGCCGGGGCGGTCCGCGGCGCCGAAGGTCGAGGGCGGCGGGAGGGTGCCGGACCCGGTCAACGGGATCAGCCTGCCCGTGCCGGACGGCTGGACGGGACAGTCACTCGGCGTCGGCGCGCAGGTGACCGCCGACGACAGCTACAAGTGCCCCGGCGACACCTCGCAGACCTGCACCCCGGGCGGCGCGTACTCGGCGCCGGCCGCGGCGCTGGGCACCAAGGGCGGCACGGCCGAGGCGGTCGCGAAGGCGGACATCGCGGCCAACGCCAAGGAGTCCTACGGCGGCGCCACCTACGGCGGCATCACCTCGCACCGGGTGCTGGCCGCCGAGACGGTGACGGTGGCCGGGCAGAAGGGCTACCTGGTGCGCTGGAAGGCGGTCACCGGCAAGGGCGCCGACGGCTACGTCGAGTCGGTCGCGTTCCCCGCGCCGAACGACGCCGGGCAGATGGTCGTGGTGCGCTTCGGCGTGGACGTCGGGCAGGAGGTGTCCGTCATCGACCGGATCCTCAAGGGCATCAAGGTCTCGTCCGGCGGCGGCAGCGGCCAGGACGTCTGACGCGGACCGGCCGGGCGGGGCGCCCCTCCGCTCAAGGGGAGCCCCGCCCGGCCGGGGTGCGCGCCGCCCCCGTCCCCACGGTGCGGCGCGGACAGGCCACCGTTCAGTCATCCCGTGAACGGCGGCCTGGGTCTCATGCCAGGCCCAGTGCGGGCAGCACCGCGGCCTCCACGAAGCGCTCCAGGTAGCCGGAGTCGGCGTACCGGCCGCACAGCACCGGCCGGAAGCGCAGGACGCCGAACAGCATCGCCGGGATGTACTCGAGCGCGGGATGGCCGGCCGGCACCTCCCCCCGCGCGACGCCCCGCTCCAGCATCTCCTGGAGCGCGGCGATCTCGGGCAGCACGAGTGCCTCGCGCAGCGCCTGCGCCAGTTCGTGGTCGTCCGTGACCGCGTGCCCGAGCGCCTGCAGCAGCCGGGTGTCCTTGCCGGACCAGTCACCCGCGGCCCGCGCGGCCTGGCGCAGGTCCTCGGCGAGGGAGCCGGTGTCGATGCCCGCGAAGCGCACCCGGCGGTTGGCGCGCAGTGCCGCCGCGACGAACTGGGGCTTGGTCTTCCACTGCCGGTAGAGCGTGGACTTGCTGCACCGGGTGCTGGCGGCGACGCCCTCCATGGTCACGGAGTCGTAGCCGCACTCACGGATCTGTTCCAGCACGGCGTCGAAGAACTCCCGCTCACGCTCGGGCGTGATCTTGGAGCGGCGCGAGGCGGCGACCGTCTCCGGTCCGTCCGCGGCCTGCGACGTCATGCGTGGTTCTCCTCACTCGTGCGTACGGCCCGCCCCGGCACGCTCCCCGGCGGGGCGCCGCGGGACCGGCTGCCCGGCGTGTCCGTCGATCGATACGCCAGTGTACCGGTACCCAACCGTATCGGTACACTGGCGTATCGATACGCAGAAGTATCGCTGAGTTCCGGACCCCGGTCCGGGTCCCGGCACGTACCACCCACGCACCACTGCCAGCGAAGGGGCCGGGGGATGAATGCCCGAACCGAGCCTGTAGAAACCGAGCCGGACGCGATGACGGCGCGCCCGCCCCTCCTGCGCGAGTTCCTGCTCGTCGCGGGGCTCTTCCTCGTCTACAAGCTCGGGCGGCAGCTGGCCGGCGGACGCAACCCCGGAGCCTTCCGCAACGCGCGGCGCGTGTGGCACTTCGAACGGGCCGCGCACCTGCCCCGCGAGACGGCCGTGCAGTCCGCGCTGCTGCACGGCGACGCCCTCGCACACCTGGCGAACACCTATTACGCGGTGGTCCACTTCCCGGCCACGGTCGCCTTCCTGGTCTGGCTGTACGTGCGGCGGCCCGCCCACTACGTGTGGGCCCGCCGGGTGCTGGCCGCGGTGACCGGCGCGGCCCTGGTGCTGCCGTTCACGTTCCCGCTGGCCCCGCCGCGGATGCTGGCCGGCACCGGTCTGGTGGACACCGCCCGCCTCTACGGCCCCTCCGTGTACGGCCCGCCCGCCGGCGACCACCTGTCCAACCAGTTCGCGGCGATGCCGTCGCTGCACTTCGGCTGGGCGCTGATGGTGGCGACCGGCCTCGTCGCGGCCACCCGGTCGCGGTGGCGGTGGCTGTGGCTGCTGCACCCGCTGCTCACCCTGCTGGTGATCGTGGGCACGGCCAACCACTACTGGCTCGACGCGCTGGTGGCGACGGCCATGCTCGGCGTCGCGCTCGCGGTCGTCCACCCGCCGCGCCGCGCCGCCACCACGGCGGCACGCGGCACCCGGCGGCCGGCCCCGCGCGAGGGCGTCCTGGTCGGAGCGGGCCGGTGAACGCCGCCGAGCTGGTCGCCGTCGGCCTGTCGCTGGTCTCGGCCGTCGCCTACGCCGCGGCCGCCGTCGCCCAGGAACGCCTCGCCTCCCGCACCTCCGGCGCGGGCCTGGTGCGGCTGCTCGGCACCGGTGCCTGGTGGTCGGCGGTCGGGCTGAACGCGGCCGCCGCCCTGCTGCACGTCGTGGCCCTGAAGTACGGCCCGCTGACCGTCGTGCAGCCGCTGGGCGCGCTCACCCTCGTCGCGGCCGTGCCGCTCGGGGCGCGGGCGGCCGGGCGGCGGGTCAGCGCGGCGGAGTGGCACGGGACGGCCCTGACGCTGCTCGGCCTCGGGGCGCTGCTGGCCGCCGCGTCGGGTCCGGCGCCCGAGCGGGTGCTGAGCCTGACCGGAGCGCTGGCGGTGGCCGGCGCGACCGCCGCCGTGATCGGCCTGCTGGCCCGGCCCGGCGCCCGGCCGGGCCTGCGGCACGCGACGGCCTCCGGGTTCGCCTCGGGCGTCGCCTCCGCCCTCACCCAGACGGTGACGGTGGCGGTCACGGGCCGCACGGGGCCGGTGCCGGGCGTCGAGGTGGTCGTGGTCGCCGTGCTCGTCGCCGCGTTCGCCGCCGGCGGGCTGCTGCTGGCGCAGACGGCCTACCGCGGCGGTCTCGGCGCCCCGCTGGCCGTGGTCACCCTGGCCAATCCGGTGGCCGCCGCGGCCATCGGCCTCACCCTGCTCGGACAGGGCCTGCGGGGCGGGGCCGGCGGGGTGCTGCTGGCGCTGGGCGGGGCGGGCCTCGCCGCCCGGGGCGTGGTCCTGCTGACCCGCGCCGCCGCCCCGGCCGCGCCCGGGGACGAGGAGCACCCGGTGGCCGCGGTGCTGGCACTGGAGCCGGACACGGCCACGGCGGAACCGGTCCTGGTGCCGCGCCGGCCGGAGCAGCCGGGACACCTCAGCGCGCTCTAGCGGGGGCCCGGCGCGGCGGCGGCCGGCGCGCGCGGGACGTGCCGCGTGCGCCGGCCGCCGTGGCCGTGCCCGTGGGCCGGGTGGGCTCAGCCCAGGCCCCGCGAGTCCTGCTTGAGGGCGGTGTCGACGGTCAGGGCCGTCGCCACGACGAGGCTCAGCAGCGGCTCGGGCAGCTGGTAGTGGATCTGCAGGACGTAGTTGTCCGCGGTCGTGAAGAGCGTCTTGGCGAGGCCCTCCCAGGTCTTGGTGATCCGGGCGACCTCGTTGTCCGCGTGGTCGGTGATCGAGAAGTTCCACGCCCGCCAGTTCTCCGCCCTGATCGCGCCGACCTTCTGGCCGTTCACGTTCATCGCGAAGTTGATCTTCCCGATCATGTTCTGCTGGACGATCTCACCGACCGGGGAGCCGTCCGGGCGGGTCACGACCACCCGGGACTTGAATATCTTCGCGGGCCGGGTCAGCACCAGCTGCGGCTGCCCGTGGGCGTCGCGGATCTCCAGCCTGTGGGTCATGAACTGGTCGATGCTGGAGACGAGGCGCAGGATCTTCTTCAGCGCGTTCTGCCCGACCTCGGTGACCGAGCCGATCTCACGCCCGTTCTGATCCATGACCTTGTACTCGTTGGTCAGTTCGATCAGCTTGGCCTTCTGGTTCACGACCAGGACCGGCTCGGTGAAGAGGGTGCCCCCGCCCGGGCCGCCGGCCGCGACGCCGGCCTGCTGCCGCACCTGGCGCTGCACCTTGGCGTCGGCGCCCTGCTGCTGGGGGATCTGCACGGCGGCCGGCGGCGGCGGAGCCTGTACGGCGGCCTGCTGGGCCGGGTTGGTGTGGTCGGTCCACTGCGCGCCGTCCCAGTAGCGGAGCGTCTGGGCCGCCCCGTGCGGATCGGGGTACCAGCCTGCAGGAGTGTTCGATTGCGTGGTCACCGGGGCACACTATCCTGCCATGGCCGGTACCTGACCAGTCCGCACGGAGCGGTTCTCACCGCGCGTTCACCGCGTGGCGATGGCCGGGTCGCTCACACCGGGGAGCCCGTTCTCGACGTGGCCGGCGAAGCCGCGCAGGAACGCCGGGTCGGTGTCCGAGGTGACCGTGAGGTCGTACCAGCGCCTGCTGGCCGCGAGGCGGACGGTGTGCCGCACGGTGGCCCCGGGCCGTACGGTGACGGTGACCGGGCCGCCGCCGTAGCCGTCGGCCAGCTTCAGCCGCGCCGTCGCCGGGCCCCCGTTGGTGAGGACGAGTTCGACGTCGTCGCCGGTGTACCGGGCGGTGACCTCCGGACCGGCGGTCCCGCCGCGGCCCTTGAACAGGCGCAGGAAGCCGTTCGGGCCGTGCACGGCGAGGTCGTGGGAGCCGTTCGAGTGGCGGGCGTCCCAGGTGTCGGAGAGCGTCCTGCCGGCCTGCGTGGTGTAGGTCCAGGGACCGTCGGCACGGTTGCCGGAGGTGACGAGGAAGGCCGCGCCCGCCCGTGCGCCGGAGGCGAAGGTGAGCGTGAGCGTCCCGGCCGCGGCGTCCGCCGAACCGTCCACCACCGGCGCGTACTTCAGGGGGCGGGTGGGCCGGCTGCCGCGCTCCTGCACGGGCAGGGCCGGGTGCGCGGGCGGGGTGGGCACGTAGTCGGGGTGACGGTCGCGGTCCGGCGGCCGGTAGCCGGCCGTGGACGGCAGCGCGACCGGCGCGGTGTCCTTGCGGGAGAAGTCGAAGGCGCCGGTCAGGTCGCCGCAGACCGCCCGGCGCCAGGGCGAGATGTTGGGTTCCACGACGCCGAAGCGGCGCTCGATGAAGCGGATGACCGAGGTGTGGTCGAAGGTCTCGGAGCAGACGTACCCGCCCCTGCTCCACGGGGAGACGACGAGCATGGGGACCCGCTGTCCGAGCCCGTAGGGGCCGGCGACGTGGCCGCCGTCGCCCGTGAAGAGGTCGGGCCCGGGGTCCGCCGTCGACCTGCCCTGTGCGGCGGAGGCCGGCGGGAAGGGCGGGATCACGTGGTCGAAGAAGCCGTCGTTCTCGTCGTAGGTGAGGAAGAGGGCGGTCCGGCCCCACACCGCGGGGTTGGAGGTGAGCGCGTCCAGGACCTGGGAGATGTACCAGGCGCCGTAGTTGGCGGGCCAGTTGGGGTGCTCGGTGAAGGCCTCGGGGGCGACGATCCAGGAGACCTGCGGCAGCGCGCCCGCCTCGACGTCGGCCCTGAGCCGGTCGAAGAGTCCCTCGCCGGCGCGGGCGTCGGTGCCGGTGCGGGCCTTGTCGTACAGCGGGTCACCGGGCCGGGCGGTGCGGTACTGGTCGAAGTAGAGCAGCGAGTTGTCGCCGTAGTTGCCGCGGTAGGCGTCGTTGATCCAGCCCCAGCCGCCGTCCGCGTCCAGGCCGTCGCCGACGTCCTGGTAGACCTTCCAGGAGACGCCGGCCCGCTCCAGGCGCTCGGGGTAGGTCGTCCAGGAGTAGCCGGCCTCGTCGTTGCCGAGGACCGGACCGCCGCCCTTGCCGTCGTTGCCGGTGTACCCCGTCCACAGGTAGTAGCGGTTGGGGTCGGTGGAGCCGATGAACGAGCAGTGGTAGGCGTCGCAGACGGTGAAGGCGTCGGCGAGCGCGTAGTGGAACGGGATGTCCTCGCGGGTCAGGTACGCCATCGTCGTCGACGACTTGGCGGGCACCCAGGAGTCGTACCGGCCGCCGTTGAAGGCGGCGTGCCCGTCGTTCCAGCCGTGCGGGAGGTCCTGGACGAAGGCGAGGCCCAGGTCGTCGGCGTCCGGCCGGAAGGGCAGGACGTCCCTCGTGCCGTCGGACTGCTTCCAGACGGACCTGCCGTTCTGCGTGACCGCACGCGGGTCGCCGAAGCCGCGGACGCCTCGGAGTGAACCGAAGTAGTGGTCGAACGAACGGTTCTCCTGCATGAGGACGACGATGTGCTCGACGTCCTCGACCGATCCGGTGCGGTGGTGGGCGGGCAGGGCGGCCGCGCGCTGGATGCTGCTGGACAGCGCCGTGAACGCGGTCGTGGCGCCCGCGAGCTGGAGGAAACGCCGCCGGTTGACTTCGGGCATGGGTGAGGGACCTCTCCTGTGACGTGCGCGGCCCTCGTCAGTTGACGGGATCTGCGCGCAGCGAGTGTTCCAAGAGCAGCGAACGTCGGGGAAGGGTGAGGTGGCGCCCGCGTGAAACCCGGCGGTCCGTGAGGTGCCCGCGGCCACCGGCGGGGCCTCCCGGGGCCGCCGGCGGCCCGCGGCCGTTCCCGGCGCACCGGGGCGGGGCGGCCCGGTGCCCGGCGTGTCCGGGGACGGACACGGATGTCCTCGTCGCCCTCCGCGAGGTGGCGGACGCGGAAGGGGCGCGGATCGGGGTTCGGTGTTCGAGGTGCGCCCGGTCGGACCGGCCGGACCGGCCGGGGTGTGGCGGCACGGCCGGCGACCGCCGCCCGGCGGCTCCCGGCCGCCGGCCGTGTCCGGCTCCCGCGGGGCGGGCGCCGCGGTGCGCACCCACAGCGCGCCGAGCGTGCGGGCCCCGTCGTGGACGTCTTCGCCGGGCCCGCGCAGGTCTCGGTCCAGTGCCGGGAGCGCGCCGGGACGGTCACCGCGGAGGGCTGCACCGACGACGTCCGGTCCCGCCCGGCCGACGGCTCGTGGCTGACCGGCGTCTGCTTCCGGGGCCCGGCCCGGCTGCCGGACGTGCCCACCTGCTGAGGACGGGTCGCGGGGGAACGGACGGCCGTGCCGTCCGTTCCCCCGCGACCGTGCGGTGGGCGCCCCCGGGCCGGCCGGCGGGCGCCGCGGTCACGACGTCTGGTAGGCCTCCACCTCGCTGAACTGCGCGGCGGGCCAGGCGGTGTTGGCCGTGACGGTGAGCCGCAGGTAGCGCAGGCTGGTGCCGGCGGGCAGGGTCACGGTGGCCGTGTTGCCGGTGGCCGGGTCGAAGCGGTAGCCCTGCGCGCCGGCCACCGTGGAGTAGGTGGAGCCGTTGGTGCTGCCGAGCACCGCGACGGTCTGGGTGCGGGCCCCCCAGGCCGAGGACGGCGGCAGCTTCAGCACCACCCGCCGCACCCCGTAGGAGGACCCGAGGTCGACCGTCCAGGACTGCGGGAAGGCGTTGTTGGCGGACTCCCAGTAGGTGTTCGCATCGCCGTCGTCCGCCTTGCCGGGCGTGTAGACGTCCTGCGAGCCGGTCGCGGTGGCCGGGCGGCCCTTGGCGAGGTTGCGGTTCGGGTCGGGTTCGGGGTTGCTCTGGCCGGGCTGCGGCCAGCTGGAGCAGTCCGACCAGGTGCTGGACCAGCCGGAGTTGCCGCCGCCGTCGGTCAGGGAGAAGGAGCCGGCCGGGTAGGGGCAGTTGTAGACGCCGGCGGCACCGACGCCGGTGGCGGTGACGTTGCGGAAGGCGGCCGAGCCCTGCGTCTCGGCCTGGACCACCACCGTCCCGGTGTTCTTCACGGTGGCGCCGGTCACGTTGACGTTCCGCACCGGGTTGCCCTGGCCGCCGCCGGAGACGAACTCGAAGGCGCTGTAGGGGCTGTCGGTGATCGTGGTGTTGGTGATGTTGACGGTCGCGTTGATGGCGCTGTCGTAGGAGTCGACGCGCAGGGCGCCCATCGGGTGGTTCCAGTTGGGGTTCACGGCACCGGTGCGCACCAGCGTGTTGCCGTCGACCGTGATGGTGCCGGCCAGCGGGGAGAAGGGATCCATGAACTTCTGGTTGGAGATCGCGATGCCGCTGCCGAGGGCGTTGGTGTCGGAGACCAGGTTGTTCCTCACCGCGATGTCGGTGCCGCCGTAGATGGCGATGCCGTTGGCGAGGTTGGGCTGCGAGATCGTGTTGTTCTCGAAGCTGGAGTCGGTGTCCGGGGCGTACAGCGACCACATGGCGAGGGAGTCGTCGCCCTGGTTGCGCAGGAAGTTGTTGCGGACCCGGACGCCCTTGGCGGTGCCGTTGAGGTTGAGGCCGTCGGCGGTGGTGTCGAGGATGCGGTTGTCCTCCACGACCAGGTTGTCGTTCGTGCCCGTCAGCCAGAGCCCGCACTTGAGGTGCTGGATCCACATGCCGGAGACGGAGGAGTTCGCGCCGAGGGAGCCGTTGACGAAGTTGTCCGGGCTGGAGTCGACGCGTTCGGTGACCTCCCCGATGACCGCGAAGTCCTTGATGTGGACGTTCCCGGAGGAGCTGGACTGGTCGATGAAGCGGGAGGTGTGCACGACCGAGTACCAGCTGCCCGCACCCTGCAGCGTGACGTTCTGGACGCCGCTCAGGGAGGAGGTGAGCCTGTAGTCGCCCGGCGGGATCCAGACCGTCCCGCCCTGCGCGGCGGCGATGGCGTCCCGGAAGGCCTGGGTGGAGTCGCCGTTGCCGCCGGGGTCGGCGCCCTTGGAGACGACGGACACCGAACCGGCGGGCTGGGTGGCCGCCGCCCCGACCTGTTCGAAGTCGGCGACGTCGACGGTGACCTGGGTGCCGGTGGACTCGACGGCGACCTTGTCGCCCGCCTGCACGTTCTGGCCGAGCAGCAGGCGGGCGTTGTCGTAGAAGTGGTGGGTCCTGGCGCCGGCGATCCAGCCGGTGTCGACGTAGCTGTACTTGCTGGTCACCGGGATCGTCCTGGCGATCCTGGTGCCGTTGACGTACACGTTCAGCGAGCCGGACTGGCCGTCCGGGACGCTGTAGGCGATGTTCACCGCGTTGGAGGCGCGCGGCACGGTGAACTCCACCCGCTGCCCGGAGCCGAGCCGGACGGCCTGCCGGCCGGAGGCCTCCGAGGCGAGGGTGCCCTGCGTGTAGTCGGGGCCGATCCTGGTGCCGGTGGTGCTCGCCGACTCCGCCTCCACCGAGGTGAAGGGGAGCGTGGCGCCCGCGGCCGCGTGGGCGGCGGGGGCCACGGCGACGAGCGTGCCGGCGGCGAGGGCGACGATCGCCCCGATCGCCGGCATGCGCCTGGCGTGCCTGACGGTGCTGCTGTGCATGTGCTGATCCCTTCGTGGGGGGGGTGCGGGGGATAGCAGGAGGTGCGGGTGTGCGGCTACGGCTCAGACGCGCAGCCAGGCCGCCGTGTCCTGCGGCAGCCGGCCCCCGGCGTCCAGCGGGCCGCTGCTGAGCAGGAGTCGGGAGTGCGCGGGCAGGTCGGCGGGCGTGGCGCCGAGGTTCACCACGCACAGCGTGCCCGGCGCGCGGGAGAAGGCGAGGACGCCGTCGGGGGCGGGCAGCCAGGCCAGGGGGCCGTCGCCGAAGACCGGGCGGGCGGCGATGGCCTCGCGGTACAGGGAGAGCATGGAGTGCGGGTCGTCCTGCTGGCGGTCGACCGCGTACGACGCCCAGCCGGCCGGCTGCGGCAGCCAGGGCTCCTCGCGCGAGCCGAACCCGGCGTACGGCGCGTCGGCCCGCCACGGCAGCGGCACCCGGCAGCCGTCCCGGCCCGGGTCGGTGCCGCCCGAGCGGAAGTGCATCGGGTCCTGTACGCGGTCGGCCGGGATGTCCGCCTCCGGCAGTCCCAGCTCCTCGCCCTGGTAGAGGTAGACCGAGCCCGGCAGGGCCAGGGACAGCAGGGCGGCGGCGCGGGCCCGGCGGGTGCCCAGGTCCAGGTCGGCCGGGGTGCCGAAGGCCTTGGTGGCGAAGTCGAAGGCGGTGTCCTCGCGGCCGTAGCGGGTGACCGTGCGCGTCACGTCGTGGTTGCACAGCACCCAGGTGGCGGGCGCGCCGACCGGGGCGTGCTCGGCGAGGGTCGTGTCGATCGAGCTCCGCAGCCGCGCGGCGTCCCAGGGGCAGGACAGGAAGGAGAAGTTGAAGGCGGTGTGCAGTTCGTCGGGGCGCAGGTAGCGGGCGAAGCGCTCGGCGTCGGGGAGCCAGACCTCGCCGACGAACACCGCGTCGTAGTCGTCTGCCACGGCCCGCCAGGAGCGGTAGACGTCGTGGAGTTCGTCGCGGTCGACGAAGGGGTGCGGCTGCGGGCGCGCGGCGAGGTCGGGCAGGTCCGGGTCCTTGGCGAGCAGGGCGGCGGAGTCGATGCGGACGCCGGCCACCCCCCGTTCGAACCAGAAGCGCAGGATGTCCTCGTGTTCCTGGCGGACCGCCGGGTGGGCCCAGTTGAGGTCGGGCTGTTCGGGGGTGAACAGGTGCAGGTACCAGTCGCCGTCGGGCAGCCTCGTCCACACCGGCTCGGTGGAGCCGACGAACTGCGAGGGCCAGTCGTTGGGCGGCAGTTCGCCCTTCTCACCGCGTCCGGGACGGAAGTGGAACAGCTCCCGCTCCGGGCTGCCGGGCCCCGCCGCGAGGGCGGCGCGGAACCAGGGGTGCTGGTCGGAGACGTGGTTGGGCACGATGTCGACAATCGTGCGGATGCCCAGCTCGCGCGCCTCGGCGATGAGCTTCTCCGCCTCGGCGAGGGTGCCGAAGGCCGGGTCGATGGCGCGGTAGTCGGCGACGTCGTAGCCGCCGTCCTTCAGGGGCGACAGGTACCAGGGGTTGAACCACAGGGCGTCGACGCCGAGCCCGGCCAGGTACGGCAGCCGGGCGCGGACTCCGGCGAGGTCTCCGGTGCCGTCGCCGTCGCCGTCCGCGAAGCTGCGCACGTACACCTGGTAGATGACGGCGGAGCGCCACCAGTCGGCGTCCGGTGCGGGGATGGGCTGTCCCACGGTGCGTACCTCTCTGTGTCGGGGTGTGCGGGCCGGTCAGCCCTTGGTGCTGCCCGCGCTGATCCCGGCGATGATGTGCCGCTGGAAGACGAGGAACAGCACCACCATCGGGATGCTGGCGATCACCATCGCGGCGATGAGCACGGTGAGCTGGATGTTCTGCGACAGCTGGACCAGGGCGACGCTGATCGGCTGCTTGCCGGTGTCGGAGAAGACCATCAGCGGCCACAGGAAGTCCTGCCAGACGGCGACCAGCGCGAAGATCGACACGACGCCGAGGACCGGCCGGGACATGGGCAGGACGACCGACCACAGGACGCGCAGCTTGCCGGCGCCGTCGATCCCGGCGGCCTCCAGCACGTCGCGCGGCAGCTGGTCGAAGAAGCGCTTGAGCAGGTAGAGGTTGAAGGCGTTGGCGACCGCCGGCAGCCAGATGGCGAGGGGGTCGTTGAGCAGGCTGGTGTGGATCAGGGGCAGGTCGGCGACCGTGAGGTACTTGGGCACGACGAGCGCCTGGGCCGGGACCATGAGGGTGGCCAGGATGCCGCCCAGGACCACCTTGCCGAAGGCGGGCCGCAGCTTGGACAGGGCGTAGGCGGCGGCCGTGCAGAACACCAGCTGGAACGCCCAGGCACCGGCCGCCTGCACCAGGGTGTTCCCCAGGTGCTGCGGCAGCTGCATCAGCTCCCAGGCGTCGGTGTACCCGCTCAGGTGCCAGTGCTCCGGCACGAGGGTGGGCGGGGTCCGGGCGACCTCGTCCGGGGACTTCGCCGCGCCGGTCACCATCCAGTAGACCGGGAAGAGGAAGGCGAGCGCGAAGAGGACGGTGACGGCCGCGAACACGGTCCAGTAGACGGCCCTGCCGCGCGGACGGGCGAGTGCCGCCGGGGAGACCAGGGTGCGGACGGCGCTGCTCATGCGTCCCCCTCGGAGCGGGTGAACCGCAGGTAGAGGGCGGAGAAGGCGCCGAGCAGGACGAGCAGCAGCACGCTGAGCGCGCAGGCTCCGCCGAAGTCGTTGTAGAGGAAGGCGTACTTGTAGATGAGGTAGAGGACGGTGACCGTGGCGTTCTCGGGGCCGCCGCCGGTGATGACGAACGGTTCGGTGAACACCTGCATCGTGGCGATGACCTGGAGGAGCATCAGCATTAGGATCACGAAGCGGGTCTGCGGGACCGTGACGTGCCGGACGCGCTGCAGGATGCCTGCGCCGTCGAGTTCGGCGGCCTCGTACAGCTCGCCGGGGATGGACTGCAGGGCGGCCAGGTAGATGAGGACGGTGCCGCCCATGTTGGCCCAGGTGGCCACGATCACCAGGGAGACCAGCGCGGTGTCGGCGCCGTTGGACCAGTTCGAGGTGGGCAGGTGCAGGAAGCGCAGCGCCTCGTTGGCCAGCCCGGCCCCGGGGTCGTAGAACCACTTCCACAGCAGGGCGCTGACCACCGGTGGGATCATCACCGGCAGGTAGACCACGACCCGGAAGAAGGCCTTGGCGTGCCGCAGCTCGTTGAGGACGAGGGCGAGCAGGAAGGGGACGGCGAAGCCGATGAGCAGGGCCAGCAGGGTGAAGGTGAGGGTGTTGCGCCAGGCCGCCGCGAACTCGGGGTCGTGCAGGACGCGGGTGAAGTTGGCGGTGCCGACCCACTCGGGTTTCGATCCGGGCGTGTACTTCTGGAAGGCGATGACGACCGCGCGGATCGCCGGGTACCAGGAGAACAGGGCGAAGCAGACCAGGCCGCCGAGGAGGAACCCGTAGGCGTGCACCTGGTCGAGCAGGCGGCGCCGCCTGCGGTCCCCCGCCGCGGGCGGCAGCGGGCCCGGGCGGACGGCGGCCCGGGCCGCGGGCCGCCGTTCAGCCGTCTTGGTCATGGCGGTCAGCTCCGGGCCAGGATGCCGTCGATCTTGCCGGACGCGTCCTTGAGGAGCTGGTCGATGTCGGCGTCCTCCTTGGTGAGGACGGCGGAGACGGCGCCGTCCAGGACGGAGTAGATCTGCTGGGCGTTGGGCGGCTCGATCTTCATCGTCAGCTTCTGGTTGCCGTCGAGGAAGGCCTGGTAGTTCTCCACCGGCACGTTGGCGTTGGCCTTCTTGACCTGCTGGTCCCTGGCGTCGGCGGCGCCGGTGAACAGGCGCGGCTCGGGCAGGCCCACGGGCGCGTCGTTCTTCTTGGCGCGGGCGTAGTCACCGAGGAAGCCCTCGCCGGGGGTCAGGAACATGTGGTCGAGCCACTTCAGGCCGGCGCGGATCTGGGCCGGGGTGTCCCGCTTGTTGAACATGTAGCCGTCGCCGCCGATGAGGGTGCCCCTGCCGCCGGGCATGGGGGCGAGCGCGAGGTCCTTGTAGTTGCCGCCCTTCTCCTTGACCAGGATCGGGATGTTGTCGGGGGCGGCGAGGTACATGCCGAGCTTGCCCGAACCCATCATCTGCTGCGCGTCGTTGATGATGAGGAGCTGCTTGCTGCCCATCGAGTCGTCCGCCCAGCGCATGTCGTGCAGGTTCTGCAGGACGGCGCGGCCCTCGGGGGTGTCGACGGTGGCCTTCCTGCCGTCGGCGCTGACGACGTCGCCGCCCTGCGAGTACAGCTCGGCGGTGAAGTGCCAGCCGCCCTGGTTCTGGGCGCTGTAGTCGGCGTACCCGACGGTGCCGCCGCCGAGCGCGGCGATCCTCCTGGCGTCGGCGCGGACCTCCTCCCAGGTGGTGGGGGGCTTGTCGGGGTCGAGGCCGGCCTTCGCGAAGAGCTTGCGGTTGTAGACCAGTCCCATGGAGTATCCGGTGCGCGGTACGCCGTAGACCTTGCCGTCCACGGTGTAGATGTCCCGCAGCTGCTTCTGGATGCTGCCGTAGCTCTTGAGTTCCTTGAGGTACGGGGTGAGGTCGGCCGCCTGGTGGATGTCGACGACGTGCCGGGCGTCGGTGAAGTACGTGTAGAAGACGTCCTCCATCTGGCCGCCGGCGAGTTTGGCGTCGAAGGTCTTGGGGTCCTGGCAGGGGAAGGCGTCGTGCGCGACGACGTCGACGTCCGGGTGCTGCTTCTCGAAGGAGGCGACGTCCTGCTCGAAGAACCGGCGGTCGACCTTGGCGCTCTGGGGCGGCTCGCAGTTGACGGTGATGCGGGTCTTGCCGCCCGCCGCGTCGTCGTCGCCCGATCCGCAGGCGGACGCGGCGAGGGCGAGGGAGGAACAGATGCTGATCGCGACGAAGGTGCGGCGGACGCCGGTGCTACTCATCGGTGGACCCCTCAAGGCAGGAGCTGTGGGCGCCGCACACTCAAGCACCGACGACACCGGCCCGCAAGATGTCACGCAGAATCTGTAATTATTTGACAGTCAGCCGAATCTTTCCGAAGTCAGTCGCGCGGGACTTGCGCGGTGGAGCCGCGCACCACCAGCTCGGGCTCGAACAGGAGTTCCTCGGCGGGTACGGCGGTGCCACCGATCTGCGCGTTCAGCAGTTCCACGGCCGCGCGGCCCATGGCCTCGATGGGCTGGCGGACGGTGGTCAGCGGGGGTTCGGTGCAGTTCATGAAGGCCGAGTCGTCGTAGCCGACCACGGAGATCCGCCCGGGGACGTCGCAGCCCTTGCGGCGGGCGGCCCGCACGGCACCGAGGGCCAGGGGGTCGCTGGCGCAGATGATGCCGGTGACGCCCCGGTCGATGAGGCGGGCGGCGGCCGCGTGACCGCCCTCGATGGAGAAGATGGCGCGGGCGACGAAGTCGTCCGGCAGGTCGCCGGCGATGGCGCGCGCGGCGGCCAGTTTGCGCGCCGAGGGGATGTGGTCGCCGGGACCGAGGAGCAGGCCGATGCGCTGGTGGCCCAGGGAGGCCAGGTGCCGCCAGGCCTGCTCGACGGCGACGGCGTCGTCGCAGGACACGCCCGGGAAGCCGAGGTGTTCTATGGCCGCGTTGACCAGGACGACGGGGATGTTGCGCTCGGCGAGCAGGCGGTAGTGGTCGTGCGGGGCGTCCGCCTGCGCGTACAGGCCGCCGGCGAAGACGACGCCGGAGACCTGCTGCTGGAGCAGCAGTTCGACGTAGTCCGCCTCCGACACCCCGCCCTTGGTCTGCGTGCACAGCACCGGGGTGAGTCCGTGCTGGGCCAGCGCGCCGCCGATGACCTCGGCGAAGGCCGGGAAGATGGGGTTCTGCAGCTCGGGCAGGACCAGGCCGACGAGCCGGGCGCGTTCGCCGCGCAACTGGGTGGGCCGCTCGTAGCCGAGCACGTCGAGGGCCGTCAGCACCGCCTGCCGGGTGGCGTCCGAGACGCCGGGCTTGCCGTTGAGCACCCGGCTGACGGTGGCCTCGCTGACCCCGACCTTCTTCGCCACATCCGCAAGTCGTCGCGTCATGGGCGCAAGGGTAGCGCAAGCCATGCAAGCTTTTTGCGTAATCGTGGCGCGGGACGTCCCGGACCGGAGCGGGAGGACGTCCGGCCCGGCCCCGTCGGCGACCTGAACGCCGGCGGGGCCGGGTCAGTCCTCGGGGAGCGGGACGACCGTCAGGTGGGAGCCCGTGCCGCGGGGCCGGCGCGCCCGGCGGGCGGCGGTGGAGGGGCGGGCGTCGCGCAGGACCATCGTCAGGCGCGTGCAGCCGATCTCCTGGAGGGTCGGCGGCGTCTCGTCGACGATGCGGCACTCGGTGGGGCCCCGGCGCGGGTCGGGGTGGACCAGCAGGCGCACGGCGCCGTCGAGCCGCGTCGCGGCCTCGCCGACGGCGCGGATCCAGTGCGGTAGCCCCTGC
The DNA here is from genome assembly GCF_030499535.1 of Streptomyces sp. TG1A-8. NCBI lineage: Bacteria > Bacillati > Actinomycetota > Actinomycetes > Kitasatosporales > Streptomycetaceae > Streptomyces > Streptomyces sp. TG1A-8. The sequence continues at coordinate 1,260,274 of NZ_JASTLB010000001.1, forward strand.
CGGTAGGCCGCCTCCATGAGCGGGTCCTGCGCGACGTCCCGGCGGACCGCCTGGAGCTCGCGGTCGTGGCCGTGGCTCTCCACCGCCGCCTTCAGGTGGGCCAGCATCGGCAGGCACCAGCCCGCCTCGTGGTCGCCGAGGACCGTGCCGGCGTCGGGGTGGAACAGGACGAACCGCAGGAAGTTGTCCCCGGGCATGGCCGTCGAATGAGGGCGCACGCCCCGGAAAAGTGTCTCGAACGCGCCGTTGGCCATGACCACGTTCCAGCGGTGGTCGACGACCAGGGACGGGAAGGCGACGGCCTCGACCAGCGCGGCACAGTCCTGGAGGTACGCCTGGACCTCGCAGCTCTCGGGGACGGGCCGCGGCGCCGGCCACGGCCCTCCTGCCTGTCGTGCCATCGGGAGGTCACCCCTCTTGCCTCTGCGCCTTCACGCGGCGATGCGATCCTGCTGCTCCGACGAGAGCCGTGTCAACTATCGTGGCATTCCGTGCCGGTGGGCGGCCGGAACACGCCACAGTTGTGGCGACGCCTGGAAGTGGGTTCGAAGCACCGGTTACGCTCCGGGAGTTCACGGCGACCGTTTGTGGGGGCACGGACGCAACCGGAGCCCCCGAGAGACGTAGGAGTGCTGTCGGTGACGGATGGCTACGAGGATCCGGGCGCCGCGGCGACCGCCCAGCTGCCGGCCGTCGTCGCCCGCGTCACCGCGCTCGCCGACCGGCTCGGCGTGCCGCACGCCGAGGTCTTCGACACCGGACGGCTCTCCGTCGGCTGCGGCGTCCCGGAACCGGTGGTCAAGGCCCTGCTGAGCGGGCGGCCGGCGGGCGAGCCGGACGTGCAGGCCCGTTTCCTGCAACGCCTGGACCTGCTGCGGCGCACCCGGCTGAAGCCGGGCGGCCGCAGGTACACGCAGCAGGAGATAGCCGACGGCGCGGGCATGTCCCGGCAGCAGGCCGGCGCCCTCATCAACGGCGACCGGCGCCCCACCATGGAGCACTGCGACGCCCTGCAGCGGTTCTTCCGCGTGCACGCCGGGTTCCTGACGGCGGAGGACCCCGAGGCACTGGCCGGGGCCCTGCAGCGCACCGAGCAGGAGCTGCTGCAGAAGCTCGCCGACCGGGAGCGGGCGGCGGCCGAGGCGGCCGACGACCCGCTGGAGCGGCTGTTGCAGGACCACGGGGTGCGCGGGATCGCCTGGCGGGCCGCCCAGCTGCCCACCGACCAGCACCGGGACAAGGTCGCCGAATGGCTCGACATGCTCCTGGAGAGCGTCAAGCGGCCCGAGTCGTGAGCCGGGGGAGGACCGTGGGCATCGGCAGGGCCATGCGCCGTCTGTGCGCCGAGCTGGCCGGTGAGCTGACGCTGCCGGCACCGGCCGAGCCGCACGAGCTGTACCACGCGCTGTGCGCGGCGATGAGCCGCCGCCGCGGCCGCCCGGTGCTCTTCCGCACGGCCGTCTTCCCCCCGGTACGGCCAGCGGGATGTGGCTGGACATGGCCGACCGCGACCTGGTCGTCGTGGAGGAGCGCACCGCGCCCGACCACCAGCTGGTGATCCTGGGCCACGAGCTGTGGCACATGCAGGCCGACCACGCGGGCCACCACGTCGACGGGGTCGGGGTCGCCGCACGGCTGCTGGGCGACGACACCGACCGGGCCGTGCTGCAGGACGTGCTGCACCGGGTCGCCACGCGCACCCGCTTCGACCGGGGCGAGGAACGCGAGGCCGAGGCCTTCGGACTGCTCCTCGCCACCAAGTGCCGCGCCTGGCTGTCCGGCTCGGCCGTGCGGACCCAGACCCGCCGCGACGGCGTGGCGGGCCGCATCGAGGCCTCCCTCGGCTATCCGGGTCCGCAGGGCTGAGCCGTCCGCCCCGCGCCGCCCCACCGGACGGCCCGCGGGAGGGCCGGGCACGGTGGGGCGGCCACCCGGCCGCGCCGGCCGGCGACCGCGCACGGGGTGCGGGAGGAGGGGGCGGGAGGAGGGGGCGGGAAGTCCCTCCCGCGGTCCTCCTCCCGCGCGCGGGCAGGCGCCGGGTGGGTCCCGCGCGCGTTCCGCCCCCGGCGTTGTCAGTGGCGGGCGGCAAGCTGGGGGCGTGCGCCGCACGAGCGGGCGGTGCGCGGCGCCGCAGCGCGCGACGAGTGACGCCGAAACCGGGGAGAGCCGACCGATGCCCACCGCCGTACCGACCGACCGTGAACGCACCGCCGTGCAGGCCTACCTGCGGTTGCTGCACACCGTGCGCGCCGCCTTCGACGGGCCGCCGGGCGCCGGCCGGCCGCCCCTCGTGCCGCCCTCCGTGCTCGCCGAGGCCGAACGGGCGCTGGCGCGGGCGGGCTTCACGGGCAACGAGGAGGAGTTCTTCCGGCTGCTGGGCGCGTGGTGCCCGGCCCGGTGAGCGGGGCGCGCGGTGTCCGTCCCGCACGCCCGTTCAGGAGTGCGGGACGGACACCGCGGTCAGCACCAGGGAGTCCGCGACCAGCCAGCGGCCCTCGAACCCGGTCAGGCGCACGCCGCCCACCAGCGGACCGGGGACGAGGAGCCGGGCGTGGAAGCCGCCCCGGGCGGCGGAGCCGGGGGCGGGCCAAAGGTCGATGTCGGCCTCGGAGAAGTCGAGCCAGGCGCGGGTGAGGGGGAACCACGCCTTGTACACGGACTCCTTCGCGCTGAACAGCAGCCGGTCCCAGTGGACTTCGGGCCGGACGGCGCACAGCTCGCGGTGCCGGGCCTGCTCGGCGGGCACCGCGACGCTGTCGAAGACGCCGTCCGGGAGGGGGCCGTGCGGTTCGGCGTCGATCCCGAGGGAGGCCAGGTCGGCGGCGCGGACGAGGGCCGCGGCGCGGTAGCCCTCGCAGTGGGTCATGCTGCCGGCTATGCCGTCCGGCCAGCGCGGCGCACCGCGCTGACCGGGGAGCACGGGCTGCGGAGGCACGCCGAGCTTCTCCATGGCGCGCCGGGCGCAGATCCGTACGGCGGCGAACTCCCGGCGCCGCTTGTCCACCGCGCGCTCGACGAGCCGCTCCTCCTCCGGGTACAGCGCGGTGACCCGGTCCTCCTGGTCACCGAACGCCTCCACGGCTACCACCGACTCCGGGAGCAGTTCCTCGATCACCGGGTCCGACCTCCATCGGCAGGATGCGGCGCAGTTGTCCGGGGGGTCCCGGGCGCTTGCGCCATTCGCGGGGGTATCCCACGGACACCTCTTCGAAGCGGACGCCCTCGTGCCAGGTGGTCCGCGGGATGTGCAGATGACCGTAGACCATGGTCCGCACGCGGAAGCGGCGGTGCCAGTCGGCGGTCAGCCCGGTGCCGCACCACATGGCGAACTCCGGGTGCCACAGCACACTGGTGGGGTGCCGGTCCAGCGGATAGTGGCCGGCGAGGACGGTCGGCAGGTCGGCGGGCAGTTCGGCCAGCCGGCGCTCGGTCTCGGCGACGCGGGCGCGGCACCAGTCCTCGCGGGTGGGGTAGGGGTCCGGGTGGAGCAGGTACTCGTCGTTGCAGACGATGCCGGTGCTCTCCGCGTAGGCGAGGCCCTCCTCCTTGGTGGTGCAGCCGGCCGGCAGGAAGGAGTAGTCGTACAGCAGGAAGAGCGGGGCGACGGCGACCGGCCCGCCGGGGCCGTCCCACACCGGGTACGGGTCCTCGGGCGTGGTCACGCCCAGTTCCCGGCACAGCGCGACGAGGTGCTCGTAGCGGGCGACGCCGCGCAGGGTGACCGGGTCGCTGGGATGGGTCCACAGCTCGTGGTTGCCGGGCGCCCACAGGACCTTGCGGAAGCGGCCCGCGAGGGTGGCCAGGGCCCAGCGGATGTCGGCGACGGTCTCGGCGACGTCCCCGGCCACGATGAGCCAGTCGTCGTCCGAGCGCGGGCGCATCCCCTCGACGAGGGCACGGTTCTCGGCATAGCCGATGTGCAGGTCACTGATGGCCAGCAGCTGTCCGGCCCCGGCCGTCGACTCCACCGCGTACCCCTTTCCGATCATCCGGTCGGCACCAAGAGAACACATACACCGGGCGGGAGCAAGGATTTCTCCGGCCAGGAGGGGGGCTGGACAGCGACTCGAGGAGGGCTGGACAGCGGCTGGACGACTCGGGGGACCGGTAACACGCGCGTTGCACGCGTGACCCTTCGAAAGCCGTATGATCGCCCCGACGCCAACACCCTCACCCCCCTCGCACAGGGCCGTTTGGCCTCCCTTCCTTCCTCCTGCCCGGGCCCGGGCCGCCGCGTCCTGCCCGAAAACCCCGAAAGGCGGCCTGCATGCCCTCTCGCGTACGCGTCTGGCTCAACCGCACGTACGCGGAGAACGTGTTCTTCATGGATCAGCTGCGGAGAAATCCCAGCGACCGCGCGGTGGAGATCCACGCCACCCACGGCGACCCCGACTCCCCCGTGCTGGCGGCGGCCGACACCGCCGACCTGGAGCCGGAGGGCCTGTCCCCGGCCGCGTACGTGGAGTACGCCCTCGACCAGTGCGCCCGGCGCGGCATCGACGTGTTCGTGCCCCGGCTGGGCCAGGCCGCGATCGTGGCGCACCGCGCCGAGTTCGAGGCGGTGGGCACGGCGCTGCTGGCGCCGACCCCGCAGGCGGTGGCCGTCTTCGAGGACAAGGCGATCGCGTACGAGGCGGTCGCCTCGGTCGGCGTGCCGGTGCCGCCGTGGTGGCGGGTGCGCACGGCGGACCAACTCCTCGCTGCTGTCGATGAGTTGGAGACGGCCGGGTACCGGGCGTGCTTCAAGCCGGCCGCCGGCGCGGGCGGGGTCGGCTTCCGCGTGATCACGCGCGCCCCCTTCTCCCTCGCGCACCTCGGCGGTTTTCCGGGGCCCCAGGTCCAGTTGGACCTGGTCGTCGAGGCGCTGCGGCGGGCCGAGGAGCCGGTGGACTGGCTGGTGATGCCGCGCCTGGAGCAGCCGGAGGTGTCCGTGGACTGCCTGACCGGGCCGGACAACCGGATCCGGCTCGCCGTGGGGCGCACGAAGAACGGCCGCCGCCGGGGTTTCACGCTGCACGAGCGGTGGCTGGAGCCGGCCCGGCTGATCGCGGAGGGCTTCGGGCTGCACTACCTGTCCAACGTCCAGTTCCGCATGTTCGGCGACCGGCCCGTGCTGCTGGACGTCAACACGCGGCCCGCCGGGGGGCTGCACCAGCTGTCGCTCTGCGGGGTCAACGCCCCTTGGGCGGCCGTGCAGTTGGCACTCGGCGAGGACCCGGGGACGATCGAGCCGCCGTTCCTCGGGCAGGACTACACGGTGGTGTCGGGACTCCGCCCGCTGCGGCCCGGGACGCCCGTGCGGCAGGGCGTGGAGGAGGCGGCCGACGTCCTGCTGCCGGCCGTGCCCACGCCCGTGGGGTCCGCCGAGCCGGCCGGGACGGTCCAGGCGCTGCCGCTGTAGGCGGTGCGCCGGCCGCGGGCCGTCCGCGACCGCCCGGCGAGGCCGCGCACCGGTGGCCGCCCGCGCCCCTTCCCGGGCGCGGGCGGCCACCGGTATGAACCAATTCCCCCGTTCTCCTTGACAGGCGGATTGGTCCATACCAAATTCGTTGGCGCACCTTCGCTCGTCCCTGCACTCCCCACCGCCCCCGCATCCCCAGGGAGATCGCGTGCGTCACATCCCCGGGCGTCCCAGACGCCGGCTTCTCGCCCTGCTCGGCTCCGCCGCCCTCGCGCTCGGTGGGGCCGTCGCGCTGCCGGGCACCGCCCAGGCGGCCAACATCCTCACCAATCCCGGCTTCGAGTCCGGCGGCCTGTCCCCCTGGACCTGTACGGGCGACCTCGGCTCGGTCGTCTCCTCCCCCGTGCACGGCGGCTCCAAGGCGCTGCAGGGCGCGGTGTCCTCCAGCGACAACGCGCAGTGCACCCAGACGGTCGCGGTCCAGCCGAACACGACGTACCGCCTCAGCGGCTGGGTCCGCGGCTCGTACGTGTACCTCGGCGTGAACGGCGGCAACTCCACCTGGACGACGTCGACTTCGGCGTACAGCCAGCTCAGTGTCTCCTTCACCACCGGCGCCTCGCAGACCAGCGCCGCCCTCTACGTCCACGGCTGGTACGGGCAGGGCACGTACTACGCCGACGACATCAGCCTGGACGGTCCGGGCGGCGGGGACGGCGGGGACACCCAGGCGCCGACCGCGCCCGGCGGGCTCGCCTCGACCGGCAAGTCCTCCTCCAGCGTGTCGCTGAAGTGGAACGCGGCCACGGACAACGTGGGCGTGACGGCGTACGACGTCTACAGCGGTTCCAACCAGGTGCTCAGCGCCTCCGGGACGACCGCGACGGTCAGCGGTCTCGCGCCGAGCACGTCGTACACCTTCAGCGTGAAGGCGCGCGACGCGGCCGGCAACAGCTCCGCCGCCTCCAACTCCGTGACCGTCACGACGGACGCGGGCACCGGCGGCGGCACCGGCTTCCAGCAGGCGGCGCCGTACCTGTACGAGGGCTGGGGCGATCCGCCCAACCCGTCCACGGTGATGAGCGCGACCGGCATCAAGTGGTTCACGATGGCGTTCGTGCTGGACTCCGGCGGCTGCACGCCCGCCTGGGACGGCAGCCGGCCGCTGACCGGCGGCGCCGACCAGAGCGCCATCAACCAGATCCGCTCGGCGGGCGGTGACGTCGTCCCGTCGTTCGGCGGCTGGCAGGGCAGCAAGCTCGGCGCCAACTGCTCCTCCGCGAGCGCGCTGGCCGGCGCCCTGCAGAAGGTGATCGACGCCTACTCGCTCAAGGCGATCGACATGGACATCGAGAACACGGACGAGTTCGAGAACGAGGCCGTGCAGGCGAAGATCCTCACCGCGCTGAAGACGGTCAAGGCCAACAACCCCGGCCTGAGGACCATCGTCACCTTCGGCACCTCCACCACCGGGCCGACCTACTACGGCAACCGGCTCATCGAGCAGGCCCAGTCGCTGAACTCCGGCATCGACGTCTTCACGATCATGCCGTTCGACTTCGGCGGCGGTTCCGACATGTACGGCAGCACCGTCGGCGCGGCCGAGGGGCTGAAGGCGAAGCTGAAGTCCACGTTCGGCTGGGACGACGCGACCGCCTACTCCCACATCGGCATCTCCGGCATGAACGGCCTGTCCGACCAGCAGGAGAACACCACTCCGGCGATCTGGACCCAGATCCGCGACTGGGCCAACTCGCACCACATCGCCCGGCTCGCCTTCTGGGCGGCCAACCGCGACCGGCCGTGCGCCGGCGGCGGCGTGGTGAGCAACTGCTCCGGCATCAGCCAGAACAACTGGCAGTTCACCTCGATCACGGCCGGCTTCACGGGCTGAGTCCCGCCGCGCGCCGCGACCGGCGTGGGGTGCCCCCACCGGGCGCCCCCACGCCCGCGCCGGTTCCCGCGGACCGGCGCGGCCCGCCGGGCACCGCTCCCCGGCACCGCCCTCCTGGCACCGCTTCTCCGGCCCGGCCGCCCGCCGCCCGCCCCATCGGGGCACGGCGGGCGGGCGGGCCGTGCGTTCACCGGAGGTAGGCGAGCCCGGGATGGACCGCGGTGTACGCCTCGACCAGCCGGCGGGCCACGGTCACGGAGTCGACGAGCGGATGCAGCGCGAACGCCTTCACCGCGGTCGCCCGGGAGCCCGACCCGGCCGCCGACAGCACCTCCCGCTCCACCGCCTTCACCGCGCACACCAGACCGGCGGCGTGGCCGGGCAGCGGGTCGGCCGCCACGGGGTGGGCGCCGTTCGCGTCGACCGTGCAGGGCACCTCGACGACCGCCTCGGGGTCCAGCACCGCCAGGGTGGAGCGGTTGCGGACGTTGAGGATCAGCGTGGTGCGCTCGTCGCGGGCGACGGCCCGCATCAGGGCCAGCGCGACCTTCTCGTAGCCGCCGGAGAGGTCGTCGGCCTCCCGCTCGCCGGCGCCCGCCGTCCGGCGGTTCTCCGACATGTACGTGGCCTCGCGTTCGGCGCGGGTGCGGTTCCACAGTGCGAGGGCCGGGGCGCCGGGGCGGCCGGCCCGCTCGTAGAAGCCGGTCTGCTGGTCGAGGAGGAAGGCGCCGCGGGTCTTCCCGGCCTCCCGGTAGGCGCGGACGGTCTCCCGGTTGAAGTAGTAGTAGTGCAGGTACTCGTTGGGGACGGCGCCCAGGGAGCGCAGCCAGTCGGCGCCGAAGAGCCTGCCCTCCTCGAAGGAGCCGAGCAGCGCGGGGTCGGCGAGCAGCCGCGGGAGTTCGTCGCGTCCGGCGACGCGCAGGCCGCGGACCCAGCCGAGGTGGTTGAGGCCGACGTAGTCCACGTGGGCCTCGGCGGGGTCGGCACCGAGCACGCGGGCGATGCGGCGGCCGAGCCCGACCGGTGAGTCGCAGATGCCGATGACGCGGTCGCCCAGGTGCCGGGACATCGCCTCGGTGACCAGGCCGGCCGGGTTGGTGAAGTTGATGACCCAGGCGTTGGGGGCGAGGCGGGCCACCCGCCGGGCGATGTCCACGGCGACGGGGACGGTGCGCAGGCCGTAGGCGATGCCGCCCGCACCGACCGTCTCCTGGCCGAGGACGCCTTCGGCGAGCGCCACCCGCTCGTCGTCGGCGCGCCCCCGCAGCCCGCCGACGCGGATCGCGGAGAAGACGAACGCGGCACCGCGCAGCGCCTCGTCGAGGTCGGTGGTGGCGGTGACCTCGGGCGCGTCCGGGACCCCGGCCGCCTGCTCGGCCAGGACGCGGGTCACCGCGCGCAGGCGCCCGGCGTCCAGGTCGTGCAGCACGACCCGGGTCACGCGGCCCTCGCCGTGGTCCGAGAGCAGTGCCCCGTACACGAGCGGCACCCGGAACCCGCCGCCGCCCAGAATCGTCAGCTTCACGCCCGTCCCCTTCCCGCGGCCACGGCCCGCACGGCCACGACCCGCACACCCGGCGCCACGACCGGGCCCGGCCGGCACCCCGGCCACGGCCCGGCCGGCGCGCCGACCGACCTCGGCCGGTGTCCGGCCGGGCTCGACTATGGCACGCCCCGCGCGATGACCGGGGCACCCCTGCCCGCCGCGCCCACGCCCACGACAGCGACAGCGACAGCGACAGCGACAGCGACAGCGACAGCCGATGCCGGCGACGTGGTGCTCCCGGGGGACCCCGGTGGGCGGACCGCCGCCCCGGTCGGCGGCCTCCCCGGCCGGGACCCGCCGTGGTCCCCCGGGAAGGCCCGGCGCGCCCGGCGCGGGGGCGCCCCCACGGGGCACGGTCCGTCCCATACCCGGCTTCATCGGGTGAACTCCCCCGGTCCGGCGGGACTTTCCCTGTTTCAACTCTTGACGACCGGTGGGCCGGAGAGCACATTGGCCGCACCTTGAGAGCGCTCTCATGGACACCCGTGCAGAACCCGTACCCGAGAGGGACCCCCATGAGTGAAACCTCCGGCATGTCGCCCGTGGGCGGCAGACGGCGGCGGCGTTCCGTCCGCAAGGCCTTCGTCGCCGTCCTCGGCACGCTGGGCCTGGCGGCGGTCGTCGCGACCGCCGGCACCGCACCCGCCAACGCCTCCGCCCCCACGCCCCCGTCCGGCTGGACCCAGGTCTTCCTGGACGACTTCAACGGTGCGGCCGGCTCCGGCGTCAACACCGCCAACTGGCAGTACGACACCGGGACCTCGTACCCCGGCGGGGCGGCCGGCTGGGGCACCGGCGAGGTCGAGACGATGACCTCCAGCACCAGCAACGTCGCGCTCGACGGCAACGGCAACCTGCAGATCACGCCGCGCCGTGACGCGTCGGGCCACTGGACCTCCGGCCGCATCGAGACCACCCGCACCGACTTCCAGCCCCCGGCCGGCGGCAAGCTGCGGGTGCAGGCCCGCATCCAGCTGCCGAACGTCACCGGCGCGGCGGCCAAGGGCTACTGGCCCGCGTTCTGGATGCTGGGCGCGCCGTTCCGCGGCAACTACTGGAACTGGCCGAGCATCGGCGAGCTGGACATCATGGAGAACGTCCAGGGCCTGAACACCGACTGGTCCACCATGCACTGCGGCACCGGCTCCGGCGGCCCCTGCAACGAGACCACCGGCATCGGCAACAACACGCCGTGCACCGGCACCACCTGCCAGGCCGGCTTCCACACCTACTCGATGGAGTGGGACCGCTCCACCAGCCCCGAGGAGATCCGCTTCTACCTCGACGGCGTCAACTTCCACACGGTGCGGGCCAACCAGGTCGACGCGACCACCTGGGCCAACGCCACCAACCACGGCTACTTCCTCATCCTCAACGTGGCCATGGGCGGCGGCTTCCCGGGCGCCTACGGCGGCGGTCCGGACGGCGGCACCGACCCGAACCACCCGATGACCGTGGACTACGTGCAGGTGCTGCAGTCCGGCGGGGGCACCACCACTCCCCCGCCGACCGGCAACCGGGACGCCTACAGCGCGATCCAGGCCGAGTCCAACGACAGCCAGTCCGGCGTGATCACCGAGGCCACCACGGACTCCGGCGGCGGGCAGGACATCGGCTCGATCGCCAACGGCGACTGGGCGCTGTACAAGGGCGTCGACTTCGGTTCCACGCCCGCCAACCAGTTCGTCGCCCGGGTGGCCAGCGGGGCCGCGTCGGGGGTGAGCGGACTGGTCGAGGTGCGCCTGGACAGCCGCGGCAACGCGCCGATCGGCAGCTTCGCGCTGTCGAACACCGGCGGCTGGCAGTCCTGGCGGACGGTGCCGGCGAACATCGGCTCCGTGACCGGCACGCACGACGTCTACCTGACGTTCACGAGCGGTCAGCCGGCCGACTTCGTGAACGTGAACTGGTTCGACTTCGGTCACTGAACCGCGGGACCGGGCCGCTCCTGACGCAGGTCGGCCCGGAACACCACCGGCGTCTGGCCGGTGTGCAGCTGGAAGAACTTGGAGAAGTTGGCCGCGTCGGGGAAGCCCACGGCCGCCCCGACGCGGCCGATCGGCATGTCCGTGTGCGCGAGGAGGCGCTTGGCCTCCAGGACCACGCGCTTGTCGATGAATCCCTTCGGCGTCCCGCCGGTGGCCGCGCGCACCGCGCGCACGAGGGTGCGGCGGGAGTAGCCGAGCGCGTCGGCGTAGGCGCTGACGCTGTGGTTGGTGGCGAAGCCCTTCTCGACGGCGTCCCTGAAGCGGGTGAAGGTGCTGTCCGACTGGCGCCGGGAGACCTCGGCCGAGCTGGCCGCGAGGTGCGCGAGGCGCAGCAGGCAGGCGGTGAGCGTGTGCCGCAGGACGGCCGTGTGCAGGCCCAGCGGGAGGGTGGCGGTGTCCTCGTACTCGCGGTGCAGCTGCGCCAGGGCCGCCTGGAGCGCGGCGAGCCGGTCCGGGCCGGGGTGCAGCAGGGGCGGCAGGTCGTAGCGGTACAGGCCGGTGGCCTCGACGGTGACACGGGGCAGGAAGCCGGGCTGCATGGTCAGGACGGTTCCGCGGTACTCGCTCGTGCGGGAGAACCGGTGGACCTGCCCGGGCCGGATCCACAGCAGGTCGCCGGCCGCGGCCTCGTACTCGGCGAAGTCGATCATGTGTCGCACGGGACCATGCGTGAAGAGCATGACCACGTGGAAGTCGATGCGGTGGACGCGGTGCAGCGGAGCGCCGGAGTGCCAGACGCGGCCGGTCCCCATGGGGCCGATCTGCATGCCGACGCCACCGACGGCCAGCTCGGCCGGGAAGGGGAAGGTCCTGATCTCGTCACCGTCACTTTGGTGCGTTCTGTCCGCCATGTCCTTCTCGTGCCGTTCCTGTCGCGCGATCGCTGTCCCAGATTCACCACAGGCTGACACACCTCGACCTTCCACCGGAAAAGTCAGACTTTTAAGTTTGAACGCGTACCGCCAGCACTCCCGCAGCGAACGAGGACTTCTTGAACATGAGCACGCAGACAGCCGACGGCTTCGAGTGGACCGACCTCGACCGGCGTGCCGTGGACACCGCCCGGATCCTGGCCGCCGACGCGGTGCAGAAGGTCGGCAACGGCCACCCGGGCACCGCGATGGCCCTGGCGCCCGCCGCGTACACGATCTTCCAGAAGGTGATGCGGCACGACCCGGCCGACCCGGAGTGGGCCGGCCGTGACCGTTTCGTGCTGTCCCCCGGCCACACCTCGCTGACCCTCTACACGCAGCTGTACCTCGCCGGGTACGAGCTGGAGCTGGACGACCTCAGGGCGTTCCGCACGCACGGCTCGAAGACCCCCGGCCATCCCGAGTACGGCCACACCGCGGGCGTGGAGACCACCACGGGCCCGCTCGGCCAGGGCGTCGCGAACGCCGTGGGCATGGCGATGGCGGCCCGTTACGAGCGCGGCCTGTTCGACCCCGGGGCGCCCGCGGGCACCTCCCCCTTCGACCACACCGTCTGGGCGATCGTCTCCGACGGCGACCTGCAGGAGGGCGTCTCCGCCGAGGCCTCCTCGCTGGCCGGTCACCAGAGGCTCGGCAACCTGGTCTTCCTCTACGACGACAACCACATCTCCATCGAGGGCGACACCGCGACCGCCTTCTCCGAGGACGTGCTGAAGCGGTACGAGGCCTACGGCTGGCACACCCAGCGCGTCGAGCCCACCGCCGACGGCGACATCGACGCGGCGGCGCTGTACGCGGCGCTGCGGGCGGCGCGGGAGGAGACCGGGCGGCCCTCCATCATCGCGATGCGCACGATCATCGCCTGGCCCGCCCCCAACGCGCGGAACACCGAGGCCGCCCACGGCTCGGCGCTGGGCGAGGAGGAGGTCGCGGCCACCAAGCGCCTCCTCGGCTTCGACCCGGAGAGGACCTTCGAGGTCTCCGAGGAGGTCCTGGCCCACACCCGCCGGGCCCTGGACCGCGGTGCCGAGGCGCACGCCGCCTGGGACAAGCGGATCGCCGAGTGGCGCTCGGCCGACCCGGAGCGGGCCCGCCTCTTCGACCGGATCAGCAAGGGCGAGCTGCCCGAGGGCTGGCAGGACGCCCTGCCGGTCTTCGAGGAGGGCAAGTCCTTCGCCACCCGTGCCGCCTCCGGCAAGGTGCTGCAGGCGCTCGGCGCGGTGATCCCGGAGCTGTGGGGCGGTTCGGCCGACCTCGCCGGCTCCAACAACACGACCATCGACAAGGACAGCTCGTTCCTGCCCGCGGGCAACCCGCTGCCGGAGGCGGACCCGTACGGCCGTACCGTGCACTTCGGCATCCGCGAGTTCTCGATGGCCGCGGAGATGAACGGCATCGCCCTGCACGGCAACACGCGCGTCTACGGCGGCACCTTCCTGGTGTTCTCCGACTACATGCGCAACGCGGTGCGCATGTCGGCGCTGATGCAGCTGCCGGTGACGTACGTGTGGACGCACGACTCCATCGGCCTGGGCGAGGACGGCCCCACCCACCAGCCGGTCGAGCACCTGGCCTCGCTGCGCGCCATCCCCGGCCTGAACGTCGTCCGCCCGGCGGACGCCAACGAGACCGCGACCGCCTGGGCCGAGATCCTGAGGAGGCACGCCACCGACCCGGCCCCGCACGGGCTCGCGCTCACCCGCCAGGGCGTGCCGGTGTACGCGCCGGACGAGAACGCGGCCAAGGGCGGCTACGTCCTGCGCGAGTCCTCGACCGGGACCCCGGAGGTGATCCTCATCGCGACCGGCTCCGAGGTGCAGCTGGCCGTCGCCGCGCGGGAGCGGCTGGAGGCCGGGGGGACCGGCACGCGGGTGGTGTCGATGCCGTGCGTGGAGTGGTTCGAGCAGCAGCCGCGCGCCTACCGCGAGAGCGTGCTGCCGCCGGCCGTGCGGGCCCGGGTCGCCGTCGAGGCCGGCATCGGCCTGACCTGGCACCGGTTCGTGGGCGACGCGGGACGGATCGTCTCCCTCGAACACTTCGGCGCCTCCGCCGACGCGAAGGTCCTGTTCGCCGAATTCGGCTTCACCCCCGACAACGTCGCCGCCGCCGCCCGCGAATCGCTGGCCGCCGCGCGCGCCTGATCCCGCCGTGACGAGAAGGATGAGCACTGTGACCGAAGCAACCGCCACCCCGGGAGCCCTCGAGCGCCTCGCCGACGAGGGGGTCTCGATCTGGCTCGACGACCTGTCGCGCAAGCGGATCGCCTCCGGCGGCCTGGCCGCCGCGGTGTCCGGCGGCGGCGTCGTCGGCGTCACCACCAACCCGTCGATCTTCCAGGCCGCCATCGGCTCCGGTGAGGGCTACGAGGAGCAGCTCGCCGACCTGGCCGTACGGGGCGTCACCGTGGAGGAGGCGGTACGGATGATGACGACCGCCGACGTCCGGGACGCCGCCGACGTCCTGCGCCCGGTCTTCGACGCCACCGGCGGCCGGGACGGCCGCGTCTCCATCGAGGTGGACCCCCGGCTCGCGCACGACGAGAGGGCGACCGTCGCCGAGGCCAGGCAGCTGGCCTGGCTGGTGGACCGCCCCAACGTGATGATCAAGATCCCGGCCACCGAGGCGGGTCTCCCGGCGATCACCGAGGTCATCGGCCTCGGCATCAGCGTCAACGTCACGCTGATCTTCTCCCTGGAGCGCTACCGGGCCGTCATGGACGCCTACCTCTCGGGCCTGGAGAAGGCCGGGGAGCGGGGCCTGGACCTGTCGGAGATCCACTCCGTGGCGTCGTTCTTCGTGTCCCGCGTGGACACCGAGATCGACAAGCGGCTGGACGCCCTGGGCACCGACGGGGCCGGGGCGCTGCGCGGCAGGGCCGCCCTCGCCAACGCGCGCCTGGCCTACCAGGCGTACGAGGAGGTGTTCGGCTCCGCCGACGGCTCGACGCCGTCCTCCGACCGCTGGAGCGCGCTGGAGAACGCGGGCGCCAACAAGCAGCGTCCGCTGTGGGCGTCCACCGGCGTGAAGGACCCGGCCTACCCGGACACGATGTACGTCACCGAACTGGTCGCGCCGAACACGGTCAACACCATGCCGGAGGCCACGCTGGAGGCCACCGCCGACCACGGCGAGATCACCGGCAACACCGTCGCCGGCACCTACGAGCAGGCCCGCGCCGACATCGACGCGCTCGAGGAGCTCGGGATCTCCTACGACGACGTCGTCCGGCGGCTGGAGGACGAGGGCGTCGCCAAGTTCGAGGCGGCCTGGCAGGACCTGCTGGACGCCGTCACCAAGTCCCTGGACAGCAAGGGAGCTGACGCGTAATGACGACCAAGGATGCGCGGCCCGGGAAGCCCGGCGCCGAGGCGGCCACCGCGGAGGACCGCGTCCCGGCCGGCCCGGCCGAGGACTGGCTGAACCCGCTGCGCGACGCCCGCGACCGCCGGCTGCCCCGCATCGCCGGGCCGTCCGGCCTGGTCATCTTCGGGGTGACCGGCGACCTGTCCCGCAAGAAGCTGATGCCGGCCGTGTACGACCTGGCCAACCGCGGTCTGCTGCCGCCGGGCTTCTCCCTGGTGGGCTTCGCCCGCCGCGACTGGGAGGACCAGGACTTCGCGCAGGTCGTGCACGACGCCGTGCGCGAACACTCCCGGACCCCGTTCCGCGAGGAGGTCTGGCAGCAGCTCGCCGAGGGCATGCGGTTCGTCCCCGGCGACTTCGACGACGACACCGCGTTCAAGCAGCTGCGCGGGGCCGTCGAGGAGCTGGACGCCTCCCGGGGCACCGGCGGCAACTTCGCGTTCTACCTGTCGGTGCCGCCGAAGTTCTTCCCGAAGGTCGTGCAGCAGCTGAAGAAGCACGGCCTGGCCAAGGCGCCGCAGGGGGCCTGGCGGCGCGCGGTCATCGAGAAGCCGTTCGGCCACGACCTGGCCAGCGCCCGCGAGCTGAACAGGATCGTGCACGACGTGTTCGAGCCCGATCAGGTCTTCCGCATCGACCACTACCTCGGCAAGGAGACGGTCCAGAACATCCTGGCGCTGCGCTTCGCCAACCAGATGTACGAGCCGATCTGGAACCGGTCCTACGTCGACCACGTGCAGATCACCATGGCCGAGGACATCGGCATCGGCGGCCGGGCCGGCTACTACGACGGCATCGGCGCCGCCCGCGACGTCATCCAGAACCACCTGCTGCAGCTGATGGCGCTCACCGCCATGGAGGAGCCCATCGCGTTCGACGCGGAGGCGCTGCTCACCGAGAAGCTGAAGGTGCTCAAGTCGGTCTGCCTGCCGGACGACTTCGGCAGGCACACCGTGCGCGGGCAGTACGCGGCCGGCTGGCAGGGCGGCGAGAAGGTCGTCGGCTACCTCGAAGAGGACGGCATCGACCCGAAGTCCAAGACCGACACCTACGCGGCCGTCAAGCTGGAGGTCGACAACCGCCGCTGGGCGGGCGTGCCGTTCTACCTGCGCACCGGCAAGCGGCTGGGCCGCCGCGTCACCGAGATCGCGGTGGTCTTCAAGCGGGCGCCGCACTCCCCGTTCGACTCCACCGCCACCGAGGAGCTGGGCTCGAACGCGATCGTCGTCCGCGTCCAGCCCGACGAGGGCATGACCGTCCGCTTCGGCTCCAAGGTGCCGGGCACCTCGATGGAGATCCGGGACGTGTCGATGGACTTCGCCTACGGCGAGTCCTTCACGGAGTCCAGCCCCGAGGCGTACGAACGGCTGATCCTGGACGTGCTGCTCGGCGACGCGAACCTGTTCCCCCGCCACCAGGAAGTGGAGGAGTCCTGGAAGATCCTCGACCCGATCGAGGAGTACTGGGCGGCGCACGGCACGCCGGCGCAGTACGCGTCGGGCAGCTGGGGACCGGCGGAAGCGGACGAGATGCTCGCACGAGACGGACGGAGCTGGCGCAGGCCATGAAGATCGACCTGACGGACACCACGGCAAGCAAGATCAACAAGGCGTTGGTGCAGGGCCGGCGGGCCATCGGCACCCCGGCCGTGGGCATGGTCCTGACGATGGTCATCGTCACGGACGAGGAGAACGCCTACGACTCGATCCGGGCCGCCGAGGAGGCCTCGCACGAGCACCCCTCGCGGACCCTGGTGGTCATCAAGCGGCACGCCCGCACCCTGCGCGACCGCACCGCCTCCCGCCTCGACGCCGAGGTGCGGGTGGGCTCGGAGGCCGGCACCGGCGAGACGGTCGTGCTGCGCACCTACGGCGAGGTGTCCGACCACGCCGACTCGGTGGTGCTGCCGCTGCTGCTGCCGGACGCCCCGGTGGTGGTCTGGTGGCCGGTGGACGCGCCCGAGCATCCCGCGAAGGACCCGCTGGGCGCGCTGGCGCAGCGCCGGATCACCGACCTGTACGCCGTCGAGCGGCCGCTGGAGGTCCTGGAGGCCCGGATGCGCAACTACGCGCCCGGCGACACCGACCTGGCCTGGACCCGGCTGACGCCGTGGCGGTCGATGCTGGCCGCGGCCCTGGACCAGGCCCGGGAGAAGGTGGCGTCGGCGGCCGTGGAGGCCGAGGCCGACAACCCCAGCGCCGAACTCCTCGCGCGCTGGCTCGAGGCCCGGCTGGGCGTCCCGGTGGACCGGGTGGTCAGCCCCGGCCCGGTGGTCACGGCCGTGCGGCTGGGCACCGGCAAGGGCGAGATCGTCATCGACCGCCCCGAGGGCCCGCTCGCCACGCTGTCCCTGCCGGGCCAGCCGCCGCGCACCCTGGCCCTGAAGGTGCGCGCCACCTCCGAACTCATCGCCGAGGAACTGCGCCGCCTCGACGCCGACGAGATGTACGCCATCGCCCTGCAGGGCGAGGCCGCCAAGGAGAACGCCTGACATGTCCGAGTCCCAGACGCACCGGCTCACCCGCAGGCCCGAATGGGCCGCGCTCACCGACCACCGCGCCCAGGGCGAGCCGTCCCTGCGCGAGCTGTTCGCGGCGGACCCCTCGCGCGCCGAGCGGTACGTCGTCGAGGTCGGTGACCTGCGCATCGACTACAGCAAGAACCTGATCACCGACGAGACCCTGGCCCTGCTCCGCGAACTCGCCACCGCCACCGGTGTGTTCGAGCTGCGGGACGCCATGTTCCGCGGTGAGAGGATCAACATCACCGAGCAGCGGGCCGTGCTGCACACCGCGCTGCGCGCCCCGCGCGACGCGGTGGTCGAGGTCGACGGCGAGAACGTCGTCCCCGGCGTGCACGCCGTGCTGGACAAGATGGCCGGCTTCGCCGAGCGGGTCCGCTCCGGCGAGTGGACCGGCCACACCGGCAAGCGGATCCGCAACGTCGTCAACATCGGCATCGGCGGCTCCGACCTGGGCCCGGCGATGGCGTACGAGGCGCTGCGCGCCTACACCGCCCGGGACCTGACGTTCCGGTTCGTGTCCAACGTGGACGGCGCCGACCTGCACGAGGCCACCCGCGACCTGGATCCCGCCGAGACGCTGTTCATCGTGGCGTCCAAGACGTTCACCACGATCGAGACGATCACCAACGCCACCTCGGCCCGCTCCTGGCTGCTGCGCGCGCTGGGCGGTGACGAGAAGGCGGTCGCCCGGCACTTCGTGGCCCTGTCCACGAACGCGGAGAAGGTCACGGAGTTCGGCATCGACCCGGACAACATGTTCGAGTTCTGGGACTGGGTCGGCGGCCGGTACTCGTACGACTCCGCGATCGGCCTGTCCCTGATGATCGCCATCGGCCCGGACCGGTTCCGGGAGATGCTCGACGGCTTCCACCTGGTCGACGAGCACTTCCGCACCGCGCCCGCCGAGGCCAACGCCCCGCTGATCCTCGGTCTGCTGGGCGTCTGGTACGGCAACTTCCACGACGCCCAGTCGCACGCCGTGCTCCCCTACAGCCACTACCTGTCGAAGTTCACCGCCTACCTGCAGCAGCTGGACATGGAGTCCAACGGCAAGTCGGTGGACCGGGACGGCAACGCCGTGGACTGGCAGACCGGACCCGTCGTGTGGGGCACGCCGGGCACCAACGGGCAGCACGCCTACTACCAGCTGATCCACCAGGGCACCAAGCTGATCCCGGCGGACTTCATCGGCTTCGCCCGGCCCGTCGGCGAGCTGAGCGAGGAGCTGAAGGCCCAGCACGACCTGCTGATGGCGAACTTCTTCGCCCAGACCCAGGCCCTCGCCTTCGGCAAGACGGCCGAGGAGGTCCGCGCGGAGGGCGTGCCCGCCGAGCAGGTGCCGCACCGCACCTTCCGGGGCAACCACCCCACCACGACCGTCCTGGCGGGGGAACTCACCCCGTCCGTGCTCGGCCAGCTGGTCGCCCTCTACGAGCACAAGGTGTTCGTCCAGGGTGCGGTCTGGAACATCGACTCCTTCGACCAGTGGGGCGTGGAACTGGGGAAGGTCCTCGCCAAGCGCGTCGAACCGGCCCTGACCCAGGGCGCGGACGTGCCCGGTCTGGACCCGTCCACCACGGCCCTCGTCGCCGCCTACCGCTCGCTCAAGAACGCCCAGGGAGAAGTGAACTGACATGCAGCTCGGCCTCATCGGTCTCGGCAGGATGGGCGGCAACATGCGCGAGCGGATCCGCCGCGCCGGCCACACCGTCATCGGCTACGACCGCAATCCCGAACTCTCCGACGTCAAGGACCTCGCCGAACTGGTCGAGAAGCTCGACGCGCCCCGCCACGTCTGGGTGATGGTGCCGGCCGGCACCGCCACCCAGACCGTCATCGACGAACTGAAGGACCTGCTCTCCCCCGGCGACACCGTCGTCGACGGCGGCAACTCCCGCTGGACGGACGACGAGAAGCACGCCGCGGAACTCGGCGTCAAGGGCATCGGCTTCGTCGACGCGGGCGTCTCCGGCGGGGTGTGGGGCCTGGAGAACGGCTACGCGCTCATGGTCGGCGGCGACGAGGAGCACGTCGAGCGGCTGAAGCCGGTCTTCGACGCGCTCAAGCCCGAGGGCCCCTACGGCTACGTCCACGCGGGCCGGGTCGGCGCCGGGCACTTCTCCAAGATGGTCCACAACGGCATCGAGTACGCCATGATGCAGGCCTACGCCGAGGGCTGGGAGCTGCTGGAGTCGGTGTCCTCGGTGGACAACGTCCGCGAGGTGTTCCGCTCCTGGCAGGAGGGCACGGTCATCCGCTCCTGGCTGCTGGACCTGGCCGTGAACGCCCTGGACGACGACGAGCACCTCGACCGGCTGCGCGGCTACGCCGAGGACTCCGGCGAGGGCCGCTGGACCGTCGAGGCCGCCATCGACAACGCGGTCCCGCTGCCGGCGATCACCGCGTCGCTGTTCGCCCGGTTCGCCTCCCGGCAGGAGGACTCGCCGCAGATGAAGATGATCGCCGCGCTGCGCAACCAGTTCGGCGGCCACGCCGTCGAGTCGGCGAAGAAGGGCTGACGCACCGTGGGGGACCTCCTTCTGGTCCGCCACGGTGAGACGGAGTGGAGCAGGTCGGGCAGGCACACCGGCTTTACCGACCTGCCTCTCACCCCGCACGGCGAGGAACAGGCCAAGTCCCTCGCCCCCCTCCTCACCGGACGGACCTTCTCGCTCGTCCTCGCCAGCCCGCTCTCCCGCGCCGCGCGCACCGCCGCGCTCGCGGGCGTGAGCGGGGTGAGGACCGACCCGGACCTGCACGAGTGGGACTACGGGGCGTACGAGGGCGTCACCACCGACGACATCCACACGGACCGCCCCGGCTGGGACCTGTGGACCGACGGTGTGCCGCCCGGCCGCGAGGGCTTCCCCGGGGAGTCGCCCGAACAGGTGGGCGCCCGCGCCGACCGGGTGCTGTCCCGCGTCGGCCCGGCGCTGGCCGACGGTGACGTGCTGCTGGTGGCGCACTCGCACTTCCTGCGGGTCCTCACCGCGCGCCACCTGGGTCTGCCGCCCGCCGAGGGGCGCCTGTTCCGCATCGACACGGGCACGCTCAACCGCCTGTCGACCGAGCACGGCCGCCCGGTCGTCGCGGAGTGGAACGCCAAGCCGTAGAGCTCGGAAGGCAGTTGGCACCCGCGGCGACGCCGGGTCGGATGTCCCCGATGGGGATCAGCGATCCGACGCCGGCCGAGTCGCGGGTGTGACGGGCCTTCCCGCGCGGTGACCCGGCGGTGTGACCGGGACCGTCAGCCGTCCGTGGGGTCCTTCCGGACGGCCGCGTCCAGCAGGGGGCCGAGTTCGCGTACCGCGGTGCGCAGGGGGCGCACGTCCTGCTCGGCCCGGGACAGCAGGATCGCCCCCTCCAGGGTGCTGATCATCAGCGTGGCGAGCGCGTCGGCCCGGGCCGCGGGGACGCCCATGCCGGTCAGGGCCCCGGCCACCGGGGCCCGCCAGGCCGTGAACGCGGCGGCGGCCGCCTCGCGGGTGGAGGTGCCCGCCGAGGCGCAGTCCACGGTCGCGGCGGCGACCGGGCAGCCCGCGGCGAAGCCGTCCGTCCCGTACTCCTCGGTCCACTGCGCGGCCATCGCCGCGAACAGGCCGCTGGGCGTCGGTTCGGCCGGTCCCGCCAGGAAGCGGGCGACGCGCCTGCCCGCGTACCGGCCCGCCCAGGCGACGGCCTCGTTGACCAGTTGCTCCTTGCCGCCCGGGAAGTAGTGCTGGAGCGAGCCGCGCGGCGCCCCGGCGTGGGCGGCGACGTCCCGCATGCCGGTCGCGGTGACCCCCTCGCGCCGGATGAGCTGGGCCGCGCTGAAGACCATCCGCTCGCGCGGTCCGCGCCGCGACTGCGTCATGTCCGACCTCCGATCACCCGCCCGCCACTCTATGACCGGCGTCATGAGCGGGGCTACTATGACAACCGTCATAGTCGATCCGTCGAGGAAGGGCGGCCCCCGTGCGCGTCGGTTTCATCGGTCTCGGGGTGATGGGCCGGCCCATGGCGCTGCGGCTCGCGGCCGCCGGCACGCCCCTGGTGGTGTGGAACCGGACCCGGGAACGCGCCGGGCCGCTGCGCGCGGCCGGCGCCGAGGTCGCGGCGGACGCCGGCGAGGTGTTCGCACGGGCCGGGACGGTCCTGCTGATGCTCGCCGACGAGAGGGCCCTCGACACGGTCCTCGGCCGCGGCACCCCCGCCTTCGCGGCCCGGGTCGCCGGACGGATCGTCGTCCACATGGGCACCACCTCCCCGGAGCACTCGCAGGACCTGGCCGCCGAGGTCCGCGCGGCGGGCGGCCGGTACGTCGAGGCGCCCGTCTCCGGGTCGCGCGTTCCGGCGGAGCAGGGGCAGCTGGTGGCCATGCTGGCCGGCGAGGAGTCCGCCGTCGCGGCCGTACGGCCGCTGCTGGCGCCGCTGTGCCGGGAGACCTTCGTGTGCGGGGCGGCGCCGAACGCCCTGCTGATGAAGCTGTCCGTGAACCTCTTCCTGATCACGCTGGTGACCGGGCTGACGGAGGCGTTCCACTTCGCCGAGCGGCAGGGCCTGGACCAGCAGCTGTTCCTGGACGTGCTGGACGCGGGCCCCATGGCCAGCGCGGTCTCCCGGATGAAGGCGCCGAAGCTGCGCGAGCGGGACTTCGCGGTGCAGGCCGCCGCCCGTGACGTCCTGAAGAACAACCGGCTCATCGCCGGGGCGGCCCGCGGGGCGCACCTGGCCTCGCCGTTGCTCGACGTCTGCCACGCCCTGTTCGAGGAGACGGTGGCACAGGGGCACGGCGGCGAGGACATGGTGGCGGTGCTGCGGGCGATCGAGGCGCGCACCGCCGGGACGCCGTGAGCCGGTGCCGCGGGGGCTACTTCTTCGGGATGCCGTACGCCCGCTCGACGCGCAGCCGGACCACCAGGCGGCGGTCGCGGACCATGGCGGCCCGGTAGTCGTCCCAGTCCGCGTGCTCGCCGATGACGTCCCGGTACAGCCGGACCAGCTCCTCCACGGTGTCGTCGTGCGGGTCCCGGGCGACCGGCGACAGCTCCGCCGTGCCCTCGGCGACCGTGTACGCCCAGCGGTCGGCGCTGGTGACGTGGTAGGACGCGCGGGGGTCGCGGCGCAGGTTGCGGGTCTTGGCGCGGTCGTCGGTGACCGAGATCCGGATGATCCGCCCGTCGGGGTCGTAGGCGTGGCTGACGTTCGACACCTGGGGGCGGCCGTCGCTCCTGAGGGTGACCAGCACCCCGCCGTGCCCCTCGGAGAGCAGTTCGAGCAGCGCGTCCTGCGCCGGGTCCTGAGTCATACCAGGGTCAACCGGCCGGCCCCGGGGCGCATTCCCGGCGACGGGGGCGGCGGAACCCGTCCGCACCCCGCCGCCCGTCCGCACCCCGCGGCCCGTCCGCACCCCGCACGGGTGTCCGCGGCGGGCCGGCGGACGGCTCCCCCGGCCGCCCCGGCGCGGCGTCGCGTCGATCACACGCACCCCCCGTACGCGGGTCCCCCGGGGTGTTCCTGCGCGACGATGAGGCCGGGGGCCGCCGTGCCGCCCCCGCGTACGACGCGACCGGAGGAGAGCGATGGCACAGCTGCGACAGGAAGTCGACCCGGGCGAGGCCGGACTGGATCCGAAGGCGCTGGACCGCCTCGACCGGCACTTCGCCCACCACGTCGACGAGGGGCGCCTGCCCGGCTACCTGGTGGCGGTGGCCCGCGGCGGCCGCGTCGCCCACCTGAGCACGTACGGCCGGCGCGACGTCGCGGCCGGCCTGCCGGTCGAGGCGGACACCCTGTGGCGGATCTACTCCATGACCAAGCCCGTCACCGCGGTCGCGGTGCTGCTGCTGGTGGAGGAGGGCCGGCTCTCCCTCGACGACCCCCTCGAACGCCACCTGCCCGCGTTCGCCGACCCCCGTGTCTACGAGGGCGGTTCGGGCGCCGGGGTGCGCACCCGGCCGGCCCGCGGCCCGATCCTGATCCGGCACCTGCTCACCCACACGGCCGGCCTGACCTTCGGCTTCTACCACAAGCACCCCGTCGACGCGCTCTACCGCGAGGCCGGCCTGGAGTTCTCGGTGCCGCCGGGCAAGGACCTCGCCGAGACCATCGAGGTGTACGCGCGGCAGCCGCTGCAGTTCGAGCCGGGCACGCAGTGGAACTACTCGGTCGCCGCCAACGTGCTGGGCCGCGTGATCGAGGTGGTCTCCGGGCAGCCGCTGGACGCCTTCTTCGCCGAGCGGATCTTCCGCCCGCTCGGCATGACCGACACCGGCTTCCACGTCGGTGCCGACCAGGCGGAGCGGCTGGCCGAGCTGTACGGCGAGACGGAGGACGGCGGCATCACGCCGGTCCCGGGTCTGCCGGTGCGCGGCCGGCCGCGGTTCCTGTCCGGCAGCGGTGGCCTCGTCTCCTCGGCCCACGACTACCAGCGCTTCATGGACATGCTGCGCCGGGGCGGTGAGCTGGACGGCACCCGTCTGCTGTCGCCCGCCGCGGTCGCGCTGATGACCCGCAACCACCTGCCCGGCGGCGCCGACCTGCGTTCCTTCGGAGCCCCGGCGCACCAGGAGCGCGGCAACGAGGGCCTGGGCTTCGGCTTCAACGTCTCCGTGGTGATCGACCCCGCCCGCACCCCGGCCCCGTCCGCCGCGGGCACCTACGGCTGGACCGGCGTCGCGACCACCGCCTTCTGGGTCGACCCGGGCCACGACCTGACCGTGCAGTTCATGACCCAGGTCCGGCCGAAGACGCTGAAGGTCTTCCCCGAACTGCGGCGCCTGGTCCACGAGGCACGGGTGGCGTGACCGACCGCCGCCGGCCGGGGCACGGGGCGGCCTTCCCCGCACCGGGCCGGTCCCCGGACGCGGGGCGCCGGCCGGCGCCCGGGGGTGGCGGCCGGTCACGAGCCGTGCGCGACGGCGTCCAGGTGGGGCAGGTGGTGGTCCATCCGCTCCCGCTTGGTCCGCAGGTAGGTGATGTTGCTCTCGCACGGCTCGATCAGCAGCGGCACCTGCTCGGCGACCCGGATGCCGTGCTGCGCCAACGCCTCCCGCTTGCGGGGGTTGTTGGACATCAGCCGGACCGAGCGCACCCCGAGGTCGTGCAGGATCCGGGCGGCGGCGCCGTAGTCGCGGGCGTCCACGGGCAGTCCGAGCGCGAGGTTCGCCTCCACGGTGTCCAGTCCCTCCGCCTGCAGGGCCATCGCGCGCAGCTTGGCGAGCAGGCCTATGCCCCGGCCCTCGTGCCCCCTCAAGTAGACGACGACCCCGCTGCCTTCGGCGGCGACCGCACGCAGCGCGGACGCGAGCTGGTCCCCGCACTCGCAGTGCCTCGAGCCGAACGCGTCGCCGGTCAGGCACTCCGAGTGCAGCCGCGTCAGCACGTTCTCGGCGGCCAGGTCGCCGTGGACCAGGGCCACTTGCTCGTCACCGCGGTCGTGGTCCAGGTAGCCGATCGCCCGGAATTGGCCGTACACGGTGGGCAACGGGGTGTTCACGACGCGTTCCACGCCCGGACGCCGCGGGGACGTCCCGCCGAGGACACCGATGTTTTCTGTCATGATCTGATCCCTAAGCAGAGACGGAGGGCCGGGGGAAGATGAATGGTTCGGGTGCGCGTGCGGCGGCCCGCACGGTGATGCCGGCGGACACCACGGAAGACGTACGGACCCGGGCGGCGGACGGTTCAGCACGGATCGCCGTCCTTCCCGTCGGAAGCTTCGAACAGCACGGCCCGTACCTGCCGCTGGCGACCGACACGCTCGTGGCCTCGGCCGTGGCGCGGGAGATCGCCGCCGCCCACCCGGTGCGGCTCCTTCCCCCGGTGACGGTCTCCTGCTCGCACGAGCACGCGGCCTGGCCGGGAACCGTGAGCATCTCCTCCGTGACCCTGCACGCGGTGGTCCGGGACATCGCCGCCTCGCTGCGCCGCTCGGGCGCCGACGCGCTCGTCGTGGTGAACGGGCACGGCGGGAACTACGTCCTCGGCAACGTCGTCCAGGAGGCGTCCGCGCGCGGCGAGCGGATGGCGCTGTTCCCGGCCGCGGAGGACTGGGAGACGGCCAGGGAACGGGCGGGAGTGGTCACCCCGCTGCTCACCGACATGCACGCGGGGGAAATCGAGACATCCATTCTGCTGCACGCCCATCCCGAATTCGTCCGCCCTGGTTACGAGTCCGCCGATTTCACCGCGGACGACCGCCGTCATCTGCTCACCGTGGGAATGTCCGCCTACACCGAATCCGGCGTCATCGGCCGTCCCTCCCTGGGATCGGCGGAAAAGGGCCGGAAATTGCTGGCGAGCCTGGCGGAGTCCTTCGGGACGTACGCGCAACTGCTGGTGCCGGGGGAAGGGCGCGACGGGCGCGGATAGCGCACGTCGGGGTGCTCGCGACCGGGGGCGTCGCGCACGGCGGCGTCGTCGCCGGGACGTTCGTGCACCGGGTGCTCCGCCGCGGCGGCCGCGGCCCGCGGCCCGGTGCCCCGGCGGGCGACCAGGACGACGGCGCCCGGCAGGCTCGCCACCAGGCTCAGCACGCCGTACACGACGGCCACCGCCACCCCGTGGTCCGCGCCGAGCCCCGCCGCGCCGAACGCCCAGGCCGTGACGCCCTCCCGCGGGCCGAAGCCGCCGACGTTCAGCGGCAGGCCCATGGCGGCGAGGGCGAGGACCGCGAGCGGCAGCAGCACCGGCACGGAGGCGGCGGAGCCGGCGACCCGGGCGGCCACGGCGAACATCACGAGGTGGCCGGCCAGCACGACGGCGGAGGACAGCGCGACGCCCGGCCCGCCGCGCCGGGACAGCAGCCCCTCGCGCGCCTCGCCGAGGGCGGCGCGCACGGCGTCGCCGCGCCGGGAGGGGGCCCGGTTCATGCGGACGGCGAAGGCGACGGCGAGCGCGCCCGCCAGCGCCAGGGCCGCCGGCGGGGCGAGGGCGCGGGCGTCGGCGCGGACCGGGGAGGGCAGCGTCAGCAGCACCACCGCGCCGGACACGGCCAGCGCCACCTGTCCGGCGACCCGTTCCAGGACGACCGCTTTCACCCCGCGCCGCAGGTCGCCGGCGCCGCGTCCGTGCCGGACCGCCCGGTGCACGTCGCCCAGCACCCCGCCCGGCAGGGCCGCGTTGAGGAACAGCGCCCGGTAGTAGTCGGCCACCGCGGACCCCAGCGGCAGCCGGATCCGCAGCCCCCGGGCCACCAACTGCCAGCGCCACGCGCTGAACACGGTGGTGACGGCGCCGATGCCCAGTGCCTCCAGCACCGTCACGCCGTCGATCCGCCGCAGCCCGTCGAGGAGGACACCGGTGCCGAGCCGCCACAGGAGCGCGGCGAGGACGGCCGCGCCGACGGCGGTGCCGAAGTGGGTGCGGACCGTGCAGGAGCCGAACCGGGAGAACAGGGTGCGGGGGACGCCGTGGCGGGTGGGCGGAGGCGTGGGCGCGGGTGGGGGCACGGCTTCCGGGGCGGGTGGTCGACGCGCCCGCGGAGCGCCGGTGCCGGCGCCGGCACCGGCACCGGCGCTCCGCGGGCGCGCGCCCGTCGTGCCCGGGGCGGCCGTCGTGCCCGGGGCGGCCGGGCAGGGGTGGGCGCCCGTTCCCGCCGCGCCGGGCACCGGCTCGGCGTCCGCCGTGCGGGGTTCCGCCCCCGCACCCACCGCCCGCCCGCTCATGACGCGCCGCCCGCCGGCCGGGGCAGCGCCAGCAGGTCGCTGTGGTGGACGACGACCTCCAGCGCACCTGCCCCGCAGGCGGCCAGCCGGTCCCGGAGGTAGCGGTCGGCGCGGGCGCGCAGCCCGGACCGCTGCTCGACGGCCGCGCCGACCCAGCCGCGCAGCCACTGGGCGGTCAGTGCGGACTGCCCGGAGCCGAGCCGCCACGGGCTCGGCCCCACCCGTACCGTCGCGCCGTGCGCCGCGAACGCCTCGCGGGCCACCGTGACCGCGTCCGGCCCGAGCAGGCCGTCGCGCCGCTGGTGGGCGTTGAACGCCTCGGTGATCTCGGCGTCCAGCGGGTGGGCGGGGGTGAGGTCCACGCGACCGGCGACGGACAGCGTGAGCAGCGCCGGGCAGGTGGCGCCGGCACAGGCGGCGGCCAGGGACTCGACCTCCCCCCGGGTGAGGACGTCCAGCAGGGCCGAGGCGGTGACCAGGTGGGCACCCGTCAGGGCGTCCGGGGTGAGGAGGCCGACCTCGCCGTGCCGCGTCTCGACCGTGACCCCGCTGCCGTCGGCGGCGCGGCGCGCGGCGGACACGGCGGCGAAGCGCAGCAGACGGGGGTCGCGGTCGTGCAGGACCCAGTGCTGGGCGCCGTCCAGGCGGGGCGCGAGCCAGCGGCCCATGGAGCCGGTGCCGCAGCCCAGGTCGTGCACGACCAGTGCGCCCGCCCGGCGCGGAAGCCGGGCGATCCGCTCGCGCAGCGGGACCAGCAGTTCCCGGGCCCGGGCGGCCGAGTCGGCCCCTTCGCGCAGCCGCAGCCACTCGGGCGCGTACCGCGGCGGCTCGGGCTCGCCGCCGTCCCGCAGCCGCGCGCTCGCCCGTGCGCCGGATCCGGCGACGGGACCGGCACCCGCGATCACCCGCGGCCGGTCGTCCCGCGGCGGACCGGCAGCCGCCGGCGGCCCCTGCTCCCCGCCACCGGGCAACCGCACGGCCGCCCGCGCACCGGCACCGGCATCAGGACCCGCGCCCGGTGGCTCGTCCCCCGGTGGACCGGTCCGCGCCGGAAGTCCCCCGCCCGCCGTCCCGGTGTCCGTCATGCCGCCCTCCTGGGGGGCTGGGGAAGCCGGCCGAGGACCGCGGCCAGGCTGCGGGCGGTCGTCGCCCAGCCGTCGAGGGCCGCGCGGCGGGCGCGGGCGGCGGCCTTGAGGCGGTGGCGCACGTCGGCCTCGCCGAACCAGCCGCGCAGTTCGGCGGCGAGCGCGGCCGGGTCCTCCGGCGGCACGAGGATGCCGGGCACGCCGCCGTCGGGGGCGCGGCCGACCGCCTCGGGCAGGCCGCCGACATCGGTCGCCAGGACGGGGATGCCGCGGGCGAGGGCCTCGGTGACCGCCATGCCGTAGGTCTCGGCGCAGGAGGTGAGGACCATCAGGTCGGCGGCGGCGTAGTCGGCTTCGAGGTCGGCGCCGGAACGGGGGCCGGCCAGACGCAGGCGGTCGGCGAGGCCGTGGCGCGCGATCAGGTCCCGCAGACGGGTGACGTACCCGGGGTCGTGGCCGAGTCCGCCGACCAGGGCGCAGGTCCACGGCAGGTCCCGTACCGCCGCGAGCGCCTCCACCAGCCGGTGCTGGCCCTTGCGCGGGGTGACCGCGGCGACGCACAGCAGGTGGGAGACGCCGTCGGTGCCGGGGGCGAGGGGCGCGATGTCGGCGCCGGGGGCCGCGACGTGCACCCGCCGCGGGGGGAGGCCGTGGTGGGAGACGAGCCGGCGGACCGCCCAGTCGCTGGTGGCGATCACCGCGGGCGCCGCCCGCAGCACCTGCCTCTCCCGGGCGTCCAGTTCGGCGGCCACGGCCACGGCCGCGTCCAGGCCCGTCTCGTCGCCGAGCGGCAGGTGCACCAGGACCGCGAGCCGCAGCCGTCCGGCCTCGGGGACGACGACCTCGGGCACGCCGCAGGCCACCAGCCCGTCGAGGAGGACGACGGTGCCGTCCGGCAGGCCGCGCAGGGTGCGGGCGAGGCCGTCGCGGTCGGTGCGGCCGGGGCGCGGCCAGGCACCGGGCACGGCGTGCCGCACGACCTGCCAGCCGAAGCCGGGCAGGTCCAGGCAGACCCGGCGGTCGTAGGCGTTGCCGCCGCTGGGGGCGGCCGGGTCGTCGACGCCGCCCGGCATGACGAAGTGCACGGTGCGCAGGGACGCGGGGGCCGCTCCTGCGGTCCTGACGGTTCCGGCGGTCTCGACGGCCTCGGTGGCCCCGGCGGATCCGGCTTCCCCGGCGTGCGCGGAGGCGGCGGGCCGCGCGGACGCGTAACCGAGCCGCGCCTCCTCACCGGCCGCCTTCTCCGCGGCCTTGCCGGTCACAGCGCACGCTCGTAGCTCGCCCAGGCGATGTGCGACTCGTGCAGGGTGACGGTGAGGCCGGCCAGCCCCCTGGCGCCCTCGCCCAGCGCCCCCTCGTGGACGCGTTCGGCGAGCCGGTCGGCGATGACCTTGGCCAAGAACTCGGTGGAGGTGTTGGTGCCGGCGAACTCGGGCTCCTCGTCGAGGTTGCGGTAGTTCAACGCGGCGACGACGGCGCCCAGTTCCCGGGTGGCCAGGCCGATGTCGACGACGATGTTGTCCTCGTCCAGCTGCTCGCGGCGGAAGGTGGCGTCCACCAGGAACGTGGCGCCGTGCAGGCGCTGCGCGGGCCCGAACACCTCGCCGCGGAAACTGTGGGCGATCATGATGTGATCGCGGACGGTGATGCTGAACAACGGACGACCCTCCAGGTGCGGCGCCTCTGGTGCCCCCCGCGGTCTCCTGCCGGGGGTTGCCGGGTAGTACGGCTGCCCGCTTCCCCGCGTTCAGCCCTCTCCCGCCTTTTTCTCAGGTCAGGTCCCTGCGCCGTACCGGATGCGGTGGCACAGGGCCGGGAGCCGCCCCGAGGCGAGCTCCGGCATCAGTGCGGGCAGCTCCTCGAAGGCGCTCTCCCCGGTGACCAGGGCGTCCAGCGCGGGGTTGGCGAGCAGGTCGAGGGCGAGGGCCATCCGCTCGGCGTAGCCCCGGCCGGCGCGGGCGGCCGGGGAGACGGTGCCGACCTGGCTGCCGCGCACGGTGAGCCGGCGCGAGTGGAAGGCCTCGCCGAGGGGCAGGGCGACGCGCCGGTCGCCGTACCAGCTCAGTTCGATCACCGTGCCCTCGGCGGCGAGCAGTTCCAGGGAGCGGGTCAGGCCCTCCTCGCTCGCGCTG